>OMZQ01000033.1 GCA_900315595.1 uncultured Eubacteriales bacterium | reverse complement strand
TCCAGACCTGCCGCCCACTGATCGTAATAGCCTTTGCTCCTCGCGTTGCTTTGCGACCCGTATTTCTGTGTGTAAAGCACAAGCAGCTTGTCAAAGACGGACTGCGGATCCTTCGAGCTGCTGGCTGCGCTGCCGTACAGTCTGGCATAGCGATCCAGATCTGAGCTGCCAAGCTTCGACGCCTTGAACGGCGTTTCGGGCTCACCGTCGGTGCCGCCCTTTCCGCTGCCGCTCCCACCGCCCTTTCCGTTGCTGCCGGAACTTCTTCCGCTGCCGCTGCTGTAGGACCTTCTTCCGCCGGACGAACCTCCGCCGCCGGACGATCCGCCGCCGGAATAGCCGCCTGCATTCGCCAGGTACACCGCCCGCTGGGCCTGCGCCTTGTCGATCCCTGCGGCGGCCAGCGCCTCGTCGCTGGGCATGATGCCCATCTGGATCCACGTCATCGCCCGGGAATAGGCGTCGTCCCGGTCGCCGTTCTGCATCTGCCAGTTTCTGTATTCCTGGTCGGCGGCGTCGAGCCGCTCCTGCCGCTGCCGGTCCAGGTCGGCCTGCTGCTGCTGCCAGGCCTGGTACTGGGCGGACTGGGTAGACGTGCCCTCCGGCACGCCGAGGATCTGCGCCACGCTCCGGTCGGCGTAGCCCATCGTGGCCCATCGGTCCATTGCCGCCGAGATCTGCGCCTGCTCCTTCTGCATGGCGAACTGCTGCAGGTCCAGACTGTAAGCGTCCCGCTGTGCCTCCATGTTCGCCAGCAGGGACAGATCCGCCCGGTCGGCCTCTCGGCCCTGCATATAGCGGCTGTAGTCCTGCTGCATCAGCTCCGGGATCTTGTCGGCCAGCTGGGACCGGTAGTAGTTTCCCGCTTGTTGTGCGGCGCCAACGGCTGCCGTGGAGGGCATTCCGCCGGTCTGGGCCGCATAGGCGCCCAGAGTGTCCCTGGTGCCACGGTCAGCCTCACGAAGGTATTCCTTGCGGTAGGCCTGCCAGGCCGGGTCGTTCTGGTAGTTGTAGTTCCATTGTTCCGGATTCGCCAGCTTGTCCATCCCGCTGTTGATCTCGTCGGTCTTGGGCAGATAGTCTGCGTAGTGGCTGGTGGTCTGATACTGCGTCAGTCCCTCACCGCGGATCTTCTCGTTCCGCTGCTGCTCCAGGATGCTGGCCGTCCGGTAATCGTGATTGGCGATTGCCTCGTTGATGCCCTTGCTGTAATCCACCTTCGGGTTGTAGCCGTAGTTTGCCATTTGTGAATACCTCCTTTATTCCGTGTACCTTGGTCCGGGCCGCCGCTCCGGGGACCCGCCGCGGAGCTCCAGCGCGAAGGATTCCAGCCGCCAGCTCCCGGAGCCCCGGAACCGCAGGCGGAAGCGGTCGCACCGTCTGGGCAGGATCGGCAGGTAGACGCTCCGTCGGAAACCGTCTCCTCGCAGTCTTGCCGCCGTGATCCACGTTCCGCTTTCGTCGTACTGGATCGCCGCCTCTACCCTGGTCCCCTGCTCCAGCTTCATGCGAAGCTGAACCCTGTGGACCCGCTTTGTGTTTGGCTGGTCTGCAATGAAGTCGTTCGTCTCCAGCTCGAAGGCGACCGGCGGAGCCGAAACGTCTTCCCAGACGCCCCAGTCCGGCGCGTCGCCGAAGCAGAGCAGCTCGTCTTCCGCGTCCGCCGCGAAGATCCGTCCCTCGCCTGCGGTGATGGACGTGATCCCCGTTTCCCGCATGTGGATCCACGTTCCGTTCCTGGTGTCGAAGCTGAACAGGTGCTGCTGCGCGCCAGAGCCCTCGCCCTCGGTCCCCGAGACCATCAGCATAAAGCCGCCGCCTCCTGCGACCGCATCGTGCAGCCGCAGCGGCCCGAAGGCCTGACTGATGCAGACCGGCGCGGTCCCGTCGTCCCGCATGACGCCTTCCCTTGAAACGTAGTAGCAGACGCCGTCCACGATGGCCAGCGACTCCTCGCAGGACTGCATTACGCCGTTGCAGTCCAGCTCCGAGAGCTGATATGCTTCCGGCGTCGAGCCGTAGACCCGCAGCCGCCTGCGCTCGGTGTAGAAGGTCGGATAGCCGTTTGCGCTGATGCCACCGGTGATCTGCTCCGGCCACTGGATGTCCACGGCCCAGCTGTCCTCCGACAGTCCGTCGAAGTAATCCCAGTTGGACGGGTCGCCGAGCTTGGACGCCCGCAGGGTCCGGCCCTCCCAACCCCAGAGCCGGTTGCTGTCTGCGAATGCGGCCCGGAGCTTCTCCGGCCACTTCTTTGTGATCTTCACGTCCAAGCGCCCGAAGAACAGATCCTCGCCGGTGTCTGCCTCGACGAACAGCAACTCCTTCGGCCCGTCCGGATAATCCTCCGCGTCGTATTCCGCGGCGATCGTGACGCGGGGCTCGTGCGTGGTGCTGTCCTCCGTGATATCCGTTCCGTCTGCCTGATGCAGCGAGATCTGCGCCGTGTTCCGAAAATAGGTCAACGGATCGAACTGTCTGTCCTGAAAACGGTATTCCAGATACATGCCCGGCGTCATCGTCGTTCCTGCCTTGATGATGACGTACTGCAGGGGCCGGTCTTCCAGATCCCGCTCGAACCGATCCCAGCCCTTGACCAGATAGAGCCCCGGCCACACGTTTTCGCCGCCGGCCGGGACCGTGTACCGGCCCACCATGTACGGAAAACTGTACTCATAAAACCGCAGCTCGTTTTCGGAGACCTCCCGAACGATCAGCGTCTGATCGAATTCCTTAATCCCGCTGTGGATCGTCACGGCGTCCCCCGGCTTGAAATGCTCGGTGAGATCCGGCATTGTGTACCCGGGGACAATCTCGCTCAGTTCGTCGACCTGCTTGATGCAGTTGTTGGCGGCCGTCTCCCCCAGGAATGTCCCGGTTTGGAAGACCGCGCAGTCGATCCGCACTTCCTCCTCCAAGCCGTGGAGCATCGGGCCCTTGTTGACCCATTCCCCCTCCTCCCGGAGCCACAGGTCCGGCGGATCGTCGGCGTCTCCGCTTTCCGCCGGCAGGAGCCAGGCGTCCCCGTCCTCGGCGTTCTCCGGAAGCGCCTCCTGGTCCTCCTTGGTCCCCTTCGGAATCACGGTCAGATCGACCAGAAGCTTTCCCTCGGCCAGCACAGCCCCCTTGCCGAAGGGAATGATCCGCTCCTTGCTCTGTACCGTGGAGCCGATGCAAACGTCGTTGGCGTAGACCAGCCCCCCGCAGCAGCGCAGGAGAACGCCGCCCACCGCGCAGACCGTGAGCCCCTGCCCCTCTTCCTCAGCGTCCAGGCGCTTTGGTAAGGCACCGCTGACCATGACGGGAAACTCCCTCTGGCTCATGCCCACGGTTTCCCGGAACGTGCCGTCTCTGGCGTCCGGTCTGCGGTCGTAGCCCCCGAAGCTCAGCTGGTCGGTCTTGGTGATCCCGCTCGGCTTTCTGATGTTCGGCAGCATTTTACTCTCATCCTCCCGTCTGATTGCTCCGTGTCGGCCTGCTGCGCTGGCCGATCTTCTGCCCGCTCGGCTCCAGCTCCCGGAGCCGCCGATCAAGGTCGGCCAATCTGAACTCCAGATCACCGACGAGCTTGAAGAGATAACGGTAAATCTCGTCAATATCCTGCCTGGCGGCCCCAGTCGGCCGAGGCACCATATTCGGCGTGATGTGATTTAACTGGCTCATGCTGTCCTCCTGTTTCTACATCTGCGGCGGCATGCCGCCGGGTGCGCCGCCGGGAACCGTCGGCGGCGTCTGCTGCTGATTCGCCGCGGCCTGCGCCTGGCGGTCTCGCTGCTCCTCCAGCTTCTTTTTGATTCTTCCCGCGCCGGGGTAGCTCTGCTCCTCCATCAGTCCCCAGTAAAGGATCAGCGTCCCGATGTCCTGCGGATTGCCCAGCGTCCCGGCGCCGAAGGAACGGTTGATCTCTTGCCACATGGCCTCGCGGCTCTCGCCGATCGCCGTGGCGTCGTCCACCGTGAAGACGAAGCCGTCCTCGTAGTAGATGTTTCCTTCCCGGTCCTTTTTCAGAAACTTGTTCTGCTCGAAGACGTCGTACCGGACGCCGCCGGTCGGCTGCTCCACCCGGAGCCGTCTGCCCTTGTCTGCGTAGGCCAAATACAGCTTGGCGATCAGCTCGTAGATCTTCGACCAGGCTTCCTGCTTCATCACGCGCCTGGATTCCATCCGGCCCTCTGCCTTGGCGGCGGAATACTCCTTCGCCTTCGCGGAGGTGGCAGTCGGGTCGCGGCGGCCCTGCATGGAATCCGTCACGCCGGAGGCCTGCCTTGCCTCCTCGTAGGCTCTCGCCTCGATCTGGGACTCTCCGCTGATGTCTCCGCTGAAATCGAAGGTTTGGATCATCGTCAGCTTGGCCGGATCGTCGCAGCGATAGACCCGCCCGTCCTCGGTGTTGGTCTGGAGCCGGACGTCCGAAGGCAGCGCGATCACCGTTCCGGCCTTTACCATGCGATCGATGATCTTTTTGTCCATCCGCTTGATCAGATTCTGGGCGTCCTCCATCTTGTCCACGTCGGACTGGCCCAGGAGCCTGCCAAACTGGGAGATATTCTTCTGGATCTGAACGGGGAACATATTCGGCTGGTAGTACGGGATCACGGTTCGCTCCTCGATCTGAAGCCT
Source organism: uncultured Eubacteriales bacterium (assembly GCA_900315595.1). Taxonomy (GTDB): domain Bacteria; phylum Bacillota; class Clostridia; order Oscillospirales; family Oscillospiraceae; genus JAFRPC01. The sequence continues at coordinate 13,000 of OMZQ01000033.1, read as the reverse complement.
GCCCTCCGGGTCCAGCCAGGCCGCAGCCTCCTCCAGCTCGATCTCGTTGCCGGCGTTGTCCATGATGACGGTCTGCTCGCCCGGCATCACGGCTCGCCCGGTGATCTCGGTCTCCTCGAATTCCGTTCCCTCGCAGTAGAGGCAGCGGCGGACGCTCGCGTCCATCTGTCCCGCGGTCTTCAGCTCCTCTCTCCGCTCCTTGGACGGTTTGCGGAAATAGGGAGCAGTCGCGCCGCACTGCTTGCAGCGCAGGATGTGCCGCGCCTGGTAATCCTCCCGGTCGCAGAGGATCACGTCTCCCGTCCATGCCAGATTGCCGATCCCACCGCGGCCGTTTCGGTAGTAGAGCTGATATACGGTGACTATTCCATTCTCGGTCCCGGTCTCGCCCTCCTGCCCTTTGGCCTCTGCATCGGTCTCCGCAATCCCGTCCACGTCCACGCCGTACCGCTCCAGCACCTGCAGGACGGTCATCGGTACCATGACGGTGATGTGATCCATGTCCTCCACGTCGGTGTAGATTCCCGCCTGCGGAATCACCTGGCGCGGATGGAGGATGGAGATCTTCACGTCGCCCGGCCCGTCCGGCGTCTGGATGCTGTCGTCCCATTCGACCATCCAGAAGAATCCGCCCTGAATCGGGCCCATCCGCTCCGCCTGGTCGTTGAGTACCCGCAGGTGCAGCCGTCCGGCGCAGGAGCGCAGCAGCTCCTCCAGGATGCGGGCCAGCTCCTCGTCGTTCTCGTTGATCGCCGTAACCTTGGGCCGCGGCACCCGGCTGTCCACCATCGACTCGATGTTCTCGGCGATCACGTTTCGCACGTGATGGCAGCGCAGCCCGTCGTTCTCGGTCTCACCGTCCACCAGCGGTCTGAGCCGCTTCGTTCCGTTGAACAGGTCCTCGCGCCAGCCCATTTTCTTCTTCTCCGGTTCCCAGGCGGCCTTGTCTCGCTCGACGATGGAGCGCCAGTGCTCCAGCCTTCGGATGCTGGCCACAGACGCGATCCCTTTTCTGGTTTCTTCCATGCTGTCTCCTTCCCGACCGTTCGCGCTGCGTCCTCGCAGCGTCAGTCTTTGTACTGTGGATATGATAGCTTGTTTCTTTTACCCAAACGCACACATTAACCGTCCCTGTAGGGGCGCATACCCATGCGCCCGCCGTCGTCCCCACGCGCCCGCCGTCCCGCCGTTCGTAGGGGACGGGTTCCCCGTCCCGCTCGTAGGGGCGGTCACCGACCGCCCGAATCTCTGATTTTGCTGCCGAACCTTATGCAAACCGCCCTCCCCATCACGGGAAGGGCGGTTGTTTCACTGTTTCTCGGTTTTGATGAACGCGCCGGGATATTTCTCCTGAACCTCATGCAGGAACGCCTCCGCGTAGGCGCGTTTCCGAAACGCGCCTACCTGGATCCGGTAGAGCTCCCCCGTCGCCGTGGCATTCTGCACCATGGCGGCCACGTCCGCACGGAATCCGTTCATGGTGTAGCTCATGCCGAGCTGCCGCCAGAAGTGCTCCGGGTCGATATGCCCGCTCACGCCGTGCTCCCGGTTCCATTCATTGTGGGACCGGATCTCCGAGGGCTTGCTGCCCAGGAGCTGGCAGAGATAGGCAAACAGCTCCACGGCGCTGCGATAGGTCGTCTCGCAGTTGCTCCGCGCCTTTGCCAGATCGAGAACCTCGAACTTCCCCGGCTGGTACCCGCTCTCTCCGACCTTGAGATAGCGGATCGCCGTGGACTCGCACATCTCCACGCCGACGGCACAGTTGTTTCCGGCCGTCCCGGCATGCCAGCCCCGCATATTCCAGCGGAGGGTCTGCCAGACGTCGCCGGTCTCCGCGTCGATGGCTGCGTGTGCGATGGCCGAGCCGTTGCCCGCCTGATTCCATTTCTGCGCCTGCACCTTTGCGGAGGCGCGGGAGCAGCCGACGGAATGCAGGATCAGCCGCGGCGGCTTGCAGGCGTAGAATGCCTGATAGTTGGGATCGGCGTTCTTGTTGTCCGGTCCGATGCTCTGCTGATACAGGTTCTTGCTCCAGCATGGGCATTTGGTGGCGTAAGCCTCAACGATCTTCATTCCTCGCCCCCGTCCTTGTGCAGCTCCGGATTCCGGACCGTAATGCGGCAGTCCGCTTCCTCGGGCGTCAGATCGTCGTCAGCGTGCGGAATGCTCGTGTTGAAATTATTATTCTCCGCAGCCGCGCCGCCCTTTTGCTCCAGCGCTTCGATCGCCCGCCGCAGAGCGGCAGGGATGGGAACGCCCATCAGGCCAGCGTTTTCAACGATAGAGATCGCCTCGTTCACACAGAAGGCGATCACCACAGCGTCGCGCACGATTGTGGTGTTGAGCAGGATGTCCAGGCGCGCGGCAATCAGGACGATCAGCAGGATCGCCCCTTTCCGGATCAGTCCCTTAAAGCCCGCTCTGCTGTCCAGCCGGCCGGATTCGCTCTTTTTCGATGCGTGGAAAACGCCGGCGACCAGCAGGCCGGTGATATAGTCGATTGCCATAAAAATGCAGAGCGTCATCAGGCCTGGCCCCCAGCCGCCGAATGCTGCGGCGATGCCTGCGCCGATCACGCCCAGCGCAGATGTCAAAAAGTGTTTCATTTGGTTTTCTCCTTCCAAAGTGTTTCCGTCCCGGGAGCGCCCGGCTCCCAGACGTTTGCGTCAACGATTGTTTTTATTCATACCGCCCAAGCTCTACGACGAATGCGTCAAACCATGCCTCCCGCTTTGCTGCTTCTCCGCAGTACGCTCTCAAACGGTAATAAGCTGCTCCGTTCGGAATTGTTCCGGTCAGCGGCGTCATAGCTGCGCCCTGATTCGTTCCTATCGTTTCGGTGGAAGAAATATAATTTTTGCTTCCGTCGTACCAGTTAAGATAGACGTTGTTGGTTGCCGTTCCGCCGTAGGAAAGACCATCGTAGTTATTGCTCAATCGGAAATGGGTGTAGTTTGTTGCGCTGACATAATCTGTCGCCGCGTAAGCTGCCTGCCCAGTGGTCTCCGTTGTGTGGTCTGAGCTGCTGATTTTGACGCCATGAACCGCTCCGGTAGAAGAAATCGTGTAGACAAGTTCAGCCGCCCGAACAGTGATCGCACAAGTCGCCGTGTGACCGTTGCAGCTTGCGGTAATAATGGCGTTTCCGCTGGAACCGCCTGTTATGGTTGCGCTTGCACCATTCGCGCTTACTGTCACAACGGAGGAATCAGACGTAGTCCATGCCACATTTCCAGTTGCCCAAACCGGCGCAATCGTAGCTGTCAGCGTGTCGCTCTCGCCCTGCCCAATGCTGACAGTGCTTTTGTTCAGCGAAATAGACTTGCACGTATAATCAACTTGTGACGTTACCGTTTCTGGATTGCCGTCAATCACGTTCACACGAAAATCGTTAATTTCTTCGATTGTAAATCCGGCAAGAATGAACCATGAAACAGATTTATCTCGGTAAGTAGCGCCATCCATTCCATCAATGTAACCAACAAGGTTTTTCCAGACATTCAGCACCCGTGTACGAGCAGCGCTCTCGCCCTCATTGGTAAAGCAAGTGAGCTCATAATCTTTGTCCATATCAGAACGAGAAACGCCGCAAACTGTTTCAATCAGGAATGCTATTGTGGCAGTCCGATCCGCGCCAGAAACGCAGTGAAAATACGTTGTCCTGTTTTTCTTCGCATTTTCCATAATTCTACGCAGCACCGTAACCGTCCGCGAAAGCATAGTGGCATTCGTAAGATCAACGGCTCCCTGGTATTGACCAAGTTGGACGTGGAGATAATCGGCGTTCGGAAATTCAGAAACATCATTTGAGATTTCAGAATTATTCCGCAAGTCGATCTCATCGGCTACGTTCAGTACACTGTTGATTTCTACGATTTCAGCGGCGGTGGCATTTTCAAGCTCTCCTCCGCGTATTAACAAGCCGTATTTCAATTTTCCGCCGTCGGCAATCCAGCCGCCCAAATCGCGCATATTGTTTACGCCATCGCATTTAATCATGCGGAGTTTGCCGTCAGGCTTCAGCGTGCCGCTCTGCAATCCGTTTCCGCTCGCGTCTGTTACAATATAAGGCACAACTGCCCCCGGCGTAAGATTGTAAATGTTCTCAGTCCCAGCGGAAACATTACGTTCTGTGCGGCCCCTCTTGTCGAACACTTGGAGCAGTCCTGCTTTTTTTATTGGCACCGGCCCGGCGCTCGGCTGGTCTTTCCGATAGCTTGCCGACGTACGGTAATAGGCGATAACATCGGTTGTGCTGTAATCAGACGGATCGTAATTAACATTTGCCATATACGCGGCGACAATCGGATTTTCAATTATAAACGAAACGGAGCCGTCGCCTCCGCCTCCGCCGCCGGAGCCCCCCGTCAGCTTCGACCGAATCAAAGCGTGCAGCAGGTTCATCCTGGCACCTCCGTCCACGTCCCGTCCGAGCCGAGCGAGTAGATTATCCCGTTGCCGGTGCAGCAGCACAGGCTTCCGGGCGCGGGCCGGAGCTGCGAGCCGTTGTAGTCCACGTACCCCGCGCTCGATGCCCCGGTCAGATCGCTCGCGAGCTCACAGATCAGATCGTAGTGCAGGCGTTTCCCGAGGCTCGTTTTCTGAGCCTCCGCTCTGATAAAACTCATGTCTGTTCTCCTTCCTGTTCGTTCAGAATGCCCTTCAGGGCTTCTTCGATCTCCTCGATCTTCGCGCTAAGCTGATCGATCTGTTCTTCCAATCGTCTCAGCGCGTTCAAGCTTGCGACCGTTACGTCGCCGGTCTGGCCGTTGACGCTTGTGACCGGACCGGCCGGTCCCTGGGGACCCCGCGGTCCCTGTGGGCCCCGCGGCCCTGTCTCGCCCTGCGGTCCCTGCGGCCCGATGAGGTCGCCGTTTTCCAGCGCCTCCTCCAGTGCCTCGGCAATGTTCTCGGCCCGCCCCGCCGCAGCCAGTACCTGCTCTGCAAGGCTCGGCGTGAGGGCTTCGGCTGCCTGCCCGGAAAGTGCAGCGCCTGGGATCGTTCGTCCGATCGCCACCCAAACGGTCGGGATGATGAGCGTTCCCGTCCCGTCCGTTCCGTAGACGCCCACCTCCATCCGGCTCCCGGCTCGCGCCATGATCTCCGGCGGGATTGTCGCCTGATCGGATGTCAGCAGGACGTCAACCACACGGCCGCAGCCCCGGAAGACAGCCGTCTTCGTGAGCCCGTCCCACGCCCGGTCAAACAGGAATTGGATCTCCGGTCCGACGCTTCCGGCGGTCAGGAGCTCGCCCTCGATCCGATGCCCGAGCCTGCCCTCGATCTGGATTACCGTCATAGCGCGCCTCCTTCACTCGGCGCAGTGCTGCCGCAGATGGTGCTCCGGTCTCGCTCGATGCACGCGTCCCGCATCGCCCGCTCCCACTCCGCGTCGAACATCGCCTTCTCGTTTTGGTATATTTCGTACTCGCCCATCATCCAGTAGATCATGGAGCGCATCCAGGCCAGATAAAGCGGAGCGCGGGCAGGCGGCAGCAGGAGCTCCGCGCTGTCCGCGTCCGCCGCGGCGATTACGGTCACATCCCGCGGCGGGATCAGAAGCAGCTCCGTCTGGAGCTTGCCTTCGATCTCGTTCACCAGAGCCAGCTTTGCCGCCTCTGAAAACGGGTTTGGCACCAGTTCGTCGATCTGTTCGATCAGCTCGGTTGCTGTCATGTCAGCCCTCCTTGTACGATTCCGGGGACGGGATGCCCCGCCCCCGGTGGTTGATGCTGCTTACAGGCTGGAGCCGCCGGTGACGCCGAAGGCCATCATCTGGCGCCAGTTGACAAAGCCGAAGCCGTAACGGGCGCGGGCCTTCCAGACGTTGTCGTCGTTCGGGGCCAGCTCGGAGCGCACGTTGAAGGGCACGCGCTGCTGGAAGATGTTGCCGTCCGCCTCCGCGTTGAAACGGGAGTCAAACAGGATCCACGGCGCGTTGGCTGCGCTCTGATCCACGAAGTCGTTGAGGTAGCTGGACACGAGGACGGTCCAGTTGCCGAAGTGCAGGGAAACGTCGTTGTTTCCGGAGCCGGTCACCTGGGGAGAGCCCACCGCCGTGAGCACGGCCTTGTAGAGGATCGGGTCGTAGGTCGGGATGATGATGGTGTCGGGATTGATTCCCATCGTGTTGCCGTCCTCGTCCTTGAGCTGCTGCATCTGCAGCTTGGCCGCGATCAGGGCGTCAGCGGAGAAGGCGTCAGCGTAGAGGTTGGACTGGGTCTCGCCGGATACCTTCGGCGCGTGGGTCTTGGAGAACACGCAGCCCTTGTCCATGCAGGTCAGATCGAAGGTCCAGCCCTTGAGACTGTAGCTGGTCTGCCCCTGGAGGGACATGCCCACGTAGGCGGCGGCCAGACGGGCCTTGCCCCGGTGATAGGCCCGGGCCAGCTTGTCGGCCTCCTGCTTGAGATTGCCCAGGATGTTGTCCTCGATGGCCGTCAGGGAGATGCGCATGGACTGCTTGAACTCCACGTTGGCGATGACCTTGTCATAGCCGTCCTGGAAGGCGGTGCTGGGATAGTCGCCGCCCTCGCCCACGGGCACCATGTCGTCGATGTCGGTCTGGGAGCCGTAGGCCTCGCCCCAGTGGGTGGACTGCTTCTCCTTGAAGACCTTGCCCCAGAGCTCCTCCTCGGGCTTCTGGATGCCGCCGAACTGGCGGATATAGCTGGCCAGCGGGGCCTGGAGCTTGCCGAATCTGGTGTCGTTCAGGCCGCTGGCAACGGTTACGGTTACGGAATTAGGCATTCTTTCTCGCCTCCTTGCTTAGAATCGGACCCGGACCTGGCTGCCCACGGCAGTCCCGTCCCAGTCCACGATTTCGGCCACGCCGCTGGTGGTGGTGGCCGTGATGCCCAGGCCGTTGCTGCTGATCGTCACCTTCGCGCCGGCGGCGATGCCGGAGTAGGCGGCAGTCAGCTCCGTCTGATAGATCACGTCCTTGCTGACGCGGATCACGGGGATCCGCTTGCCCGCCGTGGCCTCGGCGGCGGTGCAGGCGCCGGCGGCCAGATAGGTGGGCGCAGCGGTCGCGCCGCACTTGGTCAGCTTCCCGCTGGTCAAGACCAGAGCCTCGCCCACGGCCACGGCCTCGGCGGCGGTCACGGGCAGATATTCCAGCGCGTCGCTCTCTGCGCCGCGCTTGTATGCTGCAAACATTTTTTCACGCTCCTTCTGTTGTCATTGGTTGATTATTGGGATTGCAGATAGGCGGCGTAGTCCTGCCGGATCTGCTCCATTGTCATGTCCGGATTCAGCTGGCGATACATAGCGACCACCTCCCGCGGCACGTCCACGGGGACCTGCCCGCTTGAGACCACGGAACGCAGATGAGCCTTGCTGTTTTGCCGGACCGCAGCGCCCTGGGCGGCTGCCATGCTGCGGGCCTGCATCAGCCGGTCCATGTTGGCCAGCCGGAATGCCTCCAGGTAGGAAAGGCCGCGATCGCGGACGAGGGCTGCAAACTCCTGCCCGGTGGGCAGGTTCAGGATGTCCTCCAGCGATTTCACGCCGGGGTCGAGCTTTTCGATCTCGGCCAGCTCCCGGGCCACCTGCCGCTCGAATGCGGCCTTGGATTCCTCGGCCTGTCTGGCCTGCTCCTGGGCCTGCATGCGCTCCATAAAAGCCTTTGCTTCCTTCACGGCCGGGGAACTGTCTACGGCCTGCTGGAAGGTTTCCGGGGTCAGCGTGCCGTCCTTGAGCTGCCTGGACAGCCTCTCCGCCTGGGCTCTGGACTGCCAGGCCTCGAACTCCTCCGCGTTGGTGATCGGCTTGCCGCCGTTGTAGCGGTCCGTCATGCCTGCGGTCTCGAAGATCCGCTTAAGCTCCTCGCCGTGCTTTGCCCGCTCGGCTTCCAGCGCCTTCTGCACGGCGGCGTCGATCCGGGCAGTAGCCTCCCGCTCGCGGCGAAGCCTGGCCTGCTCGGCCCGTTCGGCGCGGCTCATGCCGCCGCTTTTGCCGTTGTCCGCCTCCCCGCTCTCGCTGTTCTCGTCTCCTGCATCGGGGCTCTGCTGGCCGGTTCCCTTGCTCCCCAGCTCCTCGCCCAGACCTCCCCTGCTCGCAGGGGAGGGGGACCGCGAAGCGGTGGAGGGGTAACCTTCGTCCTCTGCCTTGCCACCGTTGGGGCTCGTACCGACGAGCCCGCCGTCTCCCGTCTCCTGGGCTGCGGTGGGTGACTGGTCACTGGTCGCGGCTGCGTCCTGCGCTGTTGCCTGGCTGCCTGCACCGTCAGGGGCGGCGACGCCCTGCTCGTTTTCGCCTGCATTTGCCGGGTCCGCGGCCTCCGGCTGTTGGCTGGGCATTTCCATCCCCAGCGCCGCGTAAACTTCTCGAACTTCCTGTTCTGTGTAATCTGCCATGTGCGGCATCCTCCTGTTGTTCTGTTGTCACTGTAGGGACAACCCGCCCGTAGGGGACGGGTCTCCCGTCCCGCCGTTCGTAGGGGCGCGTACCCACGCGCCCGCTTCCCGCGTCTTCCGTCCGAACCTCCCCTGCCAAGGGGAGGGGGACCGGCGCAGCCGGTGGAGGGGTTGCGTCCCCTAATGCCGATTGCCTGCTGCCTCGCTTACTTCGAGCCCTTGCCGCCGCGCAGATCGGTTCCGGTCATCACAACCGGCTTCTCCGCCGACTGGGGTGCGGGATGGATCGCCTTGATCTCAGCCGTTCCCGGGATGTTGAGCTTGCCGCTCTGATAGGGGTTCTCCGCCATGTTGACGCCTCCTCTCCTGCAGATTTGGGATTTTTCGCCCTGTTCCCCTGGGATTTACGCCCTCATGGTATCAGAGATCATTTGCCCAAACGCACACATTCCAAGCCCCCGCTCCCGTCCCGCCCGTAGGGGCGGTCACCGACCGCCCGCTGTCTCCCGTCCCCGTAGGGCGGCCAGACCTCTGGCCGCCGTCGTCCCCATGCGCCCGCCGTCCCGCCGTCCCCGCAAAAAAAGAAGCGGCGACCTCCGTCACCGCTTCCATGCTTCTGTCAGCCGCCGCTCCATTTCCACGAAGAACACCCGCACCATCCGGTCCAGCGTGGTCTCCGAGCCGATGTAGTATTTCATCATCACCGCCACCTTGCTTTTCCCTTGCGTCATGTATTCCAGCAAGGCGGCCTCGTTGCCGGACTTCCCTGCCGCCGCGCGGCAGCTTGCCCGGACGATCTCCCGGAGCTCGGGCGGCAGGTGTTTGTAATTCCCCGCCAGGAAGAAGATCAGCCCCTGGAGCTCGTAGCTCTGCCCGGTCCGCAGCCGGTTAAACCGTCGTCGTTCCATCTCGTCGCCTCCGTCAATACGGCTTGCCCCACCGGGCCTCCAGAGCCGCCCGCTCCGACGGCTTCGCAGCGTTCCAGTCCTCCAGCATGTCCTTGGTGTACCGTCCCTTCGTGCCCGTAGGCGCGGCCAGGACGGCGCTCTGCTGATTGCGGATTCTGAGCGTGATCCCGTACCCCATCACAAGGTCGTCGTGTTCTCCGGTCAGGGCAGCAGGGCGTCCGGTCTTGTCCTTGACGAAGACCAGCATCTCCCGCAGGAGCTGGGCGTCCCGGATGATCTCCGGGTGGGCCTCCACGGTCTCTCGCAGCTCCGCCAGCATGGCCGGACGGGTCACGGGGTCTGTCCTCCAGCCGTAGCTCTGGATCGGCTGATGGGTGTAGCTGTCTTCGGTCTGCCGGACGTAGAGCCTCGGATAATTCCAATCCTGGAGCGTCCGCGTCGGGTAGGTAGAGAAGTTGACCTCCAAGCCGATCAGCGCCGAATTGTAGTGCTTGCCCAGGCAGTATACCTGGGCCGTGTACTCGGCCTCATCCGACTGCATGTAGACCCTGGCGCACATGGCCGCCGTCGTGTTGTCGATCACGTAGGCCGAGAACCAGTCCGAGCCCTCGCCTGCTGTGTCTCCGCCGATCACGTAAGGCGTCCGCTCCTTCGGTGCATCCCAGATCGTAACCGGCCCGTCCTCCCGTTCCTCGAAGCGGATCCCGGAAAGAACCGTCTTCTGCAAGCTCGCGTCCCAGGTCTTTTCGTAACGGAACCGCCCTCTCACAGGGCCAGCCGTCCCGCCTCCCCCGTAGGGGGCTGGTTCCCCGTCCCGCCGCCCGTAGGGGACGGGTTCCCCGTCCCGCCGTTCGTAGGGGCGCGTACCCACGCGCCCGCCGTCCCGTCCTTCGTCCCCCGCAGAGTCTTCGCCCGCTCCGCGGGAGAAGGTGGTCCGAAGGACCGGATGAGGGTCCGTTCCCTCTCCCTCCTCGATCTCCCGCAGCCTTGCCGTGATGATCTTCACGTTGAACCAACACGCGCCGGACGCCACGAAGGCCTCCTCCGGCGTCAGCGGATACTCCTGGTGGAACTTGTCGATGTCTCCGCCGCAGTTGTTGGCGATGCACCACCGCCGCCAGGCCATCTGTTCCGGCTCTAAGCCGTATCGGGTCATCATCTCCCGCTCCTCGGCGGACCATACGGTCCCCGGCTCCACGGCCCGCCGGTACCCCGGCTCCTCGGCCCAGGAGAAAAACAGCGGCACGAAGTCAGACCGGCCCGAAACCGCGTCTTCCCATCGCTTGTGGAAGTCGTCGAATCCCTTCGCCGTGGACTCCAAAAAGACCATCGTCCCAGGCAGGGCGGGCACGGCCTGCAGGATGCCGAGCAGGGTGTCGCTCTTGGTGTTGATCCCGTCGGGCCAGAAGGCGTATTCCGATGCGTGCACGTATTGCAGGGTGTCGGAACGGCCGACGCCCTTGCCTCCGGCGGTCGCGCACCGGATGCGGGACCGGAGTCCCGGCTCCCTGGCCCGCTCCGCCGGATCCTTGGAGGGGTTGGCGAAGACGATGCCCATCACGTTGGACGCCGCCCGCATGGGCCGGAGCCTGGGCGGAAGGCGGTCGAAAAATCGCAGGTGCATCTGGTGGAGGTTGGCGGTCGCGTCTGCCACGTGGGCCACCAGCAGGGCGTTCCGGTTCTCCTGCGTCGCGCAGGCGTGGAAGATCAGACCGGAGATCAGGGTGGAAAAGCCCATCTGTCGGGCCTTGAGCACGATGATCCGCACCGGCTTCCCGGCCTCGACCTGCTGCTTCACGGCCTCGTATAGCTTGCGCTGCGCCGGCTTCATCACCAGCGGAACCTCCGAGCCCTCCTTGGTCCGGATCCAGAGCAGCTTCTCGATGTACTCTCTCGCATTCCGTAGATTCAAGTGCGATCACCTCCGATTTCCCGTAGGGCGGCCAAACCCCTGCCCGCCGCCTCCCGTCCCCGTAGGGGCGCGTATCCACGCGCCAGCCGTCTTCCGTCCCTGTAGGGGCGCATACCCATGCGCCCGCCGTCTCCCGTCCCCGTAGGGCGGCCAGACCCTTGGCCGCCGCCTCCCGTCCCAACCTCCCCTGCCAAGGGGAGGGGGACCGGCGCAGCCGGTGGAGGGGTAACCTCCGTCCTCCGCCTCGTCCCCTACTCCCTGGTCCCTGATCCCTGCCGTCAATACTCCGCCTCTCCCCCGATGGCCCGCAGATACTCCTCTATGCTGCCTCCGGCGGAAATGGTAACGTCCTTTTTCTCGCTGAGCCCGTAGATCCGCTCCAGCTTGAAGACGGCTCCCTTGGCCGCGCCCTTGACTTCTGCGGCGCTTTCCAGGTACGCGCACACGCGCCCCCGGGCAAGCGTGTAAATCTCCGCATAATCCCTGGCCTCCTGCATCTCCGGATCCTCGTCCCGTCCGTAGGGGACGGGTTCCTCGTCCCGCGTTTCCGTAGGGCGGCCTGACCCTAGGCCGCCGTCCTCTGTCCCCTGCCGTCTGCGTTCCTCCAGCAGCTCCACGGCCCGCCCGTAGCGATCCCAGGTGTCGCGGGAGATTTTCAGGAAGTCGCACAGCCCGTAGTCTCCCGGCGCCTGTGTGTAGACCAGCCGCATCAGCGGCTTTCCGTCGGCACCCAGCACCGGCACGTTCCGGACGGCCCGGTGCCCCATTTTGTCCAGTAGGAATTCCACGGCCCCGGTCTTCGGGTCCGTGTTCAGCACAACGAACTCCTCCCGGGTCACGGGCTCCATGTAGCTGATCGAGGCAAAGTAGGCCTCCACCCCCCGCCGGAGCTCCGCCGGTGTGAGCTTCTTTGGGCGGCCCAGCTTGTTCCGCTTCTTGGCCCGGGCTCGTTTCTGCTTCAGCTCCTTCTCCGCTTCCGCGGCCTTCTTCTTTGCCTTTTCTTTCTTCCGTTCCATTCTCTCACCGTCCTGTCTGTAGCGTCATGCAATCACGCGACCCTGCCCGTTGGTCCGCGCTCCCGCTCGATCCGGTACCGGATGTATTGAGCACGTCCGGGCTTGTACTCCTGCCGATGCAGCAGCCGGCAGCCCTTGGGAACGCGCACCTCCGAGGAGGACGCCGCCACCCGATCCTTCGGCTGGGGCCGGATCAGATTGCGCGAACTCGCGAACTGATTTGCTTCCTCCAACTTGCGAACCTGCTTGATCATGTACTTGGCGATGTCCATGTAATCGTCCTGGTCGTCCAGAGGCTTCCAGTCAACGCTGCCCATGCCCTTCTCCTGCCATTTTTTCACAAAAGCGTCTCTGGCCTCTCGGTTGATCACCAGGTGATGATGCACGCGGACGGCCTCCCCGGTTTCTCCGTCCATGTCTGAGGTGATGGAAACATACTTGAGTTCGATCCCATCCTTGTCCAGCTCCCGCTTCACTCGACGGATGCAGTTTACCATCTCATGGGCCGCCGCCTCACGGATCGCATCCATCCGTTGTCCCTCCGTCAGCATGGGCCGAAACCCACATCGGCACGCTGCCTTCTGTTCCACACGCAGCAGAGCCTCCGGGCTGTAGTCCAAACCGAGGAACAGATCTCCGGGCCGAAAGTTCGCGTTGATTAGCCTGGCAAGCTGCCGAATCGCTGAGTATTCATTCTGGGCCGCCTTCCGGATCTCTGACTTCTGTTTCCGGGTGAGCTTCCCCGCGGGCTTCTGACCCGGCACCCAGAATTTAATTTTCTCGCCCACCGGCCCTGCCTCG
>OMZQ01000010.1 GCA_900315595.1 uncultured Eubacteriales bacterium | reverse complement strand
CACTTCAAACATCAGCTCCAGCGGCCCGATCAGCAGCCGGTAGAGCGCAGATCCAAAACTCATGCTTATCATCCTCTATGTCTTCCGGGAACGGAGATTGCGGTATACACCAATTTAATATAATAAAATAGAATGCCGTACTTGTCAAGAAAAGATTTGCGCCGCAAGGGTCAGGTTTCCTTCGCCGATTTGGTTTTTCCGGTTGAATCCGGTGCGTTGGCGTGGTATAATTGGGAGGTACGTACGTGGAATCATCTTTTTACACACGATAGGAGAAAGATATGCAAGCAGTCATTCTCGCAGCCGGCATGGGCAAGCGGCTGAAGCATCTGACGGCAAACAACACCAAATGCATGGTCAAGGTCAACGGCGTTCCGATGATCGACCGGATGCTCGCCCAGCTTGACCGGCACGGACTGTCACGAATCGTTTTAGTGGTCGGCTATGAGCGTGAGAAGCTCAAGGCTCACGTCCGCAGTCTGCCCATCTCCACACCCGTCGAATTCATTGACAATCCGGTCTTCGACCGGACCAACAACATCTATTCTCTGGCGCTGGCGAAAGAAAACCTCTGCGCCGAGGACACGATTCTGCTCGAATCGGATCTGATCTTTGAGGATTCCGTGCTGGATCTTCTGCTGGACGACCCCAGGCCGAATCTGGCCCTGGTAGACAAGTATGAGAGCTGGATGGACGGGACCTGCGCCCTGCTCGACGAGAACGACGGGATCGCTGCCTTCGTTCCCAAGCAGAGCTTTCGCTACGACGAGATCGCAAGCTACTACAAGACCGTCAATATCTACCGGTTCAGCCGGGAGTTTTCCCAAAACCAGTACGTTCCCTTCCTGGAGGCTTACGTCAAGGCACTGGGAGAAAACGAATACTACGAGCAGGTGCTGCGCGTCATCACGATGCTCAACCACACCTCGATCCGGGCCAAGCGGCTGACGGGTCAGCGGTGGTACGAGATCGACGACGTGCAGGATCTTGACATTGCGGAATCCATCTTCACCGACAGTGTATCGGATCGCGCGGCAAAGCTCCAGTCCCGCTACGGCGGCTATTGGCGCTATCCGGGCATGCTGGACTTCTGCTATCTGGTCAACCCCTACTTCCCGCCCAAGCGGATGAGCGACGAGATCAAGGCCAGCTTTGAGACGCTGCTGACGCAGTATCCCTCCGGGATGCACATCAATTCCCTGCTGGCGGCCAAGAACTTCGGCCTGTCGGAGCGGAGCATTCTGGTCGGCAACGGTGCCGCGGAGCTGATCAAGGCCTTCATGGAGCGTCTTTCCGGCAAGGTCGGGATCATCCGCCCGAGCTTTGAGGAATACGGTCACCGTTATGCGGATCAGGTCGAGTTCCGCCCGGAAAACCCGGATTTCTCCTATACCGCGGAGGACGTGATGGCGTTCTTCTCCGCGCACCCGGTGCAAAATCTGATTCTGATCAATCCGGACAACCCAAGCGGAAACTATATCCCGAAGGCCGGCCTTCTGCGCCTGGTTGACTGGGCCAGGGAGCGGGAAACCACCCTTCTGGTGGATGAGAGCTTTGCGGATTTTGCAGACGAGTTGGATAACAGTCTGCTCGATCAGGATCTGCTCGACCGGAACCCGCATCTGTTCGTCATCAAGAGCATCTCCAAGTCCTACGGCGTACCCGGCCTGCGTCTCGGCGTCCTTGCGTCCGGAGACAGCAGCACGATCGCAGCGCTGAAAAAGGACGTCTCCATCTGGAACGTCAACTCCTTTGCGGAGTTCTACCTGCAAATCGAAGAAAAATATCAGTCCGATTACCGCAGCGGCATGGCCCGCTTCCGTGCCGAACGCGCCCGCTTCGCCGCAAAGCTGGCGGAGCTTCCCGGTCTTCGGGTGATCCCCTCCCAGGCAAACTATATGATGGTCGAGCTGACAAAGCCGGGCCGGAAGGCGAAGGACCTCCTGGCCGTCCTGCTCTCGAAGTATAATCTGCTGGTCAAGGAGCTGACCGGAAAAACGGGCGGGGAGTATCTCCGCTTTGCCGTGCGCAGCACCGAGGACAACGACTGCCTGCTGGCAGCCCTGCGAAAGGAGCTTGCAACATGAAGATTTGCGTCATCGGCGGCGGCAACATCGGCACGCTTTGCGCCGCGGAGCTGGCGGCCGGCGGATGCAAGGTCGCCATGTACACCTCCCGCCCGGAAGCCTGGTCGAAAACCATCAGCGTTTACGACGCCGACGAGAAGCTGCTGCTGAAAACCGACGGCGTGAAGCCGACGGACGAGCTTGCCGAGGCCGTTTCCGGCGCGGCCCAGATCTGGATCACGCATCCGGCCTTTCTGTTTGAATCGCTTGCAGCGCAGCTCCTTCCCCACGTTCGTGCCGGGCAGATGCTTCTGGTCATCCCCGGCAGCGGCGGCGCGGAATTTGCCTTTCGTCCGCTGCTGGAAAAGGGCGTGATCCTCTGCGGCCTGCAGCGGGTCCACTGCATCGCCCGGCTGAAGCAGAAGGGCGAAAGCGTTTACGCGCTGGGCAGAAAGCCGTCTCTTGCCCTCGGCGCGATCCCCGCAAGCGAAGCTCCGCGCTGCGCGGAGGAGATCGAGCGCCTGCTTGCCATTCCCTGCGAGCCGCTGCCCAACTACCTCTCCGTCACGCTGACGCCTTCCAATCCGATCCTCCATACTTCCCGGCTGTATTCCATGTTCCGCGACTACGCCCCGGGCATGGTCTGGGACCACAACATCCGCTTCTACGTGGAGTGGACGGACGAGGCAAGCGAAATCATGCTGGCCTGCGACGCCGAGCTGCAGGCGCTGTGCGAGCTTCTGCCCCTCGACCTGCGGGAGGTCCGCTCACTGCGCGTACACTATGAATCCGAGACAGCCGCGCAGTTGACCGCCAAAATCCAGAGCATCCGCGCCTTCCGCGATATTACGAGCCCGATGAAGCAGACCACAGCCGGCTGGATCCCGGATTTCGGCTCACGGTACTTCACCGCCGATTTCCCCTTCGGCCTGAAAATCATCCGCGACGTCGGCGCCCTGGCCGGACTTCCCATGCCGAATATCAACCGGCTCTGGAGCTGGTACGAGCAGACCGCCCGCCTGCCGGGTGTCGCCTGCTTCCGGCTGGACGCGGATTCGCTGGACTCGCTGATCCGTCTTTACGCCTGACCGGATAGACCATTCGCCCGAATCAACGCGCGCAAGCGGACAAACAGACCGGGCGTCTCCCCTGCCCCGTATACCAAACAGGGGAATTTCCAAAGACAAATCCACGGCGGATAATCTGCGATGTCAAATGATGTGAACCACTTTCTCGAAAAAAAGATAACGCTTCGATATGGTATCGCATTTGGTGGGCTTTGGAGCCGGAGCCCGTAGGGCGGAGGCGGAAAAGCCCACCAAATGCGGCGGCTCGTCAAGGCCTCATTTCATCGCCAGCTTCTCGGCCAGCAGTTCCCTTGGGCTCTTGTCCTTCAACGTCCGCATCGGCTTGTTGTTGCTCCAGATCAGGTGCTCTGCCAGCTTCTTGTTGAACTCCTCCAGGCTGCGGAACGTCTCCCAATCATAGAAATACCGTTGGTCGTTTCTGTGACTGCGCTCCACTTTCCCGTTGTGCCAGGGCGTCCTCGGCGGGATCAGCTTGTGAGCGATCCCAAGTTCCCTCAACGCTTTATCAAATGGACACTCCTCTGTGTCACTGATATACTTGTAGGTAAACTCTGTGCCGTTGTCCGTCTGGATCGTCTGGATTTTGAAGGGAAATACCTTTACCAGCATCCTCAAAAACTTGACCGAGTTCTCTGGCGTATGCTCCTCAAAGCCGTATATAAACCGTATCCTGGTGCACTCGTCTATCGCCGTCCATTGGTACAAATGCTTGTTATCTCGCACCAAATTGCCACGTAAACAGTTGTAAGGTACCTCTTTCACGTCAATTTGCACCTTTTCACCCGGAATTAACAGCTCCGGATATCGTCTGTCGTGGCGTCTGGCCTCTTGCCGTTTCCCTTGCTCTACCAAATCTAATCGCTTCGCTGCATAGATCAGTCCGCTGAGGCTTCGCGTATATCCGTTCGCCTTGGCTTCCTCATATACGCCATACCAGCCGTACCGCCGGTACTTCTTCCAGAACGCCTTGGAAATAATCATTTCCTCGGTTTCCGTATGCTGTCTTGGATGGCTGTTTGGGCGGTGCGACCGTTCCAGCAGAGATTTCCATGTTCCGTCATACCGCTTCTTCCATCTTTTCACGCTGGATCTGCTGACGCCGTATTTCTCCGCTGCAAAAGTGACACCTTTTCTGTTTGCCAGCTTAACTACTGCTTGCCTTTTCCGGGCCTCTTGTGATAGAATGTTCATGGGAAGTCCTCCCTCCGATACGGTGGTTGATGTGTGGTAACTCAATTATACCATATCGAAGCTAGGGCTTCTCTTTTTATTGGTTCATATCATTTTACATCATACAAACAAATCAGGCCCTCCATGAAAAAAAGGCTTGATTTTTGCAGGTCGATGCTGTATAATACACGCGTGGTCGGCAAGACCGATTCCTCATTCGGGCCTTTAGCTCAGTTGGTTAGAGCTCCCGGCTCATAACCGGTTGGTCCTGGGTTCGAGTCCCCGAAGGCCCACCATATAGGGGTATAGCTCAATTGGTAGAGCGGCGGTCTCCAAAACCGTAGGCTCAGGGTTCAAGTCCTTGTGCCCCTGCCAGAGAATCAACCTTGAAATCTCCGGATTTCAAGGTTTTTCTCTTTTTCGCCTATTTTTCTTCTTTTGGTTCGGTCATTCTTGCCGTTCCCTTATGCGTACTCGGATCGCCGTTTTGTCGTTGAAAGGGTGTCGAAGAATGCCCGCAGAAAGGATTCCGAAGATTGCCTGCGCTGAAAGGATTCCGAAGATTGCCCGCTACATCCGAAGATTGCCCGCGCGTTATTGACACCGATGCGCTTTTTTGCTATACTGAACATCCTGCCGGGCGTTTCGGGATGCGTTTCCCGCAAGCCCATTCTACGAAAGAAAGGTCTCCGTTCGTCTGCGCGTCCTTCATTTCTGTTTTGCAAGACGCTCAGCGGGCGGAATCGTCAATTTCTATGAAGCTGTCGGAATTTGAGCAAAGCGTATTATCGGAGGTTTCCGCGCGTCTCACGGCGCAGCCGGTGGCGACGGCGCGGCTCCTGATGCGGCCCTTTCGCACCTCCGATCTGGAGGACGTCTATGAATATCTGTCCCAGAAGGAGCAGCGCCGATTGAGCGGGAACACGCCGGTGGAATCCTTGGCGGACGCAAAGGAGGTCCTGGACTTCTTTACGGACCCGTCTCATCCCCCGCTCTATTTTGCCATCGAGGAGCGGACCATCGGGAAGGTCATCGGCAATCTCTCCATTGGTTTTTATCCCTTCGTGCGCACCAGGCCGGACACGAACGGGCGGCGGGGCGTGTCGCTGTCCTACGTCCTCAATGAGAACTTTTGGCGGAGGGGCTATATGACCGAGCTTCTCACGGCCCTCTACCGGGTCCTCTTTCTGGACTGTGAGCTGGAGTTTATCAATTCCGGGTATTTTGACTTCAACGTCGCCTCCGGGGCGCTCCAGAAGAAGCTCGGGATGCAGCCCTGGTTCGACGATCAGTATACGCTCAACGGCTGTTCCTATCACACGAAAGAAATGATCCTCTGGCGCGGGGACGATTCCCGGCAGACGGAACGACAGGAGAATCACAAGCCATGACGGACGATATTGAGATCTTCGGCGCGTCCGAAAACAATTTGAAGCACATCGACCTGACGATTCCCAAGGGGAAGCTGGTCGTATTCGCGGGGGTCTCCGGCTCGGGCAAGAGCTCGCTGGCCTTTGACACCGTGGCGGTGGAATCCGAGCGGGAATGGCAGCAGAGCTATCCGCTGTTCCTGCGGAACAAGATGCCCCACCACGACCGCCCGAAGGTGGACGAGATCCGCAACCTGACCCCGGCCATCGTGGTGGATCAGCATGCCATCGGCTCGACCTCCCGCTCCACCGTCGGCACGGCGGTGGACGTCGCCCCGCTGCTGCGTCTGCTCTTTTCCCGCGTGGGTCAGCCCAGCGCGGGCGGGTCGATGGCCTATTCCTTCAACCACCCCGCCGGAATGTGCCCGGACTGCACGGGCTTGGGCGAGCAGCTGGAGCTGATCAAGGAGAGCTTCTTTGACGAGGACAAGTCCCTGGTGGAGGGCGCGATCCGCTTCGGACCCTTTTCCTCCGGCTGGCAGACGGTCTATTATCAGAACAATCCCCTGCTGGACCCCTACAAAAAGCTCCGGGATTTCAGCCCGGAGGAGTGGAAGGTCCTGAAATATGGGCCGGACGAGCCGCTCAAGGTGGAGTTCAAATGCAACAACATCGGGCGCATGGACTATCTGCCCTACGAGGGCGTCTACCCGCGCTTTGAGCGGGTCTATATGAAGCGGGACATCACGAAGCTGAAAAAGGGCCTGCAGGACGAGATCATGGCCCACGTGCGGCACGGCTTCTGCAAGACCTGCGGCGGCTCGGGGCTGAATCCGAAGGCCCTGGCGTCCAGGATCAACGGCAAAAACATCGTGGACTGCATGGATATGACAGCCGCCGACCTGCTCCCCTTCCTGAAAAGCATCAACGACCCGCGCGGCGCGTCTCTGGCCAGGCAGATCGCGGCTTACCTGGAGCGAATGGTAGACGTCGGCATCGGCTATCTCTCCCTCTCCCGCAAGACGGAGACCCTCTCCGGCGGCGAGGCCCAGCGCATCAAGATCGTGCGGAACCTGGGCGGCTATCTGAACAACATCACCTACATCTTCGACGAGCCGACCGCAGGGCTTCACCCCGCCGACGCCGAGCGCATCGGGCGGATGCTCTGCGAGCTGCGGGAGAAGCACAACAACGTCCTGGTCGTGGAGCATTCCCGGCAGATGATGGCCCTGGCCGACCACATCATTGAGATGGGGCCCGGCGCAGGCAGCGGCGGCGGCGAGGTGGTCTTCTCCGGCAGTCTGGAGGCCTTGAAGGCCGCGGACACTGTCACGGCCCGGGCAATCAATCAAAAGATCACCCTGAACCGCTCTCCCCTGCCCTGGACCGATGGCTATCCGATCCGCGACGCCTGCTGCCACAATCTCAAGCACGTCAACGCGACGATCCCCAAGGGCGTTCTGACCGCTGTGACCGGCGTGGCCGGCAGCGGCAAGAGCTCTCTGATGCGCTACGCCTTCCCGGAGGTCTACCCGGACGCCATCGTGATCGACCAGAAGCCGATCGGGACCTCGATCCGCTCCACCCCTGCCACCTACACCGGCGTGATGGACGAGATCCGAAAGGTTTTTGCCAAAGAAAACGGCGTTGGAGCGGGCTGGTTCAGCTTCAACTCCGAGGGCGGCTGCCCCATCTGCAAGGGCACGGGGCAGATCAGCTACGAAATGGCCTTTGCTGAGCCGGTAACGATCACCTGCGAGGAATGCGGCGGCCACCGCTACAACGAAAAGGCCCTCTCCTACCGGTATCACGGGCTGAACATCGAACAGGTGATGGATCTGACCATTGCCGACGCCTACGAATTCTTTGACAACGCGAAGATCCGCAAGCGCCTGCAGTGCATGCTGGACGTGGGTCTGGAATACCTGACCCTGGGCCAGCCCACCAGCACCCTGTCCGGCGGCGAGGTCCAGCGGGTCAAGCTGGCCAGCGAGCTGCACCGGGCGGGTCAGGTCTACGTCCTGGACGAGCCCAGCACCGGCCTGCACATCAAGGACGTGGAAAAGCTGCTGGCCCTGCTGCGCAAGCTGGTCCGGGATGGCAACACCGTGGTAATGATCGAGCAGAGCATGGAGCTGATCGCCCAGGCGGACTGGATCATCGACCTGGGACCGGACGGCGGCTCCGGCGGGGGAAACGTCCTGTTCGCGGGCACACCGGAGCAGCTTCTGGACTGTAAGGCCTCCAAAACCGGCCGCTTCCTGCGCAAGCTGCTGGACTGACCGGCGAAAGAAAAACAGCCCGATTAAAACGAAGCGTGAAACGCGCCCGGCTCCGGTTGGTGCCGGGCGCGAATGCGTTAAAAATTGAGTCTAAACGGAAATATTGCGCTCTTTTTTCGTACTGTATCAGTGAGCGCGGAAAGGAGTGGTCCCATGAACGACACCGAGATCCTGGCTTTGTTCCTGGCGCGCAGGGAACAGGCCGTTTCGGAGGCCTGGGAGGCCTACGGCAGGCTCTGTCAGCACGTAGCGGAAAATATGCTCGGCAATCCGCAGGACGCAGAGGAATGCGTCAGCGACGCGATGCTGGCTGCGTGGAATCAGATCCCGCCCGACCGTCCGGCCCATCTGTCCGCCTATCTCTGTAAAATCACCAAAAACCAGGCCCTGAAACGGCTGGAATACGACGGCGCCCAGAAACGGGACAGCCGCAGGCGTCTTTCGCTGGACGAGCTTGGAGACGTGGTCTCCGGGCGCTCCGACGTCGGGGAGGCCCTCGACGCAAAGGAGCTCGGCGCAGCCATCAGCCGCTTTCTGCGGAAGCAGTCACAGCGCGACCGCGTGCTTTTCATCCGACGCTACTGGTACTGCGACGATCTTGCCGCGCTCGCAAGGCAGTCCGGCCTGTCGGGGCAGAAGCTCTCCGGCATCCTGTTTCGTCTGCGTCGGAAGCTCAGGGCCGATCTGAAAAAGGAGGGTTATTCGCTATGACGAAGGAAGAATTATCCCGCGGCATTCAGGAGATCGACGCCGATCTGGTCGCGGAGGCAGCCTTTGACGCGCACACGCCGGAGCCCGGCCGGGCGAAGGAGCCCGCGCGCGTCCTGGTCGCGAAGAAACGCCGGAGCGGCCTGCGGGCCGTGGGCCTGCTCGCAGCGGCTTTGGCCGTGGTCGTGGCCGTTTCGGCCATCGTTGCCTGGAAGCCGTTCAGCCGACACAAACCGGCGGACGAAGCCAAGCTGAGCGGAGATGGCTGCGGCGCGCTGTATCAGATGACAGCGCACGAAACGGTCCGCGTGGAGGGCAGCGGCTTCTCGGAGGATTGGCTGCCGGTATACGTAAAGTTCAAGGCCGGAACCGTCGCCGCAGCGGTGCGGGCCGAGTACGGGATCACCGGGGAGGTCCGGATCTGCACGAAGGGCTTTTCCCGCGCCGCGCTTGGCAAGCAGAACGTACTCAACCGCGACAGCCTCTTTCTCCCCATCACAAGGGACGGAACGATCATCGGCGCGCTGGAGGTCTTCCGCGCGGACGGCAAGCCCGGCAGCAGCGTCGCCCTCGGCGGCGACGTCTGGGCAAGCTGGAACCGGGTATTTGCCGAACACCCGGACGAGGATCTGGTCTTCGTGCTTGCGGGCGGGGCCGTAGACACCGCGATCACAGAGGACAACCGGGTTCTTGAGATCGGCGAGGGCGGAGGCCGCTTCCTCGACGCGGGCGAGGACTGGTACAACCTTTTAAAAACCGAGTACAACGTCTTTTCCGCAAAGGAGCTTACGCGCAGCGACCGCACCATCTCTGTGAACGTCAGCGCCGACTCCTTTACCGTGGAGGGCAGTCAGAGCTTTCAGGCCGTGGTGGAAGAAATCAACGGCAATTCGATCCTCGTGCGGGAAGTGGATTCCGAGCAGTCGGGCTCCGAGCAGAATGAAACCGCCTCGAAGGAGTACCGGCTCACGGTCTCCGAAGAGACCGGGATCACGAACAACGGCAAGCAGATCGAGCTTTCCGCGCTGAAGCAGGATGACTACGTGCTTATCGTCTATTCCGGCGAAGTTCTGGAAACGTACCCGATGCAGATCCCCCGCGTTTCTGAGATCCGTCTTCTGGAAGCGCCTGAAGGACTGCGTCTGGACCGCTGCAAGCTGTATCTGACGGTGCTGGAGGATCTCTGGGCCGACGATCCCGCGCTGAACAGCGGCGTGAAGCAGATCGGAATGGACCTGTCGAAGCTGAGCCATTTGACGCGGGAGGAACGCGACTACGTCATTCGGACGTTTGCGCGGCAGCATGGGCTCCCCTGCGTCACCGGCACCTGGGAGGAGCTCTGCGACCGGGGACTGATCGACCGGGAGAACCTGCTTTGGGCCGACGGCGTCTTCCTCTCCATCGAGACTGACGAGACCGCCGCGTGGAACCTCTGGGCAATCCCGGTTGGCGCAGCTGAGCCGGAGCTCACCGCTTTCAACGCCGAGAAGTGGAGAAGCGGCCTCGGCGCGATCTTTTGGAACAATTGCACGGGGCAGAGAAAGGAAAACGGAAGCTGGACCTATACCGTCGGGCAATACGCGATTTCCTGATCCGCTTTCGGGTATATGAAAACCCCTGCCGGTTTCCCGGCAGGGGTTTTGATTCATTTTCCGTTCGCGATCAGCAGCCGAGCTTCTTGGCAAGACGCTCGCGGATGCCGCCGATGAACTCTTCGCTGGTGACAGCCTGGGGCTTGGGATCCATCAGGGCAGCCAGGTCGCCGGTGACGACGCCATCGGTAATGGTCTGCATGGTGGCTTCCTCGAGGTACTGGCCGAACTGCTCCAGCTCCTTGTTGCCGTCGAGCTCGCCGCGCTTCTTCAGGGCGCCGGACCAGGCAAAGATGGTGGCAACGGGGTTGGTGGAGGTCTTCTCGCCCTTCAGGTGCTTGTAGTAGTGGCGGGTGACGGTGCCGTGGGCAGCTTCGAACTCGTAGTTGCCGTCCGCAGAGACCAGGACGGAGGTCATCATGGCCAGAGAACCGAACGCGGTGGAGATCATGTCGGACATGACGTCGCCGTCGTAGTTCTTGAGGGCCCAGATCATGCCGCCGTGGGAGCGGATGACGCGGGCAACAGCGTCGTCGATCAGGGTGTAGAAGTACTCCAGGCCGGCAGCCTCGAAGCGCTCCTTGTACTCGGTGTCGTACAGATGCTGGAAGGTCTCCTTGAAGTCGCCGTCGTACTTCTTCATGATGGTGTCCTTGGTGGAGAACCAGAGGTCCTTCTTCTCGGACAGAGCATACTCGAAGCAGGAGCGGGCAAAGCTCTCAATGGAGGTGTCCTTGTTGTAGGCGCCCTGCAGAACGCCGGGGCACTCGAACTCGTAGATGGTCTCGCGCTGGACTCTGCCGTCCACGCCGGTGAAGACCAGCTCGGCCTTGCCGGGCTCGTCAATGCGGAATTCGGTGTCCTTATAGATATCGCCGTAGCTGTGACGGGCAACCGTAATGGGAGCGGTCCAGCCGGGGATGTAGGTCTTGACGCCGGGGGTCACAATGGGGGTGCGGAAAACGGTGCCGTCCAGAATGCCGCGGATGGTGCCGTTGGGGCTCTTGTACATCTTCTTCAGATTGTACTCGGTCATGCGCTGGGCGTTGGGGGTGATGGTGGCGCACTTGACGCCAACATGATACTTCTTGATGGCGTAGCCGGCATCCCAGGTAACCTTGTCGTCGGTCGCGTCACGGTTGACCAGACCCAGATCGTAGTATTCGGTGTTGAGCTCGACAAACGGATTCAGAAGCTGGTCCTTGATCATGGCCCAAAGGATTCGGGTCATTTCGTCGCCGTCCATCTCAACGATGGGGTTTTGCATTTTGATCTTTTCCATCACAAGTTCTCCTTTTATTTTCGCCGTCTTGAGGCGTGTTGCCAGAGGCAAGTATAACAAGTCTTGTCGGAAAAAGCAAGCGGCAATTTGCATAATTCTTATGAATATTTTTTGGTCAAAAGGACAAGAACCCGACGCGCCGAAGCGGGCGTCGGGTTCTTGCGCTGCGGCAGCGCGTTCAGCCGGGCAAGGAGGGCTTGCCCGCAGCCTCCAGGCTGTCCAGGAAGAGGGTCACAGCCAGCAGATCGGCGCAGCCGCCGGGGGAAAGGTTTCGTTCGATGAAGGCTTCGTCCAGGGCGGCGATGGCTTCCGGGGCGGGCGGCTCGCTGCCTGCAAGCAGGGACTTGGCCTGCGCCCGCGCCCAGGCTGCGCCTTCCGGCCCGCCGCGGTGCAGGAGGTTGGTGTCCTCCACCGCTGCGATCAGGTGCAGGAGGGTCACGCTGGCAGCGTGGTTGCGGTCCAGACCCCGGGCCAGGAGCGCACGGAAGGCAGGAAGGGAAACGCTCCGCACGGCAGGCAGGCCGTCGGCCACCTGGCCCCGGATACCCCGGACGCCGTATTTCTGATACAGCCCCTCCCCTGCCGTGTTCCAGCGGGCGGCGGGAAGCTCCTGCGCCAGCGTCTCGCGGGTCATGGCGGCGGCTTCGTTCAGGATGGAATCCACATCCGGGAAGCCTGTTTCCGCCGTCCAGAGCCGCCCGATCGCCCCGCAGAGGACGCCAAGCGTGAAGATCGCGCCCTTGTGCGTGTTGACGCCTCCGGTGGCAAGCAGCATCCGCCGCTCGGCGGCCATGCCCAGCGGGCGGAGGGCGGCGAAGGTTTCGGCAGGGGTCTGCGCGTCGCCGGGATCCGGGGCATTGCGCAGGGCATTCCGCCAGGCGTTTTCGTAGAAGCACCGCCCCCAATAGGCGGACAGGGCAGCGGCGGAGGCCTGGAAGCTGAAAAAGTCCATGTCCCGATGCGCGCCGCTGTTGGCCCGGTCCACCAGACCGGGCTTCGGCGTGACGGCGACCTCCTCCAGAAGGGCGCGGGTCGCCAGGGCGGAGATTTGCGCCCGGTCCAGAAAGAGGAAGCCGCTGCGCAGATTCGAGGACGTTGCGCTTTGAAGCTCCGAAACCGTGTGCAGGCGGCGGGAGGCGCAGTCACGCCCGGGCTTGCCGCATACGATGCAGGCCCGCTCGACGCCGCGCTCCAGCTTGCAGCCGTTGAGGCCGATCACGTCCATGTCGAAGAAGCGGCCCAGGTATTGGTCGTCCTCCTCGATCCGGACGCAGAGGGACTTGACCTGCTCCGCAGGGGCGTCAACGGAGAAGTAACCCTCGTCCCCGGTGGGCAGATTGCGGGAGAACTCCTTCAGGACCTTCATTTTGTTCTGAAGGAGGCCCAGCCGGAGCTGATCCATCCCCCAGAGGAAGGCGCGGTGGGTCAGATCCGTGACCTTGACCGGCCCGGCGATATTCATGGTGAAGGAGATCACCGGCGCCTTGTATTCCGCCAGCAGAGCGTTTTGAATGGCCACCCGTTCTTCCCGGGCAGTGAGTATTTCGGTGAGTGTGATTTCTTGTTCGGTCATCGGGGTTCCTTCCGTAGCGGCGGCCATTGGCCGCCATACGTTTCGATTTTTTTATAATGTAAAGTATTCATCCGTCTCCCATTTTGCCGGATTATAGGTGACATAATTCCAGGCATCCTCGTATGCTTGCTCCGATCGGATCACTCGGTCATGGTAGCTCTTCTCCCAGATGCTTTCACCGCAGGCTTTCGTGACGAATCCCTTCATCTGTTGGATGATTCGCCCCACGGTGGGTGGATTGGGCGCGTACGTAGGATCCAGCCGCAGCAGCAAATGCAGATGGTTTGGCAGAATGGAGTAGGCGTCCACAGTCGCGTTGGGGTAAATAGAGGAAATACCCTGAATGGCCTCATCCACCAACTCTCCCAAGGGAGAAAGAATCGTATGCGGGGTATCTCCCGAAGAAGAAACAACCCCGAACATACATTGAAATCGATCCGTGCAAAGCGTCAACAGATAGACGTTTGCGCTGCTGTAGTCGAAGCCGGGAATCCGGTTCCGTTTACGGATAAAGTGGGACATGGGGGACCTCCGGTGGGTAGTGGGGGGATGGCGGCCAATGGCCGCCGCTACGGGTTCGTAGTGGGGGGATGGCGGCCAATGGCCGCCGCTACGGCGTTAATCGTTAATAATGGACGACGTCGGATTCGGCGCGGATGGCTGCGATGATGGGGGTGGCTTCGGGGCTCCGGAAGAAGGACAGGGTGGTTTCGGGGAGCATATCGGCGACGGAATCCAGACAGCCGTCGTGAATGGCCTGGCGGACCGTGGAGGCGGAGATCACCCGGTCGTCGGCGGTATGAAGGCGGCGGATGATGCGGCACCGGATGCCGTGGGCAGGCAGGGCTTCGCTGAGCACGTCGTTATACAGGGCCGTCACCAGGGAATGCGGCTCATGGCCCACGCAGCGGACGGTGATGCCCAGGGTCTTTGCGATCTGCACGAAGAGGGCCGTGTCAAGCTGGGCCTGGGTGCGGAGGATCTTCTCCTCGGATTTCAGAAAATAGCCGGGGAAGGTCGCGCGGCTGATCAGATACGGGCCGGTCTCATGGACGACGACGTTCGGCAGATCGGCAACGCCATCGCGGACGAGCCGCAGGCGGACCGACGCAGGGATCGGGCCGTAGTCCTCGCTCAGGACGAAGAGGTGAACGGTCCGGCTCTCGCGGGCAGCGGTCTCGATCAGCCAGCGGTGACCGAGGGTGAAGGGATTGGCGTTCATGACGATGGCCGCGGTCTCTCCTGCTTCCCCCGCCCCGCCGGACGCGGAGAGGGATTTCAGATAATCGGAAAAGCCCGTGCGCCGGTTTTCCAGGAAGGTCAGAAGACCGGGAACCTCTGCGATCGGATAGAAGCCGAGGTCGCGGAAGAATTTGGCGCTGGCGGGCTTGGTATAGACGAAGAGATGGAGGTTGCCGCGCCGGGTCTGCATCTCGACCAGGTGGGTGATGACCTGATTGAGCAGACCCTCCCCCTGATGGTCCGGGTCCACAGCGAAGCAGCGGAGGGTCACGCCGAAGGCGCTGCCGGTGGCGACGAGGTTTTCATCCTCGTCAAAGACGCCGCAGGTATAGTCCAGGTGGCCGTCGAGGGTCAGGCCGGTGCGCGCGAGCAGGGCTTCGACCTGTTTCATCGCGCGGCTGTCGCGCGGAGAGATCTGCGTGATATACATGGGGAACCTCCTGTTGAAAGGAACTGCCGCCGGCGCGGCAAGCCGCGCGGCAGGCGCAGGGGAAAGCCCCGGAGCCGGTTGCCCGGCTCCGGGGCTGGATGGTTTGGCTTACAGGGGCAGGATGCCGAAGATCACGCCAACGATCATGCACAGGATGGAGAAGATCCAAACGTACAGGAAGCTGGCCTTGATGTGGTCCTTGATGTCCACCTCTGCAAGACCGGTGCCAAGCAGGGTAGCCGGGACCATCGGGCTGATAAAGGTGGCGCAGTTGCGGCAGACGACCATCGCAACGGCAATGGGCAGGGCGTCCACGCCGAAGCTGGCGCCGATTCCGATGACGACGGGCAGCATGCCGAAGAAGTAGGAGTCAGTGTCAAAGGCCAGGGCCAAAGGCACGGACAGGAAGCCGATCACCAGAGGCAGGTTCTGGCCGAGGAACTCCGGAAGAACGGCCTTGATCAGATTTGCCATGCAGGTGACGACGCTGACCGTGGCCATCTCCTGCGTCGGAACGCCATCCTTCATCTTGGCGATGACGGCGCTTCCGTCAACGTTGATGCCGTAGACGAGAATGCCCATGAGGACGGCTGCGCCCATCAGGGTAGAGCACATCATCAGAGCGGGGCCGGCGTGCAGGTTGATGATCTTCTTATGCATTTTGGCGGTGAAGCCGTAGTTCATAAACAGGGCGATCGCCGTGCCGAGCATGAAGGGATAGTAGCTGGGGATGTCGAGGCCGAGGCTGTCGATGCCGCCGACGATCAGCAGGGCAATGACGCAGAGCGTCAGCAGAACGTTGAACCAGAACAGCTTGGGTCTGGCCAGATCGGAAGCGCCGGAGGCTTTCTCCTCCGAGCTCTCCAGGCTGACCTCGCCTTCGGTCTCCGCGAGCTTGCCGTGCAGACCGGCGCCGCGCTTTTTCTCCTGCCAGCCGGCAAGGACGGCATGGGCAAGGGCAAGGACGATGCCGAAGATCTGGATCGGCAGAATGTGCATCCAGAGCTTGTTGGCGCCCATATTGATAACGGTAGCCGCACGCATGGTGGGACCGGCCCAGGGCATCAGATTCAGAACGCCCATGGCCAGGACTGCGATCCGGAGCAGGGTGGTCTTGCGCATGTGCATCCGCTTATAGACCGGAAGCATGGCCGGAATGACGATGCAGAAGGTGGACGCGCCGCCGCCGTCGAGATGGCCGACAAGCGCAATGATCGCCGTAACGACCGTAACGCCGATGACGTTGTCACCGACCAGCTTCATCAGCTTATTGATGATAACGTCGAACATGCCGGCGTCGGTCATAATGCCGAAATAGAGAACTGAGAAGACGAACAGCGCGGCGGTGGAGCCGGTGCTGCTGAAGCCGCCCTTGATCAGCTTGGAGATGTCAGGGAGCTGGAAGTAACCGCCGATCAGAAGCACGATGGCTAAAATCGTCGGCCAGACGATGAAAGCGATGGCAGGCTGGGTCTTGGACTTGAACAGCGTGATCACGATGGCAACGATGGTCAACAAGCCGAGAATGCCAACAACGGATTCACTCATGGTTGTGGTCTCCTTGCATTTTCTTTCTTTTGGAAGGGGATCGCGTTTCTTTTACAATTCGTGGGAGGCCATGCACGGCCTCCCACGAACCGTGATACGGGTAAATGTGGAACCGATAACAGGATTACTCCTGATCGACGGTATAGGGCTTGATCTTGCGGACGACGTCCAGGATGGTGCCGTCGCGGGCTTCGAGGATGGCAACGACCTTGTCTTCCCACTGCAGATCGTCGGGACGGCCAACCAGGGAGTATGCCTTCTCCTTCAGGCTCTCAATGGAGACGTGGGGGATGCCGGCGTTGTCCAGGCACTCGATGAGGTCGGGACGCAGGGGGTTGACGGCGATGCCGTAGTCGGTGACGAGGACGTCCACGCAGTCGCCGGGGGTGGTGACGGTGACGACGTGCTCGCAGACCGTGGCCATTCTGCCGCGGGTCAGCGGGGTGACGATGACGCAGCACTTGGAGCCGGCAGCGGTATCGGGATGTCCGCCGGGGGCGCCGCGGAGGACGCCGTCGGAGCCGGTGAGGACGTTGACGTTGAAGTCGGTGTCAATTTCCAGAGCGGCCAGGACGACGAAGTCGAGCTTGTTGACGAAGGCGCCCTTGTTGGCCGGGTTGGCGTACTGGGAAGCGCTCATCTCGAAGTGGTTCGGGGTCTGGTTGATGGAGTTGACGGCGTCCAGGTCGAAGTCCTGCACGTCGATGACCTTGCCGACCTTGCCCTTCTTCAGCAGCTCGACCATCGGGCCGCAGATGCCGCCGATGGCCCAGCCCATCTTGATGTTCCGCTCGTCCATGTACTTCTCCAGGAAGAGGTTGGCGGCAAGAGAGGGGCCGCCGACGCCGGTCTGGAAGGAGAAGCCGTCCTTGAAGTACGGGGTGGAGGCAATGACCTTCGCCACGTTCTCGGCCATCATCAGGTCGCGGGGGTTCTCGCTGATGCGGGCAGCCGCAGAGGCGATCTTCTTGGGGTCGCCGATGGAATCCACGACGACGACGGCGTCCACGTCAATGGCCTCGACGGAGGCGGGCATATTCGGGAATTCGACCAGATCGTCGGTGACGACGATGACGTAGTCGGCATACTTGGCGTCCATCATGGCGTAGCCCATGGAGCCGCAGTTGTGCTTGCCGCCGATGCCGCGGCAGTTGCCCACGCAGTCGGAGGTGGGGGCGGCGATGACAGCGATGTCGATGTGGACCTCACCGGCCTCGATGGCGCGGGGACGGCCGCCGTGGGAACGGATGATGGCAGGGGTCTTCAGCTTGCCGGCGGAGACCACGTCGCCGATCCGGCCACGGATACCGGAGGTCTGGATACCGGTGACGATGCCCTGCTCGATGTAGTCGGCAATCACGTCGTGGGCGCTGCCCAGGGAGGTGGCGGCCACGGTGATGTCCTTGATGCCCAGCTCTTCGACAGCGGCGGCAACGACCATGTTGGCCACGTAGTCACCGTTGCGGAGGTGGTGATGGAAGGAGAAGGTGCAGCCGTCCTTGCAGTTGCACTGGCGCAGGGCGTCGGCGATGGTGGCAACGACCTTGGATTCCTGCGGCTTCTCATAACGGCGGGTTTTCGGACTGGCCTTGGTGATGTACTTGCCGTCCATATAGTTCTTGCCCTGATAGACCTCCTTGCCGTTGGTCAGGAGGTAATCGGGAATGTCTCTGCCTACTGCGTTTTTCATACCAGATCCCCCTCATACAGCCCGCAGGCACGGGCCAGCTTCAGCGTCCGCTCCGCGCCGGGAATGAACGCGATATCGATCATCTTGCCGTCCACGGTAAAGACGCCCACGCCGGCGGCGCTCTGCTCGCGGTAAGCGCGAACGATCTTCTCGGCCTGCGTGATTTCCTTCTCAGTGGGAGCGAAGAGCTCATGCACCAGGCGAATCTGCTTGGGGTTGATCAGGCTCTTGCCGTCGAAGCCCATTTCCTTGTTCTGCATGACCTCGGCGCGGTAGCCTTCCTCGTCCTTGAGGTTGGTGTAGACGGTATCGAAGCACTGGACGCCGGCAGCGCGGGCGGCAATGAGCATCATGCCGCGGGCGGTCAGCATATCAATGCCGCTCGGGGTGAACTTGGTCTGCATGCACTTGCGGAAGTCGCCGCCGGAGATGGCGCAGCCGAACATTCTGGGAGAGGCAGCGCAGATCTCATAGGCGTTGAGGATGCCCTTGGGGCTTTCGAGCGCAGCCATCAGCAGGGTCCTGCCGACCTCGACGCCGAATTCCTTCTCAGCTTCCTCTACGTGCTTTTCCACGGTCAGAACGTCCTGCGCGCTCTCGCACTTGGCGATACGGATGCCGTCGGCGCCGCCGGCGACACAGACGCGGATGTCTTCCTTCCAGTGGGGGGTATCCAGGCCGTTGATCCGGACGATGACCTCGGTATCGCCGTAGTCAATGGTCTTGAGGGTGTGATACAGGGAGAAACGGGCTGCGTCCTTCTGGTTTTCGGCAACCGCGTCCTCGAGGTCGAGCATGATGCTGTCCACGCCGTAGATATAGGCGTCCTTGGTGAGGCCCGGCTTCTGGGCGCTCAGGAACATCATGGTTCTGCGCAGGCGGAACCGTTCAGGCTTCGGACGAGGGATCATCTGATCACACCTCCCCAATCAATATTGTTCTCGGACTTGTCGCAGCTGCGGAAGACCGCGCATTCGACTCTGGCCTTGATGGTGCAGTCGAGCGCGCCCTTATCGACGACCGTGACCTTGGCGTCCTTGACGTCGAGTCGTTCGAGGGTTTCCAGAACGGTCTTCTTGATCTGGCGGCCGTACTGGTTCATAACGCTGCTGGTCAGGGAAAGTTCAATGCCCGTGCCGGGCTCTACAGTGACCATCGCGTCGCTGGATTCGAGTGTGCCCGCCGAGGCAGGCTTCCGAATTTCCATGGTGAAACACTCCTCCCATTTATTGAGATAATGTAATGATAACACACCGTTTCGATTCTGGCAACTGGTCAAATTGCACAAATTAAAACGCCAATTTTGTTGAAAACAGAAGAAAGAAAGCGAACGGGAGGCCTCCCCTTCCCCGGCAGTCGGGGCGGGAGGCCTCCTTGCAGTTCGGCGTTCAATTTTTCCGGTCGGCCTTACCGCTCGGAACGCATGACGTTCAGGCAGGCCCAGAGTACGTTCGCCGCAATGGGCGAGCAGGTCGCCGCGCCGGAGCCGCCCTCCTCCACCACGATGATGAAGGCCAGCGGGAACTGGTCGCTGTCGATGAAGCCGGCAAAGGTGGCGGTATTCTCTTTGCCGTTGACCTCTGCGGTGCCGGATTTGGCGCAGACCTTGACGCCGGAGAAATTGACCGGAGCGTACATCCGGACCACGTTGTTGTGCATCAGGTCGGCAAGCTCGTCAGCCGCCTTGCGGGTGATCATCGGTTCGGTCCACTCGGTTTCAGCCTCGTAGCGGACGGCTCCGCCGCTGGAGACGCGCCGGACCAGATAGGGCATGGCCGCCTTGCCGCGATTGGCGATGGCGCCCATGTAGGTCAGGTACTGGCAGGGATTGACCAGATCCACGTCCTGGCCGATGCCGGCCCAGGCGACGCGGTTTTTGGAAGCGCCGCTGAGATCGAAGGAGCCGGGCTTCGTCCGGTAGCCGTCCACGAAAAGGGATTCCGTGATCCCGATCTGCTTTGCCTTCCGGGTCAGGGCCTCGGCCCCGACGAGCTGGGCGATCTGGGCATAGGCACAGTTGCAGGAATTTGCCAGGGCCTCGCCGAGGGTCTGCTCGCCGTGGGCCTTGTTGCTCTGGCAATGGATGATCTCCCCGTTGACCGTGATCTCGCCCGCACAGGTGAAGGTTCGGTCCAGGATATCGGGCACGGTTTCCAGCGCGGCTGCCGTGGTGACCAGCTTGAAGATCGAGCCGGGCGGGTAGGTGACGTGGAAGAAGCGGTGCAGATACAGGCCCTCCAGCGCGCTGTCGGCTGCGTCGGGGACGGCCGGCGCGTCGTAGGGGTCGAAGCTCGGGGCCGTCACGGCGCAGAGGACCTCGCCCGTTTTATAGTTGTAGACGCCGACGGTCCCCTTCCGGCCCGCAAGGGCCTGGAGCGCGACGGATTCGACGCTCCCGTCCACAGTCAACTCGACGCGGCCGTTGCCGGTCTGCATGCCGTAGGTGCCGTTGATCTTATCGAAGCCGACGAGCTGCGGGATATACTGCTTGAGCAGGAGCGGGTCGATATTTCCCTCAAGGTCGCCGAGCAGGTGGACCGTTGCCCGCCGGACCAGCGCGTCGGAAGCGTAGGGCTCGTCCCGGTGTGGGGCGTAGACGACCCGCCCGCTCCGGTCCGTGACCTCCTCGATGGAACGGACGCCGGAGCTGCGCGAATGGGAGATCCAGTCGTCGGCGTAAATGCCGTAGCGGATCACGAAGGTCAGAAGACCGAAGAGGAGGACCCCCGCCAGAAGGAGGGCCATCAGCGTGCGTCCGGAGATGCTTTTCACGACTTTTCCGCCTCCTTTTCCGGGAGCTTGACCGCGAAGCTGGCATTCTGCCGCGTATCGCAGGCCTTGAGGAAGGCCAGCATGGCCCAGCAGGCCATCATGCTTGAGCCGCCGATGGACACGAAGGGGAAGGTAACGCCGGTCAGCGGCAGGAAGTCCACGGTGCCGAAGAAATTCAGAATTGCCTGAGCCAGCAGGATCGAAACCGAGGCGGTAGCAGAGATCGTATAGAAGCTGCTGCGAGCGACCTTTGCCGAGCGGACCACGAAGATCCCAAGCGAGGCCAGCGCGACGATGAGCATCGCGGCCATCAGAAGCCCCCATTCCTCGGAGACGAAGGCAACGACAAGGTCCGTATCCGCAGCGCCCGCTCCGGCCATATTCCGCAGCCAGCCGTTGCCCGGTCCGAGACCGAACAGGCCGCCGGAGGCGATACAGATCAGCGCGCGGGTCTGCTGATAGCCCTTGTTGTCGTTCATATGCGACCAGATGTGACCGTAGCCGGAGAAGCGCTCGCCCACGTGGGGGAAGTGCTTCACGGCAAGCACCACCGAAACGACCATGACGGCTGCCATCCCGACGCCGACCACGATCAGGGCAGCGTTCGGATAGCTGGACGAACGGAGCAGGGCAATGGCAAGAAAGCCGATGAAGAAGATCGCCGCGGTGCCGAAGTCATTGAGCACGACCAGGCAGCCGCCGATGAAGGCCGTGTAGAGAACGAAGGCCAGCATATTCTTCCGGGTAACGATCTGGTCCATCGTGGAAGCGCCGGCCAGCACGAAGCAGACCTTGACGAGCTCCGAGGGCTGGATGGACATCCCGCCGATATAGATCCAGTTTTTCGAGCCGTTGACGCGCGTGGCAAGGACGAGGTTCGCCAGCAGCAGAAGGACGCCTGCGCCTGCTGCAAGGTAGCGCAGCTTCTTCGCCGTTTCCAGATTCCGCAGGCAGAAGCCGAGCACCAGGAAGATGACGAGACCCAGGCCCATCGAGATGAGCTGCTTATAGAGATTTGCGGTGTTGGCGGAGCCGGCGACGGCAAGACTCATCGTCATCAGGAAGAAAGCGATGGTCTCGATCTCGAAGCCGGAGCGGCGGATGAGCTTCTGCGCAAAGAACAGGCCCCATTCCACGGCTGCCAGGATCCCGTAGGCGGTCAGGAGGGTGGTCTGGCCCTCCACGCCTTCGAGCAGGAAGGAGAGCACGACCATGGCCTGCAGGATCGTAAGCAGGACGAGGGTCAGGCCGGGACTGTGCCCCTTCCCTGCCCGGGTCCGGGCTCCGGCCTGGAGACGGGCTTCCTCGCGGGAGACCGGCTCCAGAGTCATTTCCAGCCCCGCGAGGCTGATCCGATCGCCGTAGTTGACCCTGCCGTGCATCACGCGGGTCCCGTTGACCTCAACGCGGCCCTTTCCGCCGACGTCGGAGATCCACCACTGCCCGTCGTCGTTCCGGGTCAGAACGGCATGGTTTTTGGAGATCGTGGCAACGCTCAGGACGACGTCCGCCGTCTTTTTGCGTCCGATCAGATTCTCCCAATGCGTCACAGGGCGCAGATCTCCCGTGGAAAGCCGCAGCCAGGCCCAGACCTCAGGCTCCCGGCGGAAGCCCAGCAGGGACCGCGCAGACCGGACCACCACGAACAAGGCCAGGACCGGCAGACTCACGCGGAGCAGGGTATGGTAGACGGCCAGAAGGCTCACGCCGTCCGCGCCGCCGATGAAATCGGAAATTGCTTGCATGTTGTAAAAACCTCACCGGACAGAAAAGACCGGGTGCAGCGCACCGGTCTTTCTCTGTAAGCTTATCCCTCAGAGCCGTCCTCGTATTCGAAATCGCTGTCGGGGTCGTACTCAGAGTCAAAGGTGTCTCCGCTGTAGAAGACGGTGGATTCCCGGAAGTCGTCGCTGTACCGCTCCAGATCCGAGACCGTGATGATGTCATAGTAGCAGGAGGTCTCGACGGTGTGATTCTTCTTTTTGACGGCGTTTCTGGCCGCCTGGGAAACCAGGGAGTAGATGACCGTAAAGACCGGAACGCCGAGGATCATGCCCGGGAAGCCGAACAGCCCGCCGAAGAAGGTGATGGAGACCAGGATCCAGAAGTCCGAAATGCCAAGTCTGCCGCCGAGGATCCGGGGACCGATGATATTGCCGTCAACCTGCTGAAGGATGATCTCGAAAATCAGGAAGTAGAGGGTGTGGATCGGACTTTCCAGCAGGATCAGGATCGCGCCGAGGCCAATGCCGAAGATCGGTCCGAAGAAGGGAATGATATTGGAGATGCCGACGAAGACCGACGCCACAAGCGGATAGGGCAGCTTCAGAATCAGCATGCCGATATAGGACAGGACGCCGATCAGAGCGGAGTCGATGATCTTGCCGACGAAGAAGCCGCCCAGGCTCTTGTTGGTCAGACGGGAGATCTCGAAGATGCGATCTGCGTGGCGCTCGTTGAAGAAGGCGACGACCATCTTCTTGGCCTGGGAAATGAAGCGCTCCTTGGAGATCAGCAGATAGGTCGCCACGACGATGCCGATGAGCATATTGACGACGGTTCGGGCCACGCTGTAGGCCCCGGTCAGGGCGGTGGAGATGGTATCGAAGATATTGACCTTTTTCAAAAGCCAGGTCTGCGCCTTGCCGAGCGGGTCGTTGTCCTTGACCCACTGCTCGATGGGCGTATCCCGCGTCACCTTCGTGACCCATTTGCTCACGCGGGTATAGATGTTCTGGATATTGTCCTCGCTGAACAGGTCGCGCAGGGAGTCGATGAGCTGGGGCAGAACCATAGCCAGCAGGCCGTAGACCACGGCTGCAAAGACCAGCACGGCGGTGATCACGCCGATCGCGCGGCTGAGCTTTTGCAGGCCGCGCTCGGTGATGCTTGTATGACGGAACAGGCGGCGAA
The DNA here is from genome assembly GCA_900315595.1 of uncultured Eubacteriales bacterium. Lineage (GTDB taxonomy): Bacteria > Bacillota > Clostridia > Oscillospirales > Oscillospiraceae > JAFRPC01. The sequence goes on along the minus strand of OMZQ01000010.1, from coordinate 33,015 downwards.
CCAGGCGCTCCTGCATCATCATGAGCGGATTCATCAGATAGGCGAAGAACAGGCCGAAGATCACCGAGGAGAGGATGGAGATCAGGTGCTCGATCGTGCCGAAGACGACGCCGATGTTCGTCAGTACGACGTAAAACAGAACGCTGATCACCACGACGCTCAAGAGCGTCATGCCAAGCGCGAAGTACTTGTTTTTCTTGAACAAGCGAGCCTCCTCCTTTCCCGATTATCCGAGCTTATCATACCACAGATTTTACCCGCCGTCAACCGAGGAAATACGCAAAACCGCCCGGATTCGGGGAAATCAATCGATCAGAACGCCGTCCACGTAGCTGCCGATGCTGTTCATGCCGGAGCGGATACTGGCGTTCGAAACGCCGTTTGCCATCAGGCACATGACGTAGGCGCGGTTGTTGCGCTCGACCAGGATGATCTCGTTGAATTTATCGGATTTGACGCCGTTGAAGGAGCCGACCACGCCGTCGAGATTCTTGCCCAGGCCGTCGTTGATGTAGCTGCCGCTGTTGATGCCGAAGTTTTCCAGCAGATAATCGCGGTTGATCGCAGCGTCGGAGCCCGCGGTATAGAGCTCGCAGAGCATCCGGCACAGGTCGTAGCTGCTCACGTAGTTGTCGGAGGCGGCGTTGTCCACGGTCTCGCCGATGTAGTTGTTGAGCTCTACGCTTGCATAGCCTGCGTCATGGCAGATCTTGTTGACCTTCGTTTTGCCGACGGCGTCCATCAGGGTGCAGATCGCGTCGCCGGAGCTGTCGCGCAGCATGGTCTCAAGCAGGTCGCGGACCTTCATTTCGGAGCGTCCGGACAGGGAGCCGCGTCCGCTCTTGCCGCTGACCACGGGGACGACGCTGTCCATCGTCAGCTCACCTGCTTCGATCTCGTGGCTGACGGCGTAGAGGACCGGAATGCCGATCAGGACCGAGGAGGACATTTTGTCCGTCTGGGTTTCGGTGCCGGAAGACTCGCCGCTGAAAATATCCAGGACCGTGAAGCTGTAGTTCGCGCCGGAGGCGGCGGATCTCATTCGGTCAGAGACCTCGGCGGCGGAGACGGAGCCGACGCTGCAGGCAACGGTCGGGCCGAGCTTCGGGTCGGTGTTCCAGCTCATGCCGATCTCTCCGGTCTCGCCGGTCTCACCGGACGGCTCGGAGGAGGACGCGGAGGGTTCGGGTTCGGGTTCGCTCGTATGCTCGCTGAAATCCAGCGGCTGGACCACCTTGCAGGTGCCGCTCGTCTTGTTGACCTCGATCGTGCCGGCCAGATCGCCGTCGGGACGGTAAACGTCCACCGTGAAGGTCTCGCTCGTTTCGGAGCGCACCTTGACGTCCGTCACGCCGTACTGGGCGCGGACGATGGTCAGCGCGGCCTCCTTGCTGAGCTTTGGCGGCTGCGTGGGGGGCTGGGTCGGGGCGATCGTGGGCTTCTGCGACTCGGTGGGCTGGGTGGGTGCGTCCGTCTCTCCGTAGACGGAGGTCGGGACCTCGCTCTCCTCGCCGGTGGGACGGGTGGGCCAGATGCTCTCCGTGCTTTCCGCCGTCTGCTCGCTGGGCTGGGTCATCGTCTCCTCGCCGTAGTTGACGGTCTCCACAGGATCGCCCTTTTTGCCGAACAGATCGTCCCAGAAGATCAGCAGCAGGATACCGAGCAGAAGTACCACCGCTGCCACGGTGCCGATCGTGATCCACATGCCGGTACGGGAGCGCGTTTCACGGATCTCGCGCTCCTCCACGGGCTCGTGCGCCGCAGGCGCGGTCGGCAGACCGGCGGAGATACGGGCGCCGCAGCTCGTGCAGAAGTTCCGTCCGGGCTGAACGGTCTGGCCGCACTTCGGGCAGACCGTGCTGCGCCGCGGGCCGACCTGCGGCTGGGCGGTGGTCGGGTTCGACGCGCTCTGCGGACGGACGGTGGGGTTCGACGCGCTCTGCGGGCGGACGGTGGATGCGCTGGGGCGATAGGGGCTCCCCTGCTCCGGGCGCACGCCCTGGGTCAGAGCCTCAAACCCGGCCGCGCCGGCTGCCGCGGCTGCGGAGGGATGAACCGCGCTCTGCCTGGGCTGGGGACGGATGGGTTCTGCGTTCGTCAGGTTTGCGCCGCAGGCGGTGCAGAAGCGGACGCCGGGCTTGAGCGGATTGCCGCAGCTTGGGCAAAGGGCAGGACCGGCGGGCGTCTGGGGCTCGGGCGTCTGGGGCCGGGCCGCACTTTCCGCCGGGACCGGCGCGCCGCAGACGGTGCAGAACCGGACGCCGGGGGGCAGCAATGCGCCGCATTTCGTACAGATAGAAGACATATCAAGCGCTCCTTTCCATGTAGGGAACCGATTTACGGGTTGAAGTATTCATAGACGAGCCTGGAGATGGCGACGATCTCCTCCCGGGCCTTCGCCGCGTTGGTCTGCTCGTTTGACATCACGCAGAGGATATAGGTCGCGCCGTCCGACCAGACGATGCAGGCGTCGTTCTCGGTGTCGCTGAGCTCGCCGGTCTTGTTTGCGGTCTCGACCCCGGCGGGAACGCCGGCGGGAATCTTCCCGGTGCGCTCCTGCGCCTTGAGGTTTTCCAGCAGACGCTTGGATGCGGCGGAGCTGACGTATTTTCCGTTCAGAATGGCCTCCAGGACCTCGCCGCATTCGCGCGGGGACGTGTAGTTCTCCTGACTGCTTTTTTCGAGCATCTTCCGGTTGAGCTCGGTGTGCTCGCAGCCGAGGTCTCGGATGAAGCGGTTGATCGCGCTCTTGCCGAGGCGGTCGATCAGGGCGTTGCAGGCTTCGTTGCTGCTGGCGGAGATCATGACGTCCGTCTTGGCACACCATGCGGCGTCGGAGGCCTGCTTGTCCGTCTGATAGTAAGCGCCGGCCACGAAGAGCTTGATCAGCGAGGCCGCGACCATCGGCCGCTCGTTGACCGAGGCCGTCTCGCCGGTGTCCAGATTCCGAACGTAGACGGACCAGGTTCCGTCCAGCTTCTTCAGCTCGTCGGTAAGCACGCCCTCAAGCGGGGACGGCTCCGCAGCGGGGGCGTCCTCCCCGCTGTCGTCGTCAACGGGCAGGTCCAGCTCCTCGGCGGAGTCGTCGGGGTCTGCCGGATCGTTCGGATCGTCAGAGCCCGTCGGCGCGCTCGGCCCGGACGGCGACGGGGTCGCCGGGTTCATGGGGACGGTCGGGCGGACCGGATCGGCAGCACCGGACTGGGACTCGAGGGTGGGCAGATCTGCAAAGGGGTTTGTTCCGTCGAAATGGATGGTCGGCAGCGCGGCGCTCTCCGCAGGGGCGCTCGGGGAATCGGCGGACGCCCAGGTTTCGGGCTGTCTGGACTCTAATACAGGGAGGGCAGCGTTCCCGGACTCGCCGGTCACTTCGGTTTCAGCGCAGCCGGCAAGCAAAAGCAGGGCCATCAGAACGAACAGGGCGGATTTGACCGCACCGGGGATTTTACGCATGGTTATGATCTCCTTTCCATGCATTCAGGGCAAAGCGATTTCCTCGGCGGTCGTTCCGCCGCCGGGATGATACAGGGTGATCACGAAGCAGAGGCTTCCGTCCGCGCGCAGATGCATCGGCAGGGCGGCAGGCTCCGCCAGACCGCTGAGGGTGAGCGTGAGGGCCGTTGTGTATTCCGGGTCGTCCGCTTCATAGCGCTCGCCCGCGGTCTCGCGGGTCAGCTCCTCCGCAGCTTCCCGAAGTCTCTGCGGAACCTCCGCCTCCGGCACGCCGGACGCCTCGCAGAACGCGGAGAGGGTCGGCTTTGCGCCGGTGGACCGGTCCACGCAGTAGGTCCCCCAGCTCTCTGCGCCGTCCGTGTCCAGACGATGCAGACGCAGCGACAGGACCGTTCCGTGCAGATCGGAGGTGAAGTCCACCCGTTGGACGACGGGCGGCTTTCCCTGTTCCATCTGCGCCAGAGATTTCTGCGCGTCCGCTTCAAACCGGGCCGTGATCTCCTGATTGCAGCCCATCGCATAGGCGTCCGCCAGATCCAGAAACGGGATCCGGTAGGAATAGGCGATCTCCTTCGCGCCGAAGAAGGTTCCCTCCTTGGCAAGCACGGTCTTGACTGCGCCGTCCCATTCGGCGGGCAGAAAGCCCGTCTGCGCGGGCGGAGCTGCCGGAGCGGAAGTGCGCGCCTGCGCGGGCGGCACGGAGCCGTCCGAAATGAATTCCTCGGACGGGCGGCGGTTTCTCAGATCACAGCCGGACAGGAACAGGAGCAGGGCCAGCAGTAATGCAAGGCGCTTCATGGCCTATTCTCCGAGGCTCACGGTCAGCAGGACCGGGTTGTGATCGGAGAAGGCAAAGCCCTGATCGACGGTCTCAACGGCGGAGACCTCCAGATTCGGAGAGACCAGGAAGCCGTCGATCACGTAATACTGCGTGTTTTCGGCATCCGTCGGGTCGTAGGGCTGGTTCAGCAGGCGGCAGGTTGGAACGGAAGCGTCGAAGGCAAAGCTCCAATCGCCGACGTCCGCCGGGTCCAGAACGCCGGGGACCCAGGTTTTCACGTGGATCGGATAGGCGTCCAGCGTGCCGGGGAAGGCCTGATTCCAGTCGCCGCCCGCGACAACGTAGTTGCCCTTGGCGTATTCCTCGTTCAGCAGGCGAAGAAGCTGCTCGGTCTGAGCCTTCTTCCCCTCTCCGTCGTCATAGGCCTCCAGATGGAGGTTGACCAGAACGAGCTCCCGTTCGCTGCCCTGGATGGGGATACGCTCGACCAGCAGGCAGCGCTTGAGGTTCGCCGCGCGCATCGGCCACGAGAAGGGGCAGGGCAGGCTGATCCGCCGGGCCTCGCGCACGTCGAAGCTGTTGAAGGACAGAAGGCCGGAGTGCACCTTTCCGATGGGCGGCAGCGGGTAGGGCACGAAGTCGCAGGAATAGTTGAGGGCATAGGCGGAATCCCAGTTCGGCCAGCTTGCGCGGAACAGGCTGACCTCGTCCACGCCATAGCTGCGGCCGGAATCGGAATCGACCTCCTGCAGGAGGGTAAAATCGGCCCCGGTCTGAGCGATCAGCTGCTCCGCGCCGATCCGGTTTTTGGTGACGAGCTCTTCGCTGTCCGGACGGACCTCTTTGCCGCCGTCCATGAAGAAATCGCTTTCCTTGCCCAGAGCGCAGTAGCCGAGATTCCAGCTCAGAACGGTGAATTCCCGCTGATTCAGGGCTTCAGAGGCCTGACCGGCGACCTGAACGGTCTCCACGGCCTCCGGCTTGAATTCGGTGACGGTGAGCCAGGTCACCAGGCCCACGGCGGCGACCAGAACGATCGCGACCAGAATGCCGAGGATCTTGGCTGCGGTTTTCAGAACCTTTTTCATTTGGATTCTCTCCTTTCGCGAAATCAGACCTCCGGGCCGAGCTCGCGGTACATGCCCGCGGCGTCGTCCTTGCGAACGGTCTCCTCCACACGAAGGACCTCGACGCTGAGGACCCGCGCGCCGAACTGGATGGAAAGGCGGTCGCCCACCTTGACGTCGTAGCTCGCCTTGACCGGGCGGCCGTTGGCAGTCACGCGTCCGGCGTCGCAGGCTTCGTTGGCAACGGTCCGCCGCTTGATCAGGCGGGAGACCTTGAGATATTTGTCTAAACGCATATTGACACCTCAAAGATGGATCGGAGCGCGCTAAGGCGCTGCGTCCAGGATTCGGGACAGGTACTGCCCCGTGAAGCTCTCCGGATTCGCGGCGACCTGCTCCGGCGTACCGACGGCAACCACTCTGCCGCCGCCGTCGCCGCCCTCCGGGCCGAGATCGATCACGTGATCCGCGCACTTGATGACGTCCAGATTGTGCTCGATGACGAGGACGGTATTGCCCGCATCCACGAGCTTTTGCAGGACGTCGATCAACTTGCTGACGTCATAGACGTGCAGGCCGGTGGTGGGCTCGTCCAGAATATAGAAGGTCTGGCCCGTGGAGCGGCGGGAGAGCTCGGTGGCCAGCTTGACGCGCTGGGCCTCGCCGCCGGAGAGGGTCGTGGAGCTCTGACCGAGCTTGATATAGCCGAGGCCCACGTCCACCATCGTCTGCACCTTATCGCGGATGCGGGGCAGATTCTGGAAGTATTCCAGTGCCTCATCGCAGGTCATATCCAGCACGTCGGCAATCGACTTGCCCTTGTAACGAACCTCCAGCGTCTCGCGGTTATAGCGTCTGCCGCGGCAGACGTCGCAGGGAACGTAGACGTCGGGCAGGAAGTGCATCTCGATCTTGACCAGACCGTCTCCGCCGCAGGCCTCGCAGCGGCCGCCCTTCGTGTTGAAGCTGAACCGTCCGGGCCCGTAGCCGCGGAGCTTGGCGTCGTTCGTGGAGGCAAAGAGGTCGCGGATGTCGTTGAACAGGCCGGTGTAGGTGGCCGGGTTGGAGCGCGGCGTCCGTCCGATCGGGCTCTGGTCGATGCAGATGACCTTATCCAGATACTGGATCCCCTCGAAGCGATCGTGCTTCCCCGGGCGGATCCGGGCGTGGTTCAGACTTCCGGCGAGCTTTTTGTGGATGATCTCGTTGACCAGAGAGGACTTGCCGGACCCGGAGACGCCGGTCACGCAGGTCAGGGTGCCGAGCGGGATCTCAACGTCGATGCCCTGCAGATTGTTCTCGCGGCAGCCGAAGACGCGAAGCTGCTTCCCGTTTCCGCGGCGTCGGGCGGAGGGGACCAGAATGCGCTTCTCCCCGCTCAGATACTGACCCGTGATGGATCTGGGCTCGGCCATCAGGTCTTGGATGCTGCCCTGGGCAACGATCTCACCGCCGTGGATGCCTGCGCCGGGGCCGACGTCCACCACGTGATCCGCGGCGCGGATCGTATCCTCGTCATGCTCCACCACGATCAGCGTATTGCCCAGATCGCGCAGACGGCGGAGGGTCTCCAGCAGCTTGTCGTTGTCGCGCTGGTGCAGGCCGATGGAGGGCTCGTCCAGGATATAGAGGACGCCCATCAGACTTGAGCCGATCTGCGTCGCCAGACGGATGCGCTGGCTCTCGCCGCCGGAGAGGGTCGCGGCGGCGCGGGAGAGGGTCAGATACTGCAGGCCGACGCTCTGCAAAAAGCCCAGGCGGGCGACGATTTCCCGCAGGATGGGCTGGGCAATCATCCGGTCGTTTGGCTCGAAGGTCAGACCGCCGACAAATTCCAACGCCGCCGTGACGGGCAGGTCGCAGAAGTCCATGATCCGCATCCCGCCGACGGTAACGGCGCGGGAGATCGGAGACAGGCGCTTGCCGCCGCAGGCCGGGCAGGGCGAGGTGGACATGCACTCCTCCAGCTCCTTGCGCATGGCCTCCGACTGGGTTTCGCGGTAGCGGCGCTCCAGGCTGGGGACGATGCCCTCAAAGGCCTGCTCCAGCGTGCCGCGGCCGTTGGCGCGCTCATAATAGAGCTTGAGCTTTTCGCCCTTCGTTCCGTAGAGGATCGCGTCCAGCGCCTCGGCGGGAAGGGTCTCCACGGGGTCTGTCAGCTTGAAATGATACTTTGCAGCCAGCGCGTCAAAGTACATCCGGGAGATGGAATCGTTTCGCACGTTGCCCCAGCCGCTGGCCTGAATCGCGCCCTCCAGGATGGACAGGGATCGGTTCGGGATGATGAGGTCCGGATCCACCTTGAGCTGGAAGCCCAGACCGGCACAGGTCGGGCAGGCGCCGTAGGGGTTGTTGAAGGAGAACATACGCGGGCTGAGCTCCGGCATGGAGATCCCGCAGTCCTCGCAGGCGTAGTTCAGAGAGAAGGGCGTCTCCTCGCCGGTGTCCACCTGCTGGATGACCGTCATACCGCCGCCGTGAGAGGTCGCAGTCTCCACGGAGTCGGTCAGGCGGCGCGTGATGTCGCCGCGCAGGACCAGGCGGTCCACGATGACGTCGATATCGTGCTTTTTGTTCTTTTCGAGGGAGATGTCCTCGGTCAGATCGTAGAGACTGCCGTCCACGCGGACGCGGGCAAAGCCCGATTTGCGGGCGTCGGCAAAGACCTTCTGGTGCTCGCCCTTCTTGCCGCGGACGACCGGGGCCAGGATCTGGAAGCGGGTCCCCTCGGGCATGCGGAGGACCTTGTCCACCACCTGGTCGATGGTCTGCTTGCGGATCTCCTTCCCGCAGTTCGGACAGTGCGGCACGCCGACCCGGGCCCAGAGCAGACGCAGATAGTCAAAGATCTCCGTGACCGTGCCCACGGTGGAGCGGGGGTTCTTGGAGGTCGTCTTCTGGTCGATGGAGATGGCGGGCGAAAGGCCGTCGATGGAGTCCACGTCCGGCTTGTCCATCTGTCCGAGGAACATTCTGGCGTAGCTGGAAAGGGATTCCACGTAGCGGCGCTGGCCCTCGGCATAGATCGTATCGAAGGCCAGAGACGACTTGCCGGAGCCGGAAAGGCCCGTAAAAACCACGAGCCGGTCACGGGGGATCGTCAGGTCGATATTCTTGAGATTGTTCGTCCGGGCGCCCCGGACAACGATGTTTTCATTCATAAGCGCGCTCCACAAAAGCGTTGATGGTTCAGGTAACGGACAGCCCGCCGTTGACGCCGAGGATCTGTCCGGTGACAAACGGGCTGTTTGCGAGCATCCAGAGGGCGTCCGCGACGTCCTCCGGGGTCCCGATGCGGCCAAGCGGCGTCTCGTCGGCCAGGGCGGCGACGTCCGCCGCGCTGAGGGCGGCGTTCATCTCGGTTTCGATCATGCCGGGCGAGACAGCGTTGACGCGGATGCCAGAGGGGCCAAGCTCCTTGGCCAGGGCCTTGGTCAGCGCGTCCACCGCTCCCTTGGTGGCGGAATAGGCGGCCTCGCAGCTCGCGCCGACCTGCCCCCACATGGAGCTGACGTTCAGAATGCAGCCGGAACCGGCGGCGAGCATCCCGGGCAGGACTGCGCGGACCGTGTTGTAGATCCCCCGGACGTTGACTGCAAAGAGCCTGTCCCACTGCGCGGGCGTGATCTGGGAGATCAGGCCGACGTGGGAGATCCCGGCGTTGTTGATCAGCACGTCCACCGGGGGCAGGGATGAGATCAGCGCCAGAACCGCCTCCGGGTCGGCAGCGTCGCACCGGAAGCCGTCTGCGCCGGTCTGAGCGGAGAGCACACGCGCCGCGGCCTCGTTTTTTTCATAGCAGAAGCTGACGCGCCAGCCCTCGCGGGCGAAGCGCCGAACCGTGGCGGCGCCGATGCCGCGGCTGCCGCCGGTGAGAAACAGGTGGGGCATCTGAAAAACCTCCGTCGGGCGCGCTGCGCCCTTCTTTGCCGGAAAAGGGGGGCGGCCTGCGCCGTCCCCCGGAATGGTTATCTCTTGCGGCTGCGGGTACGATGCTCGTACTGCCCGGAGCCGGATATTTTGCTGTTGGAGTCGGCCATGAACTGCTTGAGCTTTTCCTCAAAGCTCTCGGGCTCTGCGCGTCTGGGCGCGGGACGGCCGCCTGCGGCAGGGCGTTCCGGACGCCGCTGCTCTGTTTCGCCGTCGGCGCGGCGGGCGGGATCTGCGTTGGCTTGTCTGGCCGAGAGGCTGATCTTCCCGCCCTCCCCCTGGGAGAGCACCTTGACCTTTACGGTCTGCCCCTCGGTGAGATGCCGGCGGATGTCGGTGACGAAGGTCGGCGCGACCTCGGAGATATGGACCAGACCGGTCTGCCCGTCCGGGAGAAGCACGAAGGCTCCGAAGCCCGTGATCGTCTTGACGGTCCCCTCTACAATCGTACCAGGAGTATAAGCCATTCTGCCCTTAAATCCTTTCCAAAGCTAATCGTGCATATCCGCATCGCGGAAAACGATCTCACCGGCTTCAACCATGCCGAGACGGTTGCGCGCGATGGATTTGACGCTGCGATCGGAATCGATATCCTTGAGATCCTGTTCGAGCTGGGCGTTGTCCTGCTCGGCGTAGACGACCTGCGCCTCCAGATCGGAAACGGTCTGACGGGCGACCTGAATGCGATCCTGGAGCCGGACGAGCGTGTAGACGGCGTAAACTGCGACGATCAGAAGCAGAAGCTTGGTCAGAAATGAAGTTTTCTTGAAACGCAACGCTCCCCCCTCCTTTCTGCAGACGAACGCGATCCGTTTTAATACTAAAGATTATTTTAGCATATTTTCCGGCAAAATCAACACATTTTTTACAAATATAAAAAATATTTTTCCCGATTCGACGGCAGCCGCGCAGGGTCAGCGAAAACGGCAGCGCGAGGGCGTGCAGGACCCCGTCCCGGACCCGCCGGAACAGCCCGCTCCAGACCCAGAACCACACGCTCATCCCGCCCGCGATCCCAAACAGCGCGAAGATACGCAGTCTGCCCCGGCCCGCGTAGAGCGCAAAGGTCAGCAGGGCCGCAAGCGAGAGCAGGGCGTAGAGAAAGTCCGCGCAGGCCGTCAGAAGCCGCCCCCGCCCAAGCGGGCGCAGGCAGTCGTAGGCCAGGCCCAGCGCAAGTCCCGTCGCCAGAGCCGCGCCGAGCTCCCGGAGCTGAAGCAGGACCGGGAGCTCCATCAGCCGAAGAACCTGCGAAGCAGGCCCCCCGTCGGCGCCGTTTCATAGCCCAGGGCGTCGATACTGCCCAGGACCTCTACCCTGCCCCCCTCCGGCCGCAGCTCGCGCAGCTTCAGCTCCGTCCCGCGCACGACCAGAACGCTCTGGCCCACGCGCAGGGCGACGCCGTTCTCCTCCACGCGCAGGACCTCCGAGACCCCGGTCACGGTCAGGCGGGCGCGCCGCTCCAGCGTCAGGCTGTGCTCCTCCGGGAGGCGATCCGCCGCCCGATTGGTCTGATTGTTCACTGATCCATTCCCCCTTGCCCGGAAACACTTCAATATATGCGAAGAAAGTACGGTTCATTCTGAAATTTTGTATTGAATTTTCGGATGAAATCCGTTATACTGTCTCTATCGTATAACTATTTTCGGAACGAGGTGGTTCGAATGGGTCAGGTGATCGCCCTAACCTCCGGAAAGGGCGGAACCGGAAAAACCACGATCTGCGCCGGTCTGGCAACCTGCCTGGCCGCGGAAGGCAGCTCCGTGCTGTGTATCGACGCCGACATCGGTCTGCGCAACCTGGATATTTCCCTGGGCATGCGGGATACCGCGCCGATTTCTTTTGTGGACGTGCTGAAGGGGCGCAACGCGCTCAGCGAGGCCACCCCCCATCCGGATATCCCGAATCTCCGCCTGCTGACCGCCCCGTTCGCGGACCGGCCCGAGACGGTCCGGTTTCAGGATTTCGGAGCGCTGTTGGAGACTGCGCGGGAGCATTTTGACTTTACGCTGATCGACGCCTCCGCCGGTCTGCGCGACGGCTTCCACTTTGCCGCCGCCTATGCCGACCGCATCCTTGTGATCGCCACCCCCGACCCCGCTTCGCTGCGGGACGCAGCCGAGGCCGCAGACCAGCTCGCCCGCATGGGCAAGGAAAACGTCCGGCTGATCGTCAACCGCGTCACGCCCGCCGTCTTCCGCTCTCTGCGCTGGACCGTGGACGATCTGATGGACGAGATCGGGCTGCCCCTGCAGGGACTGATCCCGGACGATCCCGACGTCGTACTGGCCGCCGCCCACAACCGGCCCCTGATCCTCTGCACGGACCGCCGGGCCGCGCTTGGCTGTCTGCACGTCGCCCGCCGTCTGCGCGGCGAGAAGGTCCCCCTGCTCCGAATCCATTAAGCCGACAGGAGGTTTCCGATGAATATTACCCTCATGGCACACGACAAGAAAAAAGAGCTGATGGTTCAGTTCTGCACCGCCTATAAGAGCGTGCTTGCCAAGCACACGCTCTCCGCCACCGCCACCACCGGACGGCTGGTCGCGGAGGCGACCGGTCTGCCCATCAATCTCTATATGGCTCACAGGCAGGGCGGACACCAGCAGGTGGACGCGCGCATCGCCTATAACGAGATCGACATGGTCATCATGTTCACCGATCCGAACAGCAAGGACCCCTGGGACAACCAGTATGCCCTGCGGACCCTGCTGCTCTGCGACGCGAACAACGTGCCCATCGCAACGAATCTGGCCACGGCGGAAATGCTGATCCTCGGCCTGCAGCGCGGCGATCTGGACTGGCGCGAGCTGATCCACAACCGCCGCTGATTCCCACGCCCCTCCACGGACTTCCGCTCCGCCCGGAGGGAAGTCCGTTTTCAGGTCTGTACAAGGAAGGAGAAACATGCTGCACTATACGCCGGAAACGGTGGATTTCCTCTGGCAGCTCCGGCTGAACAACAGCCGCGAATGGTTCCGCGCCCACAAGGAGGACTATGAGCGCCTGATGAACCGGCCCACCAAGGAGCTGGCCAACGCGCTGTTTGCGCATCTGCAGGAGAAGTACCCGAAGCACGACTGGAATCTCCATATCTCCCGCATCTACCGCGACGCCCGGCGGCTCTACGGCCGCGGGCCGATGAACGACCATCTCTGGTTCACCCTCTGGGCCGACCGGGAGGAGCTGGCCGCGCCAGCCTTCTGGTTCAGCTTCTCTCCCGAGGGCTGGGACTTTGGCATGGGCTGCTGGTCCCAGGGCAACCTGGTCATGGATCGCTTCCGCGCACAGTTGAAGCTGGACCCCAAGCCCGCCGAAGCGCTGGCGCGCCGCCTGCAAAAGCAGGAGATCTTCACCCTGGCGGGCGAGCGCTACAAGAAGCACCGGATGGAGACCACTCCCCTGCTCCAGAGCTGGGCCGACAGCAAATGGATCGGCTTCCAGTGCAAGCGGGATCACGGAGATCTGAGCTTCTCGGAGCAGCTATTCGACTTTACCCGAGACGGCATCGACTGGCTCATGCCGTATTATGAATACTTTCTGACCCTGCCCGCGCGGGAGGAATCCGTCGGCGCGGAACCCACTGAGAATTGATTTCTCAATTCTCAATCGTTAATTCTCAATTTGCGAAAAGTGTGAGGTATTAGATATGTCCAAGATTACCCCCCGGACGCTGTCCGGCTTTATGGAGCTGCTGCCCGCGCCGCAGCAGCAGATGGAGCGCTTTCTGCAGGTGCTCCGCGAGACCTACGCCCTCTTCGGCTTCACGCCGCTGGATACCCCGCTCGTCGAATCGGCGGACATCCTGCTGGCGAAGGGCGGCGGCGAAACCGAGAAGCAGATCTACCGCTTCCAGAAGGGCGACGCAGATCTGGCCCTGCGCTTCGATCTGACCGTTCCCCTTGCAAAATACGTGGCCCTGCACGCGGGCGAGCTCTCCTTCCCCTTCCGCCGCTTCCAGATCGGCAAGGTCTACCGCGGCGAGCGCGCCCAGAGAGGCCGCTTCCGCGAGTTCTATCAGGCCGATATCGACGTGATCGGCGACGGGAAGCTGGACGTGGCGAACGAGGCGGAGATCCCCGCCGTCATCTATTCCACCTTCACCCGGCTGGGTCTGGAGAAATTCCGCATCCGCGTGAACAACCGCAAGATCCTGAATGGCTTCTATGCCATTCTCGGTCTGACCGACCGCTCGGGCGAGATCATGCGCACCGTGGACAAGCTGGAAAAGATCGGCGCGGACAAGGTCCGCGAGCTTCTGACCGGCGAGCTGGGCATTGATTCCGGCGCTGCGGACGAGATCCTCCGCTTCATCGCCATCACCGGCACGAACGCCGAGGTCCTGACCGCTCTGGAAAGCTGGCGCGGCAGGAACGAGCGCTTCGACCTGGGTCTGGACGAGCTGGCGACCGTGGTGAAGTACCTTGCGGCCTTCGGCGTGCCGGAGACCCACTTCGCCGTCGATCTGACCATCGCCCGCGGTCTGGACTACTACACCGGCACGGTTTACGAGACCGTGATGCTCGATCACCCGGAGATCGGCTCCATCTGCTCCGGCGGACGGTACGACAATCTGGCCGAATACTACACCGACCGTCAGCTTCCCGGCGTGGGCATCTCCATCGGCGTGACCCGCCTGTTCTACGTGCTCCAGGAGCAGGGGCTGCTGAACCCCGATCTGCCCACGGCTCCGGCGGACGTGCTGATCCTGCCCATGACCCAGGATCTGACCGCCGCCGCCACCGCCGCGACCTTCCTGCGCGGTCAGGGCATCCGCACCCAGATCTACACCGAGGCCCGCAAAATGAAGGCCAAGATGGGCTATGCCGACAAGCTGGGGATCCCCTACGCGGCCTTCCTGGGCGAGGATGAGATCGCCGCCGGGCAGATCACCGTCAAGGATATGCAGACCGGCGAGCAAATCACCTCCGGTCTGGAGGAGGCAGCCGCCCGCATCCGCGCCGGTCTGGCCGCCAAAAACGAGGGCCGTCTGATCCTCGGCTGAATCCGTTGATAACCTAAGGTAAAAGAGGTAAGAATATGACACAGAACAGAACCCATAACTGCGGAGAACTCCGGCTCTCCGACGCGGGCAGGCAGGTCCGCATCGTCGGCTGGATGGAGAACGTCCGTACGGTCGGCAGCAACTTCGCCTTCGTGATCGTCCGCGACTTCTACGGCACGACCCAGGTCGTGATCGAGACCGAGGACATGATGAGCGTCATCAAGCCGCTGAACAAGGAGACCACCATCGCCGTCGAGGGCATCGTGCGCGAGCGCGACTCCAAAAACGCGAAGCTCCCCACCGGCGAGATCGAGATCGTCCCGTCCAAGATTGAGGTGCTGGGGCGCTGCCTCCACAACGAGCTGCCCTTTGAGATCAACCGCAGCCGGGACGCCGCCGAGGACGTCCGTCTGAAATACCGCTATCTTGATCTGCGCAACCCGGCGGTCAAGAAGAACATCATCCTGCGCTGCAACGTGGTGGCGGAGCTCCGCCGCCGGATGACCGAGCTTGGCTTCCTGGAGATCACGACCCCGATCCTGACCGCCTCCTCCCCCGAGGGCGCGCGCGACTATCTGGTCCCCGCCAGAAAGCACCCCGGCAAGTTCTACGCTCTGCCCCAGGCTCCGCAGCAGTTCAAGCAGCTTCTGATGACTGCCGGCTTCGACCGCTACTTCCAGATCGCCCCCTGCTTCCGCGACGAGGACGCCCGCGGTGACCGCACCCCCGGCGAATTCTATCAGATGGATATGGAAATGGCCTTTGCCTCCCAGGACGACGTTCTGGCGGTTCTGGAAGCCGTCATTGAGCCCGTTTTCCGGCAGTACGGCATCTATGACCGCGTGACCCCGGCTCCCTTCCGCCGCATCCCCTTCAACGAGGCGATGGAAAAGTACGGCACCGACAAGCCCGATCTGCGCATCGACCTGGAGATCTGCGACGCCACCGCCCTGCTCGGCGGCATCGGCTTCGGACCGTTTGAAAACGCCGTGGTCAAGGCCGTGGTCGTCTCCGACTTCAACGCGACGAGAAAGCAGATCGACAAGCTCTGCGCCGACGTCGAGGTTCAGGCCGGGCAGAAGCCCTACTGGTTCCGCGTGGACGAGAACGGCGAGATCGTGGGCGGCATTGCCAAGTTCATCCAGCCCGTCAAGGATCAGGTCGTCTCCGGTCTTGCCCTGACCCCCAACAGCTTCGTGGGTCTGACCGCCGGCAAGAAGTCCGCGGCGCAGAAGACTGCGGGCGTGCTCCGCGTCAAGCTGGGCAGTCTCTGCCCGAACCACATGGACAAGGAGCAGTATCAGCTTCTCTGGATCGTCGATTTCCCGATGTACGAAATCGGCGAGGAGAGCGGCGAGCTTGAATTCTGCCACAACCCCTTCTCCATGCCGAACGGCGGCCTGGAGGTGCTGGAGAAGGCTGAGCGCGGCGAGGTCGATCCTCTGACCATTACGGCCTGCCAGTACGATCTGGTCATCAACGGCTACGAATCCGCCTCCGGCGCGGTCCGGAACCACGATCCCGAGATCATGGTCAAGGCCTTTGAGCTGGTCCGCCTCGGCGAGGCCGAGGTCAAGGCCAAGTTCCCCGCCATGTACAACGCCTTCACCTACGGCGCGCCCCCGCATGCCGGCGCAGCCCCCGGCGTGGATCGCATGATCATGCTGCTGACCGGCGAGGAGAGCATCCGCGAGGTCATCACCTTCCCGATGAACCAGAAGGCCCAGGACGTCATGATGGACGCCCCGACCACCGTGACGCAGAAGCAGCTCGACGAGGTGCATATCGCCGTCAGGCTGCCCGAAGAGGAATAAGCCATGCTTCGCCGGTTGATGGTCGTCGCGATCTTCTTCGTGCCGATCGGCGCGGTCGCCTGCTGGGTCACCTGGTTCACCAAGCGCTCCCGCGTCAACGACGTCGCCCAGTCCTGGATGCGCGAAAAGCGCCGCGAGGAAGCGCGCGGGCGCCTCGTCTGGGCGATCACACTCACCGTCGCCACCATCCTTGCGTGGATTTTCCTGTATCCCAGCTATCATGAGATGGCTATGGCCGCCCAGGCCGCGGCGGAAGCAACCGCCGGATAAGCGATTTCAAACGCCGTGCAAAACAGAACGCCGAGCGCTGCAAATGCAGTCTCGGCGTTCTTTCGTTGTATCGCAGTACGGCGGTGCTTGCTTTGTAGGGGCGCGTCGGCGGGCGCGTGGATACGCGCCCCTACATAGGGCTTTCAGTCGTGGGCGTTGAGCCAGGGGAGCAGGATGCTCGCGTATTTCTCGGTCTCCTCCACGAAGCACATATGATGGGAATGGGCGAAAAGCTCCCAGCGGGAATTCGGGATCCCGTCGTACATGGTCTTGGCGATCAGCGGGGAGCAGAGATCGGAGACGCCGCTCATGATCAGCGACGGGATCTCGATCTCGCCCAGGCGGTCCACGTACTCAAAGTCCCGGAGCGATCCGGTCGGAGAGAACTCGTTCGGACCCCAGCCGCAGAGATAGGCCTCGGCGCCGCGCCGCTTGGGACGGGTCAGGCACGCCGGGGCGTCCGCCCGCACGGGGTAGTCGCAGTAGCGGCGCATATACTCGGCTACGGCTTCGTCGTAGGCTTCGCCGCTGAACTTGCCGGTGCGCAGGGCTTCGTCAATCGCCGCCTGCATCGGCGCGGGGAGCATCTTCACGCGGCGCATGCCCTCCTGCCGCCAGAGGCTGCTGGAGGGGTGTCCGCTGGAGATCACGAAGGACTTGACGCCCTCGGGCTTCCGCTCGATCGCGTAGGCGATCTGCATCATCCCACCCCAGGATTGGCCCAGGATATGGCATTCCTTCAGGCCGAGATGGGCGCGAAGGGCCTCCAGCTCGTTGAGCCAGGTCTCCTGATTCCAGAGCTCCGGATGGCCGTCAAGATAGGAATTGCCGCAGCCGAGCTGATCATACATGACGAGCTGACGCCCATCCGCGTCCGCGATCCAGTCCAGGACCTCAAAGTAATTGTGCGTGGAACCCGGTCCGCCGTGGAGGAAGATCAGGGGCGCTTTTCCGTTGTCGGTTTTCGTCCCGACGATCCGGTACCAGGTTTGATATCCGAGGAAGGGCATGAAGCCCTCTGCAACAGTCGCCATAGAAGGGGCTCCTTTCAAAGAAATGGTCTTTTTGTATGATAACAGATTCTTCCCTCGTTTGCAAGCGCAAAGCGCACGAAGGGAGGGATCCGGATCATCGGCAGCTTCCGCTCAATTCTTCATTGACCCGGAGCGGGGTTTCGGCTATAATGGGTTCAGCAAGAGGAAAAGAGGTTATTTCGTTGTTTCAGGATCTGGACTTAGTTTATGACAATTCCTTTCGCTTCGACGCGCCGGAGGCAAGGGATCGGGCGCTGGTCTTTCAGGGCGACGCCGTGCTTGCCTCGCTGCAAGACGGGAAGCTGGCGCTGCCGCAGATCGGAGACCTCGGTCTGAGCGCGGAGCTTTCGTTTCGGTACGCCTTCTCCCTTGGGGCGGAGCGGTATTATCTGGCGGACGCGGAGGCAGTTCCCCCGGAGCGCCTGATCCCAAGCCGGGAGTACCGGAATCTCGGGCCGAAGGAGCAGGTCTTTGCCTGCGCCGTAGGGGAAAGTCTGCATCGCTGGTATGCTTCGACCCGCTTCTGCGGACGCTGCGGCGCAAAGCTGCAGGACAGTCCGACCGAGCGCGCCAGGGTCTGCCCCGACTGCGCTTTGACGCTCTATCCGAAGATCTGTCCCGCGGTGATCGTGGCCGTCACGGACGGCGACCGGCTGCTGCTGACGAAGTATCAGGGCCGTGCCTTCAAGCGTTACGCCCTGGTGGCCGGCTTCAACGAGATCGGGGAATCCATCGAGGACACGGTGCGGCGCGAGGTGTACGAGGAGACGGGGCTGCGCGTGAAGAATCTGCGGTTTTACAAATCCCAGCCCTGGGTCTTCACGGACAGCCTGCTGATGGGCTTTTACTGCGATCTGGACGGCAGCGACCGGATCACGCTCCAGACCGACGAGCTTTCGGAGGGCGGGTGGTTCCGCCGCGCCGAGCTTCCCGCGGACCACTCCGGCATCAGCCTGACCGGCGAGATGATCGAGCGCTTCCGCGATGGACAGGAGCCCTGATCCCTTGTAAGACTTTTGAATGCGCATTGGAAAACGGAGCCGACTTGCGTCAGCTCCGTTTTTCTGCATGCCGCAGACGGCGGTCAGGATTCCGTCTGCAGGAAGTTTTCCGGGACCGGGCCGATGACGACGCCGGCGTAGTCCGTCTCGATCGGGCTCTTTTCAAGCAGCTCGTCCCGGATGGTCTGCATCCGGTCGTTCTTATAGCCCTCGGCGGCGGCGGTCTTCCAATAGTAGTTCTCCGTCTGGGAGACGAAGTACATGATATGGTAGCCGAACTTGGTCTTCACAATGCCGGTATCGCCGGGCTGACGGCTTTCGTCAAAGCACCAGTCGTTGAAGGTCTCGACCATCTGGCCGGGGTAGACGTCCTCGTAGAGACCGCCGTTGGAGGCAGAGCCCTTATCGGTGGAGTTCTTGGTCGCCAGATCGGCGAAGTTTTCCTCCGTGGGATTCTTCTCATACTCGGCCAGCAGCTCCTCGGCCTTGGTCTTGGCGGCGTCCCACTGCTCGTCGGTGGATTCGCTCGCGCCCTCCGCTTTTTCCGGGGTGATCAGGATGTGGCGGACGTTGACGTTGGTCTTGTCCGTGCTGACGTTCGGATAATCCGTTTCCTTGTGGGCGTTGAAATAGGCAAGGAGGTCTTCGTCGGAATACTCGAGGTTCTTGTAGAGGTCGCCTTCATAGGAGACGACGCGGAAATAGTAGCCGAGGTAGTCAAAATAGTCCTCGCCCGCAACGCTTGTGCCGAAGGATTTGTGCATGTATTCATCCAGATCCTCGCAGCCCTGTTCCTCTGCGTCCTTCGTGATATTCTGCTTCGCGGTTTCCAGATTCTCCTGATCCGATTCGGGAAGCGTATACTGCGCCTCGTCGGCGGCGGCCTTGACCGAAGCCATCTGATGGAACTGCTCCAGCGCGGTCATCAGGAAAAACTGCTCCCAGTTCAGATCGGTGACCTGCGGGCAGGGCTGTTCGCTGAGCGGCTTGTTCAGATCCAGACCAATGTCGCTCGGACTCATGCCATACTGGGAAAGCTGGTTGGCCAGGCCGAAGATCTGCATGTAATAATAAACCTGAAGCTGGCGGTTGGTCAGCTCCTCACCGGCGCAGGTGGCAACGACGGCGTCCAGACGAGGATCGTCGGCGCCGAGCTCCGCGACCGTGTAGGCGGGCAGCGTGGCGAGACCGTCATAGTCGATGGAGGGGTCGCGCGTTTCGCTCTCAGCCGGGGCCAGCGTACCGGCCGGAACCGTTTCGCCGTTCTGGGATGCGGTCGCACCGTCCGCGTTTTTGGTGTCTTTCGCGCAGCCGACAAACAGTGCGGCAAGCATGGCGCAAAGCAGGGCAAGCGCCAGCAGGCGGCGGAGCGCGTTCTTCTTTTGCATAGGATTCACTCGCTTTCTTTTTTCCGTAGATTGACGCTATTGTAGCACATCTTTCGGTTGGTTGCAACGGCTATTCCATAAATTTTCTGTGAATAACTTTTGGAAAACGGGAAATGAAAATACAATTTTCCGACGCGAAAGATTGACATTCGCCCCGGTTGGTTTTATAATGGGAATTGAGAAATCGGTTCGTTTCCAAATGATTCAACTATCAGAGAGGAGAAGGTATCATGGCCTTTGAATTCAACAGCAAGCCCAACCGTTCCGAAATCAATCGGCTGAACCAGGCGATTTCTGCCGAGGAGCAGAATATCAACGCCCTTTTCCAGAGGATCGGCCAGACATATTTTGCCGCCCATCGAAACGATCCTGAGGAGAATCAGGCGGAAAGCATCCGCGGCATTCTGGACGCGCTGGAACGCGCCAAGGGATACAAGGAACAGATCAACACGCTGCGCGGGATCGCGATCTGCCCGAATTGCAAGGCCGAGGTCTCCATTGCCTCCGCCTTCTGTAATCACTGCGGTACGAAAATGCCCGCGCCGCCGCAGCCCGCCGTTTCCACCAACATGAACACCGTGATCTGCCAGAACTGCGGCGCGCGCTGCAGCGCCTCCCAGCGCTTCTGCAACCAGTGCGGCTCTCCCCTGCAGCAGGCTCAGCCGGCTGCGCCGGCCGCCCCGACCTATGCCGCCGCGCCGGCCTATGCGCCCGTTCCGCCCGCTCCGGCAGCTCCGGTTCCGCCCGCTCCCGCCTACGCGCCCGTGCCGCCCGCTCCGGCAGCTCCGGTCCCGCCCGCTCCCGCCTACGAGACCGTTCCCGCGTTCGAGCCCGCGCCGGTCAACGAACCCGCGCCCGCGTATGACCCCGCACCCGCGTTTGAGCCCGTCCCTGTGCCGGAGGAAACGCCCGTCGAAGAACCCGCCTTTGCCCCGGCGCCGGAGCAGTACGTTCCGCAGGAGCCCGTCGCGGAGACCCCTGCCGCCCCGCAGGGGAAGGTTTGCCCGAACTGCGGCACCGTGATGGAGCCGGACTGCAACTTATGCCTGGAGTGCGGAACCAGACTGAACTGATCGCAATTGCTTTTCAACGGGCCGGCTCCTCTGAGCCGGCCCGCGCTTTCATGTTTTGCATCCGCGAAGGAGGCTCGCCCGCAAGACGGCGAAGAAACGGAGGTGGTCTGCTTGGACCGGCAAACGGCGCGGTTTCATCTGCCCGGACTGTTTGAATTCTACGATTTTTACGCGGCCTTTCTGCCCCTCTATCGCTCCCACCGGGACTATTTCTACGACTGGTGCGAGATCGGCTCTATCTACGGCGCGCCGGCGGACTGTCTCTGGGGCGGAGGGCGCGTCGGCTTCGGGGAGGCTTCGCCGCAGGCGGTCGCGGCGCTGACGCGGGAATACGGGATCGCCGCCCATCTGACCTTCTCCAATTCCCTGCTTCGCCCGGAGCATCTTTCAGACCGGCGGTGCAACGCGCTGTGCGAGCTGTTTGCGCGCGGTGACGCAGCGGAAAACGGGGTGATCGTGGCCTCCGACCTTCTGACGGCTTATCTGAAGGAGCATTATCCCGGCCTTAGCCTCATTTCCTCCACCACGAAGGTCCTGACCCGGTGGGAGGACCTGATCGCCGAGCTGAAACGGCCGGAGTTTCGGTGGGTCGTGCCGGATTTCCGGCTCAACCCTGCGCTGGAGCGCTGGGCGGCCCTGCCGCCTGAGCTGCGGCGCAAGGTAGAGTTTCTCTGCAACGAGTGCTGCCGCTTCGACTGCCCGGATCGCCGAGCCTGCTATGAGGCCGTGAGCCGAAAGGCCCTGGGCGAGGACGGGCCGGAGCACGTCTGCCGCGCGCCGGACGCGCAAGAGGGCTACGTCTTTTCCAAAGCGATGCGGAACCCGGGCTTCATCGGCCTCGACCGGATCCGGGACGTTCTGCTGCCGGAGGGCTACACCGAGTTCAAGATCGAGGGAAGAAGTCTCGGAAGCGCAATGCTGCTTGAATTTCTGCTCTACTACATGATCAAGCCGGACTATCATCTGATCGTCCGCGAAAAGCTCTATCTTCACGCCTCGCTGGATCTGTTCTGATCGGACCGGAAAGGACCGTCTCTGCTTCAAAGCGGAGACGGTCCTTTTTCAAAAGAAACGGCTGCTCAGACCAGGCGGGTTCCGGCTGCTTCGCCGCAGGCGTCCAGAAGGTTCGCGCCGCCGACGACGCAGGTGTTTGGATGCTCGTCCAGACGGTCCAGCAGGCCGCAGAACCGAAGCAGATCGTCATAGGAGGCGTCCAGCAGCTCGCGGCGCTCCCTGCGCTTTTGCGCGAGCGTGACCCCGCGCAGAACAGCTTCGGCAGCCAGACGGCTCCCGTCTTCCGGGGAAAGCAGGGGTTCGGAATCGGAGACCGCGCCGATCAGAAGCTGGTCAAAGGATTCCCGGCGGTCACAGAAGCCGCGCAGCCAGTCGGCGCAGTCGCGGTAAACGCCAAGCGTGCGGGCGGGATTCGGATCGCGGTAGGAATAGAAGCTCAGCGTTCCCGACGCAGACGCCTGCATGCCGCAGCCGTAGGCGCCGCCCTGAACGCGGACCTCGTTCCAGAGGTAGTTCAGAGAGACGAGCTTGGAAGCAAGCGCGAAGCTCCCGTGGTAGGCCGTGCCCAGGCGGGCAAGATTGCCGCAGCGCGCGGCGTAGGCGACGCCGGAGGGGATGACCACGCTGTCGCGGACGGCTTTTTCCGCCGTCAGGGTGACCGTCGGCCCCACCTGCGGGCCGCCGAAGCCGGCAATCAGATCCGCAAGGTCGGATTCCGGCAGGTCGCCGGTCACGCTGACCGTGAGCGGGAGCTTCGGGAGCTTTGTCAGCAGGGCCGCGAGTTCGTCCCGCAGGGCCGGGAAATCGGGCAGATCCGCCGCGGTCCGAAGCGCCTGCAGTGCGCCGTAGCCGCTGAGCAGCTCGTTCGCGGCAGCCTCCGCGCTCGTCCCGGAGAGGGCGTGCAGAACGGCATAGCGGTGACCGCTGCCGATCAGACGGCGTGTGGCGGAGAGATTGGACTGTTGCAGGATCTCCCGAACGGCCTCCGGCTGATCCAGGTTCGTTTCCTGCAGAATCTCGCGGAGCAGAGAGACGGCGCGGGAAGCGTTTCTCGTCAGAACGGCGCAGCCTGCACGCAGCCAGCAGACCGTATTGGCGGGATCGGCGGGGTTGCCGATCGGATTTACGGAGAAGGTCAAGCGTCCGAGCCAGGTCTTGATCTCGCGCTGCAGGTCCTCGCGGCTGTGGAGCCGGGTGGGCAGCTCACCGAGCAGATCGGACAGGAGCGCAAGCCGGGGCAGCTCCGTCAGGGCCATCGGCGGCAGGGCGAAATAAAGGTTGAGATAGACCGTGCCCGTCGTCTCAATGGCGGGCCGCAGGATGCGAACGCAGCCGCGCTGCTCCTCGGCGCAGACGGTCCAGAGGGGCTCTGCAGAGAGATCGGAGCGTTCAAGGTGCGGGATGGAGGCCAGCGCCTCGGAGCTGTCCGGCTGCTGCTGCCAGGCGGCAAGCTCCGCCTGTTCGGCCCGGATCTTCGCCTTCTGTTCCTCGCTCCAGCCGGCGGCGATCCGCGCCAGCTCAGCGGCCTCAGCCTCAGCTTTTTCCCGGCCGAGGGTGTTGGAGGGAAGCAGGGTCAGAGCGGCAAAGCCGTCTTCGGATAAGAACACCTCTGCGGCCAGGTCGTCAAACCAGGACCCTTCCAGCTTTGCGCGCAGGGCGGCATAGACGCCGGAGAGATCCAGATACTGCTCCGGGTCTCCGCCGTACATCCATGCGCTCGCCGCGCGGACGGCAAGCTCGACCCCGTAGGGCTCGTTTCGCTCCCGATTCCCGAACTCCATCCGGTTCAGGCTGGCAGTCAGCTCCGCCCGATCCAGGCCGGATCCCAGGACCCGGCGCAGGAGCGCATGCAGAGCGGTCTGCATCTCCGGAAGCCGGGCATCCGGGCAGTTGAGCAGATGCACGTAGACGGCGGGCTGGGCGATGCTGTCGTCCACCTCTGCGCTCACGTCCTGGGCCAGTCCGGCGGTCAGGATCGCGCGGGTCGCCGGTGCGGAGTTGGAGCCAAAGAGGGCGTCAGACAGGATCTTCACGGCGGTGATCCGCTCGGCGTCCTGCCAGCTTCCGATCACCTTGCCCAGGGCAAAGTGGGCCTTGTCCTTCGGGTCCTCGCCGGGAGCGATCTCATAGGTCAGGGTCCGGGCCGTCGGCGCGATCGGGGCCTGTACACCGATTGCAAAGTCGCGCGGCCGCGGCGCAAAGCGGCTGAGATACTCGCCGTCGATGATGGCAAGCGCCGCAGACAGATCCAAACTGCCGTCCAGGAAGATCCGGGCATTGGAGGGATGGTAGAAGCGGCGGTGGGCCGCAAGGAACTGTTCGTAGGTCAGATCGGGGATGTTCGCCGGGTCGCCGCCGGACTCCATGCCGTAGGTCGTATCGGGGAAGATCATCCGGTTCAGATTGCCGTAGACCATCCGGTCCACCGAGGAGAACGCGCCCTTCATCTCGCCGTAGACCACGCCCACGCGGCGGAGCGTTCCGTCCTCCGCAAGCTCGTAGTGCCAGCCCTCCTGGCGGAAGACGTTCGGGTTGTGATAGATGGCCGGGAAGAACACCGCGTCCAGATAGACGCGCATCAGGTTATAGAAGTCCCGGTCGTTCCGGCTGGAAACCGGGTACATCGTCTTGTCGGAGAAGGTGATCGCGTTGAGGAAGGTGTTCAGCGAGCCCTTCAGCAGCTCCACGAAGGGGTCCTTGACCGGGTAGCGGTCCGAGCCGCAGAGAACGGAATGCTCGATGATGTGGAAGACGCCGGTATCATCCTCCGGGACGGTCTGAAAGGCGACGCAAAAAGTCTTGTTGGGGTCCGGGCGATCCAGCCAGACGAGGTCCGCCCCGGTCCTGTCATGCCGGAGCTGATAGAGGGTGCCGACGGGATTCGTGAGCGCGACGGTGCGCGTCACCGTGAAGCCGCAGAGCTTCTGGTGAAGCGCCGGCTTTTGATCGTGCAATGCTTCCTTGTTGTTCATACGGTTCTCCTGCTTTCATAGCTATTTTCGTATCCTGAGGATCGTCCGCCGTTGTCCCGGCGGGCTCCCCAACGCTCTTTCACGCCTTTGATCGTTGCTTTTGGTTCTGATCCCCGAACCGCTTGCGGAATCACATCCTGACAGACCGCTTCTTGGGGCAGGAGCATTCTTCAACAGCGTTCAACCGTGCTGAACAGCGTTCAACAAAAGCAACATATTCATATTCATATTCATATTCATATCCATATCCATATTCATATCCAAATATAATACAGTCTCTCCGTTGTTTTGCGGCTGCGTCTACCGCTCCACGATCAGCTTTCCGTTCTGCTTCCAGCTTCCCCTGCGATAATAGATGAACATGGCAAGTCCGGTCAAAACCCAGGAGACGGGATAGCACAGGCTGAGAACCAGGAGGGTATGGACCTTTGCAAACAGGGTGTAGATCCAGATCACGCGGAACAGGCAGATCCCAAGGCCCGTGATGACGACGGGCCGCACGGCGTCGCCGGAGCCGCGCAGAACGGCGGAGAGGACCTCCACGACGGACCAGGTAAAATAGAACGGCACAAAATAGAGCATGATCAGCCAGGTGGTATCCCGAACCGCCTGGTCCTTGGTCAGAAGCCGCAGAAGCGGCCGTCCGCTGAGCAGGATCAGACCGCTCAGGCAGAGGGTGATGACCACGGACAGGATCATACCCTGCTTCACGCATTCCTTAACGCGGTCTCCCCTGCCCGCGCCGAGATTCTGACCGACGAAGCTCATAATGGCTGCTCCAAGCGCGCTGCTCACGGCCCAGAAGATGCCGTCCGTCTTGCCGGACATGACCCAGGAGGCCACCACGACGGTTCCGAGAGAATTCACGCCGACCTGGATGATCATATTGCTGACTGCATACATCGAAGATTGCAGACCGGAAGGGATGCCCAGACGGAGCATGCTTTTCAGATAGCCGCTGCGGAGCTTGAGATCGCGCAGGCGCAGGCGGTAGGTCTCCTTCGTCGTCATCAGCTTCCAGGTCAGCAGGGCGGTGTTCAGCACCTGGGCTGCGACCGTGGCAGCGGCTGCGCCGACAATGCCCCAATGGAAGACGATCACGAACACGGCGTCGAGGACGATATTCGTCACACAGCCTGCAACCATGTACACGAAGGGGCTGACCGAATCGCCGACGGCACGAAGCATGTTGGATTCCATATTCAGGATCAGAACGAATGGAACGCCGAGGAAATAGATGCGCAGATAGAGAACAGCCTGCGGCACGGTCTCCTCCGGGGTCTTGAGCAGACGGAGCATTCCCGGCGTTCCGGCAAGGCCGAAGGCCATCAGAAGCACGCCCAGCAGGCCGAAGACCGCGATCGCGTTCCCCGATGCGTCCTGCACGTCGTCGGCGCGCCCGCTGCCATAGAGCTGGGAGATGACGACGGACGCGCCGGCGGTGAAGGCAACGAAAAAGCCGATCAGCAGATTGATGATCTGCGCCGAGCTCCCGCCCACCGCCGCCAGAGCCACCGTGCCGACGAATCTGCCCAGGATCAGTCCGTCCACGGCGTTATAAAGCTGCTGAATACAGGTTCCCGCGGCAATCGGCAGAAAAAAGACAAGCAGTCTCTTCCACACCGTGCCCTCGGTCAGATGATTCCTGGAAAGTTGTTTGGTCATTGTTTTTCTCTCGATCTCAGGGTTCAGGATAAGGTTTCCCGGACCGGCTGCGTCGTCGTTTGCGCGCCGAGGCAGAGAAGCCTCCGCAGGCTATGCCTGGATCATTACTATAGCACATAACGAATCAGATAACAAGCGACAATCACCGATTTTTTCGCGCATCCGGATCACCTGTTTTTCGCGCAGCCGGATCTTTGCAGAGCACTTGACCGCTTACAGCGGAAAGGCTGTGGCTTCCGCGTAAAGGGTTTGCAGCGTCGTCAGGAATTCCTTCAGGGACGGGCGGCGGTCATCCTTATGCGTACACAGAACACAAGAGAAGCTCTCGCTGCAGTCGAAGGGGATCCATGCGAATTGACCGCTGTGGTCGTTCAGAAAGCCGGGCGCAAGACAGACGCCCCTTCCCGCCGCGATATTGGTCAGCGTGGTGTCGTGGTCGGGGCTGTTGAAATACTCGATCCGCCCGGATGCAATCAGGCGATGCTGCACGGCTTTCAAGGCCGAAGGCGAGCCTCCGCCGACCATCAGCGTGCGTCCGTAGAGGTCTTCCGCCCGGATCAGGTTTTGGGACGCGAGCGGGTCGTTCCGGTCCGCGATCAGATAGACGCGGCTTTCAAACAGATCATGCACGGCGATCCCTGGGATCTGATCGCTGCGGACCGCTTCAAGATCGAGATGAAGAATCCCTATTCCCCGGTCTACATGACCTGCATCGAGGAAGCCAAGAAGGACCTGCGCGCAAAGGCCAGGCCGGAGCTGGTATCCATGCCGGAATCGATCGACGCGTATGACACCGTTGTGCTGGCCTATCCCAACTACTGGGGAACGATGCCGATGGCGGTGTTCACCTTCCTGGAGCGCTATGATTTCTCCGGGAAGACGATCCTGCCGCTCTGCACGAACGAAGGCAGCGGCATGGGCTCCAGTGAGCGGGACCTCAAGCGGACCTGCCCCGGGGCGACGGTAAAGGACGGCCTTTCCATCACCGGAAGCGCAGTCGCGAGCGCCAAGGAAGCGGTCCGGCGCTGGCTTGACTCGAACGGGCTGCTGAAGTGACGGACGAGCGTGAGATCATCCGGGAGATCTACCGGGAATACTGGCGATCTATGATCGCCAAGGATGCCGACGCCCTGCACAGTCTGATGGCAAGCGATTACCATCTGCTGCACATGACGGGCGTAAAGCAGTCGGCAGAGACCTTCCTGAAGGGACTTCTGGACGGCACCTTCAACTATTATTCCGCGGACCATGACAGCATCGAGGTGGAGATCAACGGCGAGAAGGCTGTGATGACCGGCCGCAGCCGCGTGGTCGCCGCAGTCTATGGCGGGCGGAAAAGCAGTTGGCGTTTGCAGGGCGATTTCACCCTGCGGAAGGAAGATGGAGCCTGGAAGCTGACCGGCTCCAAAGCATCGACTTACGACCGCACAGACGAACAGCTTGTTGCGTTCGCAGGCTGGAAACCCGCATTTGAAGAACAATAATTGAATATTACGCGCCTGAATTACATGGGGCGCGCTGCAAAACGAAGGGATTGCAGCGCGCCCTCTTTTTCTGCGCTCCGGGAGATTCTGCGGCAGCAAAAGCGCCCGAAGCGCGTAATCCCTCACGGCTCCGGCCTCAATCAGAAATCGTCATTGTATTTTGACAGCGATTCAGATATATTATAGAAGAATACGTGCAGCGAACGGCATCTTTCCTGTTTCGATCAAATCCGCCAAAAAGATTTCGGATTTTGTAAACCTTTTGCCCGCCTCGTGCATCTATAAGATAGACGTCATTTTTGAATCACGAAAGGAGGCGGCAGGATGGCACAGGATACCTTTGCCGATCTATATCGAAGCTTGATCGCTTACTATCGGCTGCCAGATGAACAGGCCGCCTGGCAGCTCAAGCAGATTTTGGATCGTCTCGACGCGCTGCATGCGCGGAACCGAAAGAATGAGACCGGAACAGAAGGAGGCGTTCTCCATTGAGAGAAAACGGCAAATCGCAGATCAGCCAGGAGCTCCTGAACCTTGCACGCGCCGGAGACCGGGAGGCTATGGCCGCGCTTTACGACTGCACCCACCAGGAGGTTTACCGGACTGCTCACGCTCTGCTCCGGGATGAAGACCTCGTTCTGGACGTGCAGCAGGAGACCTACCTCCACGCCTTTTCCCATCTCGAGCAGCTCCGGGATGCCGGCAGCTTCCTGCCCTGGCTGCGGAAGATCGCGGTCAACGAGGCGCGATCCCAGCTCCGCAAGCGGACGCCGGTGCTCTTTTCGGAGCTGAATCCCGACGAGGCGGATACCGTCCCGGAGCCCACGCTGAGATCAGAGGATCCCGACGCCGACCCAGCCCTCCATCTGGAGCAAAAGGAGAATGCCCGCCTGGTCCGCGAGATCCTGGACGAGCTCTCGGACGGTCAGCGTATGCTGGTCGCCATGTACTACTATGAAAACGTCCCGATCAAGCAGATCGCGGAGACCTTGCAGATCAGCCCCGGCACGGTGAAAAGCCAGCTTGCCCGAAGCCGCCGGAAGGTGGAGGAGCGCGTCCGCAAGCTGGAACAGGAGGGCGTCAAGCTCTACGGCTTGGGCCCGATCCCCTTCCTGGTCGCCCTGCTGCGCAACGAGACGCCTGTTGTCGGGGCAGGCAAACGCGCAATCCCATCCGTTGCGCTCCACGTGGGCCGGACCTTCTTCGAGACCGCCCTGGGGCGCGTCGTCCTGGGCGGCCTTTCGGTTCTGATGATCGGCGGCGGCTTCGTGGGCTATGCCGCCTGGAAGGATTACCGGGAGAATGCCTCGCTGACCGTACAGCACACGACGGACCCATCGGTTCCCTCCGAGCTCCTGTTCACGCCGCCCATCCAGCCGGAACTGGTGACGACGTCTCCAATCGATACCGCGCCGGCTCCGCCGGACACGAGCGATGCAACGCCGGAGGATCTGCCCGCAGAGACCACCACCGAGCCGGAATCCACGGAACCTGAGACCACGGAACCGGAGACCACGGAACCGGAGACCACAGAACCGAAAACCAACGAACCGAAGCCGACGGCTCCAACGTCCACCGTAACCGAACCGACGACGCCGCAGGTGACGGAGCCGGAAGGGAGCTCCGACAGCGAGGAAAATCTGATCGGCGCACCGCCCGCAGAGGCCGCCACAACGCAGTCGTCAGGCACGCTTCCCACCGAGCCGCCCTATCCGCCCAAACCCGGGACCGTTACGATCTCCCTGGGCGAAACCTGGACGTTCCACGGGACCGGAACAGCGGCGGACCTGGTTTTCCTGGCTCTGCCCAGTGATGCGCCGGCGATCTACGAGTCGGCGGCCCGCGTCGGAACGCAAACGCTCGGCGCCGCAAACATCAGCTTTACCCCCACGGAGCCCGGGACCTACACGATCTATTACAGCGCTGCCTACCAGATACTCTTTCCCTGGGCGACGGTCATTGTAACAGAAGAATAACAAACCAAACAGGAGATAATTGTGATGAAAACCTGTCTGACCCGCATCATCGCACTGCTTGTCACCCTTGCGCTTCTGGCCGGCGCGATCCCCTTCGCGCTGGCGGCAGAGCGCATGGATTTCCGCGTCCTGGAGGCGGAAGGCGATACGGACAAAAACGCGATCTACGTTGTGACGAAGCCGAAGTTCTATACGGCGGATATCGAGTCGTTCCATGGCGAATACGCCGTGTACACGGATATTCTCACAGGAAGCCCCGGTATCGTGGACTATCGCGGGAATATCGTTTACAGCTCGGGAACGGACCGCCCCGAACCCTATACCGTCATAGGAGAAAATCTGTTTCTGACCAGCGAGACCCCGTATGGGACAGGATATCTGTATGACTTCAGCGGAAAGCGGCTTTACGACATACTCCTGTCTCCGTACGAAGTCATGGCGCTTTACGACAGCGTGACGGGCGCGTCGCTGGGCTTCCGGATCGGAGAATCGTGCGCATGGTGGGAGGATGTGCCGTCGATCCTCGTCTCATGGGAAGGCTCCGAGTTCCCCTATGCCGTCGGAGAGGTACAAAACGGCCTTGTCTGCTGCAATACGGAACAGGGCTGGAGCCTCTGGGAGGCCTTTGGGGACAAGCATCTGCCGGACGACTACGAATACCTGTCTTTCACAGACGCAGACCTGCTGCTCTCCAGGCAGAACGGCGTCTATCGGATGATCCGCACGGACGGTACGCCCCTGGACGATCAGACCTATGACGACGTTCAAAAGCTCCGGTCCCAGTTTCCGGCCATGATCGTCGGCAAGGGCGGGAAATACGGACTGCTGAACGGAACCGGCTCTGAGATCGCCCCGCTCTGCTTCG
Source organism: uncultured Eubacteriales bacterium (assembly GCA_900315595.1). Lineage (GTDB taxonomy): Bacteria > Bacillota > Clostridia > Oscillospirales > Oscillospiraceae > JAFRPC01. Next base: position 2,226 of record OMZQ01000010.1, on the reverse strand, counting down.
ACCAGATCGAGCAGACCTATTTCCTGCAGGAAGATCCTGCCTATTTCGCCTTCCGCGGGACCGTTGACGGGAAGACCGAGGACTATATCGCCTCGTCCTCCGGCTATCAGACCAAAGCCGAATGGGATCGGGCGCATAACCGGCTGCTCCGGCAGGATTGGTATCTGCTGACCGATTCCGAAGGGTACGCGCAGCTTGCGGATGATCAGGGCCAGACGCTGATTTCGGAATCGTTCTCGGTGGTCATGCAAACCGGCAGCAGTCTGGTTCTTTGGTTCCGGCCTGCGGGCGTCACGCGGTTCTATGACTGGGATCTGAACCTGTTGGCCGAGGTCGCCGGATTACCTTCCGGCCGCACAAAGCAGGGCTTCGCATTTTCCAATACGGCGGAGGACGGGTCCAGAAGTACAGACTTCTATGATCAGAACGGCAGGCTGATCCGATCTGTTCCGGGTGTTTGCGTCATTTCCAACGAGGCAAATACCATCGCGCTGGGCCGGGCGGACGGAAAGTATGCTTTTGCGGATGGACGCGGAAACCTGCTGACCGATTATGATTATTGCTATCTCTACCCGATCTTCTCCGGCGATTCCGTGCAATATCCCTATTATTGCGTGAAAAAGCAGAGCGGTCCTTTCAGTGAGATTGTTGACGGCCGTACCGGCAAAAAAGTCCTGCCTTCGGGATACACGGTCAACGACTGGAGCACGCTGCTGCCGGAGGGGCGCTATTTCCCCGTCTTCTCAAACGACAAAACCGGCTTCGCCCGGATCACACGCCGGGGCGAAAGTCCTTACAAGGACGTCAGTCTGAACGACTGGTATGGGACGGCCGTGAAGTTCTGCTACAACGCCGGGCTGATGAACGGCGTGGAAATCGGACGCTTCAAGCCCGGAGCAGGCATGACCCGCGCTATGCTGGTGCAGGTGCTCTATAACATTTCCGGCGAGAAGACCGCCGCCCACGGCTTTACAGACGTCCCCGCCGACGCCTGGTTTGCCGATGCGGTCAACTGGGCAGCGGAAAACCACATTGTGGAAGGTGTTTCAAAGACCAAATTTGCCCCCAATTCCCAGATCACGCGGGAGCAGATGGTCACGATCCTCTATCGGTACGCAAAGACCTTCGGCTGCTCTTTTGCCCCCTCCGCAGACCTGAGCCGCTATTCCGACAGCAGCTCAATCTCCGGCTACGCGACCGAGGCGATGGCCTGGGCCGTCGGAAACGGGATCATCAAAGGCACCTCGTCCACGAAAATCTCCCCGCAGGGCACCGCCACCCGCGCCGCAGTCGCCACCATCCTGATGCGTTTCGTCCGCCTGATGGCAAACTGCGAATAATTTTTCATTCGTCTTGCTTTTCTTTCTATTTCGATATATAATCTACTTAGTTGTTCATTCGTTTCTCCGGGTGCGTGATCCGGCGGGAATGATTGACATATGCAATCTGAAAGGAGTCTAAGAAAATGAAAACGCGCATTCTGTCCCTGTTGTTGATCGCGGCGCTGCTCGTTGGGATGCTGGCGATGCCCGCCTCCGCAGCTACCAAGAACGACGTCTACCAGTGGCTCAAGAGCCAGGCCTTGAACGGTTACAACGATACCGAAAACGGCTACTACTACGTGGGCCTCTTCGTGGACTCGGGAAAAACCATCTACTTCGGCGACTATTACTATCCCTCCGATGGGAAGATTGAGCTCGCCCTGGTGACGGATAACTTCGAGATCACCCTGGTTCTCACCGCAAACATGAAGACCCCCCTATACCGCCTACGTCAACTACTACGGCGTTGCCATGGGCGAGGCCAAGGTGTATCCGGCCTCCTACGTCCCCACGACGAAGCTGACCTTCTCCAATTACCAGGTCTTCGGGTCCGGCGCCGACAAGACTCAGCTCCAGGCGCTGCTCAACGAGGGCTTCCCTCTGGTGCTTGAGCTCACCGCATGGCTCATCTGGAACAACTCCTACCGTCTGGCTGACCTGGGCTTCACCAAGTACGAGGCCGCCGTGACCAACCACCAGATCCACCTCTACGACGACGGGACGGTCACCAAGCAGCCCACCTGCGGCGAAGAGGGCACCATGACCTATACCTGCGTGGTATGCAAAGACACCTATTCGGATATCATTCCCGCGACGGGCAATCATAGCTGGAACGCGGGCAAGGTCACCACGAAGCCCACCTGCACCGAGCCGGGCGTCAAGACCTTCACCTGTACCGTCTGCA
>OMZQ01000034.1 GCA_900315595.1 uncultured Eubacteriales bacterium | reverse complement strand
GTGGCTTGCGTCACGCTCGCAGGTCCGAGTCGCCTTGGCGCTTTCATAGCCGCTCCAGGTGAAGACGGGCTCGCTCCAGGCGTGGCCCAGAGCAGGGATGGTCTCGCCGTCAGCGAGCTTCGCGCCGCAGTCGGCGCAGTAGGTATCGGCTTTTTTGCCGTCCTCGGTGCAGGTGGGCTTAACCTCGCCGTGCTGCTCCGTGTTGCTGGTGTGGTGGTTCGGATCGATCGGAAGGACCTCAGTCTCCGCAAAGCCGCAGACTCTGCAATAGTGGGATCTCTCCCCGGCGGCAACACAGGTAGCCTCGGCAGTGACGGTCCAGTCGGTAAAGTCGTGCTCGTCGCAGACGACCTTGTCATGGAGGATCGTGGCGTACATCATCTTGCCGGGATTTGCCTGATAGACGGTCAGGGGCTCCTTGGCGCCTTCGTTATAGGCGCGGAAGCGCGTAAGGGAGGTGTCGTACTGGAGGGTGCGCGCAGGATAGTTGACGCTTTGGAGCACGGCGTTTCCGTTCGTAAACTGCATGTTCCAGCGCGCAGCCTTGGCGGCTGCAGCCTTGGTGGTGGTCAGGCTGTTGGTGTCGGAGGAAACGCAAAGCATGAACTCCGCGTTCTTCATCCGGATCTGGAAGCTGCCGTATGCGTTCTTCGACGCGACGTAGATCATCTCGTCCGGCACGTTCATCAGATAATTGTCGGAAACAACGACGCCTGCCTGTTCCAGATCCACGACGGCGGATTTGCTGCCGATCGCAGTGCCGGTATATTTGCCGGAGGCGTCAAGGGCCTTCTGACTCTGATAGGTGATGACGATCTCGCCTTCCCAGGATTGCGGCTCCGCGTCCAGGCGAAGGAATTGACCGTGCACGGTGGGATCGTCCGGCTTGAAGTAGCGGTAGAGGGCGTAGAGATCGGTCTGGCCTGCGGGCAGGTCCAGCACTTCGCCGGGCTTGTAGACGGGCTGCGGCAGAGTGTCAACGTCTTCCACCTCGGCTGTCGTCCAGCCGTAGAAGAAGTAGTCCTCGCCGTCGGCGGTCGGGGTTCCCTTCGGCGTGGGGATCGTTACGCTGTCTTTTTCATAGCCCTGATACGGAGCCGGGCAGGAGACGCCCGCGGGAACGTGGTAGGTCAGAGCGGCGGGATTCTTGTCTGCAAAGTCCACGCGGATGACGCAGTCGCTCTCCGGAGTGACCTCCAGCACGTCGCCGTTTTGTTCCACCGTCGCAACGCCGGACGTGACCTCATAACCGGAGGTGTAGCAGCCGACCTTGGGCATGGCCGTGATCGTGGTTCCCATGACGGAAACGGTGCCGCGGGTCTCGTCGCCGGAATAGGCGGAAACCTCAAAGCCCTGCTGCAGGGTCCAGGTGGAATAGACGGTCTGGGCGGCGTCCACGTTGCCGTGGCCGGGATAGGCGTCCTCGTCCGAGACGACGATGGGCCAAGCAGGGTAATCGGTGGTGTTGGGGTCCGGGCAGCCGATCTGCGTCTTCATCGCGGAGATGGAGGCGGCAACGTCCTTGCCGGCGATCATCTCATCCCAGAAGACCTCCTCCCAGGCAAAGTCACCGGCGAAGGTGACGGACTGGGAATAGCCGTAGACGACCTCAACGCCCCGATCACGCATGGGGGCTTCCAGGCCGTCGGTGGCCATGCCGAGGCAGATCGCCATCCAGAGCAGACCGTTCGGGGAGTTCCGCTCCATATGGTTGGAGATCGCGGTGCCGTCAACGCAATAATACTTCATTCCGCCATAGCCGCTGCCGGCGTAATAGGCGTGATGATAGGTGCCGTAGGGTCCGGTCACCGTCGCCTGATCCGCGCTGGTGAGACCCGTGCCGGATTGCAGGCAGATGTAGGAGGTGTTGGCGCGGGAGGTGTAGTCGTAGCCGTTTGCGTAGTCGGTGTCGCCGTGGGAGTCGAAGATCACGACGCCGCAGGATTCAATCGCGTCGGCAATGGCGTCAACTGTGGCGTCGTTGGTTTTGTAGGTCGTGGACGTACCGCCGGTCGCCTGGGCGATGCTGACGCCCTCGTTGGGGTACTGGGTGGTGAAGCTGCTGTCCAGGCCATAGTAGGGCTGGAACACAGCGACGTTCTTGCTGCCGGGCCAACCGCCGCGGGTGCCGAAGGACGTGGTCTCGACGCCGCTGACGGCTTCGGGATCGGCGCCGGTGGCCTTTGCGCCGCGAATCTTGGCGCGCAGGCGCGGGGAATAGCCGTTGACCTGGCCGTCGGTGGTGGTGAAATAGAAGAAGTCGCCGTGGCGGTTGATGCTGCCGGGCACGCAGGCGTCAGACGCCTCGACCGCGGCGATGATCTTGTCTACGTTTGCTGCATAAGCAGCCGCAGCCGCTTCCGTCTGCACCGTCCTGGCGTTGATGGCGCCGTCCTCGATCCGGGCGATCTCTGCCCAGATATCAGACGAATCCGCCTCCGCTTTCGCCGCCGTTACGGTCGGGAAAAGAGACGTCGTCAGTAGTACTGCCAGAAGCAGGGCAATCCACTTTTTCATATGATAACCTCCTTTGATTACTTGGGCTGATTATATCACATTTTTTCCGAAATAGCAACGGAAAATCCTGCTTCGCCCTCCAAAATACGTGCGCGTTTTTTGTGAAGATTTCCAGATTGCCGCGCAGCTCCCGCTCCGCGCGTCCCAGCCTGTCGGGGAATCGGAATTCTCGCCCCCTCGCCGGAAAAGGAACGGTTCCGCCCTCCCGCCTGCGAGCGGCAGAAAGCGCGGCGGCCTGGGGTCAGGCCGCCCTGCGGAATCGGCTGAAGCGTTACCCGGAAAACGTAAAAAGCGAAAAAGAGAAAAATTGTGCTTGACATTTCCCGATAATCTGCTATAATAACGAAGCTGACCGCGAAAGCCCCACAAAATGCTGTTATAGCTCAGCCGGTAGAGCGCATCCTTGGTAAGGATGAGGTCCCCGGTTCAAATCCGGGTAACAGCTCCAACAAAAGAGACGTAAAACTGACTGTTTTACGTCTCTTTTGTTATGTTTCGTGTATTTACAATGATTTTCAGGGCTTCGGAAAGCGCGTCTTTCAGCCTCTCGGTTTCAAGAAGCACTTCCATATCTGCCAGGTCGCACGGATAAAACGTTCCTCCTCTGTCAAATTTTCAATCCTCTTCCGGATTGTTTTCAATTCTTCTTTGTGATGCGCTTTCTGCCGGAGGAGATGGCCCGCTCCGGGCAGACCAGCACACAAAGGTGGCAGCCCACGCATTTCTTTCCGTCCAGAATCGGTTTTCTTGCCTCGTTCAGCCGGATGGCCTGGTGTCCGCCGTCTGCACATGAGATCTCGCAGCGCCCGCAGCCAATGCACTTCTCCCGATGAAATCTCGGGAAGATCACGGTGTCCCGCTCCAGCACGTCCGTGGTATCACTGACAGATTCCAGGGCGAGGCCGGTTGCCTCTCTGACGCAGGAAAAGCCTTTTTCCGCCAGATAGTAATTGAGTCCGGCCTTCAGATCGTCGATGATGCGGTAGCCGTACTGCATCACCGCTGTGGTGACCTGAATGCTTCCCGCGCCAAGCAGGATGAATTCCAACGCGTCCAACCAGGTTTCCACGCCGCCCATCGCACTCAGGTGCATGCCATGCAGCGTCGGATTCTGCCCCAGCTCCGCGATAAAGCGCAGGGCAATGGGCTTGACCGCGTTGCCGCTGTAGCCGCCTACGGCGGACATGCCATGGACCGCAGGAGCAGAGATATAAGTATGGGGATTGACCCCGATGATGCTCTTGATCGTATTGATGGCGGCGAGCCCATCCGCGCCGCCGCGCCTGGCAGCCTCCGCTGCGGGGCTCATGGTTGCCACGTTGGGCGTCAGCTTGGCCAGGATCGGCAGCTTCGTTCCCCGCCGTGCGGCGGCAGTAAAGCGCTCCACCAGCTCCGGCACCTGGCCGATGTCCGAGCCAAGGCCCCCGTCTGCCATATTGGGGCAGGAGAAGTTCAGCTCGATGGCGTCCGCGCCGTTTTCCTCACACAGCCGCGAAAGCTCCTCCCATTCCGCGTCATTCTGGCCCATGATGGAGGCCAGAATGAACTTGGTGGGGTAGTTTTCTTTCAGACGGCGGAAGATCTCCATGTTTTCCGCCACGCTGTGGTCGGAGAGCTGTTCGATATTCTTAAAGCCGATGATGCTGCCGTTGTCACCCGTGATGGCGGAAAAGCGGGGCGAGGCCTCGTGAATATCAAACGAGCAGATTGTCTTGAAGCAGACGCCCGCCCAGCCGGCCTCGAATGCCCTGGAACACATGTCGTAGGTGCTGACTACCACGGAGGAAGACAACAGAAAGGGGTTCTCCAGCGTAACGCCGCACAGCTCCGTTTGAAGGCGACCCTCGTCCTCCGGGAAGGGGATATCAAGCTGCGGCCGAACGTCAGCATGGAGCCGCGTAATCAGTTCCCGGATCGGTACCTGATGGGGCCGGACACAGGCAGCCTCGCAGGGTGCGGGGCAGTCAATGCAGGGATTGGAATCCGTCATCCGCGCAGCCGCCGCGTTTTCAACGTCAAACCAGATGCTGCGAAGGAGCCCTGCGGGATCGAGCTTTGCGCAGGCGGCAGAGCACGGTGCGTCCGCGCAAAGCGCACAGCGGAGCATATCCGATCGCATGATCTTTCTTTCAAACATAGCAATTCTCCTTTATGCCGCCGGTATCAAGACAAGAGACGTTTTTTCGGCGTCTGTTTTATAGATTGTTTCAAACGCGTCCCGCATTGAAATGGTTTCAAAGCCCGGAGAGCGGCAGGTTTCAGCAAAGGAGGCCGCCGTCTCCGGGTCGCCGTAATCCCAAAGGGTATCGTCACACAGAAGCATATCGGCCCGGCGGCCTGAGTCAGGCCGCCCTACGGCATGGGCTGAACCGTTACGATGCGTGCTCTGTGTCCCCCGTGTTTGTCACCGCCCGCTCTTGACTCTTTCGGTCGGGCGGTGTAGAATAGAACCGCCCACCGGCGGGGCTCAGTATTCGGCTCTCGCGCCGCCGATCAGCTTCGGCCGGACGCGGGCCATCGTGACGTTCGCCTCACCGATCCGGTCATGCTCCGCGTGGACGGGAACGGCCACGCGACGCAGGTGCATCCCGATCAGCACGCCGCCGATATCCATTCCCGCCCGGGCCATGGCCCGGATATCCTCGACGACCACGGGGTCTTCAAAAACCTCCGTCGCCCGGACGCTCCACGCGCCGCCTGCATGCAGGCGCGGCTTCACGCAGACCTCCTCGAACCCGAAGCGCTCCATGCACGCCCGCTCAACGACGACGGCGCGGTTCAGATGCTCGCAGCACTGGCAGGCCAGAAACATGCCGCGCGACTTTACAACGGGCAGGATCTCATCCATGATCGCGCGGGCAACGTCCTCGGTGGAATGCGTTCCCATGTGGTAGCCGAGCACGCGGCTCGTGCTGCACCCGACCACGACGATATCCCCGGCCTTCAAGGGCGGGATGTTATGCGAGACGGTTCCCGCGTATTCCAGACCGACCTCGCCGTAGTTGACCAGCTCGGTGATCGCTGCCCTTGCCTGCTTTCTCAACTGTTCCAGTGTAAACTCCACTATGATCGCCTCCGTGCGTATGTCTGATAACCTGATTATAATACCCCTTATCCGAAATTACAAGGAGATATGAACGTGCAGACCGAAGAATTCTTTCAGATCCTCGTGACCCTTCCGGCCAACGAAACGCACCGGCAGACACTTGCGGCAGCCTGCCCGGGTGGACGCTTTACCTATCTTCCGCAGGAGGCGCTCAGCGAAGCAGCCGTCGCCGGGGCGGACGTGATCGTCGGCAATCTGCCCCACGCCCTTCTGCCGGCCTGCAAGCGGCTGAAGCTGCTGCAGCTTGCCTCCGCCGGGGCAGACGGCTTCCCGGCGCGCATGCCGGAGGGAGCCGTTCTGACCAACGCCAGCGGGGCCTACGGCCTTGCCATTTCCGAGCATATGCTCGGCATGGTGCTGGGGATCCTCAAGCGGCTCTACACCTACCACGACGACCAGCGGCAGAGCCTCTGGCGCGACGAGGGAACGGTTGCCTCTCTGGAAGACGCTGTGGTGCTTGCCGTGGGCATGGGCAATATCGGCGGCGAGTTTGCCCGGAAATGCAAGGCCCTCGGCTCCTATACCGTCGGCATCCGCAGGCAGCTCCGGGAGAAGCCCGACTACCTCGACGAGCTGCACAGTCTTTCGGAGCTGGACGAGCTTTTGCCGCGGGCGGACGTCGTTGCCCTCTCCCTGCCCTCCGGGCCGGAGACCGACGGGCTGATGGACGAGCGCAGGCTGCGCAGGATGAAACCCGGCGCCGTTTTGGTCAACGTGGGCCGCGGAAAGGCGGTCGTGACCGACGATCTGATGAAGGTCTGCGCCGAGGGCCGCATCCACGCGGCCCTGGACGTGACCGACCCGGAGCCGCTGCCGCCGGACCATCCCCTGTGGCAGACCCCGAACGTCCATATCACCCCGCACATCTCCGGCTTCTTCCACCTGCCCCAGACCCTGGATCGCATCGTCTCCATCGCCGCGCAGAACCTCCGGCGCTTCTGCGAGGGACGCCCACTCCTGAACGTCGTCGATTCCGAGACCGGCTACCGCCGGGAGGACAACCGGGCGTAACTGCGCAGCGAATCGGAAAAGCTCCACATAGATACAAGACTCGTCCGCACGGCAGCCGCTTTGGCTTCCGTGCGGACGAGTTTTGTTTCATCAAACGACCCTAATGAGAACCCCGGACGCACATATTGGGGGCCCCATCGAAGCGCGCTTCGATGGGGAAAAGGAGGAAGGAGCCTGCGGATATGGAGCTTTCGCGGCTCTTACGGAAACCGCGGAAGCGGAATGGAGCAGATGGGGAAAAGGAGGAAGGAGCCTGCGGATATGGAGCTTTCGCGGCTCTTACGGAAACCGCGGAAGCGGAATGGAGCAGGCTTCTTCCGACGTGGTGGACCTATCGCAACTTTATTCAAACCCGTTTTTACAGATACGGAAATTCAAAGAAAGTATCAATCCACTGAATTTTGGCAGCAATTTAGATGATTCGGCCGAAAAATCAAACCCGCCAACTGCAGATAATATATCACCAAAACGCCAAAATGTCTATGGCGAGACTGAAGTATGCCGTATTCGCCAAAAGCAAAAGACCCTATCGGAGATAGAAGTCCAAACGGTATGTAAGAGATATCAATCAGGAGACTCCGTATATAAGCTAGCCAAAGACTTTGAGTGCCATAGGAGTACCATAAGTGCAGTATTAAAGCGTAATGGCGTAGAGGTAACTCATCTAGCATCCAAAAAGCCAGAACTAGTCAAAATAGTCATTGATTTATACGCCGAAATGAAGACTCCAAAAGAAGTCGGAGCCATCGCAGGAATCAACGAGGGAACGGTTCGGCAAATTCTTAAAGACAACGATATCCATATCCGCAGGAGTTGGGAATATCCAAAGAAATAAAAGCCTACTGTCGTGTTTATCGAGAATGCGCCTATTTCTGGTCCGACTCGGATTCGTCGGGGACGAGTACAAACAGGCGAGAAAAATACTGCTCCGGGACTTATCCGGGAACTGCAGCTGGAAGGCCGGACACGCGCCAGACCGGCGCGACGTAGCCGATGATTCCGAAAGGAGGAATGAGCCCTAATGTATTATGGCCGAGTCTATACTCAGGCTTTCATCCGCCAGCTACGCGAACGATATCCTGAAGGAACTCGCGTGGAGCTGATTTCGATGGAAGATCCTTATAACACAAAACTGAAACCAGGCGACCAAGGCACAGTCGCCTTTATCGATGCGCAAGGAACAATCTTTGTCGATTGGGATTGCGGATCGTCGCTTGGACTCATTTACGGGGATGATATATTCAGGATCGTAGAATGATCCACACCAAAGCCAGCCCCGGTTGGGACTGGCTTTTTCAAGATAAACCCAACATTTTTAAGAAGAAAAGTAACTATTAATCCATATTTTATATGTGCCGGAAGGCATCGAACAAAATCCTCAAGGCAGACATGCAAGATGCGCTCTATACTAATTGACGAAGTCGAATATCAACTTGAAAAGATATTCGACAACTACACGATAAAGCCCGATGATAGACTCTTACTGGAAGCACAAATTCAAGGTTTCATTAATAAAGAAAACGAGAAATTCAAGACCGAGTTGGATGCATTGCGCCGAGAAAAGGAAAAGATTGAACATAAACAGGAAAAACTGCTTGAGGCGCATTTTAACGACGCTATTCCTATGAGCTTGATGAAGCGTGAGCAGCAAATCTTATCCAAACAGCTTGCGGCTATTGAGCACGAAATCAGCGTCCGCAGCACTACGTTTGATGATATCCTCAAGAACTTATCTCTCGCCTTCGATCTCCTCGAGGACTGTGGAAGGACTTATCGCAAGGCGAACGACAACATTAAAAAGCTCATGTGCCAGGCTATATTTAAGAGAATCTGGATACACGAGGATGGAACAGTAACCACAGAATTTACGGATATCTATAAGAATATCGTCGGCCCTATTGAGAGAGATTTGATTAATCAGAACATAAAATCAGCGCCTGCCGAAACAGACGCTGTTTTTATCGACAAGTTACTCAAATCCTACTCAAATTTTTTTGGGCAGGGTTTGAATAACGAACTTTTGGTGGAGCTGAGGGGAGTCGAACCCCTGTCCGAAAATAACTTGACAGGAACTTCTTCGGGCACAGTTTGTTATTTCCATTCCCTCGGCCGCACGCGAACAAACACGCTTACGGCCTTGGTAGCTTCATGATGCATGGTGCGGGCAAAGCTTACCGCACGCACGGTCACCACTTAAATCACACCCGAGCCCGGCTCGTGGTCCTTCCGGGGCGGATGGGCAGCTAATTAAGCAGCCGCCAGAACAGCGTTATCGTTGTCAGTTAATTTCGAAAAGTTGCCCGGTTTAAGGAGGTCAGACACCTCCGCCCGCTTATCCTGCCTCACTATCCCCGTCGAAACCGGTACAGCCCCGATTATAGGAAATTGAGAACGGATGGTTGAAAATTGCGAATTGGATGGATCTTGCTTTGCAGCCTGCGGCAGTCCCCTTCTCCCTCCCGGCTTTGGGAGGGAGAAGGGGAAAAGCCTGCGGCGCGGCGGCTTATCTGCGCTTGTTGGGCTCGGGGTAGGTCTCGCCGAGCGTGTCCACGCGGATGGAAGCCATTTTCTGCTCCTCGAGGGGACGGTCGTTGTAGTCTACCTTGGTGTTGGCGATTTGATCCACGACTTCCATGCCCTCTGTGACCTTGCCGAAGGCCGCGTACTGCTTATCCAGGTGCGGAGCATCCTCATGCATGATGAAGAACTGGCTGCCGGCAGAGTTGGGGTTCATGGAGCGGGCCATGGACAGGACGCCGCGCTTGTGCTTGAGGTTGTTGTCAAAGCCGTTCATATAGAACTCGCCCTTGATGCTGTAGCCGGGGCCGCCCATGCCGGTGCCGGTGGGGTCGCCGCCCTGGATCATGAAGCCGGCGATGACGCGGTGGAAGATCAGGCCGTCATAAAAGCCCTTGTTGGCCAGATCGATGAAGTTATAGACGCTCTGCGGTGCGATCTCGGGATAGAGCTCGCCCTTGATGACGCCGCCGTTTTCCATGGTGATGGTGAAGATGGGATTGGACATATCAGTGGTTCCTTTCTTTCATCGCGCGGTCCATCTGCCGTTTGGCGTCGGCCCGGGCAGCGTCCTCGCGCTTATCATACAGCTTTTTGCCGCGGCAGAGAGCGATCTCCACCTTGACGCGGGAGTTTTTGAGATAGACAGCCAGGGGAATGATGGAATAGCCGTCCTGTCTGACCTTGCCGTAGAGACGCATGGTCTCCCGCTTGTGCAGGAGCAGACGCCGCGGGCGAAGGGGGTCCTTGTTGAAGATGTTGCCCTTTTCGTAGGGAGCAATGTGCATCTGACGGATCCACATCTCGCCGTCCTTGATCTGACACCAGGCCTCCTTGAGCGAGAGCGTGCCGGCGCGGATGGATTTGACCTCGGTGCCGACCAGCTCGATCCCGGCCTCAAAGGTCTCGTCGATGAAGTATTCATGATGGGCCTTCTGGTTCTTGGCCATGATCTTCACACCGGAGCCTGGCATCCTCGCACCTTCCTTCCGTCTGTCTGATTGGCCTATATTATAGCACGATCGCCCCAGGGCCGCAAGTGTTTTCTGCGGTTTGCAAAATTTATTTACAATTTCCGAAATTCGGGCTTTACCTTTTGGATCGTTTATACTATAATCACAACGCACCATCCTGAAAGGAGACCAGCGCCTTGAAAACAAAAAAGAAAGCGCATTCCAATCTCTACCGAAAAGCTGTCGTCTGCCTGATTCTGTTCTGCGGCTTTTTCAGTATCTTTTCCATCCCGATGGGCCTCGGAAACGCCCTGAACACGATGATGAACACGGCCTATCGGATCCTGATGGATACCGTGTTCTACATTATGGCCATTGCGGTCATCGCCGGCGCGGTCTCCAGTCTGCTGACGGAGTTCGGCGTGGTCGCCCTGCTGAACAAGCTCCTCTCTCCCCTGATGAAGCCGCTGTTCGGCATGCCCGGCGCTTCCGCGCTCGGCATGGTTTCCACGTACCTCTCCGACAACCCCGCGATCCTGACGCTGGCGGATGACAAGAAGTTCCGCCGCTTTTTCAAGGCCTACCAGATTCCCGCTCTGACCAATCTGGGCACCTCCTTTGGCATGGGTCTGATCGTCACGAGCTTTGCCGTCGGCATGTCCAGCCTGCTGGGCAAGGAGGTCGGCATTGCGGCGATCTGCGGCAACATCGGCGCGATTATCGGCGCCATCGTCTCCACCCGTCTGATGCTGCTCTTCATGAAAAAGCATTACGGCAAGGACGAGCCCGCCCTCAAGGAGGACTACGTGGAGGCGGAGGAGGTTCAGGAGCATAACCACAAGGGCTTCCTGCACGTGCTGGACGCGCTGATGGACGGCGGCAAAAAGGGCGTGGATATGGGTCTGGCTGTTATCCCCGGCGTGCTGATCATCTGCTCCATCGTTCTGATGCTGACCAACGGCAAGCCCGCGCCGCAGTTCAAATACGCGAGACTCGAACGCGTTACTTCGAACGGCAAATACTACCGCCACTCGCTGAGCATCGAGATCCCGGATTCCGGCGATAGCCTGACTGAGGTGCTGCCAAATCACGGCGACGCGGTCTGGACCTCTTCGACCCCCGATGAAGACGGCAAGTATCCGATTTTCGATACCTACACGACCAAGGGCCGCACCTTTGAAACGAACGAGCGGCTTTACGTTACTGTGAATAAAAAGGCATGGTACGGCAGGGGGTCGTTCCGCATCGTCCTGCTCCGCGAGGGTGACGCCTCCGAGGACGGGATCCGGCTCGCGCTTGAGCCTGTGGAGGATCAGAGTGAGGGAACCACGATGCTGCTCACAACTACCATCCCGCAGCAGGATTACACCGGCAGCGCCTTCGAGGGCATCGGACTGCTGCCATTCCTTGCGGACAAGCTCAGCTTCCTGCTCAAGCCGCTGTTCGGCTTCTCCAGCGGCGAAGCCGTCGCGGTTCCAGTCACGGCGCTCGGCTCCGCCGGCGCTGCGCTGGGTCTGATTCCCGGCTTTGCCAAGCGGGGTCTGATCAACGTCGGAGACCTTGCGGTCTTCGTAGCGATCTGTATGTGCTGGAGCGGCTATCTGAGCACCCACGTCTCGATGATGGAGGTTCTGGGCTGCCGCGAGCATACCGGAAAGGCCCTCCTCAGCCACACGATCGGCGGTCTCTGCGCCGGCGTTGCCGCCCACTGGCTGTTCCGGCTGGCGATTGTACTGTTGTCGTAGCCGGCACGAGCCCCGCTCCATTCGAAACGATCCCGCCGACGGAAGCCCGTCGGCGGGATCGCTGTATTCAAAGTGAGTTTTTTACTCCACGTTCAGAATGCAGCCCTTGAGATACCAGCTCTGGTCTGTATGCAGGGATGCGGGATGGTCGCGGGACTGCATCAGCGTCTCGATCAGACGGACGGTGCGCCCGGAATCCGCGGCGGCGTCGCGGAGCATTTCGGTGAACAGCTCCGGCGTCATAAACTGGCTGCACGAGCAGGTGACCAGGAAGCCGCCCGGCTCGACGAGGTGCATGCAGCGCAGGTTCAGCTCCTTGTAGCCGCGGTAGGCCGCGTCCAGCGCCCGCTTGTTTTTGGCAAAGGCAGGCGGGTCGCAGATGACCGTTCCAAAGCGTCTGCCCCGGTGGGCGTAGTCCTTGACCAGATCAAAGACGTTGGCCCCGGTGGTCGTAATGCGGTCGGCTACGCCGTTGCGCGCTGCGTTTTGCCGAAGCATTTCAAGGGCTTCGGCGGAGACGTCCACGGCCTCGACGGCGCTTGCCCCGTAGAGTGCCGCGTGGATCGCAAAGCCGCCGGTGTGGCTGCAAAGGTCCAGAACCGTCCGCCCCGGGCAGTAGGGACGGATGCGGCCGCGGTTTTCCTGCTGGTCGAGAAAGTGACCGGTCTTCTGACCGTGCGGAATATCCACCAGCATCCTCGCATCGTGCTCCAGGATCTCCACCCGCTCCGGAACGTCGCCGTAGACGCAGCCGGTGATCTGGGGCAGGCCCTCTTTTTCGCGCACGGGAACGTCGTCGCGCTCGTAGATCCCCTTCGGCTGAAAGAGCTCAGCCAGGCAGTCAACGACCGTCTGCTTCCAACGCTCCATGCCGAGACTGACGATCTGGAAGGAGAGATAGTCTCCGAACTTATCCACGGTCAGGCCGGGCAGACCGTCGCTGTCACCGAAGACGACGCGGCAGGCGTTGGAAAAGCCGAGGCTTTTCCGATAGGCCCACGCCCGCTCCAGGCGCGTACGGAAGAAGGCCTCGTCGATCACGGCGTTCGGGTCGCGGGTCAGCAGGCGCACCGTGATCCGGGAGGCCGCGTTAAAAAAACCCCAGGCAAGGAAGTTGCCCCTGGCGTCCAGGACCTCCACGACGTCCCCGTCGCGGCAGAGCTCGTCCACCCAGTCGATCTCGTTGTCAAAAATCCAGAGCCCGCCGGCGCGAACGTCCTGCTCCTCGCCCCTGCGGAGGCAGACCTGTCCGTACTCCATCACGCTTCAGCGGCGCGGGTCTGGATGAAGTGCCAGGCGTCGCGGCACATATCGTCCACGGTCTTTTCGGCGTGCCAGTTCAAAACGGAGGCGGCCTTTTCGGCGTTGGCGTAGACCTCCGCAAGGTCGCCGTCGCGGCGTCCGCCGATGACGTAGGGCACGCGCACGCCGTTGACGGTCTGGAAGGCGTTGACCAGCTCCAGGACGCTGACGCCGTCGCCGGTGCCGAGGTTGAAGGCCTCCGCGCCGCGGTGGTTTTCCGCATATTTCAGGGCGGAGATATGACCCTTCGCCAGATCCACGACGTGCAGATAGTCACGCAGGCAGGTGCCGTCGCGGGTCGGGTAATCGTCGCCGAAAATGGTGAGCTGCGGGAGCTGTTTGGCGGCCACGCGGGCCACGTAGGGCATCAGATTGTTGGGAATGCCGTTGGGATCGTCGCCCAGAAGGCCGGACTCGTGCGCGCCGATGGGGTTGAAATAGCGCAGCAGGACGGCAGTGAAGTCCGGGTTGGCGGCGCATTCGTCGCGCAGGATCTGCTCGATCATGACCTTCGTCCAGCCGTAGGGGTTGGTGGCGGAGGTGTCCATGTCCTCGGTATAAGGGCAGGCGTTTTTGGGGCCGTAGACCGTCGCCGAGGAGGAGAACACGAAGCGGGTGCAGCCGTGGCGCTTCATCGTCTCGAGCAGGGTCAGGGTGGTATCGAGATTGTTGCGGTAGTAGCGCAGCGGGATCCGGCAGCTCTCGCCCACAGCCTTGAGCCCGGCAAAATGGATCACGGCTTCAATGGGATGGGCAGCAAAGACAGCCTCCAGGGCAGCCTGGTCGGCCACGTCCAGCTCGCAGACTGCAGGCGTTTTGCCGGTGATGCGGGCGATCCGCTCCGGCACGTCCCGGCTGGAATTGCAGAAATTATCGGCGATGACGACGTCATAGCCCTCGTTGAGCAGCTCCACGCAGGTATGGGAGCCGATATATCCGGCGCCGCCGGTCACTAAAATGCTCATAGAAAACCTCCCGAACAGAATCGTTATGCTTGTTTTGCTTGAGAATAGTGTACCACAACGGCACATGGAATGCAAGAGCGCATTTTCCCCGAAAAAAAGCAAAAAAGCAGTTGACAAAGCGCTGATTTTCCGCTAAAATATAACGGCTTGCGTAAGCAGGCATAATCCCCTTGCCGCTGAGGGATTCAGCGGCCGAAAGACCAAAAGGAGGTGCAAACAATCATGGCTAAGATTTCCGCAAAGTACGAGGTTCTCTACATCATCGATCCCGATCTGGGTGAAGAGGGTATTGCAGCGCTCGTGGAAAAATTCAAGGCTCTGGTGGAGGCGGAGGGTACTCTGACCGCCATCGAGGAGTGGGGCAAGCGTCGGCTGGCCTACCTCATCAATGACAAGCCCGAAGGCTACTACGTTCTGATGAACATCGAGTGCAAGCCCGAGCTTCCCGCTGAGCTGGACCGCGTGTTCAAGATCACTGACGGCATTATGCGTTCCCTGATCACCGTTGTGGAAGAGTAAGGAGGCAAATCCATGCTGAACCACATTGTTCTGATGGGTCGTCTGGTCCGTGATCCCGAGCTTCGGCACACCGCCAGCGGCGTGCCCGTCGCGAGCTTCCGCATTGCGGTGGACCGCGATTTCGGCAACCGGGAGACCGGCGAGCGCGAGGCCGATTTTATCGACGTCGTCGCTTGGAGAAGCACCGGCGAGTTCGTCAGCAAGTATTTTGCCAAGGGTCGTATGGCCGTCGTTTCGGGCCGTCTGCAAATGCGGAACTGGACCGACAAGGAAGGCGGCAAGCGGACCTCCGCCGAGGTCGTAGCGGATAACGTCTATTTCGGCGATTCCAAGCGCGACAGCGACGGCGGCAGCTACAACGGCAGCAGTTATGCCGGCGGCAGCAACAATTCCTACCGCTCCTACGGCGATTCCAACAGCGCCCCCGCGGGTGGCAGCAACTATGCCGCGCCTGCAGCGCCCGCAGCGTCGGACTTCGCAATGCTCGAGGACGACGACAGCGAGCTTCCGTTCTAATTGAATTTTTCACATGAGACTGTAAAAAGGAGGTTCCGATCATGGCCAATGATACCAGAGTGAGACCGCACAAGCGCAAGAAGGTTTGCCAGTTCTGCGTGGACAAGGTCACCTCGATCGACTATAAGGATACCGCAAAGCTCCGC
The DNA here is from genome assembly GCA_900315595.1 of uncultured Eubacteriales bacterium. Classification (GTDB taxonomy): domain Bacteria; phylum Bacillota; class Clostridia; order Oscillospirales; family Oscillospiraceae; genus JAFRPC01. Next base: position 9,030 of record OMZQ01000034.1, on the reverse strand, counting down.
CGCTTCATTTCCGAGCGCGGCAAGATCCTGCCCCGCCGCACCACCGGCACCTGCGCTGCTCATCAGCGCCAGCTGACCGTGGCCATCAAGCGCGCCCGTCAGATCGCTTTGCTTCCCTACGTCGAAGACTGATTCGTCAAAATTTCGCCCGCTGCCGTTCGGCAGCGGGCGATTTTTATTCGCAGCGCTCAAAAACCCCCGCCGGAGCATTCCGACGGGGGCCTTTGAGAAAAGAAGAGAAGAAATGAAAAGTACAGCGGCGTTGGTCGCTTCCACTTACAGGTACATCATACCGGATAAATGTAACAAAGGTATGAATGAGATGGAAACAAACTTCAAAAGAATTATGAACGCCGCCGCCCTGTGCGTCTATTCGGTCGCGTGGACCGCGTGGACCTCCGGGTATCGGCCCTGCAGCGCGAAGGCGGCAAGGGCCGCTGTCTCCGGCTTGTCAAACAGACCGAAGACCACGGAACCGGTCCCCGTCAGACGTGCGCCGAGCGCACCGAGCTCCAAAAGCTCGCGGCGAACGGTCTGTACAACGGGGAAGGCTTCGCTGACCGGGGGCTCGAAGGCGTTCTCCAGAAGCCTTCCGACGGCGGGCAGATCGCCCGCAGCCAGGGCGGCTTCCATCGCGCGGTTGTCCGGTCTGGCTGTGACGCCGACGGCGTCCACGGTTCGGAACAGAGCCGGAGTGGAGATGGCAAAGTCCGGCTTGACCAGGACGAAGCAGGCATTCGGGGGCAGATCGGGCAGGCGCGTCAGCACCTCTCCCCTGCCCGCAGCCAGGGCAATTCCGCCAAAGAGGCAGTATGGCACGTCGCTGCCGACGCGCAAGCCCACGGCGCGGAGCTGAGACTCGGAGAATCGGCGGTAGTGGCCGTTGAGCAGGCGCAAAACGGCAGCGGCGTCGCTGGAGCCGCCCGCCATCCCCGCCTGGGCGGGGATGGATTTGCGGATCGCAACCGAAACGCCTTCCGGCGCGAGATCAGCGGCGTCCAGATAGGCCTTTGCCGCCTTCCAGCAGAGATTATCCGGTCCGTCCGGGATCCCGGGCCGGTCGCAGGTAACGGACCAGGGCTCGCCGGTATCCAGCCGCACCGTTATCTCGTCGCAAAGGCTGACCGAGCACATGACCATTTCCAGGTCGTGATAGCCGTCGGGCCGTCTGCCCAGAATATCGAGGGTCAGATTCAGCTTGCCGTAGGCGCGGCCTTGGAGCGTGATCACTTGATCTTGCGGGCCTCGAGGTAGTAGCGCTTCTCTCTGGCGTGACCCATGGAGAAGGTCTTGCGGGGCAGGATGCCGTCAGCGATCACGCCGCGGAAGAGCTGGCTCTTTTCCATTGCGGGCAGCAGGAAGCCGATGGAATCCGGCTGCTTTGCAAGGTCGATCAGCACGTCGTCGTCGTGGATGTAGTCGATCTCGCCGGCATGCTCCTTGAGATACTTGTCCAGGAAGGTCTGCAGTGCGCCGACCGCGAGCTGGCTCTTGGCCTTGTCGAGATAGACGACGCCGGACTTTTCGCCGATGTACCACTTGACGGGGAAGCCGCCCTCGGCGCACCAGGTGTCCTCCAGCTCCTTCAGCAGGGCCTCGGGATCGGTCTTGGCAATGATGCGATGGATGGGCTCGAAAACCTGGGCGGGATCGTGGATGTTTTCCAGCTCGACCAGAGCAAAACGGGCGGGATGGTTGGACAGATCCTCGCCGGGATGGTTGGCCTTGAGCTCCTCGTAGCAGCTCTTGGCGGTGGCAAGGCTGTGGTTGCCGTCGCCGACGGCGAAGACCATGGGAATGCCCTTCAGGCCTTCGTACTTCTTGCTGACGTTGGCGGTGTATTCGGTCAGGCGCTCCTCAAAGGCCTTGACCTCCTCGCCCTCGACGAGCCAGCCGGTGATATGACCGCCGCCCTCCATAAGGTCGAAGTCATAGAGCTTTTTCAGGCTGTCCTTCTTGGCGGCAATGGGCTCGATCAGGACCTTATCATGGTCGTCGGCCAGCATCAGGATGTGGGGCAGCTCGATGGGTGCGTCGCGGCGGACTCTCTGGCGCGGCGGAATGCGCTCGACCACGGTGCGCTCGGTGGCGCGAATCGCGGAGGAGGAGCCGGTGGAGTAGTCATAGGCGTCCAGATCGACCATGCCCATCAGGCCGGTACGGATGGAGCCGTTGTCCAGGGTGCGCTCGACCAGAACGAAGCTGTTCGGATAGGTGACAAAGACGTCGTTCTTGAGGTACTCTGCCATGGTCTCGTTGATGAGCTTGGTGTGGGCAGCCTCGGAGGGCGTGCCGAGCTCAGCCTCGGGAAGAATCAGATTGATGGTGGAGGCGCTGCCCTCGGCGTTCTTGCGGACGCGGTCCCAATAGGCCTGGTCGGAGGTGAACTGGTCGCAGGCGATGACGGCCCACTTCTCCATCGGAGCGTTCTTCGGCAGCAGAATGTCAGCGGGTAAAAAAGCGTTCATGAATGATACCTCACTTGTCGGTGTTTTTTGGGTCGCTCCAATTATAACAAATGCGGCGAACAAATGCAACCCGGTTTTGTAAAAATCGCATAGAAATCTTCGAATAAATGTATGCTGTATAAAAAGGCGCGGCACAGGGCAAACTGTAGCGCAACAAAATCACAAGGAGGCTGTCAAATGGATACAGCTGCATTGGTCATTACCATCATCGGCGCGCTGAACTGGGGCCTGATCTCCCTGTTTCAGTTCGACCTCGTCGCCTGGATCGGCGGCGGACAGGACGCGATGCTCAGCCGCATCATCTACGGGATCGTCGCTCTGGCTGGGCTTTGGTGTATTTCCCTGCTCTTCCGTAACCGGACAGAAGCGCTCGCAGAGTGAGATGGAAGCAGCGAGGGCTGTGCCGTTTCGTTGGAAAACGGCACAGCCCCGTTGTTTTATTGTTTTATTGTTTAACGCTTCGTGCGCAGAATCAGCTCGCCGTTGGCGACATCCACCGTGATGGTCTCGCCGGGCAGAATGCTTCCCTCCAGAACCTTCTTAGCGATCATCGTCTCCACCGTGTGCTGGACGTAGCGGCGGAGCGGTCTGGCGCCGAAGGCGGGGTCGAATGCCTGGTCGATGATCTCGGTCTTGGCGGCCTCGGTCAGCTCGCAGCGGAGCTGCTTATCCAGCAGGCGGGCGTTGAGCTGATTGATTTGCAGGTCGATGATCTTGGTGACGTTTTCGCGGGTCAGCGGTTTGTAGAACACGATCTCGTCAAGACGGTTCAGGAACTCAGGACGGAAGGTCTTTTTCAGCAGGGTCTCGACCTGGCTCCGGGCGAGCGCGCTGATCTCTCCGTTCTCGTCGATCCCGTCCAGCAGATACTGGGAACCGAGGTTGGAGGTCAGAATGATGATCGTGTTCTTGAAGTCCACGACACGGCCCTGCGAGTCGGTCAGTCGGCCGTCGTCCAGGATCTGGAGCAGGATGTTGAAGACGTCGGGATGGGCCTTCTCCACCTCGTCAAAGAGGATGACGGAGTAAGGCTTGCGGCGGACGGCCTCGGTGAGCTGGCCGCCCTCCTCATAGCCGACGTAGCCGGGAGGCGCTCCGATCAGACGGGAGACGCTGAACTTCTCCATGTACTCGGTCATATCGATGCGGACCAGATTCTTTTCGTCGTCAAAGAGGTCGGCGGCAAGGGCCTTTGCCAGCTCGGTCTTGCCCACGCCGGTCGGCCCGAGGAAGAAGAAGGAACCGATTGGCCGCTTGGGATCCTGGATCCCGGCGCGGGAGCGCTGGATGGCCTCGGTGACGACGCGGACGGCCTCGTCCTGTCCGACGACGCGGCGGTGCAGGCGCTCATCCAGGTGCAGGAGCTTCTCGCGTTCGCCCTGGACCAGCTTGGCGACGGGGATACCGGTCCAGCGCTCGATGATCTTGGCGATCTCCTCCTCCGTCACGCGGTTGCGGAGCAGGCTTTCCTCCTTGGCCGACTGGGCGAGGCGTTCTTCCTCCTCAAGCTGCTTCTTGGCCTCGGGCAGGTCGCCGTACTTGAGCTTTGCGGCAGCCTCGAGATCATAAGCCTGTTCTGCCTTTTCAATGTCAGCGTTGATCCGCTCGATCCGCTCGCGCAGGGATTGAACCTTGGAGATCGCGTCCTTCTCGTTCTCCCATTTCAGTTTCATCGCGTTAAACTTGTCGCGCTGCTCGGCAAGCTCCTTCTGGAGCTCCGCCAGACGGCCCTTGCTGAGCTCGTCGTCCTCATTCTTGAGGGCCGCCTCCTCAATCTCCAGCTGGATGATCTTGCGGCGGACGGTGTCGAGCTCGGACGGCATGGAGTCCATCTCGGTCCGGATCATGGCGCAGGCTTCGTCGATCAGGTCGATGGCCTTGTCGGGGAGGTAGCGGTCCGTGATATAGCGGTCAGACAGCTTGACCGCCGCGATGATGGCCGGATCGGTGATCTTGACGCCGTGGAAGACCTCGTAGCGCTCCTCCAGACCGCGGAGGATGGCAATCGTGTCCTCCACGCTCGGCTCATCCACCTTGACCGGCTGGAAGCGGCGCTCCAGAGCCGGGTCCTTCTCAATATACTGGCGGTATTCGTCCAGCGTCGTTGCGCCGAGGCAGTGCAGCTCTCCGCGCGCCAGCATGGGCTTGAGCAGGTTGCTTGCATCCATCGAGCCCTCGGTCTTACCGGCGCCAACGATGGTATGAAGCTCGTCGATAAAGAGCAGGATCTTCCCGTCGCTCCGCTTGATCTCGTTCAGAACCGCCTTGAGGCGTTCCTCAAACTCGCCGCGGAATTTTGCACCGGCGATCAGAGCGCCCATGTCCAGGGAGAAGATGGTCTTGTCCTGGAGGCTCTTGGGGACGTCCTTGCGCACGATCCGCTGGGCCAGGCCCTCGACAATGGCCGTCTTGCCCACACCGGGCTCACCGATCAGAACGGGGTTGTTCTTCGTCTTGCGGGAGAGAATCCGGATCACGTTGCGGATCTCTTCATCACGGCCGATGACCGGGTCGATCTTCTGGTCCCTGGCGCGCTGGACCAGGTCGGTGCCGAAGCGCTCCAGCGCCTCGTAGGTGTCCTCCGGATTGTCGGACGTCACGCGCTGACTGCCGCGAACCTCGGAGAGGGCCTTCAGAGCCTCCTCGCGCTGGATCTGATAGGTCGCAAAGAGCTTCTGCACCGCGGCGTCCGGACGGTCGATCATCGCAAGGAAGAGATGCTCCACTGAAACGAAATCATCCTTCATGGACTCGGCCAGGGATTCCGCATGATTAAAGAGCTGATCCACCGAGCGGGCGATGTAGTATTTGTTGGCTTCCCGGCCGGAGCCGGTCACAGCGGGAAGCTGGCGGAGCTTTTCCTCCACCGCCGCGTCCAGGCTTTCGGGCGTCTTGCCCATGCGCTTGAGAAGCTGCGGGATCAACCCCTTCTCCTGCCGCAGCAGTGACGCAAGCAGGTGGAGCTGTTCGATCTGCTGATGGTTATGATCGAGCGCAATGTTCTGCGCCTCCTGAATGGCTTCCATGGACTTCTGCGTATATTTGTTTGCGTTCATCGTAGATCTCCTTTCCACGGAGCGATCCGGCAGAAAGCTCGAACCGGATGCCCGTATCAGCATTTAGCACTCTAAGCAGAAGAGTGCTAACCCTTTTGTCCACATCATATACCCTGCTGCCGGAATTGTCAAGACGTTCGAGGAAAATTTACAAAATATTCTATTTTATGTCAACTTAATACTTTCGTAAAATTTTTTCTCTTTCTTTCTTAATATTTACCCATTACAATAAAATCAAAGGTAGTTTTCATCTTCTTTTTATTCCTCCTTTTTTAATCGTACCCGGAAGCCTCGGCTTCCGGGTACATGTTTTTAGAGGCTCACCACACACGAAAGAAAAGCAGCCGCATGATGCGACTGCTTTTCTTTCGTGCGGAAGCGCTGTATCCAGCTATGGACAAACTTGGGCGTGAGCAGGGGCTTGCCGATCTTTTCCTCCGCGATTTCCAGTTCCAACCGTTCTTTGGCAGCCTCCAGCTCCTCCAGCAGCGTCTTGGTGGATTTGGTCAAAACACCCTGCTGAATTGCCTGGAGCATATTCTCAATTTTGACGGGGCGTTGGTTTAACAGAAGGACGTTATGTGCAACAGGACCTCTGTAGAAAAAGCATGCCAAGACACATAAGAAGAGTTTTTCTGCATATAATTCCATATAAATATGTGCAGAAAAACTCAGCGCGCATTGACATTCTGCACATAGAATGCTATGATATGTGCAGAAACGGAGGGACATGACGAATCTGAACAGCTTGACGCCGCTGTCCAAGGCAGAGATCTGCACGATCCTGCCGGACGTCAGCCCGACGACCGTGGAGGCCGTCCTGGGCAGGATGGTCCGGGAGGGACAGATCCAGCGCCTCGGCGCGGGCAGAAGCTCCAGATACGTCCGAGCGCTGCCGGATTAACACGATGTGGTTTGGAGGGAAATATGACCGATTCTCTGCAGAAGCAAATCCTGTCGCTTCTTCCGTCTGAAAATCTCAAAAAAGAAATCACAAACAAAAGCTGGCACTTTTCCGACCGGGATCTGCTTGCCATCGCCTGGCACTACGCGCCGGATTTTGACGCGAGGGTCGCCCTGCTTCGTCTGCTGGAACAGCAGACGGAAGGAGATCTGAAGGCATATATCCGCCGGATCATCGAAACACAGCGCCAGATGCTTGCCGAGTTCAAGAGCTCAGACGCTCGGAGCGTATTTGAACTGCATATTCAAGAAACGCCGGATTCCTATGACGAACGTTACCTGTGTTCGAGTTTTGAAGCTGCGCTCAAAATGATTCCGCTCTTCTATCAGGAATACGACAGTGCAAAGGAGACGGACCGTTCCCGCTATGAGATCACCAAGCGCAGGGTGTTCTCAGGCGGGGATGGGGAACCGTTTGCTGAAGACGAGCTGGGAAGCCTTACGCTGCTCCCAGGCGCGAGGGTCTATTCCGTTGACGTGTACAGTATGAGCACTAAGCCGGAGCCCTGCGACGGTGAATGCCTGCATTGTGCGCTTCCCTGTGTCTCCGCACATGAGATCCTTTTCCCCTGCTTCACGAAGAACGGCGACGCCGTACGGTACACAGACCTCTCCGGTGCGATTTCCTATGGGGTCGTTCTGCAGGAGGACGAGCGCCCCTGCGCAGACTGCTATCTGATCCCGCTGGACAGCGACGTGATGTATTATCATGATTTTGAGAACGTCCACGACGCGCATCAGCATATACCGGCTCCTTTGGTGGAGCCGATCGCACCGGAGGAGCTGCCGGAGCGCATGAAAAAAGACTTCGAAGCGTTTCGTTCCTACGATCTTCGGTAACAGAGCTTGATTCTCTGCCGCCCTGAGAAAATTGCATTTTTGCAATTTTCCGGGGCGGTTTTTTTGTTTTCTTGCAATTTTGCGGGATTTTTGGCCAGTTGTCGATTTTCTCCCAATAATCAAACAGATGAGGAAATCATCGAATTTGAAAGAAGGAGGAAACCGTATGGAGAAACATAACAGGAGCAGCCAACGGTTTGTTGAGAATACGGTATCCGTATCCATCCGGAATATGCCATCCTTCTTCGTCGGAATGTGGGATTTGGGAGAGATCAAAATCGCCATTAGAAATTTCCTTATCAACAGGAAGGTCCCAACCCGGGAAGAGTTCAGAAAAAGACGGTAACGACGTATTGTTTCCTGCTGCGTCTGTCACTTCGGCTCGAAATCCATCGGCAACCCATCCATCACTGTTGAAAATAATAGTGGTTCTTGCATCAATGATTTTCTCTTTCATTTCTGAATCAAACTGATCTGGATCAAAGTAAGCATATTCTTTTGCTTCCTCCACATTCTGTTGAGTATCGCCTTTATCAAGATCATAAGTTCCCGAAATATCAGGCGGAATAATTATTTCGATTTCCGTTCCGGGGGGAATAACGGTTTCTCTGTGTGTGTTGGCATTTCCTTGGGCAAAAACTGGAATTGCAACAAATGACACAACAACAGATAAGAGAAGTAAAATCACAATGCGCCTTTTCATTAGGATACCTCACTTTCAAATATATTTTAGTTTTGGGCCTTAACTATAGTTATTTATATAATCTCATCCCTCCTTATTTTAGATGGTCATGCAAATTACTCTATACTTTACGGCGAAGCAACCAAATCTGATAATGCATATTCTTTTCCGTTTCCATAATTTACAACAGCTAAATCTGAGACAATAAATACTCCTTGCGCTTCGCCGCTAAGGTAAAAGATATTATTTGCGTTATTGCTATTATTATCACTTACAGGCTGATAAAGGAATACAAGCATTTCTGCGCCTACTGCAAGCGTTGGGTCTGCTAAACCATGCAGCATTACAGGATCATCAGAACGAATAGTCAATTTTTGCCCTATAGAAAAACTGCCGTTGTAGCATTCAACTACCTCAACCTGATAATCAGAGTAATAAAATGTTCTATCCTCAGCTTGAGAATAATAACAGTTCTCTGCCTTTGTAACGACTGTCACTCTTGCAACAGCGGAAGAATTGTCAGCAATGTCATTAATTGACAATGGATGGTTAATACCATTGTTCCTAAAACAACGATTAACTATTAATATACAAAGAAAGGAAAGAATGAGACACGCAACAATTGGAAGGGCAAAATGTCTTCTTTTCTCGGGAAGTTTGTCTGCATCATCCAAATATTCATCCTGTACTTCACTGATTATCTCAAATAAAAAATCTTGGCCTTTCAATCTGAGTGCCCTCCTTTCTCCAAAACATCTTTGAACTGTTTACGTAATCGGAATAATCTAACTCTGACGGTAACTGGCGTCATGCCATATCTATTTGCTATTGTTGATATCTCCTCCGCATAATAATATCTGCGCAGAAAAATCCGTCGATCTGTATCCCCTAATTCAGCGATAAACTGTTGAAAGAGTATCCTGTGTTCGGGTCGGGAGAAACTAACCACCAAGTGTCGGGAGTAACGAGCCAAAAGCGGTCGGAAAAGAAAAAGCCACTACCATAACGCTTTCACACTCTG
>OMZQ01000015.1 GCA_900315595.1 uncultured Eubacteriales bacterium | reverse complement strand
TGGGCGAGTTCCTGACCAACGCCCAGGGCGAAGACGTCGTGGCCGGCGTCCGCACCCCGATGCCCATCTCCCAGATGGAAGAGAAGTTCCCCGAGGCCTTTGCAGAGTTCGTTGACGTCTGCAAGAAGCTCGAGGAGCACTACCGCGACATGCAGGATATGGAGTTCACCGTTGAGAACGGCAAGCTCTACATGCTGCAGTGCCGCTCCGGCAAGCGTACCGCCCAGGCCGCTCTGAAGATCGCCTGCGATCTGGTGGACGAGGGCATGCGCACCGAGGCCGAGGCCGTCGCCATGATCGACCCCAGAAACCTGGACACCCTGCTGCATCCCCAGTTTGACGCCGCCGCGCTGAAGGCCGCCGTTCCCATCGGCAAGGGCCTGGGCGCTTCCCCCGGCGCCGCCTGCGGCAAGATCGTCTTCTCCGCCGAGGACGCCGAGGCCTGGAAGGCCAGAGGCGAGAAGGTGGTTCTGGTCCGTCTGGAGACCTCTCCCGAGGACATCACCGGCATGAAGGCCGCTCAGGGCATCCTGACCGTCCGCGGCGGCATGACCTCCCACGCTGCCGTTGTGGCCCGCGGCATGGGCACCTGCTGCGTCTCCGGCTGCGGCGACATCACGATGGATGAAGAGAACAAGCGCTTCACCCTGGCCGGCAAGGAATTCCACGAGGGCGACTGGATCTCCCTCGACGGCTCCAACGGCAACATCTACGACGGCATCATCAAGACCGTGGACGCCACCATCGGCGGCGACTTCGGCCGGATCATGGGCTGGGCCGACAAGTATCGCCGGCTGAAGGTCCGCACCAATGCCGACACCCCGCGCGACGCCAGAAAGGCCCGCGAGCTGGGCGCCGAGGGCATCGGCCTGTGCCGCACCGAGCATATGTTCTTCGAGGCGGACCGCATCGCGGCCTTCCGCGAGATGATCTGCGCCGACAACGCCGAGCAGCGTGAGATCGCCCTGGAGAAGATCCTGCCCTACCAGCAGCACGACTTCGAAGCCATCTTCGAGGCGCTGGAAGGCTATCCCGTCACCATCCGCTTCCTGGATCCCCCGCTGCACGAGTTCGTGCCCACCGAGGAGAAGGACATTGAGATGCTGGCCGCGACCCAGTGCAAGACCGTGGAGGAGGTCAAAGCCCTGATCGAGAGCCTGAAGGAATTCAACCCGATGATGGGTCACCGCGGCTGCCGTCTGGCCGTCACCTATCCCGAGATCGCCCGGATGCAGACCCGTGCCGTCATCCGCGCCGCCATCAACGTGCAGAAGGCGCATCCGGAATGGAACATCGTTCCCGAAATCATGATCCCGCTGGTCGGCGAGGTCAAGGAGCTCAAGTACGTCAAGCAGGAGGTCGTCAAGACCGCTGACGCCGAGATCGCCGCTGCCGGCAGCACCATGAAGTACGAGGTCGGCACCATGATCGAGATCCCCAGAGCCTGCCTGACCGCTGACGAGATCGCCAAGGAAGCTGAGTTCTTCTGCTTCGGCACCAACGACCTGACCCAGATGACCTACGGCTTCTCCCGTGACGACGCCGGCAAGTTCCTGAACGCCTACTACGACGCCAAGATCCTGGAGAGCGATCCGTTCGCCAAGCTGGACCAGGTCGGCGTCGGCAAGCTAATGAAGATGACCATCGAGCTGGGCAAGCCGGTCCGTCCGTCCCTGCACATCGGCATCTGCGGCGAGCACGGCGGCGATCCCTCCTCCGTCGAGTTCTGCCATAAGATCGGTCTGGACTACGTCTCCTGCAGCCCGTTCCGTGTTCCCATCGCCCGCCTCGCCGCCGCTCAGGCCGCGATCGCCGAGATGAAGTAAGCCAACAACCGCATAATTCAACCGCGCTGTCCGGTCACGGGCAGCGCGGTTTTTTCTGGTGAATCATGTTCTGCAGCGGCGTACGGCGCGATGCAGAACGGAAAAATCGGTTGGATCGGAGCGGCAGAGCCGTCAGCGCAGCGCTTCGATATACTCCGGAAGGACCTGCTCAAACTTGACGCCGTACCAGTGATCCGGATCGCTGCGGGTGATCTCGATGCAGCGCAGCGTATAATCGGCGGCGATGCAGGCCGCGTCGTAGGCCGTCTTGCCGCGCAGAAGCGCGCCGACAAAGGCGGAGGCGTAGACGTCGCCCGTTCCGTGGCAGCCTTTTTCATAGCGTTTGTGGGCATAGTAGCGGCGGCTTTCCCCCTCCATGACCACAACGCCGGTCGTTGCGTCGGAATAGCTGACTCCGGTCAGGATCACGGTCCGCGCACCGGCGGCACGAAGCGCGTCCAGCAATCCGTTCACGTATGCCTCATCGTACCGCTCCCGGTAGGGATAGCCGGTCAGCAGGCAGGCCTCGGTAATGTTCGGCAGAATGATGTCCGCCTGGAAGGCGAGGGTCTTCATCCGGTCCACGTAGGCCTGATCAAAGGCGGGATAGAGCTTTCCGTTGTCCGCCATAGCCGGATCGACGATGCTGACGCAGCCTTCCGCCCCACAGGTGCGGAAGATTTCCTTCACGTCCTCGATCTGTTCCGTGCTTCCGAGATAGCCGGTATAGATGGCCTGAAAACGAATGCCCTCCTTCTGCCAATGGGCGGCAATCGCAGGAAGATCCTCGGTCAGATCCCGCACGGTGTAGCCGGAAAAGCCCGCCGTATGGGTGGACAGGACAGCAGACGGCAGAATGCAGGTCTCGTGTCCGGCAGCCGAGAGGATGGGCAGCGCCACGGTCAGAGAGCACTGACCGACACAGGAAATATCCTGAACCGTCAAAATCCGTTTATAATCCATAATTGGTTTCTCCTTTTCTTTCGGGGCTTGACAGATACCCCTGTTTCCGTTAAGATTATACCATCATCTGGCCCTGTGTACATGCTCAGATTTGATATTTTTTAGGGGGCCAGTTTTGGAAGCGGGTGCGACTGCCCGCAGAAAGGGACGAAGATGTTTTCATTCACCCTGACGCTTGATCCCAAGGCTCGCACGCCGATGTATGAGCAGCTCTACCGCGCCGTGGCCGGGGCGATCCGGGACGGCGGACTGCAAAACGGAGAAAAGCTGCCCTCCAAGCGGGAGCTCTGCGCCCGTCTGGGCGTAAGCCGTGCCACGGCAGAGGCTGCCTACGAGCTGCTTCTGGCCGAGGGCTACGTGATCTCCCGGCCCAGGAGCGGCTACTACGTTTCCGACTATATTGCTCTGCCCGGCGAGACGCCTGTCCCCCGCAGCTCTTGTGCAAGACCTGAGCCCATCCCCGCACAGCTTTTTTCCACGTCCGCCGTGGACGTTTCCGCCTTCCCCTACGCCTCCTGGGCCAAGCTCTATAAAGAGGTCGTCTATAACTCCCCGGAGCTTCTGCAGCGGGGAGATCCCCAGGGGGAAGCCGGGCTGCGGAACGCTTTGGCTGTTCTGCTCTCGGAATACCGGGGCGTTCGCTGCAGTGCGGATCAGGTGGTGGTGGGCTCCGGGATGGAGACCCTGATGGGCCAGCTCATCACGCTTTTGGGCACGAAGGCGGTTTACGCGATGGAAGACCCCGGTTATCCCGCCGTGGAGCGCTCCCTGCTGGCCCGCGGGCAGACCGTCCGCTACGTTCCGATGGACGAAGCCGGCATGGACGCCGATGCACTGGCCGCCAGCGGGGCGACCGTGGCCTATCTGACGCCCTCGCACCAGTTCCCGATGGGCGTCACGATGCCCGCCTCGCGGCGGTCGCGGCTGCTGCACTGGGCTGTGGCGGGCGGCGGCTGGATCATCGAGGACGACTATGACAGCGAATTCCGCTACGGCGGCCGCCCGATCTCCTCGATGCAGGGAATGGACCGACACGGACGGGTCATTTACGCGGGGACCTTCTCCCGGAGCCTGGCCCCTGCGATCCGTCTGGCCTACATGGTCCTGCCGGAGGCTCTGCTCCCGCGCTGGCAGGCCCTCTACGGCGGGCAGCAGCCCACGGTCTCGCGCTACGAGCAGACGGTGATGGCCCGCTTTCTCGACGGCGGCTTTTACGCCCGCTACCTGCGGCGCGTGGGAAATCTGTACGCCGCGCGGCGAGCCGCCTTGCTGGAGGCGCTGGGCCGGATCGACGGTCTGACCGTGACCGGCGCGGACGGCGGGATCCACTTTCTGCTGACCCTGCCCCGCCTGTCCGAGCGTGAGCTGCTCGATCGCGCTGCGGCGGCAGGACTGCCTCTGCGCGGGCTTTCTGCGTACTGCCATGCAATCTCGCCCCGGCCCTCGACCCTCGTGGTGGGCTACGGCGGTCTGCCCACGGAACAGATCCCCGATACGGTCCGCCGTCTGGCGGAAGCCTGGGCATGAGGGAAACCCCGGTGCGTCTTCCAACGCACGGCTTCGCGTTTTGCACCGTTTTTTTCGGCGGATAGCCCGGCCCTGCGCCGCGTAGACTGTATGGGTGATGGGTATGAAGCTGCGAAACCGGCTTGGCTGGCTGGCTGCCGCCGGGCTATTGGCTCTGCGCCTGCTGGCCCCGGGCGCGCTGCGGGCTGTGCAGGGCCTTCTGATGAACGACCGCGGCGAAGCTGCGGCGGACGCGGTCTTCCGCGCTTTCGCGGGGGACGGCGGGGCCGTACGCGTCTTCGGAGACGGCGGATGAGGCTGCGGGCGCCGCTTTCGCGGGTCCGCGCGACGCCGGGCTTCCGGGTGGCGGTCTGCGTGCTGATCTGTCTGGGCGGGCGGCTCGCCCCGCCCTTTTTGCTGGCGGCGGCCCTGCACGAGCTGGGACACCTTGCCGCCCTCCGCCTGCTCGGGATTCCGGTGCGCGGGCTGGAGCTCACGGCGTCCGGGGCCGTCCTCCGCGCCGAGCTGCGCGGAACGCTGCGGGAGACCTGGGCCGTGCTGGCAGGACCGGCGGTCAATCTGGCGCTTGCGCTCTGCTTCCGCCGTCTCTGGCCGGTCTTTGCCCTCTGCAACGCGATCCAGCTTGCGGCAAACCTCCTGCCGGTCCCCGGGTTGGACGGGGGCCGTGCCTGTGCCCTGATCCTGCCAGCCCTGCTTGGGCGGGCTGGGGCCTGGGTCTGCGCCGGACTCGGCTGGGCCGTGATCCTTGGGGCGGTCTGCTTCGGCGTCTATGGCACCTGCTGCCTGCGGCTCGGCCTGCTGCCGGTCCTGGCGGCCGGTTTTTTCCTCCTGCGCCTGCCCTGGGACTTGCCAAACCGCGCCGGGGCTGATATAATCTAAGGAAAGAATTCTTCGAATTGCGAGGAAAACCAATGAACGCTGAAATCGAACGCCGCCTCGAACGCATCCTCCCCACGGTGCAGAAGCCGGCTCGCTACGTGGGCGGGGAATACAACCAGACCGTCAAGGATCTGGCTGAGGTGGATACCCGCGTGGTCTTTTGCTTCCCGGACACCTATGAGATCGGCATGTCCAACGTGGGCATCCGCATCCTCTATGAAGCCGTGAACAATATGCCCGGGGTCTGGTGCGAGCGGGCTTTCACCCCCTGGGGCGATATGGAGGACGCCATGCGGACCAACGGCGTCCCGCTCTACGCGCTGGAGAGCCACGATCCCCTGTCCGACTTTGACCTGATCCCGATTTCCGTCGGCTATGAGATGAGCTACACGAACATTCTGACGATGCTCGATCTGGGCGGGATCCCACTGCACGCCTCGGAGCGGAAAAGTTTACATAATATCGTCTTTGCAGGCGGGGCCTGCACCTACAACCCCGAGCCGCTGGCGGAGTTTTTCGACTTCTTCTCCCTGGGCGAGGGCGAGGAGAGCACGGTGGAGATCGTGGACTGCTACCGCGCCGCCAAACGGGCCGGTCTGACGAAGGACGAATTCCTGCGCGAAGTCGCAAAGATCCCCGGCGTCTACGTGCCCTCCTTCTACGAGCACCGGTACAACCCGGACGGCACCCTGGCTCAGATCATTCCCCTGCACGGCGCGCCGGAAAAGGTGACGAAGCGGATCGTACAGAGCCTGGACGCCGCCGTCTTCCCGACCAAGCCCATCGTGCCCTCCACCGAGATCATCCACGACCGCGTGAATCTGGAGGTCATGCGCGGCTGCATCCGCGGCTGCCGCTTCTGCCAGGCAGGCTATACCTACCGTCCGGTCCGGCCCCGGCTGCCCGAGACTCTCTACCGGCAGGCCGTGGATTCTCTGGAATCCTCCGGCGACCACGAGATCACCCTCTCCAGCCTGTCCACCTCGGACTACAAGTTCCTGGAGCCGCTGACCGACCGGATGACCGACTACTGCGCGGCCCGGCACATCGGTCTTTCTGTGCCTTCCCTGCGGGCGGACAACTTCTCCCGCGACCTGATGCTCAAGCTGCAGCGGGTCAAGAAAAGCGGCCTGACCTTCGCCCCGGAGGCCGGGACCCAGCGTCTGCGCGACGCGATCAACAAGAACGTGACCGAGGAGGACATCCTGAAGACCTGCGAGATCGCCTTCTCCGGCGGCTGGAACAACGTGAAGCTCTATTTCATGCTCGGCCTGCCCACGGAGACCGACGAGGACGTTCTGGGCATCGCGGACCTGGTTTTCAAGATCCTGAACACCTGGAAGGCCCACGCCGCCAACAAAAAACGAGGCGTCCGCATCCACGTGGCCACGGCCTTCTTCGTGCCCAAGCCCTTCACGGGCTTCCAGTGGGAGCAGCAGATCACCCCCGAGGAGTATCTGCGGCGGGCGAGGCTGCTGAAAAATTCGATGTTCTCCAAGAGCGTGGAGTACGACTACCACGACGCCAGCGTGAGCGAAATGGAGGCCGTCTTCGCCCGCGGCGATCGCCGTCTGGGGCCGGTCATCGAGGCCGCCTGGCGGCGCGGAGCCAAGCTGGACGGGTGGCTGGAATACTTTGACTACGACAAGTGGCAGGACGCTCTGCGGGAATGCGGGGTCGATCCCGGCTTCTACACGACGCGGGGCTTCGGTCTGGACGAGGTCCTGCCCTGGGATACCATCGATCCCGGCGTGCGCAAGGACTTCCTGAAACGGGAGCGGGCGCGCGCCTACCGCTCCGAGATCACCCCCGACTGCCGCCACGGCTGCGCGGGCTGCGGGGCCAACTGTCTGCTGGAAGGAGGCGTCTGCGATGCTTAGAGCTTCGTTTCGCAAGGAAGGAAACGCGGTCTGGATCTCCCATCTGGACCTGATGCGGGTTTTGCAGCGGGCCTTCCGCCGCGCGGGGATCGACCTCAAGCACTCCCAGGGCTTTACGCCCCATCCGGAGCTGTCGATCGCACTGCCGATGTCTGTTGGCGTATCCAGCGAATGCGAGCTGGCTGACTTCACCCCGGTAGAGGGCGTGGTCCTGGACCCCGCCGAGGTCCCGGCGCGGTTGAATCCGGTTCTGCCCGAGGGGCTGGAGGTCACGGGCTGCTGGGCCGACGGGAAAAAGCTGAAAAACCTGGTCTGGCTGGAGGCGCGGCTGACCCTGGTCTATGACCGCGGCGTTCCGGACGGCGCAGCGGAGGCCATCCTCGCCCTGCTGGACCGACCGGAGCTGATCGTGGAAAAGCACGGGAAAAAGGGACCGGTGGAGGTCGATATCCGGCCCATGTACCGGGACGCGCGTCTGACGCGGGAGCCGGACCCCGCGCGCCCGGACGAGGACGCGCTGACCCTGACCCTGCTCTGCGCGGCGCAGAATCCGACGCTGAATCCCCTGCTCCTGCCCGCCGCCATCGAACGCTACGCACCGGAATACCGCCCCGATTTCACCCGCTGCCGCCGTCTGCGCGTGCTCGACGCGGAGCTGGAGGAATTCCGATAAAACAAACGGCGAAGCCGGAAGAAAAAGCTTCTTTCAAGAGAGCTTTTTCTTCCGGCTTTGTCTGCTTATTCTTTCGGCAGGATGTCGGCCAGGGTGACGCTGGACAGGTATTCGGTGATGATCCGCTCCAGCTCCTCCCAGACGGGGAGGGTCGGGCAGGGTGTGGAACGGTCGCAGGGGCTGGCGCCGTCGCAGAGACAGGAGACCGGGGCCAAGCTGCCTTCGGTCAGGGTCAGAATCTCCGCCAGACTGTATTCCTCCGGCTTCCGGCTCAGACGATAGCCGCCGCCCTTGCCGTGGATGCCCTCCACCAGACCGCCCTTGGAGAGCGTGGTCATGATGGCCTCGGAATACTTCTGCGACAGCTCCTCCCGCGCAGCGATATCCTTGAGCGGGACGTAGACCCCCGGCGTCTGCCGGGCCAGATCCGCCAGGACCCGCAGGGCATAGCGCCCGCGGCTGGAAATCATGGCTGCCATTGGCTTACACTTCGCAGCTTTCGCAGTCGTGCTCCGCCGGGAACTGGCTTTCGTCGTAGGCGATGCCGTGGCGGTCGTAATAATCCTTCATAGCCGCCTTGATGGCCTCCTCCGCCAGAACGGAGCAGTGCAGCTTATGGGCGGGCAGGCCGTCCAGCGCCTCGGTGACGGCCTGGTTCGTGAGCTTGAGGGCCTCGGAGACCGGCTTGCCCTTGATGAGCTCCGTCGCCATCGAGGAGGAAGCGATCGCGCTGCCGCAGCCGAAGGTTTCAAACTTGACGTCGGAGATCGTGTCGTCGTCGATCTTCAGGTAGATCTTCATGATGTCGCCGCATTTGGCGTTGCCGACCTCGCCCACGCCGTCCGCGTTCTCAATGACGCCGACGTTGCGGGGATTGCGGAAGTGGTCCATGACCTTTTCGGAATACAGTGCCATAATCGATACCTCTTTCTGAAAGTAGCGGCCTTGCCGCGTCAGTCGATGACGAATTTGCGTTCGCCGTTCATCAGCTCCCGCCAGACGGGAGACATATTGCGCAGATACTCCACGACCTCCTGGACCGCCGCAATAATCGCGTCCACCTCGGCCTCGGTGGCGGAGGCGTCCAGGGTCAGGCGCAGGGAGCCGTGGGCGACCTCGTGGGGCCGGCCGATGGCAAGCAGGACGTGGCTGGGGTCCAGAGAGCCGGAGGTGCAGGCGGAGCCGGACGAGGCGCAGACGCCCCGATCGTCAAGCAGAAGCAGAAGGCTCTCGCCCTCGATGCCCTCGAAGCAGAAGTTCACGTTGCCGGGCAGGCGGTTCTTTGCATCGCCGTTGAGCGCGCCGTGGGGGATCTCATTGAGGCCCGCGATCAGCCGGTCGCGGAGGGCCGTTACGCGGGGCATGGTCTCAGGCAGGCTCCGGACGGCCTCCTCCATCGCGGCGGCCATGCCCATGATGGCGGGGATATTCTCGGTGCCGGCGCGCTTATTGCGCTCCTGGGCGCCGCCCTCGATCAGGCTGGAGAGGATGATCCCGCGCTTGGCATAGAGCACGCCAATGCCCTTCGGGCCGTGGAACTTGTGGGCGGACAGAGAAAGCATGTCGATATTGTCCTCCGCCACGTTGACGGGGATGTGGCCGACGGCCTGAACCGCGTCGGTATGGAAGAGCACGCCGGCCTTCCGGCAGACAGCGCCGATGGCGCGGATGGGCTGGATGGTGCCGATCTCGTTATTCGCGTACATGATCGTGACCAGGCAGGTTTCGGGCGTGATGGCGGCCTCCACCTGCTCGGGCGTGACCAGACCGTTTTCATGCACGTCCAGATACGTCACGGTGAAGCCCTCTTTTTCGAGCTTTTTGAGGGTGTGGAGGACTGCGTGATGCTCAAAGGCCGTGGAGATGATGTGGGTCTTGCCCTTCCGCTTCCCCAGGATGGCCGCGCTGCGGATGGCCTGGTTATCGGCCTCGGAGCCGCCGGAGGTGAAGTAGATCTCGCGGGGCGCTGCGCCGAGCAGGGCCGCGATGCGGGTGCGGGCGTCCTCCAGAGCCTCCTTCGCCTCCTGGCCGACGGTGTGCAGACTGGATGGGTTGCCGTATACGGTTTCCAGATAGGGCAGCATGGCGTCAATGGCCGTTCGGCTCATCTTCGTCGTTGCCGCGTTGTCAGCATAGATTCGCATGGGGTTCCTCCTGTTTCTGCCTATTGAAGCAATAGGTTATTTCCTGCGGTCATTATAACATATTTGCCTACTTTGTCAATAGGTAATTTCGATTTTTCCGCCTTTTTTCCTTGTTTTGGAAAAACCGGTATGATTTTTCCGGTTTTGGGCCATACTGGGAACGGAGGTGCATGAATGATGCAAGGAAAACAATCCATTTGGAAGCGAATCTCTGACCGGGGCTATTACATTGCCCTGGGCGTCTGCGTTGCGGCCGTGGCCGTATCGGGCTGGCTCTTCGTCCGGAGCCTGCGCGCCGACGAGGAACCGGCTCCGGTGAACTACGGCACGCAGACCGTGATGCTGCCGACGATGCCTGAGCTCTGGGCCGACAAGGATGCGCCTGCCGCCGCGATGCAGACCGTCCCCGCCCCTGCACGGACCGAGCCGCGCCAGCAGCCGGAGCCGCCCGAAACGCACGAGACGCCGGCCCGTTCCGTGATCACCCGTCCGGTGGACGGAGCGGTCAGCGCAGCTTACAGCATGGAGCAGCTTCGCTACAACGAG
The DNA here is from genome assembly GCA_900315595.1 of uncultured Eubacteriales bacterium. Lineage (GTDB taxonomy): Bacteria > Bacillota > Clostridia > Oscillospirales > Oscillospiraceae > JAFRPC01. Next base: position 34,809 of record OMZQ01000015.1, on the reverse strand, counting down.
ACCACGAAGGATTGGCGGACCCACGCCGGAATGGACATCGCAGCCGCGGAGGGCAGCGACGTGGTCGCAGCCGCAGACGGAAAGGTGCTTGCCGTCTATGAGGACGACCTGCTCGGTCAGACCGTGACGGTGGAGCACGCGGGCGGCGTGGTGACGCACTACGCGAATCTGGCCGAGGACCCCGCCGTCAGCGCAGGCGACGAGGTGAAAAGCGGCGACCTGCTCGGCAAGGTCGGCAGGACGGCCCTGGTCGAGCTGGCGGATGAGCCCCATCTGCACTTTGCGGTCTACCGCAACAACGTCCCACAGGACCCCGCGGAATTTCTGGGCGGGGAATGAACGGAAAACCGGCGATCCCGGGCAGGCTGCCCGGAATCGCCGGTGATTTTTGTTTCTGGCGCCTTGCTCAGCCCTCGCCGGAGTCGGCGGGCGGCGCATCGCTGCTCGATTCAGGGGGAGGCGCGGACTCCGTGGTGGTTGGCGCAGGAGCAGGCGGCTCCGTGGTGGTGGGCGCAGGAGCAGGCGGCTGAGTGGTGGTGGGCGCGGGAGCAGGCGGCTGGGTGGTGGTGGGCGCCGGAGCGGGCGGCTTGGTGGTGGGGGCCGGAGCGGGCGGCTGGGTGGGCTGCGGCGTATCGTAGACGACGTGGGCGATCACCTCGTCGCGCTTGTTATAGTGGCTGGTCGCAACCTTGAACGGGCCCTCCTTCTTGCCGTTTGCATAGGTCAGGGTACGGTAGGTGGTGATGGTATAGCCGGTATAGGGTCTGGTCAGAATCTGGCCCTCCTTGATGGTGCCGTCGTAGGGCACGTCCTTGACCACGGTCTCATACTCGATGGTATCCTCTATCTCGTAGGTCATTTTGACCGTATAATCCTTCCACTCCGTACCGACCAGAGTCACGTGGACCTGACCGCCGGAGACGCTGGCGTCGATGCGGATGGGATAGGGCGTGTTGTTGCGGAACTTGTAGTCCTGCACGCCGTAGGAGATCGCAGCGTCCATGCCGCCGGGCACGTAGCCGGAGAAGAACATATGGGGATGGCGCTCCACCGTTTCAAGATCGGCGAGCAGACAGGCGTAGTAGATCGTGGAAGCGACCTGGCAGACGCCGCCGCCGAGCCCGGGCATGGACACGCCGCCGGCGGCATAGATCTCCGCCTCCTGGTAGCCCTTTTCCGCGGTGCGCATGCCGACCGTCGCATTGAAGGAGAAGACCTCGCCGGGCAGGACGATGGTGCCGTCCACGGCCTTGCTGGCCAGAATCAGATTGTTGGTGCGGGGCGGGTTGTAGGTGTGGTTGGTATCCACGTGGATCAACGTGTCGCGGAAGAGCATCTTTTTCAGCTTGCTTGCTGTGATCTCAGCCTGGATGGATTCCAGCTTGACGCGGTATTCCTCGCCCTCCCCGGCCTGATTGAGCCAGGTCTGCACGTCGTCGCGGTTGAAGCCAAAGCCGGGGATATCGTCGATGATTTCGCCGTTGCTCTTGTTCACGGTGGCGTCGGTGGGCTCGCTGCAGTAGGTCTCGTACAGGGCCTGCACGTCCACCTGCTTCGGGTGCTCCCAGATATAGGTCATCCGCGCAGACAGGGGGCTTTCGCCCTCCGGCGCTGCATCGCCGCGGGCGGTTTTTTTCAGGGTCTCGGTCAGAAGCTCCTCGATCTCGGCGGCGTCGATGGCGCGGCCGGTCACGCCGGTGCGGATGACGAGGACGCGGCTTTCGCCTTCCCCGCTGCCGCTGTCGGCAGCTTCCTCCACGGTGGGCTGGGTGAGCGGGGTGCCGTAGTCTGCGGCGGTCTGCACGGCGAAGTCGTGGACGGCGTTTTCACGGTAGATCAAATAGTCCGCCAGGTCGATCGCATAGTCGTCCGTACCCAGCTTGCCCTTTTCGGCGTCCAGATCCTCACGCAGCGCAACGAGGTTGATGTCCGCGCCGACGTTCGCCGCGTTCAGGGTCAAAACGATGGGCTCCTCCGGCTTCGGCGCGGCGGGCTGGACCGTCATTTCCTCGTGGACGGCGGGCTCTTCCTCCGGCTCGTCGGCGGGCTCGTCCTCCGACTCGTCGGCTGGGGCCTCCGTCTGCGGGGCGGTCGCCTCGGTCTGCGGGGCGGTCTGCTCCGTCTGCTCAGCGGCTTCGGGATCCCAGCCCTGGGGCTCAAGCGTCAGAACCAGATCGCTGCTGCGCAGGAGAACGGAAGCCTGCTGCGCCAGCTCCTCAAGCTCGGCGCGGGACATGCCCTGGGGGACGTAGACGCCGGTGGTCTCGGGTTTTGCAGGCGTACCGGCGGGGCGATTCTGTTTCAGGATCAGCAGGATACCGGCGGCGACCACCAGCACGCCGGCAACCGCAGCCAGGATCGGCCAGAGCTTTGAGACGGATTTCTTCGGTGCGGCGAAGGAACCCGTTCTGGAAGTCTTCCGCTGCGTGGCATAGGTGCGGTCCCGGACCTTCGCGCCTTTGCTCGCTTCAAATTTTCCTTTGCTCATATTGGACTCCCTTCTGTCGGGTCATAATCTTCGAAGTGATATTATACCTGTCTTGCCCCGGAAATGCAAGGACAATTCACAGTTTTTGAAAAAATGTTGACGAATCGGCTCGTTGTATGCCGCCCGGCTGGACGGCGGCCTGGGGTCAGGCCGCCCTACGGCACGGACTGAACCGTTACTGCAGCGGCGGTTATTCCGCCGCAGGGCTGCCGCCGGCGTTTCGCAGATCACGGATCAGGTCCGAAGCCTGCTTCAGACTGTTCTCGCCGGGGCGGAGGCGGAGCCGGAGCATGGGGGTCCTGGATTTCGGCTGGATGAACAGGCGCTTTGCGTAGAGGGGATCGGCGCAGACTGCGGAGATCGCCTGGAAATCAAGCCGGACGAAGGTGACGAAGAGATCCTGTCCCTTTTGGGTCAGGTCGGTGACGCCGAGCTGCGCCGCCTCAGCGCGGAGCAGGGCGACGTCGATCAGATTCAAAACGCCCTTCGGCGGGTCGCCGTAGCGGTCCACGATCTCGTCCAGCAGATCGTCGGCGTCCTCGCGCGAGCGGATCGCCGCCATACGGCGGTAGAGATCCATGCGCTGCTCGCCCTTTTCGACGTAGGCCTTGTCGATGTTCGCGGTGACGTCGAAATCGGCGGTGCACTCGGGCGGTCTGGCTTCCTTTCCGCCCTGCTCCTCCAGAACGGCCTCCTCCAGGAGCTTGAGGTACATATCATAGCCCACCGAGACGATGTGGCCGGACTGCTCCGCGCCGAGCAGATTGCCCGCGCCGCGAATTTCGAGATCGCGCATGGCGATCTTGAAGCCGGAGCCGAATTCCGCGTACTCGCGGATGGCCTCCAGCCGCTTTTCGGCAACGTCGGTCAGGACCTTGCCGCGGCGGAAGGTCAGATAGGCAAAGGCGTGGCGGCTGGACCGGCCGACGCGCCCGCGAATCTGATGGAGCTGGGCCAGACCGAGCCGGTCCGCGTCCTCGATGATGAGGGTGTTGACGTTGGGGATGTCGATGCCGGTTTCGATGATCGTGGTGCAGACCAGGATCTGTACCTCGCCGTCGGACATCCGCTGCATGACGTCGCCCAGCTCGTCTTCGTTCATCTTGCCGTGGGCCACGGCGATCTCGGCCCCCGGATGCCGGTTTTTCAGGGCGGACGCGCAGCGGGCGATGGACTCCACGCGGTTGTGGAGATAGTAGACCTGGCCGCCGCGCGCCAGCTCCCGGCGGATGGCGTCGTCCAGAACCGCCTCGTTCTGCTCCAGAACGAAGGTCTGGACCGGGTAGCGGTCCATCGGCGGCTCCTCGATCGTGGACATATCCCGGATGCCGGAGAGGGCCATATTCAGCGTGCGCGGGATCGGCGTGGCGGACAGGGTTAAGACGTCCACCCCGCGGGAAAGTTCCTTCAACCTTTCCTTGTGCGTCACGCCGAAGCGCTGCTCTTCATCCACGATGAGCAGGCCCAGGTCCTTGAAGACGATATCCTTTTGCAGGAGCTTGTGGGTGCCGACGATGAGATCCACCGAACCGGCGCGGAGATCCTGCAGGGTCTTGCGCTGCTGAGCCGGAGTGCGGAAGCGGGAGAGGACGTCGATATTGACCGGGAAGCCCTCGAAGCGCTTGCTGGCGGTCACGTAGTGCTGCTGAGCCAGGACCGTGGTGGGGACGAGGATGGCGACCTGCTTGGAGTCCATGATCGCCTTCATGGCGGCGCGAAGGGCGACCTCGGTCTTGCCGAAGCCGACGTCGCCGCAGAGCAGGCGGTCCATCGGGCTGGGGGCCTCCATATCCCCCTTCACCTCGGCGATGCAGCGGAGCTGATCGTCGGTCTCGGCAAAGGGGAAGTTATCCTCAAACTCGCCCTGCCACGGCGTATCGGCGGCAAAGGCGAAGCCTGCGCGGCGCTTGCGCTCGGCATAGAGCTTGATCAGGCCGTCGGCCAGATCCTTGACCGCAGCCTTTGCCTTCTTCTTGGTCTTTTCCCAACTGTCGCCGCCGAGCTTATTGAGCTTGACGGGGCTGTCCTGGGCAGCGCCGACGTATTTATAGATGAGGTCCATCTGGGTGGCGGGCACATACAGCACGTCCGTCCCCTGGTACTCGATTTTGACGTAATCCTTGACGACCCGGTCCACCTTCATCTGCTCCATGCCCACGTAGCGGCCGATGCCGTGGAACTCGTGGACGATCAGATCGCCTGGGGTCAGGTCGGTGAAGGAATTGAGCTTCTGGCGGTTGGTCGCCTTCGTCTTGGGCCGGGGACGGGCGCGGCGGGCGGAGCGGTTGAGAAGCTGGCCCTCGGTGAGAACGGCGAGCTTGACCGTCGGGTACTCCATGCCGTTGGGCAGGGTCCCGTCGGTCAGGAAGATCCCGCCCTCGGGCGGCATGCCGGTGGCCGGGAAGGCCATCTGAACCGGGATGGCCCGGTCGGAGAGGTACTGCTTCAAGATTTCTCCCCGGCGGCGGCTGCCGCAGAGGACGAGGGTGCGGAAGCCGTTTTTCCGGTAGTGCTCCAGATCGGAGGCGGCAATCTCCAGATTGCCGCCGTAGGACGGGAGCTGCTTGGCGACCACGTCCAGAACGACGGATGGCTGCATCGTCTCCGGGAAGGCGGAGGCGAGGAAGGATTCCAGGAAGAGAGCGGGCCGGTCGGAAACGGAGGCGCAGACGTCCTCCCAGCCCCGGACAAAGTCGCAGAGCTCGCCCGCCAGGATCCCGCTCTGGAGCAGGCTGTCAAGCTGGAGGCCGAAGTCCTCCTCCCGGGCGTCGGCGGAGCGGCGGAGGTTGCCGTGGTCGCAGAAGACCGTGATCCCGTCGGCGGGCAGGTAGTCGGCGGCGGTGGCAAAGTCCGGGTAGATCAGGCTCATATAGCGGTCGCCTGCCCCGAAGGACGCGCCGCTTTGCAGCTTCTCCCGGTCCGCCTCCAGGGTTTTTATCAGCTCCGCGTGGGGCTGCTTGCGCCGCTTCTGGCGGGCAAGCAGACGGCCCAGGTCCTCGCAGAGACCTTCCACACCGCCCGGATGGAGCATGGGAAGGGTCTCGGCCACGGGAAGGAGGACGACCTGATCCAGATTCTCGGTCCGCCGCTGGGTCAGCGGATCGAAGCAGCCCATGGTATCCAGCTCGTCGCCGAAGAATTCCAGGCGGATCGGGTTGTCGGCGGAGGGACTGAAGACGTCCAGAATGCCGCCGCGCACGGCAAACTGGCCCACGCCCTCGACCAGATCGCAGCGGCTGTAGCCCGCCTGAAGCAGGCGGGCGGTCAAGGCGTCGGGCGCGCAGGTATCGCCCAGACGGAGCGTGATCGCAGAGGCGAGCAGAGACGCCCTGGGCATGGTGCGCAGGGAGAGGGCCTCCCAGGTGGCGATCAGCAGGCGCGTCTTGCCCGCGGCAAAGTCATAGAGCCGGCGCAGGCGGCGCTGCTCCCACTGGCGGGAGACCGCCGAGCTGTCATAGAAGGTCAGGTCGCGGCCCGGAAGGACGGGATACTCCCGGCCCAGAAAGGCAGCCAGCTCCGCCTGGGTCCGCTGGGCGACCATGTCGTCCTGGCAGACGACGAGAAGGGGCCGCTTGAGCTCGCGGACGAGACCGGCGATCAGGTGGGAGCGGTTGATCTGTGCTGCGCCGGAGACGGCTGCGTGTTTGCCGCCGGACAGGGCGGCGCAGACCCGGCCGAACTCGGGCAGGCGCTTGAGGGCGTCCAGTAAGAGATCCATAAACATTCCTTTCAACGGGCAACGCGGAAAGGGGAAAACACCTCCCCTTTCCGTGGATTGAACATTTGAACTTGAGAAACCTGCAGACAGGGCAGGCGGTCCGTTCAGACCGCCTGGGGCTTTCCGTTGAACCTTGCCGCGGCGCTGGCGGGGCCGTTGGAAATCAGCTCCAGCGCGGCGGCGGCGGCGCGCTCGATCGCCGGGCCGAGGAGCTTTTCCTCCTCCGGGGTGAAGCGGGAGAGGACCCAGTCGGCCAGATCGTAGTCGGGGTGGGGCTTTTCGCCTACGCCGATCTTGATGCGGGGGAAGGTCTGGCTCCCAAGGTGGGAGATGACGGATTTCAGGCCGTTGTGACCGCCCGCGGAGCCCTCCGTCCGGACGCGGATCCGGCCCAGGGGCAGGGAGACGTCGTCGGAGAGGATCAGAATATGGTCGATGGGGATCTTATAATACATTGCCGCAAGCTGGACGGCCTCGCCGGAATTGTTCATAAAGGTCTGCGGCTCCAGCAGCAGGACCCGCTGCCCGGCAAGCTCCGTCTGGCGGACGAGGGCGCGGAACCTGGCCCGGTCGAGCTTGACCCCGGCCTGCTCCGCCAGCAGATCCGCCGTCCGGAAGCCGACGTTATGGCGCGTGCGCGCGTATTCCGGGCCGGGATTCCCGAGGCCGACGATCAGCCAGTCCACAGCCTTTTTTTGAAACAGCATACCGGCTCCTCCCCTTGCTTTCGCGGTTTTGCGCAGATGGATGATGGGCGTGCCGCAAGGCAACCCTGCAGCACGCCCCGTTTGCAGTCGATTATCTGGCGCCGAAGATGCAGTCGGAGATCGAGGTCTCCTCGGCGATATGGCTGATGGCCCGGGCAAAGATGGGGGCCACGGAGAGCTGCTTGATCTTGGTGCCGGCGTAGTCCTCGGGCAGGGGGATGGTATCGAGCAGGACGAGCTCCTTGATGACGGAGTTTTCGATCCGCTCCCAGGCGCGGGTGATCTCGCCGGTTTCCGGGTTGACGCGGTTGGAGAGGACGCCGTGGGTGGCGGCTGCGTAGACCTCCTTCGCGCCGCCGACCTCGATCAGAGCCTTGGCAGCGTTGCAGAGAGAGCCGGCGGTATCCACGATGTCATCGAGCATGATGCAGGTCTTGCCCTCGACATCGCCGATGACGTTCATGACCTCGGAGACGTTGGCCTTGGGGCGGCGCTTATCCACGATGGCGAGATCCATATGGACCTGCTGGGCAAAGTTGCGGGTGCGGGCGACGGAGCCCACGTCGGGCGAGACCGCTACGAAGTCGTCGTGGTTGCAATACTTGGGGTTGAACTTATCCATGTAGTAGTCCACAAACAGCGGCGCGCCGGAGAGGTGATCCAGCGGGATGTCAAAGAAGCCCTGAATCTGCGCGGCGTGCAGGTCCATCGTCAGAACGCGGTCGGCGCCGGCGGCGGTGAGCATGTTGGCGACGAGCTTGGAGGTGATGGGGTCGCGGCCTCTGGACTTGCGGTCCTGGCGGGCGTAGCCGTAGTAGGGGATCACGGCGGTGATCCGGCCTGCGGAGGCGCGGCGCAGGGCGTCAATGTTGATGAGCATCGCCATCAGGTTGTCGTTGACCGGCTTGCAGGTGGACTGGACGACGAAGCAGTCTCTGCCTCGGACCGTCTGCTCCATCCACACGCAGATCTCACCGTCCGCGAAGGTGCTCAGAGAGTTGTTGCTCAGCTCCACGCCCAGCTCCCGGCAAATGTCCTCGGCCAGGGGGCGGCTGGTTTTTCCGCTGAATACTTTGATGGGTCTTCCGTTTGCGAGCATAATCTTTCTCCTCTTTTTTGCGCGCGCTCTCCCGTGCGGGGAGAGCCATGGTTTTGGGTGGCCTACTCTGGTTTTTTATTCCGAAGCGCCCACTCCCTGCGCACGGTCTGGCGCGACCTGGCAATGGCAAGAGCCTGGGCGGGAATATCCTCTGTGATGACGGAGCCTGCACCGATATAGGCTCCCTGCCCCACCGTGACGGGGGCGACAAGGGTGGTGTTGCAGCCGATGAAGGCGTCCTTTTCGATGACCGTGGGGAGCTTCTCCACGCGGTCAAAGTTCGCGGTGACGGTACCGCAGCCGACGTTCGCCCGCTCCCCCACCGAGGCGTCGCCAAGGTAGCTCAGATGGGCCACCTGAACGTCGGCGGCAAGGCTGGCGTTCTTGAGCTCCACGAAGGCTCCGGCCTTGACGCGGGCATCCAGAACCGTGCCGGGGCGAAGGTTCGCAAAGGGTCCGACGCGGGCGGCGCTGCCCACCTGGGACTGCTCGACGCGGGACTGCTCCACGACGGCGTGATTGCCGATCCTGGAATCAATGATCCGGGTATTGGGGCCGATCGTACAGCCGTAGCCGACGACGGTCTTCCCTTCCAGGACCGTGCCGGGCAGAAGGGTCGTGCCGATTCCGACCTCGACGCCGGGGGTGACGTAGGTATTCTGAACGTCCCAGATCTGAACGCCGTCACGGATCAGGCCGTGGAGCAGGCTGCGGGTCATCGGACCCTGCCAGTCGGGCAGCTCCTCCGGGCTGGAGAAATTGAAAAACCCGTCCTCCTGGGTGCAGACGTCGGCGGAGCGCTTGAGAAAGCGTCCGATCGGCGCGTCTTCGTCGAGCGCAGTCATCAGGGCCTGACGGGATACCATGCAGGCGTTGGCTCCGCTTCCGACTTCCAGGCGACGGATATGGGGCAGATAGAGCACCGGGCCGGTGACGACCAGGAGGGCTTCCTCGGCGTCGGCGGCGGTGGAGAGAAACACGTGGAGAGAATCGGCGGGATCATCGTCGGTGGCCGTGGTCAGAGCGGCGTCCGCCGGGAAGCAGACCTTGGCCGCTTCGGTGAATTCCGGGGCGCAGGCCAGGAAGAACCGGCTGACCTCGGCGCGGCGCAGGGCGTGGGTCAGCCAGCGAAGGACCGGCACGCCCAGGACGGGATGCAGCATCAGGGGCAGCTCGCTGCCGGTGCGGTAGCGGTCATCCACCAAAAATACGACCGCAGAACGACCATTCATATCCAACGCGCCCCCCTTCGCAAAATTCGTTCCTAGTATAGCATAGATTTTTCGGTTTGTATACCTTTTTCCGAAAAATTTATAAATTTTTCCGGCGGACCGGCATAGACTCTACCAAACCGAAAAACGGAGGCATGATCCATGCGAATGGTAGTTTCGATTCTGGCGGCTCTGGCGCTCACGCTCGGCCCGTTCGCCCCGGCCAAGGCCGCGCTGACGGTCTCGGCCCCGAGCGCGATCCTGATTGACGCGGCGACCGGGACGGTCCTGTTTGAGCAGAACGCCGACGAGCGGCGCGAGCCCGCAAGCGTGACGAAGGTGATGACCCTGCTGCTGGTGATGGAGGCACTGGACAGCGGGAAGATCGGTTGGGAGGACCGGGTCACGGCCTCCGCCGCCGCAGCCGGCAAGGGCGGGAGCCAGATCTATCTGGAGGAGGGCGAGCAGCTTTCCATCGACGAGATGCTCAAGTCGGTGGTGGTCAGCTCCGCCAACGACTGCGCAACGGCCCTGGCCGAGCACGTGGCGGGCAGCGAGGCGGCCTTTGTGACCCTGATGAACGCCCGCGCCGCGGAGCTGGGGATGGAGCATACCCACTTCGTCAACTGCACGGGGCTGGACGACGGACCGGAGGCGGGCGAGCATCTGACCACGGCAAGAGACGTGGCGACCATGAGCCGCGCCCTGCTCCGGCACAAGGAGATCCGGCGCTACACGACGATCTGGACCGACACCGTGCGCGGCGGACAGTTCGGGCTTTCCAATACGAACAAGCTGGTGCGCTTCTACGAGGGCACGACCGGCCTCAAAACCGGCTACACCTCCACGGCGGGCCACTGTCTGTCCGCCTCGGCGGAGCGGGACGGGATCGAGCTGATCGCGGTGGTGCTGGGCTGCGCCTCCTCCTCGGAACGGTTTGCAGACGCGAAGACCCTGCTGAACTGGGGCTTTGCAAACTACGCCCTGGTCCACCCCGCCGAGGGGACGACCCTGTCGCCGATCCCGGTGAAGCTGGGGACTGCCGGGACCGTGACGCCGGTTCTGGCCGAGCCCGGGCCGATCCTGATCGAAAAGGGGCAGCAGACCTCGATCCGGCGGACCGTGGAGCTGCCGGAGACGCTGACCGCCCCGGTGGAAAAGGGGGAGATCATCGGCACGCTGACCGTTTGCGCCGGGGACACGGAGCTGGCGCGTCTGCCGCTCACCGCCGATGCGGACGTGGGACGGCTGACCTTCTCCGCGCTGTGTCTGTCGCTGCTGCGGGCCATGTGCGGGGGAGGGGGTTGAACCAAAAGGGGGGCAGGCGCACAAGCGCCTGCCCCGGTGTTTTGTTGGATTACGGATTGACGACCTTGTAGATCGTCGCGGTGGCATAGTAGCCGGAGGCGGTCAGATTCTGGGTGGAATAGCAGCGAATCTGCAGGGGGTTGTTGTCGCGGATAAAGAGGCAGCGGGTCGCGTCGGTGGCAAAGGCGATCCGGGACGCGCCCTCGCCGAGGGTCAGAGTCCAGTCCGCGCCGGTTTCCTGCATATTGACCGCAGTGCCGGAGGCGCGGAAGATATACTTGCCGTCCGCGCCCTTGAGCAGGAAGCTGCCGTCGGCGGAGCCGGTCTCAAGGGTGAAGACCGTGCCGGCATCCGGGGTATCCAGCACACCGTCGGTGAAGGTGACCTCGGAGACCTTCAGCATACTTGCGGTGCTGTTGTCGTTGGTCATCGCGTAGAACTTTTCGCCCACGGTGTAGACCATGACGATCTGGTCGCCGGCAGAGACGGACTCGGCCACTTCATAGGAGGCGGTGGGCGTCTCGGGCCCGGTGGAGCTCCAGCTCTTGCCCAGGTTGACCTTCAGAGCGGCCTGCTCGTCGGCGGTCAGGCCGATCTCGGTCAGATAGGCCTCAGCCTCGTCGGCCAGGCTGGCGGTGTTGACGTCGGCGTCAAAGATGATGCCGAGGTTGTTGACAATGGTGTTGGTCACGGCGGCCTTCTGCGCGTCGGTCAGCGGCTGCTGCACGCCGTCCACCACGTTGTAGTAGTTGATATAGGTCTGGAGATAGTCGGTCTTGATCTCCTCGATGGAGGCGCCCATCAGGGCTTCCAGAACCGCGACGCCAAGACCGGTGCGGTCCTTGCCCTCGGTGCAGTGGATCAGATAGGGGCCGTCGTTGGAGGCGATGAAGCGGTAGCCGTCGGCCAGGCCGGTCTTGAACTCATCCGTGGTGAAGGCGACGGGCAGACCGAGGAAGATCTTGTTCTGGCCTGCGTAGTAGGTATCGGCGTAGCCGGCATAGGCCTCAGCCTCGGCCTGGGTGTCGGCCATGTTCATAAAGGCCTTGATCCCGGCGGCCTGAGCAGCGGCGTCCGCCTCGGCATTTCTGCCGATCTCGGGGTTGATGGGAGAGGAGGAGCGGTAGAGCGCGTCTTCGCCCATGCCGGTGGTGGTGACCACGCGGAAGTTCGCGTACTCGGCGTCCGTCAGATCGGGGTAGGCCGTGGCGCGGTTGTCATGGTTGTCGTCGCGGGTCATGGCGCGGATCGCCAGCTCGTCGGCGTAGCCGCCGGCTTCCTTCATCTCGATGGTCACGTAGATGGGGAAGGTGACGCCTTCCTTGACCTGATACTTGGTCGCAGAGCCCTCGGGCGCGGTCTCGACGATCCCGAGCTGCACGCCGATCTGGCCGTAGTTGATGGCCAGGTTGACGTTGGTCTTGCCGCTCTTGGCGCGGATCAGGGCCTCGCCGGTGTCCACGTCGTCATAGTTGGAGCAGATGGGAGCGTCCACGGCGCCGTAGCCCTCGACGGTCACGGTGACGATATCGCCGTAGGCAAACTCCTTGAGCAGGTCCTCGGTGGAAACGTCGATCACAAGATGACCGTACTTGAGCATATCGCTCGCGTCCTCGACCAGCTTGCGCTTCCGGCTGTCGCCCAGGTTTTCCTTCAGCGCGGCAAGCTCGTCGTCCGTCAGGCCGATGGCCTTGACGTACTCGGCAGCCTCGGCTGCAAGGTCGGCGGTGGTCAGGTCTTCGACCTCAAAGGCGGTCTGGAGGGTCTTGATGATGTTGGAGTTGGCGATGGCGTCCAGGGTCTCCTGGGACAGAGGCTGCTGCACGCCGTCCACGACGGTGTAGTAGTTGGTGTAGGTCTTGAGGTAGTCGGCCACGACCTCGTCATAGGTCGCGCCCATCAGGCATTCGAGCAGGGCGGAGACGAAGCCCGCTCTGTCCTTGCCCTCGGTGCAGTGGACGTAGTAGACGCCCTTGTTTGCGGCAAAGTGTCTGAGGCCGGTGGCCAGGCCGCTCTGGAAGTCGGCGGCTGTGAAGTCCACGCCGAGGTTCAGATAGACGACGTTCTGCTTGGAGTAGTAGGTGTCGGCAAAGCCCTCGTAGGCCTCGGCGGTGGCCTGATCGTTGGCCAGGTTCATAATGACGGTGACGCCTGCGTCAGCCAGAGCGGCATCGGCATAGGTGTTGCGGCCGATCTCGGGGTTGATGGGGCTGGAGCCGCGATAGAGATGGTCGCCCATGCCGGTGGTGGCAATCTGACGGAAGTTGGCGAACTCGGCGTCGGTCAGGTCGGGGTAGTCTTCGCGGTTGTTGGTGCGGTTGATGTCGCGGATGGCCATTTCGGTCGCATAGCCGCCCTGCTCCTTCATCTCCAGCGTGACGACAATGGGGAAGGTCACGCCCTCGCAGGCCGTCCAGTACCAGGTCTTGTCGGGGTTGGTGGTCTTGGTGGCGATGCCGTAGGTGGTGGTGAAGTCGCCCATGTTGATCGCCATGAACAGATTGCCCTCAAACTCGCCGGTCTCGCTCTTGTTGATGAACAGGCCGGGCGTGCCCTGGTCAACGTAGGAGAAGGTGGGCACGAGGGGGAGATCGAGGGTCTGATCCAGGAACTTCACGGTGACGATATCACCGTAGGCGAAGCCCATTTCCTGCAGGCGCTCAGCGGTGCAGGAGGTGTAGATGTTGCCGTACTTGGTGGTCCAGACGTTGGCCTCCAGGCCGCCGATGATGATGTCCTCGGGCTCGGTGGACTCGATCAGCTCATAGAGCTGGAAGAGGTAGGCGTCGGTGTTCCTGACGCCGTAGGTGGTGAAGCCGTTGTAGTATTCCAGAGCCTGGTTGTGGTTGTCGTTGTAGGCGGCGCCGACGTTCATGACGTGGAAGCCGTTCTCCACAGCGGTCAGATACCACAGGCCGCAGTCGGTCAGCTCCTGAGAATAGACGAGGCTGTTGCCGGTGTCGCCGGAGGTCAGATAGCCCTCGGCGCTCTTGAGGGAGTAGTAGCCGTTTTCGGCATCCTCGAGCTTGACGTCGAAGATGGCCGCGGCCGTGCTCGTGCCGACGCGCTCGCCGTCGCAGACAGCGTCCACAGCCTCGAGGCGATTCGTGTCGCCGGCCTTGTTCAGACCGACCACGGTGCTGCCGGCGGGGTAGTAGATCAGCAGCTTCGCGCCGTCGTGGAAGGCGTCGGTGCGCTGGCCGAGGACGTCGCCGGTGATCTCGATGGGCTCATCCAGCGGGCCGGTGTAGGTCAGGGCCCAGTGCCAGGTGAAGTCCGCGGGATTCACGCCGCCCTGCTCGGCGGTCTTATCCTTGGTGTACTGTGCCAGCAGGTCGGGGACGGAGCCGCCGCCCAGATCGTCGAGCTGGGACCAGATGGCGTCGGAGGTGGCGTAGTTGCCGAAGCCGCAGCCGAGGTTGCCGAGGTGGTAGCTGTTCACGGCCACGATGTAGGTCTTATCCAGGGCGAATTCTCTGCCGTTGGCAAAGCCCTCGATCACGACGCGGGAGCCCTCGGGCTGGTACATGTCGTAGGTGAAGTTCAGGCCGCCGGTGACGGGGTTGGTGTAGAAATCGCCGTACTGGGAGTAGATGACCTCGCCTGCGTTGACCGTGGCGGCCAGACGGGTGGAAGCATTCTGCTCCAGGATGTCCTTGATCTGCTGTCCGGTGAGCGGAAGCAGGTAGAGGGTGTTGTTGTCGTACTTGTAGAGCTTGAAGATGTCCTTCATGGTCAGGTCGCCGGCCTGGACGTAGTAGCCGTTCGGGTTGGTGGCGACGGAGGTGGAGGACATATCAACCTCGAGGTGGTCCAGGCCGGTGGCGGCGTAGAGGGCGTCGATCTTCTCCTGGGTGTCATACTTCTCAGCCAGGTACTTGGTGCCTTCATACATCTGCGCGTCCTGGATGAAGTCCATGGTGTCGCACTGCTCGAGGTAGTAGTTATTGCCGGTATCCCATTCGCCGATGGCCTTGCCGATGGGCTCGTTGACGTAGGCGACAGCCAGATCCACGTAGGGCTGGACCTTGGCCTTGAGCTCGGCGTCGGGCTCGTAGGCGAAGACCTTCTGGCCGTCCACCTTCTTGGACATCTTGAGGTTCTCGGTGGACTTCAGGGCGACGGTGATCTCGCCGTTTTCGAGGGTGGCGGTGAAGACGGACTTGGTCAGATCCTGGCCGCCCGCGTTGACCACCAGCACGTCCTCGCCATCCCGGTTCTTGAGGAAGGTGTTGGAGTAGGCGGAGGAATGGTCATGGCCCATGATGACCATGTCGATGCCGGTGGTGTTGGCGATCAGGCGCGCGCCCTGGTTCTCGGTGTTGACGCCGAAGGAGAGGTCGCCGCTGGCGGAGCCTCTGCCGCCGTGGTAGGTCACGACGATGAAGTCCGCGCCTTCGGCCTGCATCATCGGGATGTAACGGTTGGCTTCCCAGGCGATGGAGGCTTCGGTGTTATCGGGATGGTGGAAGACGAGGCCGGGGTAGTTGTCGGGGATGTCCCAACGGGTGCAGTCGGTGTTCTCCAGACCGAGGATGCCGATCTTGAGGGTCTGATTGCCGACAGCGATCTCACGGATGATATAGGGCGTGTAGGCGTTGGTGCCGTCCTCACGGTAGAGGTTGGCGCAGAGGGTGGGAACGCCGTTCTCCGCAAGGTAGCTGCGGATGCCTTCCATGGTGGCGTAGGGGTAGTTCCATTCGTGGTTGCCGAGGGCGGCGGCGGTGTATTCCATATCCGCCAGGGCCAGCGCCATGACGGCGGGCCAGTCGCTCTCGCCGGAGGTGATCTTGCTGAGCTGGACGGTGGAGACCGGGTTGCCCTGGTAGAGGTCGCCGTTGTCGATCAGCAGGACGTTTTCCGCGCCCAGCTCCGCACGGACCTCGTTGGCGGCGGTCTTGATGGAGAGCAGGCTGTTGTACTCGATGCCGTCGGTCAGGATGTTGGTGTCCCAGACCTTGCCGTGGACGTCGGTGGTGGAGAGAATGGCGAAGTCGACGCCGGTGGGCTCGACCGGCTCGGTCTGCTCGGTCTTGACGTAGAGCTGGAGGGCGAAGTCGGCGCTTTCAGCGTTGGCGTAGTAGACGGTAAATTCAGAGTATTTGGCGTACCACTCAATGGCCAGCGGGTCGCCGCTGTTGCCGGCGCGGGTGGTGCTCTTGAGGTTCACGCAGTTTTCGATCTCGGCGGCGGAAAGCGCCCACTCGGGATCGGCGCCGTCCAGGACCAGGCCATTGGAGCCGGACGGGATGGAGAGCTTCCGGCCCTCGGCGTCCTTCAGGTACCAGCCGTTCTCGGTGGCCTCAGCGGTCCAGACGACGGCCGCATCCGGATTCTTGATGACGTCGTCCTCGGGGGTGACGGCGAGGCCGGCGCGGTAGCTGGTCTGGGTCTCAGACAGGTCGGCGTTGGACAGGGCCATGCCGGAGGCGGGATGGTAGACGACGACCTGATCGCCGTCATGGAGCTCGTTGGTCAGCAGGTAGAGGTCTTCGCCGGAATCATCGGGCACGGCCTCCTTCTTGGCGAGCTGAATTCTCAGGCCGGGGGCGACGTTCGTGTAGTCGAGGTAGTCCGTGCCGAACTTCTCGGCCAGCGGGGAGTTGGTTCCCTCGATCTCGGGCAGGGTCGCGCCTTCGGGGATTGGGAAGGCCTTGACGTAGTTGGCGAGGACCATGTAGTCCTCCATCACGTAGTCGATCACGTTGACGGCGCCGTTGAACATGTTGAAGCCGTCGCCCAGATCGCGCAGCGTGTAGTTATAGCCGGCCAGATTGTATTCGGCATCCAGATCCAGATCGACCCATTCGCCGTCCTGGAAAACTTCCACGTCGTAGACGCGATATTCGCCGGTGGGGCCGCCGATCCAGATGTCCTTATCGTCCTTCTGGGTGGTGTCGGGGATGGTGGGATCGATCTTGTACTTCAGGCCGGAGACCTGGAGGAAGCCGCCGCAATCCGCCGCGTCAGTGGAGCGGGCGCCCCATTCCAGCGCGTCGAGAATCTGCTGGCCGGTCACGGTCTGCAGGCAGGCGACGTTGCCGAAGGTGTGGATGTTCTTGCAGGTGAGGTAGGAGATATCGCCGGTGACAGCCCTGTTGCGCACGCCGCCGCCGTTCATGATGGCGACGTCCACGTCGTAATCCAGGCTGTCAAACAGGTAGTACAGGGCGTCGGCGGTGAAGTCGCCGGTGTTAGTCTCCATCTTGCGGACCAGACGGCCGGTTTCGTCGTAGTTGTCGAAGGTCAGGTCGGTGTGGCCGATGACCTCGCCCAGTCTGTCGTTGATCTCGTCGATCCAGTTGTCCTGGATCTCCTTGACGGCGGGATCGAAGTAGTCGCATTTGGTGATGAGCTCGGTGCTGATCGTGCCGTCGGGGGCGATGCGCATCATGCCGATGGCGCCGAAGTAGCAGCCGGTCTGGGTCAGGACGACGTCGTTGCCGTCCTTGTCCTGGACGATTTCCTCGGGCACGGTGCTGTGGGAGTGGCCGTCGATGAAGGCGTCCAGACCGGTGGTGTTGGCGATCAGCTCCTTGGAGGTCCAGGGGCTGGAGGACGGATCGATGCCCAGGTGGCCTAGGGCGATCACGACGTCGGCCTCAGCCTTTGCAGCGTCGATGGCGGCCTGAACGTCGGCGTAGAGGGCGGAGCCGTCTGCACCGCCGGAGATGCCGTAGATATAGTTGCCGTTTTCATCCTGGAAGTAGGCGGGGGTGGACTTGGTGAAGGATTCGGGCGTGGTGATGCCGATCAGAGCGACCTTCCTGCCGCCCAGCTCAAAGACCTTGTAGGCGTCGAGCACGTTTTCGCCGCGCACGCCGTTCTCCTCGTGGTAGAAGTTGCAGGAAACGTAGGGGAAGTTCGCCCACTCGATCGCATTCATGCAGCCTTCCATCGTGTAGTCGAACTCATGGTTGCCGAGCGTCGCCAGGTCGTAGCCGGCGGCGTTCATCAGATCCACGATCGTCTTGCCCTTGTCCATGGAGCCGAAGGCGGTGCCCTGGATGTGGTCGCCGGCGTCAACGAGGATGACGTCGTTGTTCTGCGCAATGGCCTTCTTCAGACCGGCGACGTTGTCATAGCCGATGGCCTTGTCGATGTAGGTGTGAACGTCGTTCGTGTAGAGGATGACGGCGTCCTCGCCCACGTCGGGGCCGGAGAGGGTCTGGAAGAAGCGCATGAGCATCACGGCGACCTGTGCGCGGGTCGCGGTGGCTCTGGGCTGGAGCAGGGTCCTGGCGGTCTCGCCGGAGCCGGTCAGAACGCCGTTGATGATGCCCTCGGCAACGGCCCACTGCAGGGGCTCCACCGCCCAGGAATGGGCCTCGGCGGCGTCGGGGAAGTCGCTCAGGTCGGCGCGGGCGGTTGCCTCAGAGCAGGTGAGCCTTGCGTAGCTGTAGAGGAACTTTGCAAGCTGCTCACGGGTGACGGCGCCGTTCGGATTGAACTTTGTGGCGCTGACGCCGTTGGTGACGCCGTTTTCAACGGCCCAGGTGACGGGCACGGAATAGTACCGGCCGGCCGGAACGTCGCTGAACTTCGGGGTGAATTCCACCGCAGGCTGTCCGGCCGCGCGGTAGAGGACGGTGACGAGCATGGCGCGCGTCAGCTTTCCGCTTGGGTCGAACGTCGTTGAACTTGTGCCGTTCATGAGTCCGTTCTCATAGACGTACTGCACGGCCTCGGAATACCACTTTCCGTCCGGAACGTCCTGGAACGGATGATGGTTTCCTTCCGCAAACGCAGCAGGCAGCAGAGAGAGAACCATGACCAGCGTCAGAAGCAGCGCGAGAATACGCTTCGTCAATTTGGTTTTCATAACGCGATCTCCTTTTTTGTTTTTCTGAAAACGTCCATGCGCTATTTTCAGTCGTACCGATTATAGCATAAAAACGGAAGCAGGACAAGCTATTTTTGCAAATCCGACAGAGTGGATCGGTAAAAAATCCGTTTGATTCTTGTGCGCTTTGCACAAGGGGAAACGGACGGAGATGCGAAACGGGGCCGCATGCTGATCGCTGACGCGATCGGCATGCGGCCCCGGTCCCTTTGGGAGAATTACTTGATCCGGTTTTTCAGCGCCTGGCCGGCCTTGAAGGCGGGCACGCGGGTCTCGCCCACGTTGACGGGTTCGCCGGTGCGGGGGTTCTTGGCGACGCGGGCAGCGCGAGTCTTGGTCTCGAAGGTGCCAAAGCCGACGAGCTGGACCTTGTCACCGTTGGCAAGCGCGTCCATCAGCGTGTCGATCGTGACGTTGACAAACTTCTCGGCGTCCTTCTTGGTCATTCCGGTTTTTGCAGCAACCGCGGCTGCCAAGTCGGTCTTGTTCATGGTATTACCTCTTTCCTGATGATTGATTCCTATCTTGGTCGCTTCTGCGTTCCGTTTTGCGGGGGGAAGACTCCCTTGCTGGAGAATTGGAGCTTCGTGTAGAATTTACCATATTTTGTTCCGATATGCAAGAGGAAATTCAAATAAATGAACGGATTTTTACGAAATTCTCAATAATTTTGCAATTTTTTCGCCTTTTGGCAGTAATTTACAGTCCTCATAGGTGATCGTTTTGAGCAAGAGGACCGCCACGGCATAGACCACGACAGCCGCCAGAATCCCGCCGCCCGTGCGCAAAACCGCGGAGCCGACGCCGATCCTGACCAGCAGGAAATCCACGGCAAAGGCGACCGCGCCCATCAGGAGGGCAGCCGCGCCGGCCTTGCAGAGATTGGCAAACACCCGCGGCGGCCTGCGCAGGACCCGCTTCATGGCAAAGACGTCCAGCGCTGCGACCAGGATATAGCAGCTCAGCGTGCCGATCGGCGCGCCGACGATGTTGATCTTCGGGTTGCCGACGAGCACGAAGTTCACGATGACCTTCACGATCCCGCCGACAGCCAGGTTCAGGACCGGCAGATGGACGAAGCCGTGGGCCTGAAGGATCGCCGTGACGACGAGGACGAGGGAATTCAGGACGATACAGGATGCCAGCAGGCGCATCAGCCGGACCGCCAGGGCCAGCTTTTCCCCGGTGTAGCCGCCGAGGAGCCGGAGAATGGGCTCAGCCAGGACGATCAGACCGGCGGCGCAGGGCATGGCGATCAGACTCATGACCCGGATGCCGGATTCGGCCACCATCCTTGCGCCCCGGCTGCTGCGCCGGGTGAGCTGCTCGGTGATGGCGGGGATGGCGGAGACGGTGATCGGGGTGATGAAGGCGCAGGGCATATTGAAGAGGGTCTGGCAGAAGTTATAGACGCCCTTCATATCGTCGGCGGTCTCGGAGGCAAAGCCTGCCGCGCCCTTGAGCCGGGCCATATAGACCGCGGCGTCAATGGCGATGATGAACTGCATGCCCGCAGCGCCGAGGGTGATCGGGACAGCGATCCGCAGGAGCTCCTTTGCCGTATCGCGGCCCGTATAGACCGTCGGGTCCAGGCAGTCCTCGGCGTCGAGCTCGGTCATGGCTCTGCGGCGTCTGGCGGTGGTATAGACCATCGCTGCCAGGGTGCCGACCGTGACGCCAAGGATCGCGCCGCCGGCGGCGTAGATCATGCTGCCGGTCTTCTTTTTGAAGAGCCAGGCCGCAGCAAGGCCGAGGCCGAGCTTGCAGACGGCCTCCAGGATCTGGGAAACCGAGGTCGGGACCATGTTCGACTGGCCCTGGAAATAGCCGCGGTCGGCTGATACCAGACAGATGAACAGGACGGCAGGGCTCAGACAGAGGATGGCAAACCAGCTCTCCTTCTGGCTCATCAGGGCGGCAAGCTGGTTGCAGAGAATCGCCATGCCGCCCGCGCCGACCAGGCCGATGACCAGGAAGACGAGCAGGGAGACCCGGTAGATCTGGCGGATCTGACGGGTCCGGCCGAGGGCGCGGGCCTCGGAGATCATCCGGGACATGGCGACCGGCAGGCCGGTGGTCGAGACCATCAGCAGGACGGCGTAGATGTCGTAGGCCGTGTTGAAATAGCCGAAGCCGCTGGTGCCGAGCAGCCGGTTGAGCGGGATCTTATAGATCGCGCCGATGACCTTGACGATCGCCGTAGACATTGCAAGAACTGCGGCGCCGCCGAGGAAGGTCTGTTTACGATTGGTGGGTGATTTCTGCAAGGAAGTCATTCCTTTCATTTAGTCACTGATCCCTGTCCCGGAACACCGTCGGCATCGCGTGCTCGGCGAGCTCGCGGACCACGGCGTCGAGGTCGATGGTCTCATATTTTCCGGCTGCATAGAGGATCTTTCCCCGGACCATGGTCATCAGCACGTCGCTGCCGCGGGCGGCGTAGCAGAGGTGGGACATGACGTCATGGCAGGGCATCAGGTGGGGGCTCGTGAAATCAAGGAGGATCAGATCGGCGTCCAGACCGGGCTTGATCATCCCGCATTCGGCCTCGCGGCCCTGTGCGCGGGCGCCGCAGACCGTAGCCATCATCAGGGCCGCCTGGGGCGGGAGGGCGTTCGGGTCCGCGTTCAGGCTCTTTGCCAGCAGGGAGGCGGTCTTGATCTCCTCAAAGAGGTCGAGGTTGTTGTTCGACGAGGCCCCGTCGGTGCCGAGGGCGACGTTCATGCCCGCCTTGATCATCGAGATGACGTCGGCGCGGCCGGAGGCCAGCTTGAGATTCGAGACCGGGCAGTGGACCGCCGTGACCTTGTGCCGGGCCAGGAGGGCCATATCCTCCGGCTCGAGCCAGACGCAGTGGGCGGCCTGAGCGCGTGCATCAAAAACGCGGTGGCAGTCGAGGAGCTGGGCCGGGGTCAGGCCGTACCGCTCCTTGCAGTCCTCATGCTCCTTCTGCGTCTCGGACAGGTGGATATGCATGCCGAGGCCCTCGTTGATCGCAAACTCGCTGAGCGCGTCCCAGAGGCGGTAGTTGGAGGTGTATTCGGCGTGGATCGAGACCTCGGCGCGGATGCGGCCGTTGTCATAGCCGTCCCAGCGGTCGCGCAGGGCGACCAGCTCCCGGCAGGCGGGATAGGTCTCGAAGTCGAAGTCCTCCGAAAAGAGGGTGATGCCGCGGGCGAGATTGGCCTTGATGCCGGATTCCGCCACGGCCTCGGCAATCGCGTCGCAGTGGTCGTACATATCCGAGACCGAGGTCGTGCCGAAGCGGAGGCACTCGGCGATCGAGAGCAGGGTCGCGGCCTTGACGGCGCGGTCGTCCAGCTTCGCCTCGCGCGGGAAGATATAGTCGTTGAGCCAGGTCTGCAGATCGTGACCGTCGGCATAGCCGCGCAGCAGGCTCATCGGCAGGTGGGTATGGCAGTTGATCAGACCGGGCATGAGGACCATGCCCTCGCCGTTGATGATCTGTTTGGGACGTTCCTTGGGCGGGGTCTTGGAGACGAGGGAGATCTTCCCGTCCGTGACGCCCACGAAGGCTCCGAAGTAGACGTGCATCGCCTCGTCCATCGTGACGGCGGTGACGTTGGAGAATAGGGTATCCATAGCGTTTGCAGTTCCTTCCTGTTGATTCGGCGGTCTTATTCCTTCGGCAGGAATTCCTCACGCAGGAGACTGGTCTCAGGCAGGGTCATCGGGTCGATGGGCGGGAAGGCCTTCATACCGGCAAGGATCATATCGACCAGCCTGGGCTGCGGATTCTCCTCCAGCTTGGTCAGCATCGGCTCTGCGATCGGGCGGAAGGCCGCGACCTCGTAGCCGTGAGCGGAGTCGATGGCGTAGTGGGCAAATTTCTTATAGGGCGTGATGAAGCGCTTTTCGCCGCTGCGGACGTTCTTCCACATGCCGAGCGTTTCCTCGGCGGAGGAGGCGCGGAAGTTGAAATCGCGGACGATGCGGCGCAGGACGCGCATCCAGACGCGGTCAAAGACTTCCACGTCCTCGTCATAGACCGAGGACGCCGTGGAGACGAAGAGGCGGGTGGCCTCGGGGTCGCGGCTGGTCAGCATCGGGTTCAGACCGTGGATGCCCTCGAAGATGACGACCTCGTTCTCCTTGAGACGGAGCGGCCAGAAGTCCGTCGGGGACTGGGTCTGGCGGCGGAAGTCAAAATGCGGGACCAGGATCTCCTTGCCCTGGTCGAGCAGCTCCAGATGCTGGCCCAGCAGATCCACGTCCAGGGCCTCCGGGGCCTCCAGGTCGGGGTCGCCGCGGCGGGTGGTCGGGAAATCGGGGTCGTGCTTGGGGCGGTAGTAATCATCCAGGCTGACCATGTGGGCGAAGACGCCGCGCCGCTCCAGGGCGGCACGGATGCGGCCTGCGGTCGTGGTCTTGCCGGAGGAGGAGGGTCCTGCCAGCAGGACGATCTTGCTCTGGTCCAGGCGGGAGAGGACGACGTCCGCCGCCGCCTCCACGCGGCTTTGATAGAGCGCGTCGCACTGGGCCACGTAGCCCGCAGGGTCAGAGGCCAGGGCGCGGTTGATTTCAGATAATTCAATTCTCATATTCGGTTGGCTCCTTTCTGTTCGGATCGGCATCCGGGGCGGCAAGCGCGGCGATGAGGTCCCGCTTGGCAGCCAGGACGTCCTCGATCCGCGCAACGTATTCCTTGGGATATTTGGGGTTGCACTGGCGCTCCAGCTTCGTCGGGCTGAGCATACGCTTGCTGACTGCGCCGCCGCCCAGAGCCAGGATGGAATGGAGCTCCTCCATCATATAGATATTGTACAGACAGCGATCCCCATCCCGGCACCAGCCCACGTTTTCCAGACTGCCGGACATATACTTCTGCCGGTACAGGTAGTAGGGGTCATAGCCCCGGGCTGCCAGCAGCTCGTCGGCGGTGCGGACCATCGTCTCCACCGCGGACTGGTCGGGCAGACCGGCGCGGTTCTGAAAGAGGTCGGCTCCCTTTTTGAGGGCGAGGGTATGGACCGTCACGTTGGACGGGTCCAGGGCCAGGACGCGGCGCAGGGATCGCTCGAAGCTGTCCGGGTCGTCGCCGGTCAGCCCGGCGATCAGATCCATATTGACGCTGGTGAAGCCGGCCTGCAGGGCCTGCTCATAGGCCCGCTCCACGTCGGCGGCGGTATGGGGCCGGCCCACGGCGCGGAGGACGGCGTCGTTCATGGTCTGAGGATTGATCGAGACGCGGTCGGCTCCCAGGTCCCGGATCAGACGGAGCTTTTCCGGGTCGAGGGTATCGGGTCTGCCGCCCTCCACCGTATATTCTATCAGGCGGGAGCGGTCAAAATGCCTGTTGACCGCCTCCATCAGGACGCGAAGCTGGTCGGCGGAGAGGACCGTGGGCGTGCCGCCGCCGATATAGAGGGTCCGGACGCTTCGTCCGGCGGCCCGCAGGTGCTCGCCCACGGTCTCGATCTCCCGGAGCAGGCAGTCGAGATAGGGCGCAAGCAGGGTTCCCGCGCTGCCCGCAGTCTGGCTGACGAAGGAGCAGTAGGCGCAGCGGGTCGGGCAGAACGGGATGCCGATATAGACCGACACGTCCGCCGGCGCGAGCAGGGACGCAGCCTCCACGGTAAATTCGCTCGCCCGGACGCAGAGCTTCCGCCGCGCGGGCGAGACGAAGAAGGTATCCCGCAGGAGACGGTCCGCGCTTGCGGGCGTGCCGCCCTCCAAAAGATGACGGGTGGTCAGCTTGGTGGGACGGACCCCGGAGAGGGCGCCCCAGGGCGGGGGCGCGGGCAGATGGGGCAGGGCCGCCAGATAATAGGCCCGCTGGAGGATCCGCCGCCGCAGGGCGTAGGTCTCGTTTGCGAGGGCAAGGCGCTGCACGGCGTGCGTCGTAACGCCGCCGCGTGTGATCCGGGCCGTTGCGGTCAGGAAGCGCGCGCCGCGGGAGAGCCGGGAGACCGCATGATCCGTCCCGTCCGGCAAGCGCGGAACGCGGGAGCCGGACTTCGGTTTTTCCTCGGTTTCCACAGGCTCCAGCGGAAACAGGCAGAGCTGGAGCTGCTCAAGGGCATAGCGGTCAGAATGACCGCAGAGATAGAGCTTCATCGAAATTCCTCCGGGTATAGGGCCTGGAGCATGAAATAATTGGTGCGGCGCTCGGCGTTCAGGGTCGAGCTTTCGCCGTGGCCGGGCAGGACGCGGAGATCCTCCGGGATGCTCCCCAGGCGGCGCAGAGAGGCCGCCATCTGCTCCGCGTCCCCGCCGGGGAAGTCCGTGCGGCCGCAGCCCCCGGCAAAGAGGGTATCGCCGGAAAAGAGGACGTCCCCGCAGCGCAGGCAGACGGAGCCCAGCGTATGACCGGGCGTATGCAGGACCGTAAAGCAGAGATCGCCGAAGGTCAGCGTCTCGCCCGCGCGATAGAGCTCCGTCCAGAACAGGCCGGCGGAGAGGGCCGGCGGGAGGCTCCGGTCGTCCGGGTGGAGATAGACCGGGCAGCCGGCGGCGTGATGGATCTCCCGTGCTGCGCCGACGTGGTCAAAGTGACCGTGGGTCAGCAGCAGGGCGCGAAGGGTCAGACCCTGCTCCCGGACGGCGTCCAGAAATCGCGGCGCCTGGGCCGCGGCGTCGATCAGGACCGCGTTCCCCGCGTCGTCGGAGACCAGGTAGCAGTTGGTCTGGATCGGACCGAGGGTGAAGGTTTCGATACGCATGGCAGTCTCCTTTCCGGGCGTGGCAAACAGCGGGGGGATCGATCACGCCAGGTCGGCGCTGTCGATCCAGAGCGTGACGGGACCGTCGTTGACCGAGGCGACCGCCATATCCGCGCCGAACTCGCCGTGCTGCGGGGGATAGCCCAGCCGGGTGCATTCGGCCAGGAAGCGCTCATAGAGCGGGATCGCAAGCGAAGGGTCGGCAGCCCCGACGAAGCTGGGGCGCCTGCCCTTGCGGACGTTTCCGTAGAGCGTGAACTGGCTGACGACCAGGACCCGGCCGCCCACCGATTCCAGCCCCAGATTCATTTTGCCCGCCTCGTCGCAGAACACACGCAGACCGAGGATTTTTTCCGCCAGCTTGACGGCGTCGCGCTCGGTGTCGTTCGGGCCGACGCCGAGCAGGATCAGGAATCCGCGCCCGATCTGTCCGTGGACGGCTCCGTCGATCGTGACGGAGGCGGAGGAGACTCTGGTCACTACCGCTCTCATTTGATTACCTCCGGTACTGTTTTTGATCTCTGACCCCTGGCGACTCGTCGGTGCGGGATAAGGCGGACAAGCAATGTGTCCCTACAGGCGGGTCTGATCCCTGATCTCTGATCCCTGATCCCTGACCCCTGATCCCTAATTCTGTCCTCTGCTGACCTCAATGACGCCCTGGATGCCCCGGAGCCTGGTCATAACGGCGTTCAGCTCGTCGGTGCTCTTGACGTTGAAGGTGACGGTGAACTGGCAGTGGGCCTCGGTGAGGTCCTTGCCGAAGATCTCCTTCATGCGGATCTGCATGGAATTGAGGGTCTGGGCAATATCGAGCAGCATAGCAGGCCGGTCGTCGGCGATGACCTCCAGGGTCGTCGGAAAGGTGCGGCCCTCGGCGGAGGCCCAGGAGACGTTGACCCAGCGGTCCGCCGTCTCGGGGTGCATGGCGGCGCGGGCATTCGGGCAGTCCCGGCGGTGGATGGATACGCCGTAGCCCTTGGTGATGAAGCCGACGATGTCGTCGCCCGGGACCGGCGTGCAGCAGCGGGAGAACTTGACCATGCAGTTTTCGATGTCCTCGACCACGACGCCGGAATCCTGGGTGTTGTTCCGGCGGGGCGGCTTGATCTCCAGCAGCTTCGGCGCGGGGTTCTCGCCCTCCGCAGTCCGGGCCGTGGCCCGCTGGAGATCCTCGCGGATCTTGCCCAAAACCTTGACCGCGGTGATGCCGCCGTAGCCGATGGCGGCGTAGAGATCGTCCAGGCTGTCAAAGGACAGCTTGCGCAGGAGCTCCGGCTGAAGGTTCTCATCCTGGAGCAGGCTCGGGCTCAGACCGGCGCGGCGCAGCTCGGACTCGAAGCTGGCCCGGCCGCGGACGACGTTCTCCTCGCGCTTCTCGCGCTTGAACCACTGCTTGATCTTGGAGCGGGCCTGGTTGGATTTGCAGAGATTGAGCCAGTCGCGGGACGGACCCTTGGCGGATTTGGAGGTCAGGATCTCCACGATGTCGCCGTTTTTCAGCTTGACGTCGTAGCCCGCGATGCGGTTGTTGATCTTGGCGCCGATCATCGTGTTGCCGACGCCGGAGTGGATGGCGTAGGCAAAGTCGATCGGCGTGGAGCCGGCAGGCAGGGAGATGACCTTGCCCTTCGGCGTGAATACGAAGACCTCGTCGTCGAACATATCGACCTTGAGGGAGTGGATATAGTCCTCGGCGTCGGTCTCCTGCTGATCCTCCAGCAGACGGCGGACCCATTCAAATTCCTTTTCGTCGCCGGATTCGACGCCTTCCTTATACTTCCAGTGGGCGGCAACGCCGTATTCGGCGGTCTCGTGCATCTCCTTGGTGCGGATCTGGACCTCGAAGGGGATGCCCTGCGCGCCGATGACCGTGGTGTGCAGGCTCTGGTACATATTGGGCTTGGGCGTGGAGATATAGTCCTTGAACCGCCCCGGAACCGGCTTGAACATCTCATGGATGTGACCCAGAACGTTGTAGCAGTCGGAGATCGTGCCCACGATGACGCGGAAGGCATAGAGATCGTAGAGCTCGTCGATGGTCTTGTGCTGGGTCTGCATCTTGCGGTAGATGGAATAGACGTGCTTGATGCGGCCGGAGATCGTGCCGGAGATGCCGACCTCCTTGAGCCGGTCGGAGATCATCTGCTGGATGGTCTCCATGAACTTCTCGGCCTCCTCCTTGTGGGCGTCGAGATAGTCCACCAGCTTGCGGTAGCCCTCGGGGTCCAGATATTGCAGGGCGCTGTCCTCAAGCTCCCACTTGATCTTCTGCATACCGAGGCGGTGGGCCAGGGGGGCGTAAATATCCATCGTCTCGGTGGACTTGGAGATCTGCTTGGCCGGGGTCTGATACTCCATCGTGCGCTGGTTGTGCAGGCGGTCGCAGATCTTGATCAGGACCACGCGGATGTCCTTGGACATCGCCATGAACATCTTGCGCAGATTCTCCACCTGCTGCTCCTCCAGCGTGGAGAACTCCACGCGGGTCAGCTTGGTCACGCCCTCGACCAGCTCGGCAACGGTCTGGCCGAACTGCTCGGAAATGTCACGGAAGGAGGCGGAGGTGTCCTCGATGCAGTCGTGCAGGAGGGCGCCGCAGATGGCGTCGGTATCCAGGCCGATTTCCGAGACGATCTCCGCCACCGCAAGCGGATGGATGATGTAGGGGGAGCCGTCCTTGCGCTTCTGGTTCTTGTGCTTTTCCTGGGCGAAGCGGACGGCGCGCTCGACCTTTTCCAGATCGGTATTGGGGGCGTAGCGGCGGATCGCCTTCATCATGGATTCATAGTGGGCTTCAAAGGTTTCCATCGTGCTGCCTCCTTTCTAACGACTTTTAGCCGCCCGCAAGCGTCGGATGATCGGGCTGGCGTTGAGATCGACCTTGCGGCCGTCGGTGGTGATGCGGATCGTATAGTATTTTTCGCAGCGGTGTACGTCGATCAGGCCCTGCTCGGCAAAGACGTCCAGGCAGACGCGGGTCCGCGAGAGGGTGACCGGACGGCCCGCGGCGCGGGCGATCTTTCGGCTCATGCAGGTGAAGTTCTCCCGCAGGACGTCGGCCTGGCGGTGGGCGATCAGATACCGCCAGACGGCCACGAACTCGCTGCGCACGGGCAGGAGGCGGTCCGCCTCCTCGGGGCTGAGCGGCTGATCGTCGTGGAAGCGGGTATAGAGGGCCCGCTCCTGCTCGGTCAGCAGGGCCAGACGGCGGCACAGGCGGAGATCCACCACGTTGAGCTGGACCGTCCGCTGTCCGCGAAATTCGTTGATCTGCGGGGTAAAGGCAAGGTCCACGCTGTCGCCGGGGCCGATGCCCGCCTGCAGAACGGTCTGGGAGAAGAAGATCGCGGCGAGCTGTTTGCCGCCGGCAGAGACGATCAGGCGCAGGTGCTTGCCTCCGCCCACCTCGGTGATCTGCGTCACGCTTGCGTCGCACAGGCAGAGAACCGGCGCCGGACAGCCGGTGCCGCAGGGCTCAAGCTGGTTCAGGGCGCGGACGTTCTCGATGGTGAGCAGCTCCGGCTCCACGGGGCAGTCCACCCGCAGATCGGCGTCCGCCGCGCCGGAGGCGAAAAAGGCCTCCGCCATCTCCGTCATCCTGGCCCGGAAGGCAGGGATGTTTTC
The DNA here is from genome assembly GCA_900315595.1 of uncultured Eubacteriales bacterium. GTDB lineage: Bacteria > Bacillota > Clostridia > Oscillospirales > Oscillospiraceae > JAFRPC01. Next base: position 6,125 of record OMZQ01000015.1, on the reverse strand, counting down.
GCGGCGGATCGTAAAGCCCGCCGCCTGCTCGTGGCCGCCGTAGCTTTCCAGCAGGTCGGAGACCTCGGTCAGAGCGGCAAAGAGGTTGAAGCCGCCGTAGCTGCGGGAGGAGGCCTTGCCCTTCCCCTCCGCGTCCAGGCAGATCAAAAAGGCCGGACAGTGGTATTCCTCGGACAGGCGGGAGGCGACGATGCCGACCACGCCCTGATGCCAGGTCTCCCCCGCCAGCACGATGGCGGCGGGCTGGGCGTCCGGGCCGAGCATGGCGGAGGCCTCCTCATAGATGCCGGCCTCCACCTTCTGCCGGTCGCGGTTGAGACGGCAGAGGACGGCGGCAAGGCTCTGGGCCTCGGCGGGGTCCTCGGTCAAAAACAGGCGCAGGGCCGTTTCGACCCGGCCCATCCGTCCGGCGGCGTTGATGCGCGGGGCCAGCAGATAGCCGACCGTGGCGGTGGTGACAGGGTCGCCGGCGCAGCCGATCTCCTCCATCAGCGCGGCGACGCCGGGGCGGGTCGGATGCTCCAGGGCCTGCATGCCGCGGACGACCATCGTCCGCACCTCGCCGTGCAGGGGCATGACGTCCGCCACGAGCCCCAGGCAGAGCAGATCGGCATAGCGGTCCAGCAGCCCCGCCTGGTCGCCGCAGATGGCGGCGGCGAGCTGGAAGGCGATGCCCACGCCGGACAGGCCGGTGTGGGGATAGGTGCAGTCCGGGCGGTGGGGGTCCACCACCGCAACGGCGCGGGGCAGCTCCGGCTTGCACTCGTGATGGTCGGTGACGACCAGGTCGATGCCCAGGCGGCGGCAGAGCTCCGCTTCCTCGTTCGCCGTGATGCCGCAGTCCACCGTGACGATCAGGTTGACCTGCCGGCGCGAGAGCTGGCGGATGGCGATCTCATTGAGACCGTAGCCCTCCTCCAGCCGCGCGGGAATATAGCTGGTGACACGGGCGCCGAGGCTTCGGAGAAAGTCGGTCATCAGGGCGGTGGAGGTGATGCCGTCCACGTCGTAGTCGCCGAATACCGCAATATGCTCCTTTCGCGCCACGGCCAGACGGACGCGGTCCGCGGCCGCCTTCATGTCTTTCATCAAAAACGGAGAGTTCAGCGGCGTATCACGGCGCAGATAATCTGCGGCGCTCGCTTCGTCGCCGCATCCGCGCGCGGAAAGCACACGGGCGCAGAGCGGTCCGTAGCCCGCCTGCTCCAGCTCTCTGACCTCTCCTGTATCGAAGGACGATACATTCCAGGCTCCAAATTTCACGCAAATACACATCCAAAATTCTTTTTCTTTTAATTATAGCATTGATTTCATGAATTCTCAACATCAAATTTTAACATTCCGTAAATTCTCCCGGCGCACGCTTGATTTTGCGGGAAAATCCGTTATACTGAAAATACCGGGGCGATCCCGGTCAATACTTTTCCAAGGAGATGTGGGCGATGTTCCGGCGTATCGGACAGCGGGTTTCCGACGGGATCCGGCAGTTCATGTTTGGGCGCTACGGCCTCGATCAGTTGAACGTAGTTCTGATGGTCGCAGCGGTCGCCCTGTGTCTGATCAGCTTTCTCTTTTCCCGTATCAACGCGGTATGGACGGTGGCGCTCAGCTTCGTGCTGAATCTGCTCTCCTACGTGCTGCTGTTCTGGTATATCCTCCGCGCCTTTTCGCGGAACATCGAGAAGCGGAACCGGGAAAACCGCCGCTTTCTGGCCTTCAGGTCCCGCCTGACCGACAAGCAGAACCGCTACTACCGCTGCCCGAACTGCAAGCAGACCGTCCGCGTGCCCCGCGGCCGCGGCAAGATCTGCATCAAGTGTCCCAAATGCAGCGAGAAATTTGTTCGGAAATCGTAACGCGCCGTTTTCGCGCTCCTTCGGAAGTTCCCGGAGGGGCGTTTTTTCGTGTTGTTTTTCGCGCTCTGCCGTGATATAATGACTTGAAATTCGGCGCGGAGGCGGGAACCGCGCCGCCCTGCCGCCGTCTTCCAAGACAGGGCTTTGGCTTTCGTCCATTCATATCTGTGATATTTTTTCATAATAAGGAGTAATCAATTTTGGCAAACAAATTACGCATCATCCCGCTCGGCGGGCTGAATGAGATCGGGAAGAATATGACCGTGCTCGAATACGGCGACGATATGATCGTCGTGGACTGCGGTCTGGGCTTCCCCGAGGACGATATGTACGGCGTCGATCTGGTCATCCCCGACGTCACCTATCTCGTCAACAGTCAGAAGAAGCTGCGCGGCTTCTTCATTACCCACGGCCATGAGGATCACATCGGGTCCATCCCCTACGTCCTCCAGGCCGCCAACGCGCCGATCCACGGCACGGCTCTGACCAACGGTCTGATCCGCCTCAAGCTGGAGGAGCACGGTCTGACCGACACGGTCCGTCTGGTCACCCACCAGCCCGGCGATCTGGTCCAGGCAGGCTGCTTCACCGTGGAATTCATCCACGTGAACCATTCCATTGCCGACGCCGTCGCCTTCTGCGTCCACACGCCCGTGGGTCGGGTCGTCATCACCGGCGACTTCAAGATCGACCCCACCGCCCCGGACGGGATGACCGATCTCGCCCGTCTGGGCGAGCTGGGCAACGAGGGCGTTCTGGCCCTGCTCTGCGACTCCACGAACGTCGAGCGCACCGGCTACACGCCCTCGGAAAATCTGGTGGCTGAGAACTTCGACCGTCAGTTCCGCGGCTGCGACAAGCGGATCATCATCACGACCTTTGCCTCGAACATGTACCGCATCCAGTCCATTCTGGACCTGGCGCGGCGGCACGGACGCAAGGTGGCGGTCACGGGCCGGAGCATGGAAAACATCCTCAAGGTCGCGGGCGAGCTGGGCTATCTGACCATCCCGGAGAATACGCTGGTGGACATCACCCAGATCCGGACCATTGCCCCGAACCGTCTGGTCATCGTGGCCACCGGCTCCCAGGGCGAGGATATGTCCGCCCTCTACCGCATGGCCTTCTCCTCCCACAAGCAGGTGGAGATCTCCGCCCTCGACCGCGTGCTGATCTCCGCCTCCGCGATCCCCGGCAACGAAAAGGCCATCTCCCGGATCATCAACGAGCTCTACCGCAAGGGCGCTGAGGTCGTCTACGACAAGTCCGAGGGTCTGCACGTCTCCGGCCACGCCTGCCAGCAGGAGCTCAAGCTGATCCACGCCCTGGTCAAGCCCCGGTTCTTCATCCCGGTCCACGGCGAGCAGCGGATGCTGCAGGTCCATGCGAAGCTGGCCCGGCAGATGGGCATGAGCCCGGCCCGCATCGTGATCGGGGACGTGGGCAAGGTCATCGAGCTGACCGCCAAGACCTGCAAGCTCACCGGGGCCGTCGTCCCGGCGGGACGGGTCCTTGTGGACGGAACCGGCGTGGGCGACGTGGGCAGCGTGGTCCTGCGTGACCGCAAGCATCTGGCCCAGGACGGGATGGTCGTGGTCGTGGTCAACCTCTCGGCCCAGGACGGCTCCGTCCTCTCCGGCCCGGATATCATCACCCGCGGCTTCGTCTACGCCAAGGACAACGAGGATCTTCTGGAAGCCCTGCGCTATCTGGCAGACGACGCGCTGGCGGAGTGCCTGGAACGGCACATTCGCGACCACGCGACGATCAAGTCCGCCATCAAGTCCGCGCTGTCCGTCTTCCTCTACAAAAACGCCCGCCGCAACCCCATGATCCTCCCCATTGTCACCGAGCTGTAGCGCCGGAACCGCCCGAATCGGCGCGGCGGAAAACACAACCCGGAGCGGAGCTTCTGCTTCTCAGAGGCCTCGCTCCGGGTTTTTCGGACGGAACGCTCGATTCTAATCTGTGATATCCTTTGCGCGGTACAGGAAGGTGACGGTCTGCGCACGGGTGCAGTTTACCCCGGGGCCGAAGTGCGTCCTGGAAAGGCCCTGGGTCACGCCGTTCTGCGTCGCCCAGAGGACCGGCTTGCAGAAGTAGTCGCTTTCGCTCACGTCGCGGAAGGGATTGGTCCCCTCCACCGGCGGAGAACCGTGCGCCCGGTACAGGAAGGTCACGACCTGGGCGCGGGTGCAGACCTTTGCCGGTGCAAAGCGCGTCTTCGATTCGCCCTTGGTGATCCCCTGCTCCACAGCCCAGAGGACGGCCTTGTAGTAGTAATCGCCCGGATTGACGTCACGGAAGGGGTTTTCTGCCGCGGTCGGCTCCGGCTTGCCCGCCGCACGCCAGAGGAAGGTGACGGTCTGACCGCGGGTGCAGACCTTGTCCGGGCGGAACTTCGTCGCGCTGTCACCGGTGGTTATTCCGTGGAAATAGGCCCAGTCCACCGGCGCGTGCGCCCAGCTTCCGGGGGAAGGGGCGTCGGTGAAGATGTCGGCGGCGCAGAGCGTCCGCGTCTGCTCCGTCCCGCAGACGGTGCAGACGAAGGTTCCCGTGCAGTGTACCCCCTCCCCGGACGGGTCCTGCAGGGCCGTCCGGACCCAGGCATGCTCGCCGTTCGCGGGGAGCGTCTCGGTTCGCGTCCCGGCGCACCGGAGGCATCGGAAGGTGCGGACGCCCGGCGAGATACAGGTCGGCGCTGTCGTGATCTCGCCGGCATCCCAGTCGTGACCAAGCGCAGGAACCGGCTCCCTGGAGACGGTTCCGCAGACGACGCAGGTGCTGCGGAGAAAGCCGTCCTCGGTACAGGTCGGCGGCTCATCCGGGTCCGGCTCGGTCCGGAACAGGTGCTTCGTGTGAACCGTAAAGCCCGTAAAGCCAAGCTCCGAAAGCAGGTGTCCGTCCGCCCAGAGCAGGACGCCGATCTCCTCCACAAGGTGGGGCAGAAATCGCCGCAGAATGGAGATCACGCCCTGCCGGAAGCCCTCGTCCCCGGTATAGTCGGACAGCGCAGGCGGTTCCGCACCCGTATAGGCCGCCGGATCCAGCCAGGCGGTCCCGCGCGCGCTTCCGCCTGCCGATTGGAAGGAGGACGTGACCTTGTAGAGCGTGGACAGGGCGGCAGGAATCGTCAGCGAAGCGCACATATATCCGTCATAGGTGACGGAGAGCTCGACCACGCCCTGCTCCGGGCGATAGAGGGCCGCAAACAGCTCCCGGCTTTCCGCGTCCAGATCATAGCTGAGCAGATAGCCGCTTCCGCTCGGCTCGCCGGTGCTCCGAATCCGGTTCGCCAGGTCCGCAAAGGCCTCCGTTCCGTCCGCCGCCGCAGCAAAAAGCTCCGAAGCAGGAAGTCCCGCCGCCGCGCCCAGCAGGATCGCCGCCAGCAGAAGACAAGCGATTCGTTTTATCATGAGGCTCCGACCTTTCGCAGTCTATTTTTCTTAATTTAATATATCACAGACGTCAAACAGTTTCAACGGTGATCTGAGCAAATACGGAGATTTTATATTCTCGCATATTTCACCAGTTTTTGCAAAGAATAGAAGCACATGAAGCCGAAATGCAAGGAGACGACAGACATGAAAGCAACTGGTATTGTGCGCAGGATCGACGATCTGGGGCGCGTGGTGATCCCCAAGGAGATCCGCCGCACGCTGCGGATCCGCGACGGCGATCCGCTGGAAATCTTCACCGAAAAGGACGGAGAAGTGATATTCAAGAAGTATTCCCCAATGGGGGATCTGCACGAGCTCGCAGGACGGGTCTGCGAGGCGGTTCAGAAGAACCTGGGCTTCACCGCAGCGATCAGCGACCGCGATACGGTGATCGCTGCATCGGGTCAGAAGCGGAAGGAGCTGATGGATCGGCGGCTGACCGCAGGGGTGATCCGCCGGTTGGAGGATCGGGAGCGGTACAGCTGGCGCGGCAAGGGAAGCGCCTGTCCGTTGGTGGAAAACGGCGAGACTGCGCTTGGCGCTGCGGCGCCGATCCTGTCCGAGGGCGATCTGATCGGCGGCGTATTTCTGACGGCGGACCCGGAACGAAGAAAATTCCCCGGCGAGATGGAAGAAAAGCTGATCGACATCCTGGCCGGAATCCTCGGAAAGCAAATGGAAAACTGACAAATAACGAAACGCCCCAGCCTTACGGCTGGGGCGTCCATAATGTTGGCGTTATCTATTTTCACATGCAGTCACCCGCATACTATCGTCGACGAACCTGAGCTTAACTTCTGTGTTCGGGATGGGAACAGGTGGACCCTCA
>OMZQ01000025.1 GCA_900315595.1 uncultured Eubacteriales bacterium | reverse complement strand
GGGCTCCGGTTCCTTATCCCTTGCGATTGCTTCCATTCCGTTCCAGTAACCCAAATACGCCCTTACATCCCTGTAGTCCCGGTTGGCGAGGATCACAAGGACCCTGTCCGCGTCGATGAAGCGCTCGAACCAGGTAGCGACGCCCGGCATGCCGCCGCTGTGGCTGACGACGAGTCCGAGTCTCTCCTCGCGGCTGACGGCCCAGCCGAATCCGTAGCCCAGCCCATCCTCCTCGTCATATACGGCGTCCTCGCCGTTGTTGAGCTTCCCGGGGGTGTACATGAGCTTCTGCTCATCCAGGGTGAGCACCTTGCCCTCGCGCAGAGCCCTGTCCCAGCGGAGCATATCGAAGATGGTGGTATACACGTAGTCGTCGCCGTTCAGTCCGTCAAAGGCTACCACGTCGCCGTCCTCGGAGGAGTCGATGTCAGCCACGCATCTGCCGTCCTCGAACACCGTTGCCCGGGCGTAATTCTCAAAGGGAATGCCGTCTCTGCGGATGTGGCAGCAGCGGGTGGAGTTCATCCCGGAAGGCTCGAAGATGTTCTTCTGCAGGAACTCTTCGTAGGGGACGCCGGAGAGCCGTTCCACCAGCAGCGCCAGCAGGTTGTAGCCGGTGTTGGAGTAATGCAGGCCTTCCCCGGGGGCGAAGTATGGCTTTGCCTTTGTCTCGCGGAGGAAACGCAGGATCTCGTCGTTGCCGGGGACCCGCTTTTCCTCTTTCCAGATCCGGATGAACCAGTCACCGTCGTCAAAGTAATCGGGAATGCCGCTGGTGTGGTTCAACAGCTGCCGGATCGTTACGCCGGGATACGGGATCTCCGGGAAGAACTTCACGATCTCGTCCTCCAGATGCAGCGTTCCCTCCCGAACCAGCAGCATGACCGCTGCTGACGTGAAGGTTTTGCTGACCGAAGCCAACTGGAAGATCGTGTCCTCCGTGATCGGCAGCGTGTTTTCGGGATCCCGGAAGCCGAGAACGCCCTTGGACACGATCTCGCCGTTTTCTGCATAGAGCCAGGCCCCGTTGAAGCCGTCCTTTTTATTCAACTCGCGGGCCAGGTTTTCCATCATCGTTTTCTTATCCATATGTATTTACCCTTTCAAACTTTGAGTTGTCAGCCTGTTGGCCGCGATCACAGCTTCAGCACTGCGACGATCTCATCGCCGTCCATCTCGCCCGTCTCCTCAAAACCGAATGAGGCGTACAACTTTCTTGCTATCTCGTTCTCGGGTTCGTAGGAGATCCAGCAGAACTCCGCCTTGCCGCAGGGCCACGTCCTGATGAAATCGAGTGCAAGCTTCAGCGCTTCTCTGCCGTAACCACGGCCTTGATAACGCTTGTCGATCATAAAACGCCAGATCTCGTAATTGTCTTTTTCGACGCTCACTCCGTCCTGATCCGCGTTCTCACCGTAGCCTATCTGGATGAAGCCGACAAGCCGTTTGTCATTGTAGATTGCGAAAGGAAATACATGCCCGCCGCACATCATGGTAACATACGCTTCGGCAATGCTGTAACAGTTGCTCGCCACAAAGGGGTATTGAACCTTTTTTACCTTGAGTTCAAAGACGTCGTCAAAGTTCTCATAGGTAAGCTTTTCAAGATGTATCATAATGCTGACCTCCGTAAATTACGATTTGTTTATTTCCTTGTCATCAATGTCACGCACTCCACATGCCTTGGAGCCGCAGGTCAAATACTAAGACTTGTATTCGCCCCACTGGCTCATCCCAATGAAGGAATGGGCAATTCCCCGGTATCGGTCAGGGTCGAGACAGTAAGTTGAATATCGACAGACCGGGATTCATGCGGTCAATTTATATACTCTGGATCTGATCATTATGGGATTCCCGTCCGCATCTTCTTTATACGAGTCGTCCACTGTTTCGATAAGTTGGAAGCCCAACCGTTCAAGGAGCTTTGACGACGCGGTGTTTCGCTCGTCGCAATCCCCCCAAATCTCTTTTACGTGCAGGTCTTCCATGAGATGGCGCACGACCTCTTTTGCCGCCTCGAAGGCGTATCCTTTGTGCCAGAATCTCGGATTGAAATCAAAATCAATGGAGTATTCCGTTTCTCCGTTTTCGTCTTCCTCATCATCCCAGTATCCGACGCTCCCGATCAGTTCGCCGGTCTGCTTCAGAACGACCGCCATGCGGTTGTCCATATCTTTCCATTCGGAAAGCCCTTCCGCAACTTCTTTGACCGTTAGAGGCCAGAAATCCTCATACCGCGATACTTCCTCGCTCGAAACGTATTCATGCACCGCGGGAACATCGTCCATCGTGTAGTTGCGAAGTATCAGTCTCTCGGTTTCAAGCTTTATCACTATTATTGTCCTCCGTAAATCTCGATTTGTTTATTTCTTTGTCACTAATACTACCGTCTCCACATGCCTTGGGACAACAGCGTGAATAAAATGGCACATATTCATGCTGCCCACACGACCCTCGGCGTCAGGAATATGCCGGTGACCGATTGCGTCAGGACGCCCGGATCGATTTCATTGTCCCGGCAAGCCGGAATTTAGAGTTTTAAAACAAAAATAGCTTCTCCGTCTTCTATCTCTCCTGTTTCCTTAAAGCCGGCCTTATGGTACACGTGCAGTCCGCGCGCATTCGCAGGCGCAGTAGACAGATAGACCGTGTCCACGCCGTTCTCTTTGAAATACCGGATAATCTCATGAAGTGCCGCCTGACCGTAGCCCTTGCCCTGTTCGTTTTTGTCAATCATAAAACGCCAGAGACAGTATCTGTCGACGGGATTCTCATCCTCGGGGTCCAAGGCGAGCATACAGAAGCCGACAATCTTTTCACCCGCATAGATCGCAAATGGCCTCGCCGTGCCGGGCGCCTTGGCATTGGCCTCATCTGCCTCGCTTAATGAATAATCGTTCGGGGCGACGAAGGGCTGATCCTCCCGCACGGAAAGAGCCAGAACGGCTTCTCTGTTATTATCATTGATCGGTTCCAGTTTTATTATCATAATTAGGTTTTCTCCTTGAACATGAATATTTGATATGGGATCGTTCCTGTATGGCGTCGACTCCTGAAAAAGGGCGCAAAAAACCCGCAGCGAAGCAGCTCCCGTCGTGGCTGCGTCCTGCGGTTCCCACTATCCGAAAGTTACTCAAAAACGGCGCACGAACCCAGAGGGGTATACCCCTCCATCATGCTCAGCGCCTCTATTCAGTTAGCCAACGATAGAGTTGTTAATCATTGGTTTACGCTCCTTTCATGGATTCGCAAAACAATTATACAGGATATCTCCCTGAAAATCAATGCTTAAATTCAATCATACCACCTCATTTATGGAGAAAACAATTTGGATTCCTTCCCGCGTTTCCGTTCACGGCCGATCCGGCTCCCTGTTTTTCCGGCTGCCGCTCCGACCTCTGCGCATACGAAACGGGCAGCCTCCGATGCCGGAGACTGCCCGCTGGCTGCTGCGATTCACAACGAGGGTGCGTTGCCGTTCTTTTCACGGCCGATCTGACGGCGGCAGCTCCGCCGTCTCGCGGGTCACGGATTTGATCCCTTTTTCGGCCTTGGCTCGCGGGGTCAGGACCTCCCGGCCGCAGCCCTGGCAGCGCAGGCGGAAATCCATCCCCGCGCGCAGGACGAGCCATTCCCGCGCCCCGCAGGGATGGGGCTTTTTCATGGTCAGCAGGTCGCCGACGCGGATATCCATCGGCATCGCGATTCACTCCCCCTTGATCCGGTCCCAGTAGGTTTTGCAGCTCTGCTCGAACTTGTTATCGCCGGGCCGGTAGTAGACCGTGCCAACGAGCTCGTCGGGCAGATACTGCTGCCTGACCCAATGGCCGGGATAGTCGTGCGGATAGAGATAGCCCTGCTCCCGCTCGAAGCCCGCGCCGTCGGCGTGGACGTTTTGCAGCTCGCGCGGGATGGGTCCGGCCTTGCCTTTTTTGACGTCAGCGGTCGCCGCGTCGATGGCCATGACGACGGAATTGGACTTCGGCGCGGTCGCCAGCAGGATGACGGCCTGAGCCAGCGGAAGTCTGGCCTCCGGCAGGCCGAGCTGTAGCGCGGAATCCACGCAGGCTTTGACGATCGAAACGGCCTGGGGATAGGCCAGTCCGATATCCTCGCTTGCCGAACAGAGGATGCGGCGGCAGGCGCCGGGCAGATCGCCGGCCTCCAGAAGGCGGGCCAAATAGTGCAGGGCAGCGTCCGGGTCGGAGCCGCGCAGCGACTTCATCAGGGCGGAGACGCTGTCAAAGTGGCTGTCGCCCTCGCGGTCGTAGTGCATGGAGGAGCGCTGGGAGACGGCCTCGGCGTCGGCCAGCGAGATATGGACCACGCCGTCGTCTGCGGCGCAGGCGGTGAACAGGACCTCCACGGCGTTGATCGCCTTGCGGACGTCGCCGCCGCAGGCCGTGGCAAGGAAGCGGGTGACGCCGTCCTCGGCCCGGACCGTCACGTTCAGCTTGCGTTCCATATAGCGCATGGCGCGCTCTACGGCCTGCTGGCAGGCTTCGGGCGTCAGGCTCTTGAACTCAAAGATCGTGGAACGGCTCAAAATCGCGTTGAAGACGTAGAAATACGGATTCTCCGTTGTGGAGGCGATCAGGGTGATCTTTCCGTTTTCGATGAACTCCAGGAGGGTCTGCTGCTGCTTTTTGTTGAAGGACTGGATCTCGTCAAGGTAGAGCAGGACGCCGTTCGGCGTGAGCATCGTGTCCAATTCCGAGACGATCTTTTTCACGTCGGCGGTGGAGGCCGTGGTCGCGTTGAGCTTGAACAGGCGGCGATTGGTCTTTTCCGCAATGATGTTGGCAACGGTGGTCTTACCGGTCCCGGAGGGGCCGTAGAAAATCAGGTTCGGCACGACGCCGGATTCGATGATCCGGCGCAGGATCGCGCCCTCGCCCAAAATGTGATCCTGCCCGTAGACCTCGCTGAGATCGCGCGGGCGAAGCTCGTCCGCAAGCGGCTGATACATGGGTTCACCCCCGAATGGAAACTCTTTTTTGTATTTTACTAAAAAAATGCGAAAAACGCAACTTGTTTCTTTCCATTTGCGGCGGAATGTGCTATAATGATGGAACGATCCTGCGATTTCATTACGAAAAAGGGACGTGCTTATGAAAGCATCCGTTCAAAAGCAGAAATTCCTGCAGGGGGCCGGAATCCTGACGGTCGGTATCCTGCTCAACAAAATCATATCCGCGGTCTACAAGCTGCCGCTGACGCGGCTGATCGGCAAGGAAGCCGTGGGGCATTTTTCGGTTGCCTACAATATCTATGAGCTGATGATGGTGATTGCCGCCGCCGGGCTGCCCGTGGCGCTGAGCCGCCTGATCTCGGAGGCCTCGGCACGGGGCGAGCGCAGGCAGATGCAGCGCATTTTCCGCGTCAGTCTGGTGGTCTTCCTGACCATCGGTATGGTCGGCGGGGCTGGGCTGCTCCTTTTCTCAAGACAGATCGCAGCGCGGATGAACGACACCGCAGCCGACGCGGCTCTGAGAATGCTGGCTCCGGCGATCTTTTTCTTCTGTCTGTTTTGCGCCTTCCGCGGCTACTATCAAGGCCAGCAATACATGACGCCCACCTCGGTCAGTCAGATCGTGGAGGCGCTTTGCAAGCTGGGCGTCGGCCTATGCGCGGTGCTGATCGCGGTCCGCATGGGCCTTGGGCCGGGCGCCTCGGCGGCCTGCGCGGTGATGGGCGTCTCTGCGGGCGCGGGGCTGAGCTGCGTCTATCTGATCCTGGTCTACCGGAGAAACCGGGTGGTGCTGCGGCCCGGTGCGGCGGACGGTCCGGTTTTGAGCCGGGGGCAGACCCTTGCGCGCCTGTTCCGGGTGGCCGTGCCGATCACGCTCGGCGCGGCGGGCCTCCAGATCTTCAAGCTCTTCGGCACGAAGGAGATCCTGCGCCAGCTCCAGGGCCCGATCGGTCTGAATCAGGCCGCGGCGGTGGAGCTTTTCGGCGTCTATTCCCTGGCGGTCAGCCTGTTCCAGATGCCCGGCACCGTCGTGCAGCCGCTTGGCGTCAGCCTGGTTGCAGGCGTCACCGAGCGCATCACGGTGGGCGACGACGCCGGTCGGCGACGGCTGGAGGAATCCGCCCTGCGTATGACCGCTCTGATCGCCATGCCCTGCGGCGTGGGTCTGGCGGTGCTGGCAAGGCCGATCCCGGCGCTGCTTTTTGGCTACGAGGGCTCGATGCTCAACGCTGCTGCGACCCTGCTGCGGATCCTGGGGCCGGCCTCGATCCTCTACTGCTTCCTGGTGGTAACGAACGCTCTGCTCCAGGCGCGCGGGCAGGTCATGGCCCCCTTCTACCACACGCTGATCGGCGGGGCGGTCTATCTGCTGCTCTGCAAGGTGCTGGTGCCGATCTCCTCGCTGCACATCTACGGCGCGGCCCTGGCCACGGCGAGCTACAGCCTGCTGATCCCCGGCCTGAATCTCCTCGCCATCCGGCGCGGGCGGGCCGAGGCGCCGCGTTTGCTCCGGCAGCTCTGGCGACCTGCCTCCGCCAGCCTGGGCATGGGCGTCATTACCTGGGCGATCCAGCGTTTGAGCGGAACGATCCTGCTCTCCCTGCCTGCTGCGGCTGCGGTCTATGCGGGACTGATCTTCGTTCTGCGGGCCGTCACGCGGGAGGACTGTGAGCTGCTGCCGCACGGGGCGGCGATCGCGCGTCTGCTCCGGTTGGAGCCCGGCGCGAACGAGAAAGCAATTCGCCCGGACGGGCGTGATTGAGAGGAATCCCACATGGAAAAAAAAGAACGCGCGCTGCGCGTGATCGAGGCGCTGAAGGCGGACTATCCGGAAGCGCTCTGCGCCCTGAACAGCCGGAAGGACTACGAGCTGATGATCGCTGTCCGGCTGTCCGCCCAATGCACGGACGAGAGTGTGAATCTGGTCACGCCTGCCCTGTTTGCACGGTTTGACTCGCTGGAGGCCTTTGCTTCGGCGGACGTGGCCGAGGTGGAGGAAATGGTCCACTCCTGCGGCTTCTACAAGCACAAGGCGCGGGACATCGTTCTGGCCTGCCAGACCCTCCTGCGCGACTACGGCGGACGAGTCCCGGACAGCATGGAAGAGCTTTTGAAGCTCCCTGGCGTGGGCCGGAAGACGGCGAACCTCCTGCTGGGCGACCTTTACGGCGTGCCCGGCTCGGTGGTCTGCGACACGCATTGCATCCGCATCTGCGGGAAGCTGGGGCTGACCGACGGAACCAAGGACCCGGCGAAATGCGAGACCCAGCTCCGCGCCGTCCTTCCGCCGGAGGAAAGCTCGGATTTCTGCCACCGGATCGTCCTGCACGGACGGGCGGTATGCACGGCGCGGAAGCCGGCCTGCGAGCGCTGCTCGCTGGCGGCGTGGTGCGCGTATTTCAGCGGGAGCGAAGCAAACGACGAAGGGAGAAAGAGCGTATGAAACGGAACATGAACCTCAGTGAACGCCTCCTGCGCGGGAGCGGGATCGTCATGAGCGTCTTCGGCGCGTTGGAGACGGTCGTTTTCATCGTCCTCACGGGCGGCCTGATCGTAGCGAACAGCGCAACGGTGAGTCTGTTTTCCGGCACCGGAGAGATCATAGGCGCGGCGGCCTTTCTGGCAACCGCTTTGCTGGAGCTGATCACGGGGATCCTCGGCGCAAGGTGCGCCAAGAACGGGGCAAGCGAAACGGTCTGCATCGTATTCGGTGTGCTCTGCCTGGGTCTGACGATCCTCAGCCTGGTCATGATCGGTCGGAAATTCGACCTGCTGAGCGGCGCGAGCCTTGCAATTTGCGCCATCCTGCCTGTCATTTACATTTTCGCCGCATTCAAGACGCAGCAGGCGCGGAACGCAGCGGAAGAAGCGCCGGAGGAGGAAGCGGCGGAGTAGCATACCGGCGCGGAAAAGATCAGAATAAAAAGAAGGTACACGAAACACAGCCCTTTGGAACGGGGCGTTCGTGTACCTTCTTTTTTGCATGCGCGCGGTCTCTGCGCGGCGGCCTGGGGTCAGGCCGCCCAACGGGGACGCTGAAACCGGCTGCACGGGCCGGGAGACCCGGCCCCTACGGGAGCGCTGAAGTCGGTTGCACGGGCCGAGAGACCCGTCCCCTATGATCCTGTCAGAAAAGGTCAAAATAAAAAGAAGGTACACGAAACATAGCCCTTTGGAACGGGGCGTTCGTGTACCTTCTTTTTTGCATGCGCGCGGTCTCTGCGGCGTGGACGCGGCGGCCTGGGGTCAGGCCGCCCAACGGGGACGCTGAAACCGGCTGCACGGGCCGGGAGACCCGGCCCCTACGGGAGCGTTGGGAGACAGGCGGTCTCTGCGCGGCGGCCTGGGGTCAGGCCGCCCTACGGGGCGCTGAAACCGGTTGCACGCCGGGAGACCCGGCCCCTACGGGAGCGCTGGGAGACAGGCGGTCTCTGCGCGGCGGCCTGGGGTCAGGCCGCCCTACGGGAGCGCGCGCCATGCGGTTAAGAAATGAGCGTAATTACAGGGTGAAGCCGGACTGGTTGGATTCGGCGAAGGCAGCGGATCGAATTATGATGTCATGCATGTCCGCCCAGTCAAGCTCTTCTTGGTCGATGTCGGACTTGCGCGCGAAAATATAGCCGCTAATGCTGGGGAAGGTTTTAATGAAGTCTGTTTGCTCAAAGGGGTTTGTGCCAGAGGTGCCCCAGTTTCCGATACCCTGCAGTCTCTGATAATCGGCATCGGAAATATAGTACCATTCAATTTTTTCAGTTTGGTCAGACATTTCTGATCCTCCTATATGAGTTAATCGTCGCCGAGCATTCCGACTTCCCCTTCGGCGGTAACCGTGACCTCGTAGACCTCGGATTCCTCAGCGGGGAGGGTCGAGGCGGAGGGGTCAGCGGACTGCGAGGGGTCGGCAGAACCGGAAGCCGGGTCTGCCGGACTCGTTTGCGAGTCACTGCTCGCTGGGCCGGTTTCGCCGCCCGCAGCAGCGGAGCCGTTCTGATTCGGGGTCGGAAGCGGGGCGTTTGCGGACGCCTCATTCGAGGGCCGCGGGTCGGTGCAGGCCGCCAGCAAAAGCGCGAGGAGCAGCAGCACCGCAATCAGGTTCCATTTTTTCATTGTTTACTCCTGGTCTGCACACCGGGGCGGGGCTGCCGCCCCGGTATGCAGAACCGTCGGTTGATTCAGTTTGGAGAATCAGGAATTACGGGATTCTAACGTACTGGATATCCTTGCCGTCGCTCGTGATGCTGACGCCCTCGATGTTATCCTGCTCCACGGTGACGCCGTCGAGCGTGGTCCAGTAGGGCTTCAGATAGAAGGTCGGCGTGTCAGGGTCAGTGCCGACGTGCGCCGTAATCCAATTATAGTCCAGATGCTTGGCGGCTACGAAGCCGACGAGATTCTTATCCACGCCTTGCGGCCCGCCGATGGAAGGGCTCAGGTCATTGGCGTTGTAGGAGTAGGTTTTGCCGTTCTTGACGAAGATCGTAAAGACTCTGCTGACAGTATCCGCCGTTTTGATATAACCATTTTCCTCCCCCGTGACGACCTGACCCTGGCGGGACCTGCCGACGAAGAAGCCGTTTTCGGCGTAGTTCCGGTCGTCCACGGCGGTCAGCAGGTAGAGGCTGGTGATCTTGCCTTCCTCAATCGGTCTGCCATCGTAGAGCTGCGTGTTCTTATCCGCCTTCACGTAGACGAGCCTGTTGGGCAGGAAGGTCTTGGGAACCTCCTTGAGGTAGTAGACCGTGCCGGCCGTCGGCGCAAGCTCGGTGCCGAGTTCGGTGTAGGCCTGGGCCTTCTCCCAGAACATGACGGTCGTTCCTTCGACGGTATGCTTGACGGAAGTGCCGTTGTAGACGACAGCGCCTTCGTCGTCAGTCAGGGACGTGGAGGTGTTGGCAGAGCCGGAGACCGTGGCGTCGGCGTAGTTCCAGAAGTTCTGCTGATTGAGGATGCTGTCCTTTGCTGCGCGCATTTCAGTTGCATCAACGCTGACGACCGCGCCGCTGGTCTTGTAGTAGCCGCCGTAGAGGTAGTTGGTTTTGACTTCGGCGACCAGATCCTTGGTATCACGGACGTCGTAGGGCACCTGGACGGCTTCCAGCGTTCCGTCGGAGGAATGGTAGATGTAGTAGAAGCCTGCCCAGACGGCGTACATGTCGTGATAGGGCGTCGTCTCGTCGGCGTAGACCTTCTGGCTGCTGAAGGGACTGTAGGTTCCGTCGTCGTTTCTGACCTCGTACTCCGTACCGGTCCACTTCAGGTAGATATCATCCGGCGTCAGGATCTGGGCCTCGGCATAGTCGGCGGAGCCGCCGTTGTCCACTCTGGCCCAGCCGAGGAAGACGTGATCCTCCCAAGTCAGGGCGCCGCCGTTGTCACCGGCAAAGACCAGCTGCGAGCCGGATCCGGTGGGACGCGGGATATCGACCTGGGCGTTGATCGGGAGCTTGGTCGTGGTCGTGGTCGTGCCGCTCTCGGTGACTGTGTACTCGCTGGTATAGCGTTCGCCGGCGCCGTTGTGGGCGTCTGTGCCGTTGTTCGCGTACCAGTAGATGTGAGTGGTTGCGTCGGGGTTGTACGGGCCGTAGACCGCGCGGAGGGTCAGGGTGTAGTCATAGGCGTACATCGGGCTGTACTTCGGGGTCAGGACGATATCGGAGTTCACCGTCATCGGGAAGGTGCACTTGACGTTGCCCTGATACCAGCCGAGGAAGTAGTGCTCCTCCTTTGCGGGATCGGGAAGCGCAGACTCGGCGAGGTTGTCAGCCGTGTTCTTCGGAACGTAGATGTCGTTCATGCCGGGGATGTCCTTGCCGTCCTCGTCCACGAAGGAGACGACCCAGACGTTATCCGGGATGACGTTTGTGAAGGTCGCAGAAACGGTGACGTTGGACGCAGGCATCGTGAAGGTGATAATACCGCTGGTGCCCGTGACCGGAACCGTCGCGCCATTGGAGTCGGTGACCGTCACGGAAGCAACCTGATAGCCTTCGCTCGGGGTCAGGATCAGCGTCACGGTTTCGCCCGCAGTGGCCGTGGATTTATTCGCGCGCACGGTGCCGTTTTCAGTGGGGTTCAGGGTCACGTTGTAGACGTTGATAATCTCCTTCTTGTAGAGCTGGACGTAGATGTAGTTGGTGTAGTTGGAGTCGTTGGTCGCCTCGCAGGTCATGTAGACGCTGTTCGAAAGGGTAAAGACGCCTGCGTAGACCGAGTTCGTCGTGTTGTAGAGATGATGATTCGTTGCATCCCAGGTCCAGACGTTCGCAGTGGTGTTCGGATACTGATCCCAATACAACGAATTCGAGTAGGAGCTGGAGCTGCCGCCCTTCTTCGCGTACAGGTATCTGTTGGAGTTGTTCTTGCTTACGACGTAGTAGCCGCCGGTGGTCGCATTGAAGGTCCAAGTGGCGTGCTCCAGATTCGTCGCATTGCCTTCAACACCCGTGATATTCACACCGTCAAAAATCGGCGTGCCGGTGTAGCCGAGGAAGGTATTTTTCGAACTTTGAATCCCATCCGTAGCGAATTTGTAAGAATAGTAATAATGGTTCGTCGTATTCGGGCTGTAGTTCAGGCCGAGATAGGTATTGCCGTCGTAGACAAAGCCGATCAGGTAGTCCTCACCGTCCTCAACGTTATTGACCGGGACCCAGCGTTCGATGGTCGTGATACCAGGTTCGGGGGTAGAGGAGGCGGTGAAGGTCGCGTTGACGGTCACGTTGGCAGCAGGCATCTGGAAGGAGTACACGCCGTTCACCGGGCTGATGGTGACAGCAGAGCCGCCCGCCGGGGTGTAGGTGACGGTACCGATCTCGTAGCCGGTGTTCGGGGAGACGGCCAGGGTGATGGTAGCGCCGGCAGCCGCGGTCGTCGGGCTGGCCGAGACGGTGCCGTTGGTAATGCCGCTGTCAACCGTGACGCTGTAGGTGGCGGCGGCTGCGGTAATCACGCGCTTGTAGAACTTGACATTTCGACCGGTCGATGTCGAGGTCGTAAAGCAAGCGTTGGTCGTGTCGTAGGACAGATAGTAATAAGCTTCGTTACCCTCATCCTGACAATTGTTGTTCAGATCCGTGCCGTCGTAGGTCCAGGCGCGGCCGACGTTCGACTCAATCGACAGATAATAGTCGGAGCTCAGGCCAATGAATCCGTTGGCAGACGGATTGTAGAAGGACCAGCCGCTTGTCGTACCTGTGGCATGCCAGAGCACGGAGGACGCTGCGTTGGCTGGAACCGTGATGGTATTGTTGCTGTTCACGGTAACGGACTGCGCGTTGAGGTAATGGCTGCCGGTGACCGTAGTGTTGCCTACAGCATAGTTGTCGATGACGACGACGTAATCCTCGCCTGCGGTCAGGGAGGTCGCACGCTCGTAGGTCACGGTGTCGCCGGAGCCGGGGGTCTTAACCCACTGGGCATAAAGCGTCAGGTTGGCGTTCACCTTCACATTTGCGCGGTCGGAAGCAGCCGCTCCCGTACCGTCCGCGGCGGTGTTCCAGCCGGCGAAGGTGTAGCCGCTGCGGGTGAAGGCGTTTGCAGTCAGCGTTCCCGATCCGGCGGTCAGGGTCTGATCCGCCATCGTACCGGTGGCGTCGGAGGCGTTGGCGTTGTAGCTAATCGTGTAATCGGTGTCTTCAACGAGCTTGTAGAAGCTTAGGCTGCAAGACGAACTGGTGCTCGTAGTTACATCAAAATAGCCACTCGCTCTGTAAAGGTAATAATAACTGGAACTTAATGTACACCGCAGATAGTTTCCTGATAAAGTCCAATAGAATGGTGTTGTACCAAATACAGCACAGTACCCTGTACCGTATGTTTTATTCGCAACACCAACATAGGCATCACCGGAGAAAGATGTACCCAGAGCCTTGAATGCCCAAGTTCCATTATTCTCAGATGCCTCAACAAGATATGGAGTCATATCTGTGCTGAATGTGTAGTTGCCATCAGAACCCTGTGTCGGTGCAGCACTTACGGTGCTAATGCCATAGGTGTAACTATTGTAATGTGTATTGCCCAAGAAATAACTATTATTACTAATCAGATACTTCTTGCCGTTTTCAAAGCTTGTTACCTTCTCATACTTATCCGTCGCAGCCGTGACCGGGTTCGGGTTGGCATTGGCGGAGAGGTTGGTCAGGTGCGCGCTGCTGTCGGCCTTGTCGGAGGACAGGTTCGGCTGCGTGGCGGCAACCGTCAGCGCGTCGAGCGTGGTCTCGTTGGTACCCGCGGCGTCGGTGAAGAGACAGCCGCACTTGGTGCACTTGTAGTGGGCAGCAACGCCGGTCCCGGTGCAGGTGGCGGCAACGGCAGCGACCGAAACGATGGTGGAAGTACCTTCGTTCGTATGCGTACAGTTGGGATCGGGCAGGGGGGTCTTGATCTCGACGGCCTTGTTGATGTCAATCGTGAACGGAGAGCCGGGGTAGACGATCTCGCCGGTGGGGTTGCCGTTCTTGTCCAGGATCTCCCAGTAGAGGAAGCGGCGGCCGACGTCCGGTGTATCCTCGTCGGGCAGGGACGGAACCGTGGCGGAATGCGCGGATGCCTTGGCTCCGTCGGTATAGACAGGGTTCTGCAGGGTCATGCTATGGGGCTTCTCATTCGAGTCAAAGTAGCCCTTGTCGTTCTCCGCGTGGTCGCCCAGATAGCGAACCTTGATGCCGACGACGCCCTCGGGATTCACGCGCCACTTGGCATAGAGGGTGATCTTGGCGCGGATGTCGGGATACGCCTCGTCGGACCAGGTCTCGCCGGTAATATCGTCAATACCGGTCCGGGAGCCGGCAGGATAGACCTCCTGCTCCTCGGTCAGGCCGAAGGGAACCTGCATGTTCTGGTTGAAGGGCTGCGTGCAGGCTTCATCCAGATAGAGGCCGACCAGCATCCAGTTATCGTTGCCATCGAGGTCCAGGCGCTGCGCCTGCATCAGCGAGGAGGTCTGGATCGTGGAGCCGTACTGCACGGTGAAGGAGGCCTTCTGCGTCGAGCCGGGAACGGTAATCACACTGGAGCTGTTGCCGCGCTTGTAGTCCACCACAATGCGGTACCACTTGGGGCTGAATTTGGCGTAGACAGAAACGCCGCCATGAGGCATTTTCTGGTTGAAGTCAAAGGGGGTTTTCAAGGTCGGATCCGCGTACCAGCCGTCAAAATAGGTGCCTTCCGGGGCTGTCGGATCCGTCGCGGGTTTATAGGTGCTGAGGCTCTTGTCGTAGTAGACCGTTGTATTATAATCCGTCAGCGCGGTCGTGCCGCTAAAGAAGTTCAGCGGGAAGGATTGACGCTTGTACCAGACATAAGCATGACCGGAGCTTCCGATATTATCGTAAGAGATGGAAAACTCGCTGCCAGTAAAGGTGGTTGCGCTGCTATAGCTGTTGCTGGTTCGATTGTACTTATCACAATCGTAGCCGTAGTATTCGTCGCCGGCAAAATATAGCGTCTCGGTTGATTTCAGATCATAAGTGTCAAGATTAATCGTATAGTTGCCAGAGGTATCCATGCCAAGACAGGTAACTGGCCGCGTCGTCGAGCTGGTTTCATACTGGGCAAGATAGTAATCGAACGAGGTGGTCGTAGTGTAGGTACCCGGAGTGAACTGAAACATTTTGTTCACATAACGAGTGTCTAAGGCGTTCACCCAAACGTTGTGTATGCCGGAATCCGGCCACTGAGAGCCGCTGACTGCATATCCATCCCAATCATAGCAATCAATCACAGACTCATACAGGCCGGAGATACTTCCGATGGTTACCGTGCCAGCAGCGCTATCATAAGGGGGGTAGTCACTGGTCGTATATACGGTATTAAACGGCGCATGGTATACAGTTCCGGAATAACTGCTGGTGCAGGCAGCATTCGTATACCAGTTGGGTGACCTATAGTCACCGCTACTATACGTGCTTGCATTGGTATAGATCCGATATACCCCGTTTGTGGAATCGTAGCCGTAGTGATAAAAGTAGGAACTATAATAACCGGAATTAGTACTGGAGTAACCGCTGATCAAGTCTGCTTTGAAATTATAGGTGATCGTCTTGCGGTCATAGTAAACGTTGAGAACCGTGGATCCGTCGCCCTTTACGGCCAGCCCATCCTGAGTCTTATTCTCGTTGAGGGTAAAGTAGAAGCCATAGGAGCCAGACGAAGTACCGGAATAGTTGCCCTTCCGCTTGTCCGCCGTGCTGAGGGTGGCGGAGCTGCCGGTGGTAGCGTTCGAAACAATCCGATAGGAGTCGTAGTCATACGTCTTGGCGACGAGCTCGTCCGGATTTGGATCGGGCACCGAGTCCACCGCATCAACGGAATCCGTGGGCTTCTGCTTCCAGAAAACAACGGTATACGAAGACGTGCCAAACGCCCACTTGGCGTAAACCGTGGTATCCTCAGTCAGCTGCTGGTTGAAGTTAAACGCCGTCGTCATGTCCGCGTCTTCATACCAGCCGACGAAGGTATAGCCGTGACGGGGATCATTGGAGGGGAAGGAGGGTTGCGTGGGGGTTGTGCCATTGGGGACAAATTTGGGGGAAATATATTCGGCGGAGGTGTTATCCTCAAAGCCGAGCTTTTCGCTGTTTTTCGCGATGTTATTGTTGAAGCTCAGCCAGTAGCCTTCCTCCACGTAGGGATAGAGGTCCACGTTCTCGGAGAGGTTCTGGGTGGAGCCAACGGCCCACTTTCTGGAAGCGGCGCCCTCTTTATAGGTGGGAAGCGTACCGTCAACGCCGCCGGGACGTGCAACATCCTCCTCCTTGACCCAACCGGAGAAGTTCTGGTTGGACTTCATCGGGGGATAATCCTCGGTAATGGTCACAGCGACTGTGGTCTGATTGGCAGGGATCTTTTTGTATTCGGTGGAGGTCACGGCGCCGGCCTGGTCGTGGTAGGTGACGTAGACGACTTCATAGACCGCAGCGTAGTAGACGATTTCTTTGTTTGCGGAAAGCGTCACATCGTAATCATCGTTGATCTGCTTGATCGTCTTGGTCGTCGCATCGACCCCGTAGGCGAAGTCGGGGTTAAAGGCGGCGGAACTCTCGATCCAGCCCTCGAAGGCCTGGGACGCAGTGATGCCGGGAACGCCGGGGTCCTTGATGGGGTTCAAACCCTTACCAAGCTGATCGGCACGGATGATCTGCTTGTTGACAACGTTCCACGCGCCGACGCTGCCCTCTAAGCGGGCATAGAAGGTAACGGTCAGCGTGTAACCGCCAAGGATGTCAATGACCGCGTAGACGGAGAAGCTGTCGGCCTCGAACTCGATGGCGTCAGCCTTGCCGCGGGTGGTGACGACGCTGGAGGAGACGTACTCGAAGCTGCCGTCGTCCTTGACGTGGACCACGGCGGGGTTCTTGGCGTTCTGGAGGGCGTCGAGGGAGATGCGGACGCTGACCTTGCGGGCGGGCTCAAGCTCCGCGCCGTCCTTGGCAAAGGAGATGTCCGCCGCGCCGAGGACCTTGGCGTCGACCTTGGACGCAAGCTCCGCCAGAGCAGCCTCGTCGGTGACGCGGCTGACGGTCATCTTGGTATTCTCGGGCAGGGCGCCCTCGGGGGCGTTGACCGAGACCTGCATCTGCTCGGAGGTCTGATCGAAGCTCTGCGCGGGCATGGGTTCCGGGTCAACGATCTGACCGTCCAGAAGCTGCGCCAGACGCATCACGATCACAGCCGTCTGCGCACGGGTGGCAGTCGCCTTCGGACGGAAAGAGCCGTCCTGATAGCCCGCAAACAGACCGGTGGAGGTAACAAACCGCACCGCGTCCGCCGCATAGGCAGAGATCGCTGCTTCGTCCGTGTAGGTGCGGCTCTCACCTTCGGAGAGCTCGTAGCCCATCGCGTTCACAAAGCGGTAGAGCATCGCGGCCAGATCCTGCCGGGTGATGCTGCGGTAGGGAGCAAAGAGGCCGCCGCCAACACCGTTGACGATCCCCTTCTCCGCCGCCCAGTCGATCGCGCCGGAATAGTACTGATTCGCCGCGACGTCGCCGAACGCAGAGGCGGTATTATCCGTCTGCGCACGCGCAACGCGGGACAGAATCGTCACAAACATGGCGCGGGTAACGTCCTCGCCGGGCGAGAAGGCGTCTTTTGACGTACCCTTCATGTAGCCCGCCGCGGAAACGTAGTCAACCGCGTCAGCATACCAACTGTCTTCACGCACGTCCTTGAAGCCGGTGGTCTCGGCGGCATAGCCGGGCACCAGGATCGAGGGGATGAGCATGACGACGGCAAGCAATGCCGCGAGCAAACGTCGTGCATTTCGCATAGTTCATTTCCTCCTTGGTTTTCATAATGATGAGCGATCCGGGTTCGGGAAAGGCGGGTGCTACGATGAATTGCGCCGCTTCCCCAAATTACAGATACTCATTATTAGATTTCAGCTTATTTTACAACACATCTTTGCTAAAGTCAAGAACTTATGAAGATATTGTGTGAATAATTTCGGATGTATCATTACATATTCTTGGGGAAATCAGGAAAAATCCACCGCTGTCATTGAAAAAGCGGTGGAAAAACTGTGGAAAAACATACAGAGGCGATTTTTGGCGGTATGTGGCTATGCAAGATAGAAGCGCAAGGCCGGATCGGTCCGCTGCGGCGCAGAATATAGGGACGAGCATGACCGTTTCGAACACAGGAGGGTTCTCTGTGCAAAGCACAGAGAACCCTCCTGTGTTCGCGCGGCGCAGGATAGAAAATGATTACGATAGAGCGTATTATTAAAACGAAAACAAAACCGAATTCAACGATAGACCCATGCGTTGGGCAGATAGCGGCCGCCGGGCGTATTGGGGTTGGAGCAGCGGTTGAGGATCTGGCCGCGATACCACATGATGGCGGTGGTGCCGCCGTCTACGTTGACGGCGTTGACGCCGCCGTATTTCAGCATCAGATCTGCGATCAGGTTGACGGCGCAGCCCGGCGAATCCCGGTAGCGCCCCTCAACCACGACCATCAGAATATCCTTGTAGGAATTCTGGCCGATGGCTGCGCGGGGCTCGCTGCCGGTCCAGGCGCCGGGGCTTTGCTTGACGCCGTTGATGATCAGCGCGGGCATGAATTCCACACAGTCCGTGGTCGAGGCGTTGGCCGGGCCGGAGGCGCGGGTGACGATGGCCCAGTTGGACTCGAGCAGCTCAAACCGGGAGAACGACCAGCCCATCGGACTGCCGTAGGACGTCCCGTCACACATGCAGTAGCCCTCGATCGTGCCGCCGTTGCCGTTGCCGCCGGGGTCGTTGAAGCAGGAGCCGGTCATGGCAAGCACGCCGCGGTTGCGCTGCGCGATGGAGGCGATGCGCTCGCCGTAGGAGCCCAGATGGGCCGCAGGGCGGAGATGCAGCCGCCCGGGCTTCTTGGCAATCGCCATGACGGTATTGCTGCCGTTCAGCTTGGTGCGGATGATCAGGATCCCGTTCGGGACGTCGATCGCGACGACCCGGTGGCCCTGCTTCGTGTAGAGGTCCAGTCCGGCGTCGCGGATGCCGGATTTGTTGACGTAGATCCGGGAATAGCCGTTTTGGAGCATATCGTGGGAGAGCAGCCATTCGTCGGTCTTTTCGGGGTCCAGCTCGCGGAACGTCTCATAAAATGCCTGGCGCTCCGGGTCCTCCTCGGGTTCGGGCTCCGTGGTCGGAGGCTCCGTGGTCGGGGGCTCCGTGAGCGACTCCGCAGAAGCCTCCGTCAAGACGATCTCCGTCGGCTCCGTCAGGGCAGGCGCCGTCTCGGTCACGGCCGTGGGCAGCGTGGGCTTCACGGGCTCCGTCACGGCCGTGGTGGTCTTCCCCTCCGGCGAGCCGCCGGAGCAGGCGGCAAGACAGATCAGCAGGGAAAGCAGAATACAGACGATACCGGTTTTTTTCATTCAAAACGCCTCCAAAGTCATATTGGATTCATTCAATTCAGGCCGGAGGAAATCTCCCCGGCAAGCTCGCCGGCCCAGCCGGAGCCGCCCGCCAGGTCATGATCCCACGATACCTCGCAGCCGTTTTTTTCTGAGAACACCCGCGATATCTGCGGCGAACGAGCGCCTGCGGTGCGGGTAGGAGATAGATACCTTCATCGCGCCGAGCCCCTTCCCGTTTCTGCTTGATAGTTTCAGTATATCGATGTTTTTTCTGATTGTCAATCGTTTTCGGTAA
The DNA here is from genome assembly GCA_900315595.1 of uncultured Eubacteriales bacterium. GTDB lineage: Bacteria > Bacillota > Clostridia > Oscillospirales > Oscillospiraceae > JAFRPC01. The sequence continues at coordinate 6,695 of OMZQ01000025.1, read as the reverse complement.
AAACAGACGGAAAGCCCCCGGATCCGATCCCGCGGCGCGGCGGAGCATCTGCGGCATTTTTCGTGAAAATCTCTTGCATAAAGACGCAATAACCATTATAATGATGTATACGATCAAAATAATCCATCCAAGAAGGAAGTGCAGCGAATGCTCTATGATGTCCTTGTCGTCGGCTGCGGCGTGGTGGGCGCGGCCTGCGCCTATTCTCTCTCCCGCTACAATCTGCGCGTTGGGATCCTGGAAGCCTCCAACGACGTCGCCAACGGCACAACCAAAGCCAACTCCGCCATCGTCCACGCGGGCTACGATCCCCTGCCCGGCACGAAAATGGCGAAACTCAACGTCCTCGGCAACGCGATGATGCCGGAGCTCTGCAAGCGGCTGGACGTGCCCTTTTCCGCCTGCGGCTCTCTGGTCCTGTCGCTGTCCCCGGAGGACGACGCCGAGCTGCGAAAGCTCTACGATCAGGGCGTCGCCAACGGCGTTCCCGGTCAGAGGCTCCTGTCCGCGGAAGAAACCCTGGCCCTGGAGCCGAACCTCAATCCCGAAGTCCGCGGCGCGCTGTACGCGCCATCTGCGGGGATCGTGAACCCCTGGGAGCTCTGCTATGCGATGGCAGAGACCGCCGTCCGCAACGGCGCGGAGCTCTTTCTGCAGGCCCCGGTGACCGCCATCGACCGGAGCGAAAACGGCTTCCGGCTGAATACGCCGAAGGGCGTCTTTGAGACCCGCTTCGTCCTCAACTGCGCCGGCGTCGCCGCTGACCGGATCGCCGCCATGATCGGCGACGAGAGCTTCCGGATCCGGCCCACCAAGGGCGAATATTTCCTGCTGGACAAGTCCGAAGGCAGCCGTGTGGGCCGCGTGATCTTCCAGTGCCCGACCAAGGCGGGCAAGGGCGTGCTCGTTGCCCCGACGGTCCACGGCAATCTGATCGTCGGGCCGAACGCCGCCCCCTGCGCGGCGGAGGACACTTCCAACACCCCGTCGGGCATGGCCTACGTGCGGACCTCCGCCCTGCGCTCGGTTCCGTCGGTCAACTTCCGCGAGAACATCCGCAACTTCGCCGGCGTCCGCGCGAACTCCGACCACGCGGATTTCATCCTCGGCGAGAGCACGGCCGCGAAGGGCTTCTTCCATCTGGCCGGCATCCGCAGCCCCGGTCTGACCGCCGCCCCCGCTCTGGGCGAGGAGGCCGTCCGCTGGCTCCGGGCGGCCGGACTGGCGCTGACAGAAAAAGACGACTATCAGGACGGCCGCCGGCGCATCCGCTTCCACGAGCTGTCTGACGAGGAAAAGAACGAGCTGATCCGGCAGGACCCGCGCTACGGACGGGTCATCTGCCGCTGCGAGACCGTGACCGAGGGCGAGATCGTCGCGGCCCTGCACACCCCGATCCCGCCCACGACCGTCAACGGCGTCAAGCGCCGCGTCGGCGCGGGCATGGGCCGCTGCCAGGGCGGCTTCTGCGGCCCCAGGGTCCAGGAGATCATCGCCCGCGAGCTTGGAATGGACCCCACCGACGTGCTGATGGACTGGCCCGGAACCTGGGTCCTCTGCGGGGAGACGAAAGGAGGCGCAAGCCATGACGAAGGCTGAGCTTGTCATCATCGGCGGCGGACCGGCGGGACTGGCCGCGGCCCTCTCCGCCTGGGAAAGCGGCGTGCGGGACATTCTGATCCTGGAACGCGACCACCAGGCGGGCGGTATTCTGAACCAGTGCATCCACAACGGCTTCGGCCTGCATTATTTCAAAGAGGAGCTGACCGGCCCCGAGTACGCCGGACGCTTCATCGAGATGCTCCGCGATACGGACGTCCGCGTCCGGACCGACACGATGGTCCTTGATCTGACCGCTGACCGCGTTCTGCACACGGTCAGTCCGGAGCACGGCTACGAGGCGATCCAGGCCGGTGCGATCGTCCTGGCCATGGGCTGCCGCGAGCGGACCCGCGGCGCGATCTCCATCCCCGGCGCGCGCTGCTCCGGCATCTTTACGGCAGGCGCCGCCCAGCGCTTTCTGAACATCGAGGGCTACATGGTCGGCAAGCGCGTCGTGATCCTGGGCTCCGGCGACATCGGCCTCATCATGGCACGCCGCATGACCCTGGAGGGCGCGAAGGTCCTGGCCTGCGTGGAGCTGATGCCCTACTCCGGCGGCCTGAACCGCAACATCGTCCAGTGCCTCAACGACTTTGACATTCCCCTGTACCTCTCCCACACCGTGACCGACGTCCGCGGCAAGGACCGTCTGGAGCAGGTCACGGTATCGAAGGTGGACGAAAACCGCCGCCCGATCCCCGGCACGGAGATGGTCTTCGACTGCGATACCCTGCTGCTGTCCGTGGGTCTGCTGCCCGAGAACGAGCTGTCGCGTCAGGCGGGCGTGGAGATCGACCCGCACACCAACGGCCCTGTCGTCTGGGAGAACTGCGAGACCTCGATCCCCGGCGTCTTCGCCTGCGGCAACGTCCTGCACGTCCACGATCTGGTGGACTACGTGACCGCCGAGAGCATGCGTGCGGGCAAGGCCGCCGCGGAATTCCTTCAGGGCGGCGAGCGGACCGGCGAGGCCGTCCCGCTTGAGCCGGGATCCGGCGTCGGCTACACCGTTCCGCAGCGCTTCCGCCGAGACGCAGCGGACAAGCTGCAGATTTTCTTCCGCGTGCGCCGGATCTACCGCGACGCCTTCATCGCGGTCTATGACGGCGAGCGCCGGATCGCGCGGTTCAAGCGCGAGCACATGGCCCCGGGCGAGATGGAGAACGTCGCGATCCCGGCCATGTTCCTGAAAAACATCACGGGCGGACCGCTGAGCGTCCGCATTGAGGAGGACTGAGCCATGAAGGAGCTGATCTGCATCACCTGCCCGAAGGGCTGTCATTTGAAGGTCGATGAAGAAACCTTTGCCGTGACCGGCAACTCCTGCCCGCGCGGCGCAGTCTACGGGGCCAATGAGCTGCGCAACCCGGTCCGGGTTGTGACCTCCACCGTCGTTGTGGACGGCCCTGCCCGGCGTCTGCCGGTCAAAACCGACCGCCCCATCCCCAAGAGCAAGATCTTCGAGGTCATGGACGAGATCGCAAAGGTCCGGGTCAAGGCACCGGTCCGCGTGGGCGACGTGCTGATCCCCAACGCAGCCGGAACGGACGGCAACGTCGTGGCGACGAAAAGCCTCCCCTGACAAGGGGCCATTCTAACTTTCAACTTCAAGGAGGCCATCCATGGGCAAATACATTCTCTCCCTGGACCAGGGTACGACCAGCAGCCGGGCGATCCTGTTCGACAGCGAACAGAACATCGTCGCCCTGGCGCAGAAGGAATTCAACCAATACTACCCCCGCTCCGGCTGGGTGGAGCACAACCCGATGGAGATCTACTCCAGCCAGTACGCCGTGATGATGGAGGCCGTCACCGAAAGCGGCATCGACGTGGCCGACATCGCCGCGATCGGCATCACGAACCAGCGCGAGACCACGATCGTCTGGGACAGGAACACCGGGCGGCCCGTCTATAACGCCATCGTCTGGCAATGCCGCCGCACGGCGGAGATCGTGGACGATCTGCGGAAAAAGGGTCTGACCGACTACATCCGCCAGACCACCGGTCTGGTCCTCGACGCCTACTTCTCCGGAACCAAGATCAAGTGGATCCTGGACAACGTGGACGGCGCGCGGGAGCGGGCCGAGCGCGGCGAGCTCCTCTTCGGCACCGTGGACACCTGGCTGCTCTGGAAGCTGACCGGTGGCAAGGTCCACGCCACCGACTACACCAACGCCTCCCGCACGATGCTTTACAATATCCACACGCTGGAATGGGACGAGCGGCTGCTGCAGGAGCTGAGCATTCCCCGCTCCATGCTGCCGGAGGTCTGCGATTGCAGCCACGTCTACGGCACCTGCAACATTCAGGGCGTGGACGTCCCCATCGCAGGCATCGCGGGCGACCAGCAGGCCGCGCTCTTTGGTCAGGGCTGCTTCCACGCCGGAGATGCGAAAAACACCTACGGCACCGGCTGCTTCCTGCTGATGAACACCGGCACGGAGGCCTGCGAGAGCCGGCACGGTCTGGTCACGACGATCGCCGTCGGCCTGAACGGGAAGATCGAATACGCCCTGGAGGGTTCCGTCTTCGTGGGCGGCGCGGTCATCCAATGGCTGCGCGACCAGATGCGCTTCATCGGCGAGGCGCGAGACGCGGAATACTACGCCCAGAAGGTGCCCAGCACCGGCGGCGTCTATCTGGTCCCCGCCTTCACCGGTCTCGGCGCGCCCTATTGGGACATGTACGCCCGCGGCACCATCGTCGGCATCACCCGCGGCACCAAGCCGGAGCACATCATCCGCGCGGCCCAGGAGTCGATCGCCTATCAGAGCGCCGATCTTGTGACCGCGATGGAGAAGGACACCGGCGTCTCCCTGAACGAGCTCAAGGTGGACGGCGGCGCGAGCCGCGACCGCTTCCTCATGCAGTTCCAGGCCGATATCCTGGGCAAGCAGGTCCGCAGGCCGATGATCCGCGAAACCACCGCCCTCGGCGCCGCCTATCTGGCGGGTCTTGCCGTCGGCATCTGGAAGGACCGGGACGAGATCTCCAAGCTCTGGCACTGCGATTCGACCTTTGAGCCCAGGATGGAGGCGGACGAACGCGCCGAGCACCTGAAGGGCTGGTCCAAGGCCGTCGGCCGGAGCCTGCACTGGGCGGAGGAATGACCGCTGCGGCATAGCCCCGGAACGAACCGAACAACGCTGAAACGAGAAGCGCCCCACGGAAAGGGGCGCTTCTCGTTTCGTATGATGCAGTATTATTCCGTTTCGCTTTCTCCGCGGAACAGGCGTTCCATTTGCGCGACGGCGGCAGGGTCGGGCGAGGTGCTGCGGAAGACGACCTCGCCGGGGGCTGATTCGGGGCGGAGCAGATCGGCTTCCGCCAGGAGGCGGGCCGTCTGGCGGGCGGTACCGTCGCTGCCGTCGATCAATTCCGTCCCGGGCGGGAGGACCCGGCGCAGGGCTCCGGACGCGAAGGGGAAATGCGTGCAGCCGAGGACCACTGCCCCGACGGGGCGCGCAAGCCACGGCGCGAGCCGGACGCGCAGCACGGCCTCCAGCGCGGGGCTGTCGGTCTCGCCCCGCTCAACGAATTCCACCAGCTCCGGGCAGGGCAGGCTGACCACGGTGCAGCGCGAGCCCATTCGTTCGGCAAGCGCCGCGTATTTGGCTTCGCGCAGGGTGGTCTCGGTGGCGAGGACGAGGACCGTCCGTCCGGGGTGGCGGTCCGCCGCAGGCTTGAGAGCCGGCTCGATACCGACGACGGGGCGGTCCGGATAGGTCCGGCGCAGTTCCTCGATGGCTGCGCTGGTGGCGGTGTTGCAGGCGATGACGGCGGCCTTGAAGAGCTCGGACTCATCCAGCGCGCGCAGGTTTTCCAGCGTCAGACGGCGGATCTCCGCCGTGGGTCTGGGGCCGTACGGCGCGTGGGCGGTATCGCCCAGGTAGACGAAGCGCTCGGCGCTCAGGCGGCGCACGAGGGCCTTCAGAACGCTGATCCCGCCGACGCCCGAATCGAAGACCGCGATGGGTCTGTTCCTTCTGTCCATGCCGCACCTCCCGGATTTTTTCTATATTCTACCGCGTTTTCTCCCGAAAAGCAAGCCCATCCGGTCATTCCGAATGATTTTATTGCATATTTCCGGTTTTTTCCGAAAAAAAAGTTGCAATCTCAAAAAAGAGATGGTATAGTAATTTAGTCAGACTAAAAGCATTCCTGCAACCAAATATGGGTATCATCCCATCAGATTTGAAAGGAGAAACTACATGTCCCGCAAATATGTCTACCTCTTCACCGAGGGCAACGCAAAGATGCGTGAGCTGCTTGGCGGCAAGGGCGCCAACCTGGCCGAGATGACCAACATCGGCATGCCCGTCCCCCAGGGCTTCACCATCACCACCGAGGCCTGCACCCAGTACTACGAGGACGGCCGGAAGATCAACGACGAGATCATGGCTGAGATCATGGCCAACGTCGCCAAGATGGAAGAGATCAACGGCAAGAAGTTCGGCGATCTTGAAAATCCCCTCCTGGTCTCCGTCCGCTCCGGCGCCCGCGCCTCCATGCCCGGCATGATGGACACCATCCTGAACCTCGGTCTGAACGACGACGTCGTTGCCGCAATGATCAAGGGCAACCCCGATCCCAAGTTCGAGCGGTTCGTATATGACTCCTACCGCCGCTTCATCCAGATGTTCTCCGACGTCGTGATGGAAGTCGGCAAGAAGTACTTTGAGCAGCTCATCGACCAGATGAAGCAGGAAAAGGGCGTCAAGCTCGACATCGAGCTCTCCGCCGCCGACCTCAAGAAGCTGGCTGAGCAGTTCAAGGCCGAATACAAGGCCCAGATCGGCGAGGACTTCCCCTCCGACCCGAAGGTCCAGCTCTACGAAGCCATCCGCGCGGTCTTCCGCTCCTGGGACAACCCCCGCGCCAACGTCTATCGCCGTGACAACGATATCCCCTACTCCTGGGGCACTGCCGTCAACGTCATGCCGATGGTCTTCGGCAACCTGAACGACAACTCAGGCACCGGCGTCGCCTTCACCCGCGACCCCGCCACCGGCGAGAAGAAGCTGATGGGCGAGTTCCTGACCAACGCCCAGGGCGAAGACGTCGTGGCCGGCGTCCGCACCCCGATGCCCATC
>OMZQ01000017.1 GCA_900315595.1 uncultured Eubacteriales bacterium | reverse complement strand
CACCAATCCACAGCATCCTCTGCATTGTAGCACAAACCTGAAAATAGGTCTATAACGCTATGACTCTATAATACAAGGGGACGGTTCTCTGATTGATTTTCCAATCGACCTGAAAAAAATGTCAATCAAGGAACCGTCCCCTGATTGTGTAACGCGATGCTTGGCCGCTTTTTGGAATTTGCGACGAGTACGATTGTTCCCCAACTGTTTTTTTGCAATAGGAGGATCGTGCAATGCGGAAGAATATAAAACGGCATGTTTTCTTGTATATTATTATCGCTTTATTTCTTTGCGGTTGCAGCCTCAAATCAAATGGAGGAACAGAAACGGAACAATCAAACTACGCTGTAACTCCTTCCAATGATAGCAACTGCGAAAACCTCTGTTCTGACGATTTACTGCAAGAGCTCCGAGACGAGCTGGAACGTGGTGAACGGGCGGTTTCGCTGGAGGAGATAACGGATATTTGCACTACATATATTGATAGAAGCGATGTTGCTTCCCCCTATTTGAAAATTGAACTTCCAGATGAACGACTGGGATTCGTTTTCTACAACGACAGGAGGGAAGTTTCCTCTATTCTGATTACAGAAGGCTTTCTGTCCTGGGAGGATATGCGGGTGTTGGAGTCGGGCCGTTCATCCTATTATGACGTATTGCGACTTGACCCTGTACCGATCCTCTCCCCGATTTCTGTTGAGTCCATTACTGGGCATATTCTCCAGGAAGGAGTTTGCGTTATCCGCTGCTCTAACTTTAATCGTAAAATCATTTCTATTGAGTATTTCACAAACGAGGAGTTAAACGGGCGAACGCTGTATATGTACGGAATGACAATTCCTTATATTCTTCCGGAAGATAAATACGAACACACGAACAGTTAACACAGTCTGCAAATAGAAAGTCAAGTCAATCAGGGGGACAGTTCTCTGATCGATTTCCAAATCGACCAGAAATAAACGTCAATCAACGAACCGTCCCCTGATTGTTTTTTCTGAAAACGTTTTAAAGGGGAAGCACATGAATAAAAACGTACATATCTCAACCACTGTGGAACCGGACAGGACATGCCTATTTTTGGAACAGCACAAGGTTCCGTACATGTGCTCCCATGCCACGAACTGGGTTAGCTTTGATGTCGATCCTGCCCTTGAGATCTATGCGGAAATATGTGGATACCTGCGGATGCTGCAGGCAGCGCATGAAGGTGAGGAAGTCTATCGAGCGCGGTATGAAAACGTCTTTTCAGAAACAGACCGGCTCAACACGGCCTACTTGAACGTTTTATCTTCCTTCAATTGCCTGGAGCCGGTCAATGATGAGACGGTAATGGCGGGCTCCTGTTATCTGGGAAGCTGGACGCCGCCGGATCTTGGGCCTCTTTTTCACTTCAACAAGCCGATTGCCCACTATCGGCATTGGGTTCAAGCGGAGCCATTTATCATTAAGAAGCGTGTCAACTGGAGACCCAACCGCTGCTTTGGTGGATGTCAACTGTTTTTGTTTCCGCTGTTCTGCAATGACCGGGCAAAGGAGATTATCGAATCCACCGGGCTGTGTGGAGCATCTTTTCGTCCGGTTCTATGGCATGGAACGGAGCATGAAGCCCCTGACCTCTGGCAGCTCTGGCCCCAAATGCTGGAGGACTTTTTGGAAGCAGGGCCCTACACGGAAGAACATGTCTGCGAGCACTGCGGACGCAGATACTTTACGCCTCTGCGGGGAGACGCGGAGTATCGGATCCGAGCTGGATCGATCCCGGCGGGCCTGGATTTCTTCCAGTCCTATCCCGTGATCGGGGATGAAAAATGTATGCCGATCTACGTCGTGTCTCAGCGAGCTTACCGCACGCTCAAAGAGGCGAATATCATTCGCAGCCTGGTGTTCAAGCCGATGGGGAATTACAGAACACATCAATCAGGGGACGGTTCTCTGATTGATTTCCCAATCGACCCGAAATAAACGTCAATCAAGGAACCGTCCCCTTGTAGTATCTTTTCTTTTGCCTTATACGCAGTTGTAGGTTTTTCTGTAGATGTCTCCTTGAATTTAGAGACATTTTATAGATGTATGATAGAGGGATAGCTTATGAAATACTATCTGAAAAAATGGATCATAATCGTGTGGGTCCTTTCTTTGTTGTGGCAATCCGTATATATTTTTTGGAGACTTCCAGAGGCTCCGGAAATCATAACGACTCGCCGGTGGCTGGGCGTTGTTCTTCTCATTATTCTAAGCGCTTTCATCCTTTATTACTTACACAAAATTAGAACATGCGTTCACAGTAGATCGAAACAGTTCTGGAAAAACATTGTTGACTGGGTGTTTTGGATGAATGTTGTGGGCGAACCAATTCTCATTATTCTGTTTGCTGTGCAATTTGGGGGACGTTAAAGCGTCCAGGGAACACACAGGGAACATCAATCAGGGGGCGGTTCTCCGATTGACCCGTGAAGCGCTGATTTTGCCCTGATTTCCGGCAAAAGCACCGATTTCCCAGCAACAACCAACGCCCGGGAGGGCTTCGGCCCTCCCAGGGAAAGAAAAAACGATCGCGGTCTCAGAACACAGAGAATCGTCCATATTTTTGGGAGGTTGCTAAAATATGGTAAGAAATAGTAAATCATTTTTTATCCTGATAGCCTCGTTTCTATCTATTGCATTTGAATTAATATGGATTTTAACAAGGATTACTTTAATTGGACTTCTTGGCTGGGTACTTCATGGTTTCCTTCTTTTTCTTATGTGGAAACATGTGATACAGAATAATTGCCGCCAAAACAATAATGGGAATGGTACCTCGCAATCAAGCAATCAGAAACACAGGATGGGAACTCAGGGAATACACGAGGACGGTTCTGACACTTCAATCACGGGGCGATTCTCCGATTGACCCGTGAACCTCTGATTTTGCCCTGATTTCCGGCAAGAATCACCGATTTCCCAGCTAAAACCAACTCCCGGGAGGGCTTCGGCCCTCCCGGGGAAAGAAAAAACGATCGCGGTCTCAGAACACAGAGAACCGCCCCTATGTTTCCGACTGTATAATGACTCTCAATGGATGTCATATTGTTTTGAACACTTTGGAGGTATGAGATGAAAGCGGTCATTAAATATACTTTGATCATCACCTTGCTTTTTCTGACCGTATTAATCGCGCTTATGATTCTTTCTTCCCGCTATCATCCCAAATACAAAAACAGCGTGCACTATAACGAACGTTCCGATCTGCTTGTGCTTTTCACATATTCGATTCCGATTGTGGGCGATTTGGACGTGGAAAGGCTTGGCGACGTCGAAATCTATCCGGTAGAGACGGATGAATACGGGCGAACCCTCGGGATCCTGCAATTCAAACCAAGAAAGCGGAATCAATTGTTCGGCGAAAATGCGGTTTATTGCGTCCTGCAAAGCGGAAGCAAAAAGGAATGCCGCTTTTATGAGGACGTCTGCTGTGTCATGGTGGAAAACGGCACAGATTCCAGCGCGGCGATTCAGCAGCTGAAACGGGACAATGATTGGAATATGCCGCTTGTAATCGGCAAATGCCGAACGATTCCGATCAAATATTATAGCGCCTCCGGCGATTTCGATACTGATTACGGATATTACGACTATGAAACGCCAGCCTGCAAGGCTGTCATGTGGCCCACAAAAAACGCCTGGCTTGAAGTACTTTGCAAGGACGGCAATGGACTATGGCTGTTTACGTTGGTGCTGAATTGTCATAAAGAGAACTCCCCTGTCTATCTCATCATGATGCGGGAAGACCCCTCTGCCGACCCGATGCTCTCCATTGTCGGCACGCAAGCGCTGAATGATCAGAGCTCCCCCTGGGCGGAAATCCATGCGTTCAAAGAAGAAATGGGATGGCAATTCAGTCAATCCGGGGCTGACTCATAGCAATTGAAACACATCAATCATCCACCACAAACAATCACGGGGCGCTGCTCCGATTGACCCGTGAAGCGCTGATTTTGCCTTGATTTCCGGCAATAATCACCGTTTTCCCAGCTAAAACCAACTTCCAGGAGGGCTTCCGCCCTCCCGGGGAAAGAAAAACGATCGCCGTCACACAAACCTCCTCTTGCCAGGGGAGGTTTGCGTGACGGCGGGGGCGGTTCAAGAAAAGAGTTGACAATTCCGGTGTTTCATGCTACGCTCTGCTTGGGTATATTTATTCATCACCTCTGAGGGCTTTGCCTCTGAGGTCTGTTCTGCCTCGGAGGACGTATCCCTGCCCTTTGATCCAGGGAGATCCTTCTTCCGGGCGCGATCTGAAAGGAGGGTTCTTATGGCTCGCAAACAACGCATCATCTGCCTGCTGCTCGCTGCCTGGATGGTTTTCTGTCTGGCGGCATGCAAGGGCAACGATTCCGGAAGCAGCAACGCAAACCCGCCCGCGAACAGCACCGGTGAAAATCAACAACCCGGCACTGAATCCGGCAGCACTTCGCAAAACGGAGACCCCGCCGAGGGCGCAAAGCTCACCGGCAAGCTCGATCTCATCAACCTGGACGACAGAGATCCGTCCGTCCTGCGCGGCGTGCGCATCAACGGTCTGAGCGTCGGCACCGCCGACAGCTTCAACGGCAGAGAGGCTTCTCTGACCGACGTCCGCTGCATTTTTGAACTGGGCGAATGGATCGAATTCTACCCGGATACCGACAAGGAATACGCGCTTCGCGTCTGGGTCCTGAAACACCGCGACGATCAGGCGTATTACAACACCTGCAAGTTCTCCGATCTGATGCCGAACTTTGCAAACTACTGCGATCTGCATTATCCCGAGGATGCGGATAATCCGGACGAGTGGTACTGGGGCAGCTTCTATCTGAATCAGGAAGAATGCGAACCCGGCTATTACGATTTCGTCTTCACCTATGAAGGAAAAGCGATCGCCGTTCTTCTGACCCGCTTTTATGCAGAAGGCGAGCTCTCCGCCAAATCCGACGCCGAGCTGGAATCGCTGATGCACGAATGACCCGTGCCGCGAACCCGTAAATGCGGTTCGCGCCGGTCGTTTCCGGCCCCTGCGGGGCTTCTTTCCGGGAAGCCCGCCGAACAAAAACCCTGAACGCCCGTTTTGATCGTAACGGCGTTCAGGGTTTTGTCGCTTGCGTGCTGTCACTCGGCGGATCGAAAATAGGCGGCGATCTCATGCATCCGTTCGCTTTGGCGGACCCCGAAGGGACAGCGGCTGTCGCAATGCCCGCATCGGATACAGTCCGCTGCATTCTTTTCAAGCGTCCGGTAATGCTCGGCCGCCATGGAATCTCCCGCTCTGGCCAGATCGTAATACTTATTGACCAGACCGACGTCGATTCCAACGGGACAGGGCTTGCAATGATTGCAATAGACGCATTTGCCGCTGGCCTGCGGCGGCGCAAAGCTGCCGATGATGGAGTAGTCTGTCGCTTCCTCCGGCTGCTCGTAGTAGGCCAGCAGCGCCTCGACCTCCTTCACGCTCTGGGCGCCGGGGAGCACCGTCAGGATGCCGGGCTTGTCCAGACAGTACCGGATGCACTGATATTGGGTCAGAGCCCTGCCGAAAGGAGACTGCTTTTCGTCCAGAAGCTGACCGCCGGAAAAGGGCTTCATCACGGAAATCCCGATGCCTTCCTTTTCACAGCGTCTGTATATGGCGCTGCGTTCATCCACGCTGCCGTTGGCGTATTCCCCCTGACCGTAGTCATAAGCGGGGTTGACCGAGAACATCAGCATATCCACGCTCGCGTCGTCCAGGATGCGCTGAATGACGGCCGGCGTGTGGGAAGAAAGCCCGATATGACGCACGACGCCGTCCTTTTGAAGCTGCCGGATATAGTCGTAAACGCCGTTCTTCCGATAGGTCTCCCAATCGGAAAGCTCGTCCTGGCAGTGGATAAAGCCGTAGTCGATATAATCCGTCCGAAGCGCCCGGAGCTGATTGTCTACGGAGCGCTTGATCGTATTGAGGTCAAGCGACCAGCCATAGGTTCCCTTTGAATAGTCCGCCCCGAAATGGATCTGGAAAAAGAGATTCTTTCTCACGTCATGGAGCGCTTCCCCGTAGATCGGAAAGGTCGTTCCGTCCCCGGCAGCCAGGTCAAAATAGTTGATCCCGCCTTCCACGGCACGGCGCAGCGCGCGAACGGCCTCGTCCATGCCTGCACCAAACATGTAGGAGGAGCCGACGCCGATCTCGCTGATCTGGTCGCCGGTCCTTTTGTTGATTCTGTACTTCATTTTTTCCTCCGCTGCTTTCGCGCAGATCATCAAACTTACGAAGCCTTCTGACTCCCGCTGCGTTCTGTCACGCACGCCCGCCGAATTACGATCCGGCGTCCTCCAGGCTGATCGTGATCGTCACGTTACCGTTCCCGAGGAGCGCTGCCATTTCCGCGGCGTTCCGGTCGGTGATGCGGCCCAGCCGGGTATAGGCCCAGGAATTGGAGCCGTAGAACACGACGATCTGATTGGAGGAATAGAGGACGACGTCCCCGGCGGCGGTCGTGATCTGCGCGTCGTCGGAGGGCAGGCGTGCGCCGATGGACCCAACCTGCTCAAAGCCGCCGTACATGGACGCCTGAATGGTCAGGGGGCCGCTTTCGCACAGGGCCTTCAGGGCCTCCACGGAGCGGTTGTTTTCCCAGTTGACCCGGACGGCTGTGCCGCCGATTGTCATTTGAAGCATTTTTTCCACGGTCCTTTCTGCTGTCGTCTCAACGAGCTGCGTCTCGGACGGTTCCGGCGCTGCCGTCGTTTGCTCCGGTTCCCGGAGCGCAGTGGTCTCAGGCGCTTCCCGGGCGTCTGCAGTGCTTGCAGCTTGGGCGGCGGTCGGTACCGTCTCCCGTGCTGCGCCGCAGGCTGTGAGGACTGCCGGGAGGGCAGCCGCCAGCAGGAGCGCCAATAGCTTACGGCCTTTCATGACCTTACACCCGCTTTCTCATCTGTTCGGTTTGGAATCCCGCATGATCCGCGTTTATCATAAGGGATCGTTTCGGAAATGTCAAATACGCATTTTGATTCTTTCGCAATTCTTTCGGAAAATTCCTTACAGCTTCAAGGTTTTTTTCGGCAGCAGAGACTTTTCCGTATTGAATCCCGGAGATATTTGTGTTAGAATATTGGCCCATGTGCTAAGGAGAAAACGCCGCGATTCTGCATTCCGGATCAGCGCCGGGCGTCGATGGCGCCGGCAGAGCGGATCCCGGGAAGCGATCTGACAGAGAGGATATGAATCATGTTTACGATTACGGAATCCGACGTGCAAAGCGTTTTAATGGATTTTGGGATAGAAGCTCCTTGCGCTTCCTTTTGCGAGCTGCAGCGTTACCGTTATGAAAAAGACGACCCGGCATCCAGACAGGTTCGGCTGATTGTGAGAGCAGATCTGGAAAACGGGGCTTCCTTTGTCGTCCGCTTCAAGAACGAGGATGACGCTCCCGTGGAGGTCATCGAGGCACAGAGCCGATTTGCCGCGCTGCTCTGCGCGCATGGGATCGAAACGCCGAAAGCCTGTACCTCGGAAGGGCACTATGCCCGGCGTTACAGAATCAACGGATATGACGTGACCGTAACGGTGGAACCGTTTGTCACGGGCGAGCTCAAAGCCGTGAACGCTGAAACGGCGGAGGCGACGGGAAGGCTGCTGGCCGGGATGCACAACGTTGCGGAAAAAACCGATTCTCACGTGAACAGCGACGTGCTGTTCGACCCGTTCAAACGAAACGATCTGTTCAGCTTCGAGGATTTCACCGCGCACGAGGCGGAGCTGCTTGCCATCGACGGTGCGCTCTATCACAGGATCGTGCAAGAACACGCAAGGCTGGTTCAGCGGTTAGCCCCCTTTGCAGAGGAACCGCGCTATGCCGTTCAGGGCGACGTCAGCGACTGCAATCTGTACCGGACCCAGGACGGCAGGCTGGGCGTCTTCGACTTTAATCGCTGTGGCGACAACAATCTGTTTTTTGACGCCGGAATGCAGGCCATCTTTGAAGCCCGGCTGATGGATTATCCGGCGGAGCTGGCGGGAAGACAGGAACCCGTGATTCTCTCCGCCTTCCTGAACGGGTATCATCAGGTCAGACCCTTTACGCCGGAACAGAAAGCCGCGTTCCCGTACCTCTATGCCCTCGTATCCGCGTTCTGGCTCGCGGATATCAGATGGGATGAGAACAGCCTGATAAACGCGCTTGCGTCCGGCGACGCTGCCGCCGCCCATGCATGGATGAAAGAGATCTACAGACGGGAAATGACCCTTCTGCCGATGCCGGAGCAGCCATGCGCAATCGAACGTTGATGGGAAGGAGCAAAACGTGGACGTTTCCTTTGTTTCAGGACAGGACAAATTCAATTACCGAGTTTGTGCCGTCATACTTTCGGGGGACAGAATCTTAGCGATGCACGACGAGCGTTCCCCGTATTACTATTTGCCCGGCGGCAGAGTGCAGATGGGCGAAACCGCCGAACACGCCGTGGTTCGGGAAGTGGAAGAAGAACTGAATATCCGGGCAAAGGTCATCCGTCCGTTATGGCTGAACCAGGGCTTCTTCACCGAGGACGTGGATCAACTGAACTACCACGAGATCTGTCTCTATTTTCTGATGGACGTCTCTGAAACGGATCTGGCGGAGAAGGGGGAACGATTCACGCTTTATGAGGGTCAGCATACGCATGACTTTGAATGGCTGGAGTTTGAGCGTTTGCAGAATGAATACTTCAATCCGATCTTCCTTAAAACGGAAATTTTCAAGCTTCCCGAACACTTGACACTTAGGACAGAGTATGAGTAATAACTTAGAGAAAATGGAAAAGAGAATTGTTGATCAAGAAATTACACTGATTCCTTATTACCCAAATCCTGACGTTGCCCTTGCATGGTATCAGGACCTTGATGTGTGCAAACAGGTTGATAACATCGACCACGTCTATGATCTGGATTTGTTGAATCGCATGTATACCTATTTGAGCACGCATGGAGATTGTTATTATATCCAGTATCGTAGTGAGCTTGTCGGGGATGTTTCCCTTCGGGACAACGCAGAAATCAGTATCGTTGTCTGCAAGGAGTACCAGAACCTTCACATTGGGCGTAGATGTGTGCTCGCTATGCTTGCGCTTGCAAAGGAAAAGGGTCTGAAAGAAGTAAAGGCGAATATCTACTCCTTCAATACGCAGAGCCAAAAGGCGTTTGAAGCAGTTGGATTTCATAGAGTATCGGACGAGTGGTATTCCTATCAGATTGATGCGGATGAATGAACCCTGGTTTATGGAGATATGAAAATGGACGCAAGTATTCGAAAAGTTCAGCAGGGTGATGCAAACGCCTTGGCCTATATTCAAACGGAAAGCTGGAAGGCGGCGTTTGCGGGCATCCTGGACGCTGAGACCTTAGCGAAATGCACGGACGCCGACCGGGCGACCGCCATGTATCAAAGACTCCTGGATGAGAACAAAGGAAACGGATATCTGCTCTCGGTGGACGGGAACCCCCATTGCATTGCGTATTGGGACGCGGCCCGTGACGCGGCGTTCCGCGGAAAGGCGGAACTGATCTGCATTCACAGCCTGCCGGACAACTGGCACAAAGGCTATGGCAGCCAGATGATGGATTTGGTTCTGACAGACATCCGGGAGGCCGGATACGACGAGGTCGTTTTGTGGGTGTTCCGGGAAAACCACCGCGCCAGAGCCTTTTACGAAGCAAACGGGTTCACGATGACCGGACATTCAAAGCCGGCGTTTGACACGGAGGAAATCCTGTATTCCAAAGCGATCCGATAGAGACAAATCCCGGCCTGCCGGATGGAAGACGGCGAAACGATCGAGCGGGATTCCTGGAGAACGAACGTATGATTCAGACAGAAAGACTTTCCATCAGAAGAGTTTGCGCTGACGATTGGAAAGCAATTCAGGCGATTTGGGCAGATGCAGCAAAATCCATTTACGCGCAATATGACAGACCAAATGACTTGGACGATCGGTCTGTATCCCGGAGAATCGAAACCTGGGCGTCCTTTCAGGAAAGCAAGGAACATCTGTTTTTTGCCGTCTGTTTGCAGGACGCCGTAATCGGATATGCGGTTTTTCATAAGCGGGAAGACAGCTATGAGGTCGGATACTGCTTCCACTCGCGCTATCATGGAAAAGGCTATGCAAGGGAGAGCGTCGCGGCCCTTCTTGACGCGCTGAGAGACAGAGGCGTGGTCAGAATCACGGCAGGAACAGCCCTGAACAACGCCCCTTCAGTCAGATTGCTGCACGCGCTCGGGTTCAGACTGACCGGGACGGAGCTCGTCTCCTTCTACAAGGACGAGGCGGGCAGCGACATCAAGTTTGAAGGCGGGAGCTTTGAGCTCCTTTTCTAACAAATCCGTAAAGGAGGAACGGAATCATGTTGGTTATCTACGGAAGTCCTCTGTGCCCCGACTGCCGGGTGTGCAAGGCAAATCTGGACGCTCACGGCGTGGCGTACCACTATATTGATATCAACGAGAGCATGCGGAATCTCAAGGCGTTTTTGAAGCTCCGCGACAGCCTTCCGGTCTTCGAGCCCTGCAGGAAGGCCGGGTCTGTCGGCATTCCGGCCCTTGTCCCGGAGGACGGCCCCGTGACCCTGGATTGGGAGGGCTGGATGAAGAAGCACGGCCTGCCCATCGTCTGTCGGGAGAACGCCCCGGCCTGCAGCATCGACGGAAAGGGCTGCTGACCATGAATCCTGCAAAAGAACGAACCAAGCTACTGAAAACAGCTTACCGGCTGGAAGCCCACCCCGAGGGCGGATGGTTCTCCGAGGTGTACACAGCACCCTTTGAGAAGGACGGACGCGCGCTGGCGGGCAGCATCTATTTCCTGCTGGACGCCGGGGAGCAATCGCAGTTCCATCAGATCGACTGCGAGGAGCTTTGGTACTATCACGAGGGCTGCGGCGTTCGGATCACCGTGCTCCATGCGGGCCGCAAGGAGACCTATCTGCTTGGGCCGGACTGCGAGCAGGGCCAGCGGGCCATGGTGCGCATCCCCAAGGACACCATCTTCTCGGCGGAAAACCTGACCCCGGACGGCTATACCTTCGTCTCCTGCGCGACCGCGCCGAAGTTCCGCTACGAGGGCTTCCGGCTCGTGCCGGAGCGCGAGATCCGGGAGAGACTGGAATCGTTATGAATCATCTGCAAGCTCCATGCGGCCTCTCAGCGCGATGGAGTCGTCATAAATCCAACGTGAAGGGAAGCATAGCACTTTGAACAAAGATCTGACCGTGGGAAAGCCGTCCTCGGTATTATGGCGGTTCTGCCTGCCGCTTTTCGGCAGCATCATTTTTCAGCAGCTTTATAATATCGCAGACAGTTGGGTTTCCGGAAAATTCATTGGAGAAAACGCACTTGCCGCCGTTGGCAACAGCTATGAGATCACGCTGATTTTCATTGCCTTCGCCTTTGGCTGCAACATGGGCTGCTCCGTGGTGGTGTCGCAGTTATTCGGCGCCAAGGATTATCGGCAGGTGAAAACCGCCGTTTTCACCGCTATGCTGATGACGGGAGCTGTGTGCCTTGTGCTGATGGCCTTTGGACTGGCAGGCTGCCGCGGGCTGCTGGCCTTGCTGCACACCCCGCAGGAGGCAATGGCGGATTCGGCGCTGTATCTGAAAATATACGTCCTGGGTCTGCCGTTCATGTTCTTCTACAACGTGGCGACAGGGACCTTTGCGGCGCTGGGCGATTCCCGCACGCCCTTTCTCTTCCTGGCGCTGTCCTCTACGGCCAATATCGGGATGGACGTTTTATTCGTTACCGCCTTTGGCATGGGCGTGGACGGCGTGGCCTGGGCCACCTTCATCTGCCAGGGGATCAGCTGCGTGCTGGCAATGGTCGTGGTGCTCAGACGAATGCGGACGCTGACGGCGGGAATGGGCAGGGCGCCGATCTTTTCTGCCGCGCTGCTGAAAAAGATCGCTGTCATCGCCGTGCCCAGCACCTTGCAGCAGAGCTTCATCTCCGTGGGCAATCTGGTGATCCAGGGCGTGATCAACGGCTTCGGAACAGGCGTGATGGCGGGCTATTCTGCCGGGGTCAAGCTGAATAACCTGGTGATCACCTCCTTCACCACGCTGGCCAACGGGATCTCCAATTACACCGCGCAGAACATCGGCGCGGCCAAGCGGAACCGAGTCCGTCAGGGCCTGCAGGCCGGGCTGAAAATGGTGTGGCTGCTGTGCGTCCCGTTCTGCTTGCTGTATTTCTTTGCGGGAGAGGCGCTGGTACGGTTTTTCATGGACGAACCGACGGAGCTGGCCTTAAAAACCGGCATCGTCTTTTTGCGCATCCTCTCGCCCTTCTACTTCGTGGTTTCCGTCAAGCTGGCGGCGGACGGCGTACTGCGCGGAGCGGGCATGATGCGGCAGTTCATGATCGCGACCTTTACCGACCTGATCCTTCGGGTGACGCTGGCTGTCCTGCTCTCCCGCACGGCGCTGCAATCCACCGGGATCTGGTGTGCCTGGCCCATCGGCTGGTCGATTGCCACCGCCCTGTCGCTGCTATTCTATAAAACGGCTTTTCGCACAAAAGAAACCGCTGTTCCAGTCCTGGAAGCGTGTTAAACGAACAAACGAACAAAGGAGAACGAATCCATGAAAAATCAAACAAGAAGAATGAGAACGATTGTCAGCCTGATTCTGTGCATACTGCTCTTGGGCTCTGTCTTTCTGGCGGTGCCGAGGGTCAGCGCGGATGAAATGCCGTCCTTGCCGCCGGAGATTCCGGAGGATCTGCGGAGACAGATCGAAGAAATGTACCAGATGTATCACTGCATTCCCATTCCCGGCGGAGCGGTTCAGGCCAGCGAGCTGGAGGAGGGGGGCTCCTACACCTTCATAGAAGACGCTGTGCTGGAGCTGGATACTGATATCTGCCTCAAAACCCTCTGCTGTGCCGGAAGCCTTACCATCACCGGCGATGCTTCTCTGTCTGCAGAGATCGTCTATGCCTTCGACGGTCGCCTCCGGGTGGAGGCCGACGTGGAATGCCCTGTGATGGAGAATCCGCCTGAGAGCGGCTTGACTTGGTGTAACGGGCTGAGCGGGCTTGACGGCATTGTGATTGACGGCGGCAGCGTAGACTGTCCGGACATCTGGGGCTGCAGGGAGACCGTCAGCATCGACAACGCCAACGTGCGCGCCGACTACATCTCCGCGATCAATGGATACGGCCAAAGCGACAGTGTCGTAGAGGCCGGCAGGATCTATGCACGGGAAGGGTTCTATATGGGCGGCGGCCAACTGACGGTTGGATACGTCTGGTCATGGAACGTCGTCTTTTCCGGAGGCGTCAGCATTGTTGACACCGTTGAAACAGAGAGGGACGACGACTTCGTTCTCGAATTCCCGATGGCGATCACGGAACCGGCAGGCGCTCGCTATCAGGGCGGCCGGTTTGTGGACGCCCTGGGCAATCCGGTGGACCGGGTCCGAATCGAGCGTCTGAGCATCAGCAATCCGTTCCTCGACGTTGCCCCTGCGGCGTATTATTACAATCCTGTTATGTGGGCGGTTTATTCCAAAATCACCAACGGCGTAAAGGAAAACCTGTTTGGGCCTGACCGCGGCTGCACGAGGGCGCAGGCTGTGACCTTCCTGTGGCGGGCGAGCGGCTGCCCTGCGCCGGAAAAAACGGACCTTGCCTTTGCGGACGTACCGAACGATGCCTATTATGCGGACGCGGTACGCTGGGCGGTGGAGAAGGGCATCACCACGGGAACCTCCGCGAAAGCCTTTTCCCCGGATCGGCCCTGCACCCGGGCGCAGATTATCACCTTCATCTGGCGCTTTGCCGGGAGACCCGCAGCCTGGCACCTGTATCATTATTCTGACGTTCCGGAAAATGCCTATTATTGCAAAGCGGCAAACTGGGCAGAAGAGAACGGAATTGCCAATGGAACTTCTGAGGGACATTTCTCGCCCCTGAAAGACTGCACCCGGGCGGAAATTGTCACCTTCCTGTTCCGGTTCTTCAATTAAATCCGGGCAGTGGAGCTTCGGGAGCAGACGCGAGGTTTACTTGATTTTTTTCGAACGCCTCGTATAATTATAGCATGAACAAAACAAAAAGATAAGCGGCTTTGCTGCGAAAGGAGTTTTTAACGTGAAAAAGGATTTAGGTTTCCTGCAGGCGGTTTACCCCATGCCGGAGCAGCGAGTCGTCCGTCTTCGCCCCACAGGACCCGCCCGGAACGGCGAGCGAATCTTGAACGGCTATGAATGTGAATGAACTGATCCATTACGTCAATCAGACCTATCACGCAGCGCCGGAGTACCTTTGGGCGGACTACCCGCAGACCTTCGTTTTTCGGCATGCAAACAACCGGAAATGGTTTGGCGTCGGGATGGAGGTCGAGCGTTCCAAGCTCGGTCTGCCCGGAGAAGGCCCGACTTTCCTGCTCGACGTGAAAACCGGGCCGATCATCGGCGGCTCCTACCTCGGCCAGCCGGGCATCACCAAGGCGTGGCATATGAATAAAAACCATTGGCTCGGCGTCCTGCTCGACGGAAGCGCGGAGGATCAGACGATCAAAGAGCTGCTGGACGTCAGCTATTCGCTGACGGAATAAGAATACTGCCTTTTCCCATCCCGGGAAAGGGCAGTTTTTTCACGCCGTGTCTGTTGATCCCCTTCCCCGTCCCGGAGGTACGCCGGAGCGTGTTGGAACGTGCGGGCCGTCGTAGGGGACGGGTTCCCCGTCCCGGAGGTACGGCGGAGCGTGTTGGAACGTGCGGGCCAGCGTAGGGGACGGGTTCCCCGTCCCGGAGGTACGCCGAAACGTGTTGGAACGTGCGGGCCATCGTAGGGGACGGGTTCCCCGTCCCGGAGGTACGCCGAAACGTGTTGGAACGTGCGGGCCGGGAGACCCGGCCCCTACGAGGTGTATGCGATCATGCGACGTCCCCTGCGTAGGGGACGGGTTCCCCGTCCCGGAGGTACGCCGGAACGAGGTTCACCTCTTTCGTCATCCGGCTTGCGTCAGACGCAGGATGCTGCCATCCCCGCAAGAGGAGGGATCTTTCCTGCGTCGATCAGTCCCTGCCACCTGCCGAACCGTCCCACCGGGCAGCAGACAGCGCGGCGGCCAGAGGTCTGGCCGCCCTGCGCAAAACCGTTTCGGTTTCGCATGGGCTGAACAGTTACCGCAGTTCAGAAGGTTCCGGCTCTCCGGCCCAATTCCGGCTCTCCGGCCCAATTCTGCTGTTGCTTTTTCGATAGTTTCATTGTATAATTATTATCGGTTGGTTATATGCTTCCGCGGCATTCGGCTTTGCAGACCACGGTTCCTTCCGTTCCGCAACTTTCCAAAACGCCGCGCTATGAAGCTTCGTCAGACACGACATCAACCTGGTTGGTGTCTGAAAAAAGCAGCCTCACCCGTCGCCCGGCGTGTTCCGTAAGTGCGGATGGGGCGCTGATTGCCTCTTAAAAGCTGTTAAGACTGAAAAAGCCCCGGCGGCAGCCAGAGCGACAGACAAGATATGGAGTTGAGTTTATGACAGACATTCAGCAGAGAGAAGCCGCGCGGCAGTTCTTCTACAAGTGGAAGGGAAAGGGACGCGAGGACGAGGACGCGCGTTCCTATTGGATTGACGTTCTGCAAGACGTTCTCGGTGTCGAAAAGGTGACGGACCGTGTGGATTTTGAAAAGAAGGTCATCGGGCCGGACGGGAACACGAAACGAATCGACGCCTATATCCCCGAAACCCATGTGCTGATCGAGCAAAAATCCCTCGGCATTGCCCTGGACAAGCCCCAGGCCGGGCACAACGGCATGACGCCCTATGAGCAGGCGAAGATGTACGACAACGGACTTCCCTTTGACGAGAAAGCCCGCTGGATCGTTACGTCCAATTTTGCCGAGATCTGGATCTACGATATGAACCAGAAGAAGCCGGAACCCCTGAAGCTGGCTCTGGCTGATTTGCAGTCAAAATATCATCTGCTGGATTTCCTGGTCAATCAGAAAACACAAAAGCTCACCGATGAAATGCGGATTTCCCTGCAAGCCGGTGAGCTGGTCGGCGTGCTGTACGAAGCTTTTTTGAAGCAGTATAAGAATCCAAACGATCCCGAAACTCTGAAAAGCCTCAACAAGCTCTGTGTCCGGCTTGTGTTCTGCCTCTATGCCGAGGACGCATGCATCTTCGGCAAGAAGAACCTGTTCCATGACTACATGGCGCAGTTCGACGCGAGAAATGCGCGGAATGCCCTGCGCAAGCTGTTCCGCGTGCTCGACCAGAAGCCGGAAGACCGCGACCCGTATCTTGCGGACGACGACCCGCTGCTGGCTTCCTTCCCCTACGTCAACGGCGGTCTGTTTGCAGACGAAGATATTGAAATCCCGCCGCTTACCGACGAGCTGCTTTCCACGCTGCTGCAAAAGGCCAGCGGCGACTTTGACTGGTCCGAGATTAGTCCCACGATTTTCGGCGCTGTCTTTGAAAGCACCCTGAACCCGGAAACCCGGCGCTCCGGCGGCATGCACTATACCAGCATCGAAAACATTCACAAAGTCATTGACCCGCTGTTTCTGAACGATCTGCAAGCGGAGTTCGCGGAAATCGATGCCATCCCCATTCCCAGGACAAAAAACAGCCGTCTGCGGGACTTCCAGAAGAAGCTGGCAGGCCTGACCTTCCTGGACCCGGCCTGCGGCTCCGGCAACTTCCTGACCGAGACCTATCTTTCTCTGCGTCGCTTGGAGAATAAGGTGGTCGAGGGCATTATTGCCACGGACAAGGGCAGCACCGAGGGTCAGATCGTCATGGGCGAGACCCTGGACCCCATCAAGGTCTCCATCGGTCAGTTCTACGGCATCGAGATCAACGATTTCGCCGTGACCGTTGCCAAAACCGCCCTCTGGATCGCTGAAAGCCAGATGCTTCGGGAAACGGAACACATCGTCCGCTATGAGATCGACTTCCTTCCGCTCAAATCCTACGCCAACATCGTCGAGGCCAACGCCCTGCGGATTGACTGGGAAACTGTGGTTCCCAAGGAGAAGCTCAAATACATCATGGGCAACCCGCCATTTGTGGGGGCGAGGCTCATGAGCAAGGATCAAAAAGATGATATAAACAGGGTGTTTCCAGGATGGAAGAATGCAGGCAATTTAGACTATGTGAGCTGCTGGTATAAAAAGTGTTCGGATCTTATGATGGGAACACAAATTCGATCTGCGCTTGTTTCAACCAATTCTGTTACTCAGGGTGAAGAAGTCCCTATACTATGGAAACCGCTTTTCGGTGCTGGAATCAGAATTGATTATGCGTATCGAACATTTCGATGGGATAGTGAGGCAAAAAATATTGCACATGTTCACTGTGTTGTTGTTGGATTTAGTGCTTGCAATTCTACCACAGAAAAAGTGATTTTTACTGGCGAAGATCGAGTGGTGGCGAAGCATATCAATGCATACCTTATTGACGCAGATGATGTGTTTTTGGAGAATCGTGCAAATCCGATCTGCAAAGTTCCCAAAATCGGTATCGGAAATAAACCGATTGACGGAGGAAACTACTTATTCACAAAAGAAGAAAAAGAAGCTTTTGTTTCTATAGAACCTTCATCCGAAAAATGGTTTTTGCCTTGGTACGGTGCGCAAGAGTTCATCAACCGCAAACCACGGTATTGCCTCTGGCTTGGTAACTGTCCACCAAATGAGCTGCGACGAATGCCAAACTGCCTAGCACGTGTAGAGGCAGTGAAAGCATTTCGTCTATCGAGTTCAAGTGCTGGTACGGTTAAGTTGGCAGAAAAACCGACTCGTTTTCATGTTGAGAATATGCCAAAGGGCAATTATCTAATCATTCCTAGGCATTCTTCTGAAAAACGCAGATACATACCGTTCGGATACATGGACAACAGCACCTTATGTGGTGATGCCAATTTAATGATGCCAGAAGCAACATTATTCCATTTTGGCGTGCTGATGTCGAATGTCCATATGGCATGGATGCGAGTGGTTTGCGGGCGAATAAAAAGTGATTATCGGTATTCTGCTGGGGTTGTCTACAACAACTTCCCCTGGCCCAATCCGTCGGAGGAGCAGAAGGCCAGGATCGAGCAGACGGCGCAGGGGATTCTGGACGCAAGAGCCCTGTACCCGGATTGCAGCCTTGCCGACCTCTACGACGAGACCACCATGCCCCCGGAGCTCCGCAAGGCCCAACAGGCCAACGACCGCGCCGTCATGCAGGCCTACGGCTTCGATGTGAAAACCACCACCGAAGCCTCCTGCGTCGCGGAGCTTATGAAACGATATCAGCAGTTGACAAACAGTAAGTAAGACGCTCCTTGGGCTTCTTCCGGAATAAATGCGCGGCAGGGGAGGCAAGCTATGGCAAAGGAGTGATCCCTATGATCAAGATTGCGTTCTATGACGCGAAGGAGTATGACAAGCCCTCCTTTGAACGCTATGGCGCCGCGCAAGAGATGCAGTTCCGGTTTCTGGAGATCAGGCTGAACGAGGACACCGTGGAGCTGGCGCGGGGCTGTGAGGCCGTGTGCGTCTTCGTGAACGACACGGTGAACGCCGCGGTCATCGACAGGCTGTATCGCTGCGGGGTGAAGCTGATCGCCCTGCGCTCGGCGGGCTACAACAACGTGGACGTGGCCGCTGCCTTTGGCAAGGTCCACGTGGTACACGTGCCCGCCTACTCTCCCTATGCCGTGGCGGAGCACGCGATCGCCCTGCTTCTGACCTCCGTGCGCCGCATTCACAAGGCCTACAACCGCACGCGGGAATTCAATTTCTCCCTGAACGGTCTCACGGGCTTCGATTTCCACGGCAAGACCGTGGGCGTCGTCGGCACCGGAAAGATCGGCCGGATCTTTATCGACATCTGCCGCGGCTTCGGCATGAAGATCATCGCCTATGACCCGTTCCCGGCGACGAACGGCGGCATCGACTACGTGCCGCTGGACGAGCTGCTCGAGCGGGCCGACGTCATCTCCCTGCACTGCCCGCTGACGGAGCAGACCCGGCACATGATCGACGCTGCGGCGATCGGACGGATGAAAAAGGGCGTGGTGCTCGTGAACACCTCCCGGGGCGGCCTGATCGACGCCGAGGCCCTGCTGGAGGGGATCAAGGCCCGCAAAATCGGCGCGGCCTGCCTGGACGTGTACGAGGAGGAATCCGACGTTTTCTTTGAGGACCGCTCCGGCCACATTCTCAACGACGACCTGCTCTCCCGGCTGATCTCCATGCCCAACGTGATCGTCACGTCCCACCAGGCGTTTTTGACCAAAGAGGCCCTGAACAATATCGCGGAAACCACCGTGCGCAATATCCTGTCTTATTTCAGGAACGACGGGATTTGTGACAATGAGCTTTGCTACCGCTGCGGCAGCATCGAGCAGTGCAAACAGGATCGAAAAGAACGATGCTTTTGAGCAGAAACCATTCTGAATGCCCGTCCCTTTCTCACGCACCAGCAACGATCCTGCGAATGCTCTCCCAATCGGCGCATCTTTGATAGTTTCCGTTCGGAAAAGCGCATGCTCTGTTCCACGGCCTGTCAAACACCAGGACCTTAAGCTCCGGCAGATGTTCGAAGAAACGGAACGCCTTCGGAGAATCCTCAACCGCGTAATCAAACTTCATCCTGTAATAGTCTTCCAGTTCAAGCGTGCTGCTGCTGTTTTTGAGAAAATGATCTCTTCCGTATTTGTTGAGACAGTACAGTCCGACATTCTTGAGTCCGTGCGCATCCAGCCAGATACGGGACGGCTCGTAAACGCTGGATGGGCGGCCGGTAATGATCGATACCTCGTGCCCGCAGGAAATCCATTCGTTTATGGTCTCTGCAGCGCCCGGCGTCGCCTCATACGACAGCAGGATCTCCGGCTCGTGCCCCCGAAGCATAAGCCGCTCATATTGTTCCGCATCCAGATCAAAAGACTTCTCCAGTTCAAAATCATGCATCCGGTCATAGGGAACGTGCTTCTGGAACATTTCCAGCGCAAGCTGTGAGAATGCCCTTCCTGTCTCGCACAGGCAATCGTCAAAATCAACGTAGATCCGCATTCTTTCATGCCCTCACTTTCTCGAATACCATTCTTTATATATTTTTATTCCGTCCGGGCGTCAAAGGGCTTCGCTTCTGATCCAGTCGCTTCAGTTCCTCCGCCGCCGCGCGGATCTCCGCCCCGGCTTCCCAGGGTGTAAAGGAGGGATAATCCAGCCCAGTGACCGTGCAATCCGGGAACAGCGTTTTGTAGTGATCGCTTTCAGCCGCGCTGCCGCCTTTGCCGTGAACGTATAATACCGCGTCTTTCATAGGCTCCTCTTTTCCCATCAAGCGTCGTTGATCCACGACCGTCATTCATTCCGCTGAAGCTGCCATAAGCTGAGCTGTCCGAACGGCTCCTTTTCTTCAAAGCGGTGCAGATAAGCGAAGATCTCATCGTTATCGTGCATCATCCCGTTTTGCTCGCAGGTGTGATGAAACAACCGCATCAGCGCATCGCTGCGCGGACTGGGGATCTCGTAGCGGTCTCCGTATTCCCGGATATAGCGCTCCTTCAATCCGGGGAAATGCCGATCAAGCTGACGATAGAAATATTCACGGCTGCCGTCGCGAAGCGTCAGCCCCATTCCAAAGCAGATCACGCCGCGCACCTGAGCTTCCGTACACATCCGAAGGATCGCCTCAACGTTCTCCCGGGTGTCGTTGAGATAGGGCAGGATCGGACACAGCCACACGACGGTGGGAATCCCGTTCTCGCGCAAGGTTTTCAGCGCCTCGAACCGCTCTTTTGTCGTGCAGACGTTCGGCTCGATGATTTTACACAGGTTTTCATCCGCTGTTGTCAGCGTCATCTGAATCACGGCTTTGGTCTTTTCGTTGATGCGTTTCAGGATATCCAGATCCCGGAGCACCAGATCGGACTTCGTCTGCAGCGCGACGCCGCAGCCGTATTTCTCGATGATCAACAATGCTTTTCGTGTGTATTCTGTTTTCAGCTCCAGCGGGGCGTAAGGATCGCTCATGGAGCCCGTTCCGATCATACAGGGTTTTCTCTTGCGGCGCAGCGCGTCTTCCAGCAATTCAAGGGCGTTTTCTTTGACCTCGATATCCTAAAAGCGTGATCCATCCGATAGCATGTGCTTCTGGAATCGCAGTAAATACATCCGTGCGTGCAGCCCCGATATAAATTCATTCCGTTTTGAGAGGATAAGATCCCCTTTGCTTTCACATAGTGCACAGCGTTCCCTCCGCGCGCTCAATCTGCTGCTGTCGTACGGTCATAAGTACTGCGCGCCCATGACCGCAGAAACCGCATCCTTCCAAATACCCTGAGAAAAACCCCGGAAACCGCACGGTTCCGGGGTTTTGGCAGATTGCAGTCTGAGATCAGCGCTTGGAGAACTGAGGCGCACGACGGGCGGCCTTGAGACCGTACTTCTTGCGTTCCTTCATTCTCGGGTCACGGGTCAGGAAGCCGGCAGCCTTGAGGGCGGCGCGGAATTCGGGGTTCAGACCCAGCAGAGCGCGGGAGATGCCGTGACGGATGGCGCCGGCCTGGCCGGTCACGCCGCCGCCTTCGACGGTGCAGACGACGTCCACCTTGCCGATGGTATCGGTGGTGTTCAGGGGCTGACGGACGATGAGCTTCAGGGTTTCGAGGCCGAAGTAATCGTCGATGTCGCGGCCGTTGATGGTGATGGAGCCGGTGCCGTTCTCATACACGCGAACTCTGGCAATGGAGGCCTTGCGGCGGCCGGTGCCGTAGTGATAAGTTCTCTTGCTCTCGTACATTGTTCGTTACCTCCTTAGTCCTGCGTCCATTCGACGGGCTTCTGAGCGGCGTTCTTGTGCTCGGCGCCCTTGTACAGCTTCAGACGGGTCAGAGCAGTGCGGCCGATGGTGTTCTTGGGGAGCATGCCCTTGACAGCCAGCTCCATCGCGAAGTCGGAGCGGGACTCCATCAGCAGACGGTACTTGGTTTCCTTCAGACCGCCGATCCAGCCGGAGTGATGACGGTAGTACTTGTTCTCCATCTTGTTGCCGGTGAGGATGGCCTTGTCGGTGTTGATGATGATGACGAAATCACCGCAGTCAACGTTCGGGGTGAAATCGACCTTGTGCTTGCCGCGGAGCAGGTTGGCGGCGATGACGGCGGTGCGGCCCATGGGCTTGCCGGCGGCGTCAAGGACGTACCACTTGCGTTCCACGTTTTCTTTCTTGACCAGTGTAGTGGACATGAATCTTTCCTCCGTATGAAATAAACATTTGTTTTGACAAATTCAATCTGCGCCGTTACAATAGCTCCGGACGCCCGTACTTTATAACATATTTGATCCGACTTGTCAACGAGATTTTTGAAAAATTTCATTTTCCTCCGACTATGATCTGAAAATCTTTTGTTTTCTCTCTCATACTCTCGTTTACTCACTTTTCATTTTTACGTTTGAGGTGATCTCATGCAAAGAATGCTCTCGCTGCTTCGAAGCTGCGTGGACGACTACGCCATGATCGAGGCAGGCGACCGGATCGCGGTCGGCGTTTCCGGCGGAAAGGACTCTCTGACCCTGCTGGTCCTGCTGGCGGAGCTTCGCAAGTTCTACCCCGCTCCCTTCACCCTGGAGGCCTTCTCGGTCCACATGGGCCTGGAGGGGATGGACTTTTCCCCCGTTGCAGCCCTCTGCGACCGGCTGGAGGTTCCGTTCCATCTGATCGAGACCCACATCGGACCCGTGCTGTTTGAGCATCGCAGGGAGAAAAACCCCTGCTCGCTCTGCGCGAAAATGCGCCGCGGGGCACTCTCCAACGCCATCACGGCGGCGGGCATCCATAAGATCGCGCTGGGCCACCACCGCGACGACGCCGTGGAGACCTTCCTGATGTCCCTGCTCTACGAGGGGAGGATCGGCTGCTTTGAGCCGGTCACGTATCTGGACCGCTCCGGCGTGACCCAGATCCGGCCGATGCTGTATCTGCCCGAGCAGATGGTCGCCCACTTTGCCGAGCGCTATGACCTCCCCGTGGTCCGCAACGCCTGCCCCGCCGACAAGACCACCAAGCGCGAGGAGACCAAGCAGCTCATCCGCGACCTTCACGACCGCTATCCGGAGCTCAAAACCCGCATTTTCGGGGCAATGCAGCGCTACCCGCTCCCGCAGTGGGAGGTCCGGCTCCGTCCGCGCTGCGCTCAGAAGCCGGAGGCGGACGGGACGGAGGCCTGAGCGCAGACGGAATTCTCTTGCATAACGCGAAGCCCTTCCGGGCAAGCTATGGAAAAACCCGGAAAGGAGCTATCCCATGTGCGAAAACAATGAACCGGCCGGCCTGGATCGGAACTCGGAGCTCGGCTCCGCGCTGACCCGGACCGCAGGCGGCAATATCTATACCCTGACCATCATCGGCCAGATCGAGGGCCATCAGGTTCTGCCCGACAACGTCAAAACCACCAAATACGAGCACGTCATGCCCCTGCTTGCCCAGATCGAGGAGAACGAGGAGATCGACGGCCTGCTCCTGCTGCTCAACACGGTCGGGGGAGACATCGAGGCCGGGCTTGCGATCGCGGAGCTGGTCTCCGGGATGAAGAAGCCGACGGTCTCTCTGGTCCTCGGCGGCGGGCATTCGATCGGCGTGCCGCTGGCCGTGGCGGCCCGGCACTGCATGATCGCCCCGACGGCGGGCATGACGATCCATCCGGTTCGCATGAGCGGGACCGTGGTCTCCGCCCCGGCGACCTTCCAGTATTTCAATCGCATCCAGAGTCAGATCGTGGACTTCGTCGTTGCGAATTCCCATATCTCCAAGCAGCAGTTCACCGACTATATGATGGCGACCGGCGAGCTTGCGACGGACGTCGGCACGGTCCTGTACGGCAAGGAGGCGGTCTCCTGCGGACTGATCGAGCGCCTCGGCAGCCTCTCGGACGCCCTTGACTGCCTGCATCAGATGGTCGCAGAGCGCCGGAATTCCGCCCGAAACGAAGAAATGCAGAAAAAGGGTGGAAATTTTCAGCCGCCTGTGTTATAATAACTTGAAATACGGTTTGCAACTATCCCGGGAGGCTGGCTTATGACCTGGCTTGGCACGATTCTTCTGGCCGTTGCGGTCGGAGCGGCGGAAATCTTCCCCGTCTCCGGCTCCGGCCATTTCTACATATTGGAAAAGCTCCTCGGCCTGGAGCTGAGCGCGGCGGACCGAACCGCCTGTCTCGCCGTGCTGAACGGCGGCGCTGCCCTGGCCCTGCTGATCTTCTACCACCGCCGGGCGGGGGAGATGCTGGTCCACGCCCTGGTCGGTCTCGGTCTGATCCGGCCCGCTGCGCGGCGCCGCGCCCCGTCTCTGCCCAGGCGTCAGCTCCAGCTTTTGCTCCTGGCCAGCCTGCCGATGCTCGGGGCCCTGCTGCTCCGCCGCCCGCGCCTGTTCGTGGAAAACCACGAGGCGGCGCTGGCGTTCGTTTGCCTGTTTGAGGCCGTCTCCGGGGTGCTGATCTACTTTGCTGGCCGCGGCGCGAGAGGGAAGCGGGATCTGCGGCAGATGACGGCCTCCGACGGCCTCGCTCTCGGCTGCGCCCAAATCCTTTCGGTTTTCCCCGGCCTGTCCCGGAGCGGGACCGTGCTCTCGGCTGCCTTCCTGCGGGGCATGTCCTATCCCACTGCGGTGGAGCAGGTCGGCCTCATGGGGATCCCGGTCTATCTGATCGCTGCGATCTACCGCTGGTTCACAGCCAAAAGCCTCGGTACCGTCACGGTCACAGCCGCTCAGAGCTTCGTTGGGCTTGCGATCTCCGCGCTTGCCGGTCTGTTCGCGCTGCGGACGCTGACCGAGCACGCGGCCTACCGCAAACCGACCGGCTTTGCCTACTGGTGCTGGGGCGCTGCCCTGCTCGCGGGGATCCTCTTCCTGATCGCCGCCTGACATTGAATTTAGGAGATACATACGATGAGTTCTCAAAAGAAACCGAAGAAGGGAAGCGGCAAGAAACCCGCGGCCAAGAAAAACGCTCAGACCAGGCTGCGAGAGGAGAGCATTTTCTCGCATTTCCGCCGGGAGATCTGGGGCGTGGTCTGCATCCTGCTCGCCGTCCTCGTCCTGCTCAGCGGCTTCGCCCGTCAGAGTGCGCTCGGTCAGCTCTTCATGGGTCTCGTGGGCAGGACTGGACTGATCGTTCTGCCCATCGGTCTGCTGCTCTGCGCCGTTGCTCTTTTGTTCCACGGCGACCGCCCCGTTACCATGCGGATCCTCTGCTCTTTGAGCTTTGCGGTCCTGGTCTGCGCCGTCGCGCATCTGGCTGCCGACGCCCGGCTCTCCTGGAGCGGCGGGCTGCTTTCCCGGCTCTATGAGGGCGGCAAGGACGGAACCACCGGCGGCGTCGTCGGCGGCCTGACCGCCATGCTTTTCAGCCTCCCCGGCGGCAAGCCCGTCGGCTGGGCCATAACGATCCTGCTGCTGCTCGTCACGCTGCCCGCCAGTGTGAATCTGACCCTGACCGGCCTGCTCCGCGCGATCAACAACCACCGCGACGAGCTCCGCGCCACGCGCCGGGAAAAGGAGCGCAAGGAGCCTGCCGAGGCCCTGGTCGAGCACGTCGTCCGGACCCGTCAGGTGCGGGAGGAGCACCGGCAGGTCCGCGCCGAGCGCCGTCAGGATAAGGCCGAGCGCCGTCAGAACCGAAACCGCTTCGAATACGATCTTCCCGTGGACGATCCGACGGCCCAGACGGCGGAAAAGCCCGCCGCCACCGTCCGCCCCGCGGGGAGGCCGAAGCAGGTGGAGCAGTCGCCGGACGAAACGGAGTTCCTGGAGGTCCCGCATCCTCGCTCCGACTTCGATCTGCCCGTGGACGGGCCGATCCTGCCGGTCGATCCCGTGCAAACGGCCCCGCAGCCGGAGCCTCCTGCGACCCCTGCGCCGAAGCTGGTCCCCGACCCCTCCACGGCGGAGCCCGGCCAGACCATACCGATGGCCGAGGTCAAGGTCCCGGCCCAGCCCTCCGAAAAGCTCAAGGCGGGGGAGGCCCTGCAGGCCGCCGCAGAGGTCGGGGCGGAGATCGCCAACCTGTCCGCCGCAGCGCCGGAGCCTCCGGTCTACGTCTTCCCGTCCACGGATCTGCTGGATTACGCCTCCAATGACAGCGTGGACGCCAGCGCCGAAATGCGGGAGAACACCCGCCGCCTGACCGAAAAGCTGGCCTGCTTCAACGTGGATGCAAAGATCGTCAACGTCACCCGCGGGCCGAACGTCACGATGTACGAGCTCCAGCTTGCCCAGGGCGTCCGTCTCAGCAAGCTGACGGGCCTGGCCGACGATATCGCGCTGGAGCTCGGCGCGCCGAGCGTCCGGATCTCCGCGATCCCGGATAAAAACTCCATGGTCGGCATCGAGGTCCCGAACAAGCAGGTGAGCACGGTCTCCCTGCGCGAGATCCTCGAATCCCGCGAATTCAAAAACGCCCGCTCGAAGGTCTCCTTCGCCGTCGGCAAGGATATCAACGGCACCTGCGTGATCGGCGACATCGCCAAGTTCCCCCACGTTCTGATCGCCGGTACCACCGGCTCCGGCAAATCCGTCTGCACGAACAGCATTCTGATCTCCATTCTCTATAAGGCGACGCCCGAGGAGGTCAAGCTGATCGTCGTGGACCCGAAGATGGTCGAATTCGGCATCTATAACGGCGTGCCGCACCTGCTGATCCCCGTCGTGACCGACGCCAAGAAGGCGGCGGGCGCTCTGCAGTGGGCCGTTTCCGAGATGATGCGCCGCTACCGCACCCTCTCCGAGGCCGGCGTGCGCGACATTGAATCCTATAATAAGGCCGCCTCTACCGACGAATCCCTGGAGCCCATGCCCAAGCTGGTCGTCGTGATTGACGAGCTGGCCGACCTGATGATGGTCGCCGGAAAAGAGGTCGAGGAAGCGATCTGCCGCATTGCCCAGATGGGCCGCGCAGCCGGCGTCCACCTGGTCATTGCAACGCAGCGTCCGTCTGCGGACGTCATCACCGGCTTGATGAAGGCCAACATCCCCTCCCGCATCGCTCTGGTCGTCTCCTCCGCGATGGAGTCCCGCATCATTCTGGACGCAACCGGCGCGGAAAAGCTGATCGGCAGAGGCGATATGCTCTACGCCCCGCTCGGCAAGGGCAAAAAGCGCGTGCAGGGCTGCTTCGTGGATGAGGCAGGCGTCCAGCGCGTGATCGACTTCGTCAAGTCCAACGGCAGCGCCGACTACAACGACGAGGTCCAGCAGGAGATCGAGCTCCGCGCTGCCCAGTCCGGCAAGGGCGGCTCCGGCGGCGCGGCAAGCGCCTCGTCCGGCGCGTCCGAGCCTGCGGACGAGGATGGCGGCGACGAGCTTCTGCCCGCAGCGGTCGAGGTCATTCTGGAAACCGGCATGGCATCCGTTTCCATGCTCCAGCGCCGCCTGAAGCTCGGCTACGCCCGCGCGGCCCGCATCGTGGACGAGATGGAGGAGCGCGGCATCGTCGGCCCCTTCGAGGGCTCCAAGCCCCGCCAGCTTCTGATCACCAAGGAGCAGTGGGCCGCCATGCAGGGCGGCGCGCCGGCTCCGGCTGCCGACCCGGCCCCGGTCGAGGAATGATCCCCGCCCGCGCAGTCATACTCTGCAAAAGAATCACAGAAAGTGTTTGAGGGTAAGAAAATGGACAACTTCAATTCCCGCGAGGAGCTGGAGCACGCCGCAATGCAGGCGATTGAAAAGCAGGAACAGGAAGCGGAGAAGGAACCCTACGTGCCCCGCACGCGGGGGATCCGCATCCTGGCCTGGACGCTGTTCGCCCTGATCCTGATCGGCGTCGCGCTCTATTATTTCTGGATCGCCAAGGCGGGAACGCTCTGATATGAAGATTCTCGGTATCGATCCCGGCTACGCGACCACGGGCTTCGGTCTGATCGAGGTCGAGGGGAGCAGTCTGCGCCTGCTGCAGTACGGCGTGATCACCACGCCGAAGGAACTGCCCTTTCCCCAGCGGCTTCAGGTCCTCTATGACGATCTCGTCCGTCTGATCGAGGTCACTGCGCCGGACGCCGCCGCGGTGGAGGAGCTTTTCTGGGGCCACAATATCACCACCGGTATCGGGGTTTCCCACGGCCGGGGCGTGATCCTGCTCGCGCTGCAGAAGTCCGGGGTCCCCATCTGCGAGTACACCCCCATGCAGGTCAAGCAGGCCGTGGTCGGCTACGGCAAGGCGGAAAAGCGTCAGGTCATGGATATGACCCGCCGCCTGCTCCACATGGAGCGGGTCGCTCGCCCGGACGACGCTGCCGACGCCATCGCCATCGCCCTCTGCCATGCCCGCGCCAAGACCTCTCTGCTCTCCCGCCTGGAGGAGCAAACGGAAGGAAGCTGACTATGTTCTACTATCTGGAAGGCAAAATCGCCCTGCTGGACGCCAATCTTGCGGTCGTAGACTGCGGCGGCGTGGGCTACGCCTGTTTTGCCAGCAACTATACCCTGTCCAATCTGCGGGTAGGGGAGACCCACCGCCTCTTTACCCACTGCAATATCAAGGAGGACGCCTTCGACATCTACGGCTTTTCCAGCCGGGACGAGCTGCGCCTGTTTGAGCTGCTGATCGGCGTCACGGGCGTCGGCCCGACCTCGGCGCTGGCCATCCTTTCGGTGCTGAATCCGGATCAGCTCACGCTGTCCATTCTGACCGGAGATGAAAAGGCGATCACACGGGCCAAGGGCGTCGGCGCGAAATCCGCCAAGCGCATCATTCTGGAGCTCAAGGATAAGATCGGCGGCGAGCTCGACTTCTCGGACGGCCCCGCCGCCGCGGGACCGGTCCTGCCGCAGAAGAACAGCAAGGTCGCTCTGGCAACCGCCGCCCTGTCGGAGCTCGGCTATTCCCAGGCGGAGGCTGCTGCCGCGCTCAAGGGTGCAGACGCGGAATCCCTCTCCGTGGAGGAGCTGATCCGCTTCGGCCTGCGGGCGATGGTCGTCCAGTAAGGAGGCAGATATGAGCATCGACTTTTCTCAGGACTATGAAGCCCCCATCGTGACCGCCGGCGTTACGCCGATGGACGAGGGGGAGATCTCCCTGCGCCCGAAGACCCTGGCCGACTATACCGGCCAGGAGGAGGCGAAGGAAAATCTCGCCGTCTATATCGAGGCCGCCAAGCGCCGCAGCGAGCCGCTGGATCACGTTCTGCTCTACGGCCCTCCGGGTCTGGGCAAGACGACCCTGGCCGGCGTCATCGCAAATGAAATGGGCGTGAATATTCGCATCACCTCGGGCCCAGCCATCGAGAAGCCCGGAGATTTGGCCGCCCTGCTGACAAATTTGAACAGCGGAGACATTCTGTTCATCGACGAGATCCACCGCCTGAACCGGGTCGTAGAAGAAATTTTATATCCCGCGATGGAAGATTATGCAATCGATATCATCGTCGGAAAGGGCCCCAGCGCCAACTCCATACGCCTGGATCTGCCCAAATTCACCCTGATCGGCGCCACGACGCGGGCCGGTCAGCTTTCCTCCCCGCTGCGCGACCGCTTCGGCGTCTCGCTCCGTCTGGAGCTGTACAAGCCGGAGGAGCTCAAGCGCATCGTCACGCGCTCTGCCACCCTTTTCGGTATGCAGATCGACCCCGAAGGCGCCTCGGAGATCGCCTCCCGCAGCCGAGGCACGCCCCGGATCGCCAACCGCATTCTGCGCCGCGTGCGCGACTTCGCTCAGGTCTATTATGACGGGGTCATCACCAAGCAGGCCGCGGACCACGCTCTGGATCGCCTCCAGATCGATGAATTGGGGCTCGATCGCATCGACCACCGGATGCTCCGCGCCATCATTGAGAACTACGGCGGCGGTCCGGTCGGCCTGGAAACGCTCGCCGCTACGATCGGGGAGGAGGCCGTCACGCTGGAGGACGTCTACGAGCCCTATCTGATGCAGATCGGTTTTCTGACGCGGACCCCGCGCGGGCGCTGCGTGACCCAGCTTGCCTACGACCATCTTGACATTCCTTTTTCGGGGCAGCAGCAGTTTAAAATGTGATTCGATCGGCAGTTTTATTCACGGCTTTTGTAAATATTCAACAAATCTTGGAAAATTACGAAAATACCGCAAATGATTTGTTGACAGACTGCATTTCCGTGGTATAATGATTACTATGCAGAACCAAACTAAGCAGAACCATACGAAATCAGAACAGAGCTTTGCCGACCTGCCGGATGAAGAACTGGCCGTGCGTGCAAACCGCTCCGCCGCTGCGATGGAGACCCTGATCACCAGATACAGCCGGACGGTTCGCGTCTGCGCCAGACCCCTGTTTCTCGCCGGCGGGGATCAGGAGGATCTCTTCCAGGAGGGCATGATCGGCCTGCTCTATGCCTTACGCAGCTATGATCCGTCGTCCGGAACCCCGTTTCGGGCATACGCGCTTGTCTGCATCCGCAACAAGCTGATTTCTGCCGTTCGCGCTGCGGCTGCGAACAAACACGCACCGTTGAATGACTCCGTTTCCTTTCATACCTTCTCTCAAGACGACACTGTCCCGGAGAGCATGAGAGCCGACCCGGAGACCGAGATAATTGGTCGGGAGGGCGCAAGCGAGTTTCTGAATGCGCTGCGCTTCTCACTTTCCGCATCGGAGAAAGAGGTTCTTTCTCTGTATCTGCAGGGCCTATCCTATTCCGAAATCGCCGCATCCCGCGGCAAGACGAGCAAGTCCGTGGACAACACCGTCCAGCGCATCCGCCGGAAGGCCCTCAAAATTCTTGGCGAAAACGGGCAAACCGTTTAGCATATATTTTGCCCAAGTCAAAGGACAGGCAACCAAAAGAGAGGTATAACCACATGTTCGAAGACAAGACCTTAGTTTGCAAAGAGTGCGGCAACGAGTTCGTGTTCACCGCCGGTGAGCAGGAGTTCTACGCAGAGCGCGGCTTCCAGAATGAGCCCCAGCGCTGCAAGGCCTGCCGTGACGCTCGCAAGAACGCCGCCCGCGGCCCCCGTGAATACTTCACTGCTGTCTGCGCCAACTGCGGCCGCGAAGCTCGCGTCCCGTTTGAGCCCAAGACCGACCGTCCGGTCTACTGCAGCGAGTGCTTTGCGAAGATGAGAGAGAACAACGGCTGAATTTTAGCTTAGCGGCATCTCAAATGGGATGCCGCTTCTCTTTTTTTGCCCGGGAGCTTCCGCTATTTTTCGGTTCTTCTGAAAAATGGTGGATTTTTCCGGGCTTCTGTGTTATGATGATAACAGTCGAATCATTTCACCCGGGAGGCGGTTTCATGTCCAATCCGGTCCAGACGCCCGATCAGCGATTGATCTCTCATCCGGATTATGAAGCCCTGCGCAAGGAGGCCGACCGCCTCCGCGCCGAGCTTGCGGCCCTCCTGCTCCAGCGCGACGATCTGCGTCTGGTTCAGGGACGCCGGATCGAAGCGGCCTATCTGCGCCGCTTCGGCGCGCTGGAGCTCAAGGTCTATGAGGACTACTGCGAATGTCTCCGCCTCAAGCGCAAAACCACCCTTCTTCGCGCCAGGCGCAACCGCCGCGAGGAAATTGACGGCGCAGAGATCGAGGCCGAGCTGGACAGCGAATTTGCCAGCTACCGCGCGCAAATGAGCGAGAAGCTGGACGAGATGAATCAGGCCCTCACCACCGGAGATTCCAAAAACCGTCTGACCGAGGCGGGAAAGCGCGAGTTGAAAACCCTCTACCGCACCGCGGTCAAGGCCCTGCACCCGGATCTCCACCCCGACGGAAGCGAGGAGCGGGAAGCGCTGCTCCAGCGGGCCATGACGGCCTATCAGTTCCGCGACCTGGCTGGCCTGCGCGCAGTCTGCGAGGCTGTGCCAGGCGAACGGGCGGCCGAGGAGCCGACGATGGAGGCGCTGGAAGCCGAGGTCCGGGAGCTTCGCCGCCGCGTCCGCTCCTTCAACGCCGAGCTGGAGCAGATGAAGCGTTCAAAGCCCTTCAGCCTCCGCGTCTATCTGGAGGACGAGGATCGCGCCGCCGAGCTGGAGGCGGAGCTGGTCGGGAAGCTCCGCGAGCTGCGGGAACGCCGAACCGCCTTCGAGCAGAAGATCGAGGCGCTTCTGCATCCTGCGGAGGACGAGCTATGAACGAGCTGACCAAGCCGGAGCAGGCCGGTCTTCTGAGCCTTCTGCGGCAGGATACCGTCCTGCCGGACGTGTCCGATCCCTACAGCCGCGAAATCCTGCTCATCGAAACCCAGGTCGCCGGGACGACGCACGTTCTGGGGATCGAGGAGGTCGCTCCCTTCCTGACCGAGGGCGAGACCCTGACCCTGAAGCGGGTCCCGGACAATCCGAGCGACCCCTGGGCGATCAAGGTCTTCAATGCCGACGGCTTCAAGCTGGGCTACGTTCCGCGCGGGGATAATCTGATCCTCGCCCGGCTGATGGATGCCGGCAAGGAGCTCTTTGCCCGCCTGACCGAAAAGATCTGGAACGGTCAATGGCTCCGCCTGCGGATCCAGATCTTCCTGCGGGACCGAGGCCGGAGCTAATTCCGTGCGTCGCACCGGACGCCGGATTCGATTCTGTTTAAGGAGCATCTTTCATGTCACAGACACCTTCATCCGTCGGCCTGCTCATGGAGGGCGGGGCGCTGCGCGGTCTGTTTACCGCCGGGGTCGTAGACGTTTTTCTGGAGCAGGAGATCAGCTTTCCCTGTGCGGTGGGCGTTTCCGCCGGCGCCTGCTTTGGCTGCAATCTCAAATCCCGCCAGCCTGGCCGCGTTCTGCGCTACAATCTT
Organism: uncultured Eubacteriales bacterium; assembly: GCA_900315595.1. Lineage (GTDB taxonomy): Bacteria > Bacillota > Clostridia > Oscillospirales > Oscillospiraceae > JAFRPC01. The sequence goes on along the minus strand of OMZQ01000017.1, from coordinate 5,091 downwards.
GCCCAATGCAAGAACCCCGATTACTGCTCCGTTCGCTCTCTGCTCCGCACGGGCGACCTTTTTGGGGCGGAGCTTTGCTATCGGACGATCCCGAAGGTGCTGGACCCCTTTGACGAGGCCGCGTTCGACAGCAACCCGATGGACTTCTACGTGGTCTGCACCGACGTAGAGACCGGGGAAGCGGTCTATCACCGCTGCGACCGGATCGCGGATCACACCTACGACTGGATTCAGGCCTCGGCCTCCATGCCCTTCGTGTCAAGACCCGTGGAGATCGAGGGCCGCTATTACCTTGACGGCGGTATTGCCGACGCCATCCCCATTCGCTTTCTGCTCGATCTGGGTATCCTGCGCAGCGTCGCCATCCTGACCCGTCCCCGCGACTACGTCAAGGAGGCCTCTCGTCTGCCCCTTTCCGTCAGCCCGCTGATGCGGAAGCACCCCCGCCTCCGCGCCGTGATGGAGCAGCGACATACTGCCTACGCGCGCAGCCGGGCCCTCGTCTTTGAGCGGGAGGCCGCCGGTATGACCGTCGTGATCTGTCCGGAAAAGCCTCTGCCGATCGACCGCGTGACCCACGACCCGGCAAAGCTCCATGAAACCTACGTCATGGGCCGCAGAGCCGGAAAGGCTGCCCTTCCCGCCGTCCGCGCCATGCTGGCAGGGGAGGGGACCTGAATCCCCGCCTCTGTCCCTTTCACGAATCAAACCACGCAAAAGGAGTACGCATATGATAACCGTTTCCGATCTTGGCATGCAGTTTGCCGGCTCCGTCCTGTTCCAGCACGTCGATCTGCAATTCACAGCGGGCAACTGCTACGGCGTCATTGGCGCCAACGGCGCAGGCAAATCCACCTTCCTGCGCATCCTTTCGGGCGAGCTTGAGCCGACCCGCGGATACGTGGCGGTCAAGCCCGGCGTCCGTATGTCCGTCCTCAAGCAGGACCAGTTCCAGTATGACGCCTATTCGGTCATGGATACCGTCATCATGGGCAACCAACGCCTCTATGACGTGATGAAGCAGAAGGACGCCATCTATGAGAAAGAGGACTTCACCGACGAGGACGGGATCCTCGCCTCCGAGCTTGAGGCCGAATTTGCCGAGATGAACGGCTGGGAGGCGGAATCCGACGCCAGCCGCATCCTTCAGGGGCTTGGGATCGACGTGAGCAAGCACTACGATCAGATGGCCGATACCGATCCCCGCGACAAGGTCAAGGTTCTGCTGGCGCAGGCCCTCTTCGGCAATCCCGACATCGTCATGCTCGACGAGCCGACCAACAACCTTGATATCGAATCCATCAACTGGCTGGAGGACTTCCTGCTGGACTATGAGGGAACCGTCATCGTGGTCAGCCACGACCGCCATTTTCTGAACACCGTCTGCACGAATATCGTCGATATCGACTACGGCAAGATCAAAATGTACGTCGGCAACTACGACTTCTGGTACGAATCCTCCCAGCTTGTCCAGGCCCTGATGCGCAACAAGAACAAGCGCAACGAGGAGAAAATCGCCGAGCTGCAGACCTTCATCTCCCGCTTCTCCGCCAACAAATCCAAGAGCAAGCAGGCTACGGCCCGCCGCAAGCTCCTGGATAAGATCAGCCTGGAGCAGATCCCTGCCTCCACCAGACGCTATCCCTTCGTCGGCTTCTCCCGCGAGCGGGAGGTCGGGAAGGACGTCCTGTTCGTCACCGACGTCAGCAAGACCGTGGACGGGGTCAAGCTCCTCGATCGCGTCAGCTTCATTGCCGGGAGAAATCAGAAGATCGCCTTCGTCGGTGAAAACGAGCTGGCGCAGACGGTCATGTTCAAGCTGCTGATGGGCGAGCTGGAGCCGGACGAGGGAACGATCAAGTGGGGCGTCTCCACCTCCCGGAGCTACTTCCCAAAGGACAACACAGCCTTCTTCGAGGGGCACACGGAGTCTCTGGTGGACTGGATGCGTCCCTGGTCTGAGAAGAAGGACGACGTGTATCTGCGGGGCTTCCTCGGCAGGATGCTTTTCTCCGGCGACGAGGTGTTTAAGCCGGTCAACGTCCTCTCCGGCGGCGAGAAGGTCCGCATGATGCTCTCGCGCATGATGCTGTCGGGGGCAAACTGCATTCTGCTCGACCAGCCCACGAACCACCTCGATATGGAATCCATTCAGGCGGTCAATAAGGGTGTCGAGGCCTTTCCCGGCAACGTCTTCCTGGCCTCTCACGACCATGAGCTGCTCTCCACGACGGCGGATCGCATCATCGAGTTCCTCCCGAACGGCAGGATCATCGACCGCCTGTGCGGCTACGACGACTATCTGGCGTGGAAACGGGAGCAGACGAACGGCTGAGGCTACATAATCGAATATTTATAATGAATATTAGCAAACGTAGTCATTCCGGCTGAGACGAGCGCAGCTCCGAAAGCCAGGATGACTATGTCTTTGATTTGAGACGTATGCCGAATCCGTGTCGCATCTTGAGGCACATATTATACAAAATACATAATATTTTCACATTGGGCTCTGGACAAAATGAAATCATGTGGTAAAATGAAGAGAGGATTTATATGCACCCGCATCTGGAATCCAGAGAATATTGTAAAGGAGATCAATCTATGTCAAAACACTTGAAAAAGCTTCTTGCACTGATTCTGGCGCTTGCTATGATCACGACGATGTTCCCCGCGGTCATGGCAGCCGAGCATTTCATCGAAGATGAAATGGACTTGGATAAGCCCTACGTCTACACGCAGGCAGACTTTGATGAGCTCCAGACTGACGTTTTCGCCAGCATCGAGAACATCAAAGTCGAAGCAGCCCAGAAGATGGGCGGCATCGGCGTGATGAAAGAAGCCGACTATGCCAGCCTGATCCCGCAGGTCATTCGCGCCGTCGAAAGCTCCTCTACCTATGCCAAGGGTACCCTGGAGCAGCACGGCAATTACCTCTACTGGCAGACGGTCAAGGGCATCGCCTGCTGCTACGACCCCCGCATGGAGGCCGAGATGAACAACACCGAGGATGCTCCGTCTGCGGAGGAAATTGCCAGAGTCGAGGCTGATGCCGCGGCTATGCTGCAGCCCCCGAAGCGCGGCGGCACTCCCACTTCGATCAACGTCGGCCTGATCCAGCCCTACTGGGAATCCAGCTCCAGCTATTCCGATTCCTCCTTCCTGAACTACTCCCCCTATTATAAGACCACCTGGCAGAACCTCTACGGCGCCACCGGCGGTCAGGGCATCCGTTACTCCATGACGAACGTTACCGTCAACACGGTTGCCAGCACGATGGAGCAGTGCGGTCTGGTCATCTTCGACTCCCACGGCACCACTGACTACTCCGGCTCCAACAGCGACTACACCTCCCGCGCCAACTCCTCTTACCTCTGCATCAACTCCACCTCCGGTCTGACCAGCACCGATACCGCCACCAAGACCGGCTCCTACGGCTCCTACTCCGACGCGGTTGTCAGCGGCAGCTCCGCCTTCATCAACGGCACCGCCATTGCCAACCACATGTCCGGTAACGCCCCGCACTCCATGCTCTATATGGGCATCTGCCTGGGCATGGCTACCGACAAAATGTTCTCCGGCCTCCGCGCCAAGGACGTGAACACGGTCTACGGCTACTCTCAGTCCGTGTCCTTCAAGGGTGAGCTGCAGAGCATCCAGTCCATCATGGCCTACATTCAGGACGATATGCAGGCCGGCGCCGCCGTCGAGCAGTCCCAGACCGATCTGGGCTGCCAGTGGGACCCCGCCTACAGCTCTTACACAGAGTCCAGCGCCAAGTCCAACAAGGTCGCCTTCCCGGTCGTCGTTTCCGACGAGGATACCTACCTGGGCCACGGCAACGTTGACTGCGTCCAGACGGCCCACTCCGAGTGGCATCTGTTCGGCACCCAGTACACCGTGACCGCTACCTCCAACAACACCTCCTGGGGCACGGTCTCCGTCAACGGAACCACCATCACCGCCACCCCCAAGACCGGCTACTATGCCGCCGGTTACACTGTGACCTCCGGTACCGCCACCGTCGTTCAGAACGGCAACACCTTCTCCGTTACCCCCACCTCCGACTGCACCGTCCGCATCAACTTTGCCGCCAAGACTGCGGCAACCGTGACCTACGTGGCCAACGGTACGACTGTCAGCACCGTCAATACCTATGTGGGTGACTCTGTCACGCTGCCTGCCGCTCAGGCCAACGTGGATGACTGGAGCTTCGAGGGCTGGATCCCCGGCACTCTGGCCGAAACCTCCGACAAGCCCACCTACTACAAGGCTAACACCGCCTATACGGTTCCTTCCGCCAGCGTCACCATGTACGCGCTGTATACCCGCCTTGAGGCGAGTGGCTCCGGCGAGGTCGTCTATCAGCTTGCCGATGGCATCGAAAGCGGCAGCAAGTACATTCTGGTGGATGAGACTTCCGTCTCCGGCACGACCGGCTACGCCGTAGGTAACGCTATCGTGTCCAACAGTCACTACCTGAATGCGGTTGCCGCGACCATCAACGATGATCTCTGCACCGTCGCATCCTCCAGCCTTGCCAGCGTCGTTTGGCAGGTAGCCAGCAGCGGAAGCGGCTATACCTTCTATAACGCTGCTGCGGGCAAGTACATCGGCCTTGACAGCTCTGAATACGTCTACCCCTCCAGCACGCCTCTTGCCTGGGCCTACACTTCGGAGGGCTATCTGGACAATCAGAGCGACAGCGAAGGCTACTACTATCTGTCGTTTGACACCACCAACATCCGTTACACCACCAATAAGTCCGGTAAGGTTATCAGACTTTACAAGGAGACCAATGCCGGCACGACCTATTATACCACTGAGCCCGTGACGGCTGCCCATGAGCATACCATGGAGCAGATTGCCGCCAAGTCTCCCACCTGCACCGTGGCCGGCAACACCGCTTACTACCACTGCACCACCTGCAACAAGTACTACTCCGACGCCAACGGCGAGAACGAGATCACCCTGGCCTCCACCGTCATCGCCGCTCTGGGCCACAACTACGTGGACGTCGTGACCGCCCCCACCGAGACCACGCAGGGCTACACCACCCACACCTGCTCCCGCTGCGGCGACAGCTACGTGGAC
>OMZQ01000022.1:10121-39320 GCA_900315595.1 uncultured Eubacteriales bacterium | reverse complement strand
AGGTGGCATCCGGCGTCTCACGGAAGCCGGATGACGGATGAGGGGGGTATCGACCACCGATTCGTATATTCAACCGTCTGCCTGTCGGAACGTCCCCCTGATCCGCCTCGCTTTGCTCGGCACCTTCTCCCCAAAGGGGCGAAGGCTTTGCGTTCGGCAAATCGGGCTTTGCCGAACCGAGGCATCCACGCCGTAGGGGACGGGTTCCCCGTCCCGCGGTACCGTTTCGCCGAGTCGTGACGTGCGGGCCGGGAGACCCGGCCCCTACGGGCGAGCGTATCATTCCCATTTGAATGGGCGGAACGGTTACAGCACGAAACCTATTGACCTTTCCCGTTCAAACCCATATAATAGAACACAAGGACCCGGCTTCCCGCCGGCGACCGGCCCGCCGTGCGGCGCCGGGGAGGGGAGGATCTGCCCATGAAACAAGTGACTGCTTTTCTGAAAAAAGAACTGATGCTGACGCTCTCCCTGTTTGCGGCGGCAGCGGCGCTGATCATCACGCCGCCGACGAAGGCCCTGCTCCGGGACATCGACTGGCGGACCCTCGGCACGCTTCTGATGATGCTCACGGTCCTGGAGGGCTTCAAACGGGAGAACGTGCTGCGCCCCGTGATCCGGCTTGCCGGGCGGCTGCGCACGATGACGGGGCTGACCCTGTTCCTGGTCTTCGGCGTCTTCTTCACCTCGATGTTTGTGACCAACGACGTCTCTCTGATCATCTTCGTTCCGCTGACCATTCTCCTGTTCCGCGCGGGCGGGAAGGAGCGCTTTCTGCTCCCGGTGCTGACGCTGGAGAACATCGCCGCCGTCCGCGGCAGCCTGCTGATGCCCTTCGGCAGCCCGCAGAACCTCTTTCTCTTTGGGCAGGCGGAGGTCACGGCCTGGCACTTCATGCTCCATATGCTTCCGCTCTGCGCACTTTCCGCCGTCCTGCTGATCTGCTTCATTCTCTTTTTCTACCGCAGGGACCTGCGGGAGCCCATCGGGACCGAGGCTGCCGATACGCCCTGGCAGCCGGAGGGCAGGGTACGCAGGATCGTCTATCTGGCCCTGTTCGTGCTGGTGCTGCTGGTCATCGTGACCAGGACGCGGTTCTGGTACGCGGCGGTCGCCGTCGTTCTGCTGACCGTCCTGGCGACGGACCGGACCCTCTTTGCGAAGGTGGATTACGTTCTGCTTCTGACCTTCCTCTGCTTCTTCGTCTTCTCCTCGTCCATCACGGCAAATCCGAAGATCTCCGCCGTGCTGCGCCGCGCAGTGGCGGGAAACGAATACTGGTGGGGCATCGGTCTGAGCCAGCTTATCTCCAACGTGCCCGCCACGATCGTCCTCTATCCCTTTACCCGGAACTTTGCGGGCCTGATCTACGGCGTGGATACCGCCGGGCTTTGCTCTCTGATCGGCTCGCTGGCCTCTGTGATCAACTACCGGATCTACGTCCGCGAATACCCCGGCAGCGGCGGCCGCTTCATCAAGGTGTTCACGCTGGTCAGTTGGGCCTTCTTCCTGCTGGTGGTGATTCCGGGACTGATTCTTGCGCGATGGCCCTTCTTCTAAATCAATGAAACGATGAAACTATGATCCTACTTCCGGGAAAACTTCCTGCGCAGCGCGGCCCAGACGTCGGTTTTGGAGGTCGTTCCCCTGCGGATGCCCAGGATCGACGAGCCGTGGCAGAGGACGGCAAGCAGGGTGAAAACGCCGGAGAGAATCGCGGCCTCCCAGTCGTGCAGGATCAGCATGCAAACGCCGTAGACGATGGGGATGATGACCCCGGCCAGACAGAGATACTTCGTCGTGAAGGTCAGCAGGATGCCGAACAGATGGGCGATCAGGCTCCAGAGCGGGGTATAGAGCGTGATGGCAGCCGAGGAAGTCGCCACGCCCTTGCCGCCGCGGAATTTCCGCCAGAAGGGGAAGTCGTGCCCGAGGGTGCAGCCGAGGCCCGCGTAGAGCGTGACGATGGAGCCGCTTTCCCGGAACAGGAGCCGGCAGACGACCACCGCCAGAATACATTTGAAAATATCGCCGAGCAAAACCAGAATGCCCGGCACGAAGCCCAGAGCCGCCATGATGTTTGCCATGCCGGGGTTTCCGGTCTCGCCGACCTCGGCGGCCTTTTTCCCGGCGAATTTCCGCGCGACGAGCTCGGCGGTCAGAAAGCAGCCGCAGAAATAGCCGATCAGGATGCTGAGCAGTCTTGCAGTCATGATGGGTTCCTCCTTGTCCGGTTCAAAAAATCGGATCCGCGTCCCGGATGCTATCATCTTATTATAAATCCCGCGCAAAAGCAATCCCCCGCGACAAATTTTGCGGCCGCAGGCGAAAAACAGCGTCTTTTGTCTTTCGACAAAAGACGCTGTTTTTCTGGCGGAGTGAGAGAGATTTGAACTCTCGCGCGCTTTTTAGACGCCTACTCCCTTAGCAGGGGAGCCCCTTCGGCCTCTTGGGTATCACTCCGAATCAAAGCAAGACGGTATTCACAAACGCGCCGCGGAAAACCGGACGGCCTTTCGAAAAGAAATGGCGGAGAGAGTGGGATTCGAACCCACGGCCCGTTGCCGGGTCACCGGTTTTCAAGACCGGCTCCTTAAACCGCTCGGACATCTCTCCGAATTTGCTTGATTAGATTATCATACTTTGACCGGAATGTCAAGATTTTTTTGCGGATTCTTTTCCGGAACGGTTGTTACAGTTCAGCCCTGCGGTATAGATTTCGATTTGTCGAGCCGACGCATCCACGCCGTAGGGGACGGGTTCCCCGTCCCGCGGTACCGTTTCGCCGCGTCGTGACGTGCGGGCCGGGAGACCCGGCCCCTACGGGCAAGCTCGATCGTTCCGATTTGTAACGGCTGAACCGCTCTCCGTCATTTTCCCAGGATCGTATTCAGCCCGTAGTATTCCGCCATGTCCCGGTTGGGCCAGGTCTTCGTTTTCTTCGTGCTCGGCTGGGCCAGCTCATAGGCCGCGCTGTACTCGGTCCCGGGGTGGAGGCGTTCGAGCACCAGATCGGTTTCTCCCGTCTCGATCGCGTGGTCGATGGCGGCCTTCTGATTGAGCCACTGACGGTGCGATTCCAGATTATCCGCGACGCCGAGCCGGAAGCGCGGGACGAACCAGACCGCCAGAGCGGCGCAGAGGATTAGGACCACGGGCTTGAGCGGCTCCTCCATCAGATCAGCGAGCAGGATCCCGTCCGCGACGGTCAGAAACAGGGCGCAGGTGCAAAGACAGCGCAGCGGCACGTAAGAAGCCGCCGAGAGGACGCAGCAGCTTGCGGCTGCGCCGAGGGCAAAGGCCAGCGAGACAAGCTGCCGTCTGCCGTCCGTGCGGCGCAGAAGGGCCAGAGCCATCGTCACGACCCATCCGGCGATCAGGGGCCAGAAGCGCGCCCAGACCAGCTCTGCGACCGCAAGCATCTGCCGGAGCATGGCCCGCAGATCGGGCCGCGCGGTTTTCAGCGCCACCTCCGAGGGCATCGTCGCCATGATGACGAAGCCGACCGCGCTCAGCGCGGCGGCGAGCCAGAGCCAGCTTCGCCACGACTTGCGGCGCACCGAGCAGGCGATCAGAAGCCCGAGCTCCATCAAAATTACGGCGAAGGAGGTCACCTCGGAGTACATCCCGTAGAGCAGGCTGAAGACCAAAAACAGGCAGCGCTGCCAGACCGGCATCGGCGGGGCGTCCGGCTCCAGCCAGCTTTTGAGGAAGGGCTTGAGGCTGAACAGCCCGAAGACCAGAGCCCAGAGATAGTTGACAGACCCGTCCTGCCAGAGACAGACCTGACCGAAGACGGGGAGGAAGACCCACAGGGCCATCGCGCAGAACAGGAGGATCAGCGCGCTCCTGCGCGAACGCGGGCAGCAGATCGCGCAGCACTGGCTCAAAAGCCAGACCGCCATGCCCGCGTTGCAGAAGTCGAACAGGTGCTTCGGATAGATCAAAAAGAGCTGCTCAAAGGCGTGGGCGACGATCCGTCCGTTCATCTTGAACCCGTGCGCGTACATGGAGGCGGGGATCTGCAGGGGGCTTGTGATCCGCTTCCAGTCCGCCCAGCTGTGGACGTAGGTGTAGTCGTCGGCCAGAAGCGGCGTCATCCAGTTCAGCCCCAGCATAATGAGCCCGATCCCCGCGAGCAGGACCCAGCGCAGCCCCGCCGACCGATCCGCGCGTTTCAGTTTTTCCATCTTTATCACCCCAGGCAGAGGAATCTCATTACCTGTACCATAGCATAACAAAGGAGTATTTGTCAAGCGCAATACGCAGGGATCAGGGATCAGGGATCAGGGATCAGGGGTTATCTATACCCTGCTCCCTATTCCCTGATCCCTATTCTCTAATCCCTGATCCCTAAATAAAAGCCTTCGCCCCTTTGGGGGAGAAGATGTCGAGCGCAGCGAGACGGATGAGGGGGACGTTCCGACAAGCAGACTGTTGAATCAACGAATCCGTTCTCGATACGCCCCCTCATCCGTCATCCGGCTTCCGTGAGACGCCGGATGCCACCTTCCCCCCGAGGGGGGAAGGCTCTGTCGGAACCCTGACAAGTTGCCTGCCCCCGTCCCTTCGTCTCCGATTGCCTGTTGCCTGTTGCCGATTGCCTATAAACCCTGATCCCTATCCCTAAATAATTTTCTTGTCCCTATCCCTAAATAATTTTCTTGCATTGTTTGGAATTATCTGCTATAATACACTGAATCATTGTTGTTAGGAGCGACCCAAGTGTATCTGAAATCGCTGGACATACAGGGCTTCAAGTCCTTTCCGGATAAAATCTCTCTCCGCTTCGGCGACGACATCACGGCCATCGTCGGCCCGAACGGGTCGGGCAAGTCCAACATCTCGGACGCGATCCGCTGGGTCATGGGCGAGCAGAGCACCCGCGCCCTGCGCGGGAACAAGATGGAGGACGTGATCTTCGGCGGCACGCAGAAGCGCCCCCAGCTCGGCTTTGCCGAGGCCAGCCTGATCTTCGACAACGCCGACCGTTATTTCCCCGTCGATTCCGACGAGGTGATGATCACCCGGCGCTACTACCGCTCCGGTGAGAACGAATTCTATCTGAATAAGCAGTCGGTCCGCCTCAAGGACGTGAACGAGCTGTTCATGGATACCGGTCTTGGCCGCGAGGGCTACTCCAACATCTCCCAGGGCCGGATCGACGAGATCCTTGCCGTCAAGAGCACCGACCGCCGCGAGGTCTTCGAGGAGGCGGCGGGCATCTCCAAATACCGCCACCGCAAGGAGGAGACCGAGCGCCGTCTGGAACGCACCGAGGAGAATCTGACCCGCATTCAGGATAAGATCTCCGAGCTGGAGCTTCAGGTGGAGCCCCTGCGGGAGCAATCCGAAAAGGCGAAAAAATATCTGGAATATCAATCCGAGCTCAAGGGTCAGGAGGTCGCGGTCTGGCTGCAGACCCTCGTCCGGCTGGACGCCGCTGCAAAGAAGGCCGCCGAGGACTATGCCTCCTCCCGCTTCGTCCTGAGCCGGGAGCACGACAATCTGGAGGCGCTCTACCGCAAATCCGAGGCGCTCAACCAGTCGCTCCGCGACCGGGACGTGGGCATCGAAAACCAGCGCGCCCGGATCGAGGCCGAGGACGCGCTGCGTCAGGAGCTTTCCGCCCGGCAGACCGTCCTGGAGACCGACCGCCGCAACGCGGAACAGAATCTCGAACAGCTCCGCCGGGAGCTGGACGAGCAGGCGCAGCGCACCGGCGGCGTCCATTCGCAGATGGACGAGGGCAGGAACCGGCTCTCTGAGATCGACCGCCGGAGCGCCGAGACCGAGGCGCTGATCGCGGCGCGGGAATCCGACCTCAAAAAGCTGACCGATTCCGCCGAGGGCCTGAACCGCAGCTATCTGGAGCTGCGCGGGCTTCACGGCTCCGCCGCGGCGGAGCTTGCCGCCCGGACGGCGGATCACGCCGCCCTGCTTGCCGCCTCGGAGCAGAGCCGCGACCGGATGACCGAGCTTCGCGCCGACGCCGACAGCGCCGCCGAGCGCCGTCAAAGCGCCGAGGCCGATCTGGAGGCCTGTGCAAAGGCGCTCTCGGAGGCCCGCGAGGCGGTCCGGAGCCTGAGCAACGCCGCAGCGGGCTATGAGCTGCGCCGCAAGACCCGCGCCGCCAAGGCCGAGGAGCTGCTGGAGCAGAACCGCAGTCTGGGCGTCGAGCTGGAGACTGCAGCCTCCAAACGAAATATGCTCCGCGAGATGGAGCGGGAATACGAGGGCTTCTCCAAGGCGGTCCGCTTCGTGATGCAGCAGGCAGAGTCCGGCGAGCTTCGCAACGTGCACGGCCCGGTCTCCCGGCTGATCTCGGTCGAAGACCGCATTGCCGTCGCCGTTGAGATCGCCCTCGGAGCCGCCATGCAGAATATCGTGGTCAGCACCGAGCAGGACGGCAAATACGCCATCCAGCAGCTCAAAAACCGCGACGCGGGCCGGGCGACCTTCCTTCCGCTCTCCGCCATTCGCGGCAGGACGCTGAACGAGCCCGGTCTGGAGGACTGCCCCGGCTTCGTTGGGATCGCCTCCGAGCTGGTCCAGTGCCGGAGCGAATACCGGCCCATCGTGGAGAACCTTCTGGGCCGCACCGTGATCGCAGAGCGTCTGGACGACGCGATCGCGATCTCCCGCCGCTACCGCGGCGCGTTCAAGATCGTCACCCTCGACGGGCAGGTCATGAACGCCGGCGGCTCGATGACCGGCGGCAGTGTCAGCAAGAACGCCGGCGTACTCAGCCGCGCCAACGAGATCGAGCGCCTGACCAAGACCGTCCAGGTCCTGCAGGAGAAGCGCCGCACCCTCTCCGCCGAGCTGACCGAGGCCAACCGCCAGCGCGATCTGGCGGACTATGAACTGGAAACCGCCCGCGCCGGACTGCGCGAGCAGGAGGACGCCGTCCTCCGTCTGGAGGGCGAGGAAAAGCAGCACCGCGTGCTCTGCGACGCGATCCGCGAAGCAGGGGAGGCCAACCGCAGGGAGATCTCCGCGCTGGAGCAGCGGCTTGGCGCCGACGCAAAGCGGCTGGAGGCCCTGGAGCGGACCATGGACGGGCTTAAGACCCGTCAGGCGGAGCTGCAGGAGAAGATGGACGCCCTCTCCGGCGACCAGACCGAGGCCAGCCGGCAGGGAAGCGCGGTCTCCGACGAGCTGACCGCCCTGCGCATCTCGCTTGCCGGTCTTGCCGCCGAGCGTCAGTCGGTGGAGGAAAATCTTCGCAGGCTGGACGCCCTGGCAGCCGATCTGGAGGGCGACCACGGACAGAAGCTGGCCCGGCTGACGGAGCTTCAGGCGGAGCTTTCGCGGCTGGACGAGCGGATCTCCGAAAACGCCGCGCAGACCGCGGCCCAGACCGAACGCACCGACGCCCTGCGCGCCGAGCTGCGGGAGCTGATCTCCGCGCGCGCCGAAACCGAGGCCGAGCGCACCGCCTCCGACCGCGACGCCCAGCAGAAGAACAAGGACATTCTGGATCTGGAGCGCGAAACGGCCCGGCTGGAGGCCAAAAAGAACACCGCCGAGCTGGAGCAGAAGCAGATCATCGACAAGCTCTGGGACAGCTACGAGCTGACGCCCTCCACGGCTCCGGCCCAGGCCGCCGAGATCGAAAGCCTGACCGCCGCCAACCGGCGGATCGCGGAGCTGCGGCGCAAGCTGCACGGTCTCGGCACCCCGAACCTCGGCGCGATCGACGAATACGAGCGCGTCTCCGAGCGCTATCTGTATCTGACCGGTCAGCGCGACGATGTGCTCCAGTCCAAAAAGGAGCTGGAGAGCATCATCCGCGACGTCACCCGCCGCATGACCGAGATCTTCACCGAGGAATTCGCCAAGATCAACCACTACTTCTCCGAGACCTTCGTGGAGATGTTCCACGGCGGCAAGGCCGCGTTGGAGCTGGAGGACCCGAACGAGCCGCTTGCCTGCGGCATCGAGATTAAGGTCCAGCCCCCCGGCAAGCAGCTCAAGACCATCACCCTCCTGTCCGGCGGCGAAAAGGCCTTCGTGGCCATCGCCCTGTACTTTGCCATCCTGAAGGTCCGCCCCACGCCGTTCTGCATGCTCGACGAGATCGACGCCGCGCTGGACGACCGGAACGTGGAGCGCTTCTCGGAATATCTCCGGCAGCTCTGCCGGAAGACGCAGTTCATCGTGATCACCCACCGCCGAGGCACGATGGAAGCCTCGGACGCCCTCTTCGGCGTGACCATGCAGGAGCAGGGCGTTTCCAAGATCCTCCGGCTCGATCTCAACAGCGTGGAGAAAGAGCTGGGCATCACAACTTGATTCACAGAGGTACAGCATGGGATTCTTAGAAAAAATCAGAAAAGGCCTTTCCAAGACCAAGCAGAACAAGGGACGCGGCCTGAGCGGGCTTTTTGCCGCCTTCCGGGGCGTGGACGACGAGTTTTTCGACGAGCTGGAGGAGCGTTTGATCCTTGCGGACGTCGGCGTGGAGACCTCGATGAAGGCCGTGGAGCGGCTGCGCGCCGTCACGAAGGAGCGCAAGCTCCGCGAGGCCGAGGAGGTCCGGGGCGCCCTGCGCGAGATCCTGGTCGAGATGCTTCAGGTGGGCGACCCCTTCCTGAATCTTGAGACCCGGCCCGCCGTCCTGCTGGTCATCGGCGTCAACGGCGTCGGCAAGACCACCACGATCGGCAAGCTCGCCAACCAGCTCCAGAGCGAGGGCAAGCGCGTCCTGCTCTGCGCGGCGGACACCTTCCGCGCCGCCGCTGCCGATCAGCTTGAGATCTGGGCAAACCGCTCCGGGGCGGACATCGTCCGCCAGCACGAGGGCGCGGACCCCGCCTCCGTCGTCTACGACGGCATCTCCTCGGCCCGGTCGAAGGGCAGCGACGTCATCATCGTCGATACCGCCGGACGCCTGCACAACAAGGCCAATCTGATGAACGAGCTGGGCAAGATCAGCCGGATCATCGACCGCGAGCTGCCCGGCTGCGCGAAGGACGTTCTGCTCGTCCTGGACGCCACCACCGGTCAGAACGGTCTGATCCAGGCGCGGGAGTTCAAGAAGATCGCCGGCGTGACCGGCATCGTCCTGACCAAGCTCGACGGCACCGCCAAGGGCGGCATCGTGATCGCCGTGGCGGACGACCTGCACCTGCCGGTCAAGTACGTCGGCGTGGGCGAGGGCATCGACGACCTGCTGCCCTTCGAGCCGGACGCCTACGTCAGCGAGCTGATCTGAGGTCCGCCATGCGAATCGACGGAAGAAGCAGCGAAGCGCTGCGCCCGGTCCGGCTCCAGCCCGGCTTTTCCAAGTTTGCGGAGGGAAGCTGCCTGATCTCCGTTGGGGATACGGTTGTCCTCTGCAACGCCAGCGTCGAGGAAAAGGTCCCGCCCCACGTCCGCTCCGGCGGCTGGATCACGGCGGAATATTCCATGCTCCCCAGGGCCAACCGCCAGCGCAGCCCGCGGGATATCTCCAAGCTCAAGCTGGCCTCCCGCAGCGCGGAGATCCAACGCCTGATCGGGCGCAGCCTCCGCAGCGCCGCCGATCTGGAGGCCCTGGGCGAGCGGACGATCACGATCGACTGCGACGTTCTCCAGGGCGACGGCGGGACCCGGACGGCAAGCGTGACCGGCGGCTTCGTGGCGCTGGCCCTTGCCCTGCGAAAGCTCGTGGATGCCGGGGTCCTTCCCGCCATGCCGATCCGCGACTACGTTGCGGGCGTCTCCGCCGGGATCGTGGACGGCGAGCCGATGCTGGACCTCCGCTACAGCGAGGACAGCCGCGCCGAGGTGGATCTCAACTGCGTGATGACCGCCGACGGGCGGATCATCGAGCTGCAGGCGACCGGAGAGGGGAGACCCTATACCCTCGACGAGCAGCTTCGTCTGCTCGAGCTCTGCAGGCTCGGCAACGAACGTCTCTGCGCCCTGGAGCGCGAGATAATTCGGCTCTGATCAGGGATCAGGGACTAGTGACTAGGGATCAGGGTATCTTGCCGCTGTTTCCCCCCAGTCCCTAATCCCTATTCCCTAATCCCTAATCCCTATTGAAACAGGTGATCGCATGAAAGTCGTACTTGCAAGTCAGAATCCGCACAAGCTCCGGGAGATCCAGACCATCCTCTCGGAATACGGGATGGAGGTCGTCCTGCAATCCGATCTGGGGCTGTCCATCGACGTGGACGAGACCGGAGAGACCTTTGAGGAGAACTCCTATCTCAAGGCCAAAGCCGTCCTGGACGCCACCGGCCTGCCCACGGTCGCGGACGATTCCGGTCTTTCCGTGGACGTCCTCGGCGGCGAGCCGGGGGTCTACTCCGCCCGCTACGGCGGAGCGGCCTGCGTGACCGACCGCGACCGGACGAACCTCCTGCTGGAAAAGCTGCGCGGCGTCCGCCCGGACGAGCGCACGGCCCGCTTCGTCTGCGTCATCACGATGCTGATGC
Source organism: uncultured Eubacteriales bacterium (assembly GCA_900315595.1). Taxonomy (GTDB): domain Bacteria; phylum Bacillota; class Clostridia; order Oscillospirales; family Oscillospiraceae; genus JAFRPC01. Next base: position 28,887 of record OMZQ01000022.1, on the reverse strand, counting down.
CGGACGGCGAAAAGCTCGTGGGCCGGGGCAGCGTGGAGGGCGTCATCACCACCGAGCCCCACGGCGAGGGCGGCTTCGGCTACGACCCCGTCTTCTACATCCCCAAGGAGGGGATGACCTACGCCGAGATGGGCGCCGAGCGAAAAAATCAAATGTCCCACCGGGCCAACGCCCTCCGCCAGTTGGAGCGGCAGTTGGACGCACGAAAGGAGAAAGGAGCGCTGAAATGATCACCAGTAAAAACCGCGCCGAGCTTCGCAGCCGCGCAAACGAGCTGGAAACCACCCTGATGATCGGCAAGGACGGCATCACCGACAACCTTGTGGACGAGCTGGACCGCCAGCTTGAGGCCCGCGAGCTGGTCAAGGGCCGGGTCCTGGAGACCGCCCTGATGACGGCACGCGAGGCCAGCGACGAGCTCTGCGCCCGTCTGAATGCCGAGGGCGTTTCGTGCGTGGGCAACAGGTTCGTGGTCTACCGCCGCTCCGAGACGCTGGCGCGCAAGACCGGCACGGCCCACCCGAAGGTCAAGGTCAACCCGGTCCGCAGCGGCATCCGCCGCCGCCGCGCGATCGCCCGCGCCGAGCGGGAGCGCCGCAATACCTTCTTCCGGGAGGCCGCCATCGCCCAGGCGAAGCAGCGGCGCAAAGACGCCGGGAACGAAGACTGATGGCGCGGGTCGGGATCTACGGCGGCAGCTTCAATCCGCCCCACGTCGGACACAGCCTTGCCGCCCGGGAAATGACGGACCGTCTCGGTCTGGACCGGCTCCTGATCGTACCCGCCGCCGTGCCGCCGCATAAGGCGCTTCCGGACGGCTCGCCCGGCGCCGCAGACCGTCTGGAGCTATGCAGACTGGCCTTTGCGGACGTTCCGAAGGCCGAGGTCAGCGACCTGGAGCTTCGCCGGGAGGGGCCGAGCTACACGATCGACACCCTCCGCGCCCTGCGCCAAAGCATGCCGGACGACGAGCTGTTCCTGATGATGGGGACCGATATGCTCCTGAGCTTCGATCTCTGGCGCGAACCGGAGGAGATCGCGCGGCTTGCGACCCTTGCCGTCGTCCGCCGGGAGGAGAGCGAGGCGGTCTGGGACGAGGTCAGGCGGAAGGCCGCGAGCCTGAGCCGGACGCTGCCCGCCCGGATCGTTCTGGTGGAAAACCGCTGCGTGCAGGTCTCCTCCACCACCGTCCGCCGCCTGCTGGCGCTGGGAGCGCCCTTGGCGCTGGAGCCTGCGGTCGAGCGGATGATCCTGGAGCGCGGCTGGTATCTCTCCGGCTGCGACCTGAAAAACCTGCCCTTTGACCGTCTGTCGGAGATCTCCCTCTCCCTGCACGACGAAAAGCGCCGTCCCCACGTCCTCGGCACCAGTCAGACTGCCCGCGCGCTGGCCCTGCGCTGGGGCGCGGACCCGGACCTTGCCGCCCGCGCCGGCATCCTGCATGATATTACCAAGGCCCTCGGGCCATCGGAACAGTTGCATATTTGCCGGAAATATGATATGGTACTCACGGAGCTGCAGCGCGACAACCCCAAGCTGCTTCACGCCAAGACCGGAGCAGCCGTTGCCCGCGCGGTCTTCGGGGAGTGCGAAGCCGTCTGCGAGGCGATCTACTGGCATACCACCGGCAAGGCGAATATGAGCCTGCTGGAAAAAATCATCTATATTGCGGATTACATGGAGCCCAACCGCAGCTTCCCCGGCGTGGAGATCCTGCGGAGCCTGGTCGAAACCGACCTGGATGCAGCCGTGTTCGAGGGCCTGGATCAGTCCGTCCGTTTGCTCCGCAAGCAGGGACGGATCGTCGATCCCGATTCCCTTTCCGCATGGCGGTGTTATCACCCGAACAAGGATCGAGAGGAGCAAAAAGCATGAAACTCTTTGGTAAAATCCATCACGAACCGGAGCAGGAGACCCTTCCCGCCGAGCAGCCCGCCGAGCAGCCCGTCGAGCAGTCCGCCGAGCAGCCTGCCGAGGAGCAGCAGCTGGTGTTCTCCTTTGACGGAGACGAGGCGCTGACCCCCAAGAAGGACGCGCCCGAGCTGTCGGTCAAGTACGGCGCGACCGGGACCCTCCCCGACCGGGAGGCGATCCTGCGTGCCGTCGACCGAACGGCGGAGGAAGAGAAGCCGAAGGAGCCCGTGAACCTTGACAACGTCCAGCTTGCCGTGGAAGAGGCGATCCGGGCCGTCAACGAGAAGCCCGAGCTGCCCGAGGTGGAGCTTCCGGATCTGTCCGACCGGCCGGAAGCCCCCGCGGAGACGACGCAGACGCCCTCCGTCACCTACGCTTCCATGGCCGAGGCGATGGAGAAGTCCGGCATGAAGTCCCCCAACGCCGCTTCCCGGAAGCAGCGCTCCGCGATCGACGACGAGACCCTGCTCGCGGAGATCTACGCCCTGATGGGCGAGAGCCCCAAGCAGCGCAAGGCGGAGCCCGCCGCAAAGCCGGAGCCCGCCGCAAATCCAGAGCCCGCCGCAAAGCCGGAGCCCGTCGCAAAGCCGGAGCCCGTCGCAAAGCCGGAGCCCGTCGTCCGGCCCGAAGCCGTCCTGCAGACTCCCGCCGCCGCGAATCCCGGCCCCGACGATCTGGAGATCACGATCCCCGGCCGGTCCAAGCCCCGTGAGACCGGCGCTGCGGAAGAGCCCGCCTTCCGTCCGGACCCGGCCAGCTTCGACCGCGACCTGCCGCGCCAGCCGCGTCCCGTGGAACAGCTTGAGGACCGGAGCGGTGCGCCCGGCTGGCTCAAGGGCGTCTTCCTGCTGCTGATCTCCGCCCTGCTCAGCGGCATGACGGTCTATGCCGTCGCAACCGACGTTATCGGCAATATTTTCTGAAATACGACAGAATTGAGGATACCGCTATGACTATGAAAGAAATTGCTTTGAAGGCGGCAAAGGCGCTGGAGGACAAGAAGGGTCTCCGCGTCCGGCTGCTTGAGGTGACCGAGGTCACCACCCTGGCGGAGTACTTCCTGATCTGCACCGGCACGTCCAACACCCACGTCAACACCCTCTGCGACGCCGTGGAGGAGGTCGTGGAGGCCTGCGGCGAGCCGATGCTCCACCGCGAGGGCCATCGCGGCGGCACCTGGGTCCTGCTGGACTTCGGCGCGCTGGTCTGCCACGTCTTCACCGACGAGGCCAGAGCCTTCTATGATCTGGAGCGTCTATGGAACGACGCCAAGCCCGTTGCGCTGGAGGCAGAAGCATGAAATACGACTTTACCCAAATCGAGACCAAATGGCAGAAATACTGGCTGGATCAGAAGGTCTACAAGTCTGAGATCTGCGCCGACAAGCCCAAGTTCTACGCCCTGATCGAGTTCCCGTTCCCGTCCGGCGTCGGTCTGCACGTCGGTCACGCCCGCCCCTATACGGCGCTGGACGTGATCGCCCGCAAGAAGCGCATGGAGGGCTATAACGTCCTGTTCCCGATCGGCTACGACGCCTTCGGCCTGCCCACCGAGAACTACGCCATCCAGAACCACGTCCATCCCCGCTCCGTCACCGAGCGGAACGTGAGCGTCTTCCGCTCCCAGCTCCAGGCCCTCGGCTACAGCTTCGACTGGGACCGCGAGGTGAACACCACCGATCCGGCCTACTACAAGTGGACCCAGTGGATCTTCCTGCAGATGTTCAAAAAGGGTCTGGCCTACAAGACCCAGATGCCCGTCAACTGGTGTACCTCCTGCAAGTGCGTCCTGGCAAACGAGGAGGTCGTGGAGGGCGTCTGCGAGCGCTGCGGCTCGCCCGTCATCCGCAAGGAGCGCAGCCAGTGGATGCTCCGCATCACGGCCTACGCCGACCGCCTGATCGACGATCTGGCGGAGGTCAACTACCCCGAGCGCGTCAAGACCCAGCAGATCAACTGGGTGGGTAGGTCCTACGGCGCGCAGGTGAAGTTCGCCACCACCCTCGGCGACGAGATCACGGTCTACACCACCCGCCCGGATACCCTGTTCGGCGCGACCTACATGGTCCTCTCGCCGGAGCACGCCCTGGTCGGGAAGTGGATGGACAAGCTGACGAACCCGGACGAGGTCCGCGCCTATCAGGCGGAGGCCGCCTCCAAGTCCGATCTCGAGCGCACCGAGCTGAACAAGGACAAGACCGGCGTCTGCCTCGGCGGCGTCAAGGGCATCAACCCCGTCAACGGCGAGGAGATCCCCATCTTCATCTCCGACTACGTCCTTGCCACCTACGGCACCGGCGCGATCATGGCCGTCCCGGCCCACGATACCCGTGACTGGGAGTTCGCCAAGAAATTCGGCCTGCCCATCGTGGAGGTCATTGCCGGCGGCAACGTCGAGGAGGCCGCCTTCACCGACGTGCAGACCGGCGTGCTGGTCAATTCCGGCTTCCTGAACGGCCTGTCCGTTGCCGAGGCCAAGCAGAAGATCATCGCCTGGCTGGCGGAGCGGAAGCTCGGCGAGGCCAAGAAGAACTTCAAGCTCCGCGACTGGGTCTTCTCCCGCCAGCGCTACTGGGGCGAGCCGATCCCCATCGTCCACTGCCCGAAGTGCGGCATGGTCCCGCTCAAGGAAAGCGACCTGCCCCTGCTCCTGCCCGACGTGGAGAACTACGAGCTGACCGACGACGGCGAGAGCCCGTTGGCTGCGATCACCGACTGGGTGAACACGACCTGCCCCTGCTGCGGCGGACCTGCCCGGCGCGAGACCGATACCATGCCCCAGTGGGCCGGTTCAAGCTGGTACTACCTGCGCTATACCGACCCGAAGAACGACAAGGCCCTGGCCTCCAAAGAGGCGCTGGACTACTGGACGCCCGTGGACTGGTACAACGGCGGCATGGAGCACACCACCCTCCACCTGCTCTACAGCCGGTTCTGGCACAAGTTCCTCTATGATATCGGCGCCGTTCCCACGAAGGAGCCCTATGCCAAGCGCACCTCCCACGGCATGATCCTGGGCGAGGGCGGCATCAAGATGTCCAAGTCCCGCGGCAACGTCATCAACCCGAACGACGTCATCGACGAGTTCGGCGCGGACACGATGCGGACCTATATCATGTTCATCGGCGACTTTGAGAAGCCCGCCTCCTGGGCCTCCAACTCCGTCAAGGGCTGCAAGCGCTTCCTCGATAAGATCTGGGCGCTGGCCGAGACCGTGGAGGACGGCGAGACCGAGTATTCCGCCGTCAACGAGAACCTGATCCACAAGACCATCCGCAAGGTCAGCTCCGATATCGACCAGCTCAAGGCCAACACCGCCCTGGCCCAGCTTATGACCCTGGTCAACCAGCTTGGCGACAAGGGCTGCAACCGGGCCGAGCTGAAGACCCTGCTCCTGCTGGTCAGCCCCTTTGCCCCCCATATCGCGGAGGAGCTCTGGCAGCAGAAGGGCTTTGAAGGCCTCTGCTCTCTGGCGGCCTGGCCGCAGTACGACGAGGCCAAGTGCAAGGACGCCGAGCTGACCATCGCCATCCAGATCAACGGCAAGACCAAGGGCACCATCCTGGCCCCCGCCGATCTTGGCCGCGAGGAGCTGGCTGCCTTCGCCCAGGCCGACGAGTGGGTGCAGAAGGCCGTCGCCCGCGTCGGTACGAGCGTGATGAAGGTCATCGCCGTGCCGAATAAGCTGGTCAATTTGATTGTGAAATAGGGCGCAGGGACCGGGGATTCGGGAACGGGGAATCGTCCCTCGTCCCCGGTCCCCGGTCCTTAGCGAAAGCGATAATTCTTCCCCGCTCCGGGGGCAATATTTACGATATAGCCCCCGCAGCGTTCGCGGATGCGGCCTGCGATTGCCTCGTCCACGGCGGCGAGCTGGGGAAAGGTGCGCTCCGTGGAGAGGATCGTCGGCAGATCCCGGTTGTACCGGTGATCCAGCAGCTCAAAGGCCAGACGAAGGTCGGTATCGGAGAGCGGCGCGTCGCTCCGCCCCTTGAACAGATCGTCCACGTAGAGCAGGGGAGCGTTCGCGTAGCGGTCCATCAGGTCCGGCCCGTCCTCGTAGATACCGCCCTTGATTTCCCGCACCGCAGGTCCCCAGAGCATATATTCCCCCACGATCTGCCGCCTTGCCACGGCCTGAACGAAGGCTGCCGTGCAGAGGTGGGTCTTTCCCGCCCCCGACTGACCGCAGAAGGCCAGCCATTGATCCGGCTCCGCGTCCAGCCAGCCCTGCGCCATCTCCTTCATCCGCGTTTGCAGGGCGTTCTCGGTGCGGAAGCTGTCGAAGGTACAGGTTTTCGCCCGCTCCAGCATCCCGCAGCGCTTGAGCCGAAGGGCCGTCATCCGGCGGCTCCGGCAGGTGCAGGGTCGGATCACCATCCGACCGGGTCCGCCGTCCTCGTCGATCACGGCAACGCTGCCCTTGTTCCGGCAGACCTCGCATTCGATCCCGGTCCCGTCCGGGGCGGACGCGGGCAGCTCGTTGTAGGTGTTCACCTTGCTGTTCAGCAGCCAGCGTTCGGGTTCCGTGATGCTGCCGATCAGATCCTTGACCTTCTGCGGCACGAACCAGTCCGCGACGCCCAGCTTTTCCAGTCTGTCCTCGTTTTCCATGCCCGATCCTCCGTTCATAGGCTCTCCACCCGGTACTGCTCGCAGGGCGCTGGCGCGTCGGTCGGCTCGTCCTCCCAGCGCCCCTGATTCAGCCAGGTGACGGGGTGGGGGATGTACCGCCCGTTTTCCCGCTGCCACTGGGTCTCGGTTTTCTGCTGCTCCAGAGCCTGCAGCAGCCGTTCCAGAGGAACGTCCACCCGCGCAAAGGCCCTTCGGGCCGCCTGCTTGGCGACCTTCCTCGGATAAGCCTGCCAAAAGCGCTCAAAATCCCCCGAAACGCTCTGCCCTCGCGCAGACCGTGTCTTTTTCGTATTTGGGTGTGTATTTGGATTTGGATATGGATTTGGATTTGAATTTGAATATGTATATGTTGCTTCGGTTGAACGCTGTTGAGCAGAGTTGAACTCTGCTGAACGGCGTTCGCTTTCGTTTCCGTCTTCCGGTATCGAAGAAGGGTCTTCCGCCTCGCTGCTAGTAGAACGATCGTCCTGTGCTTCTACTGGATCGTCTTCACAAGATACCTCTTGCTGAAATTTTTTTGCGGCACGAACGGCCGCGCTTTTTTTGCCCGCCTCCGAACGGCGGCGGCATTCCGCCTCCCAGCGCTCCACGCTCTGATCCACGTCATTCCGCAGAACGATGAAGGAGACGTTCATCTCCCCGGTGAAGCTCGGCTTCTTGCCGAGCTCCAGATAATCCAGCAGGGCCGAGACGACCCGCCCCCGCTGCTCGTCGCTCAGCACGTCCAGCACCTCGCGGTTGTTCAGAAAGATCATCAGCGCCTTTGTTTCCATCTTTGCAGCCATACCAATACCCCTTTCTGTTCGTTTTTCTATATTATACCACATTCCGTTCAGCTTGTCAAGATACAAAGCTACAAAATGTTTTTAGTGACCAGTGACCAGTGACGAAAAAAGCAGGCTGCCGGATTGCTCCGACAGCCTGCATGGGACGTAAAAGGATTACCAGTCAATGACCGGGGACTGATAGAACACGCGGGTATCGAGATCCAGGATCAGCTTGGCGCTGCCGTACTTGGTGCCGGTGACGTCATATCTGCCCCAGAGGTCGGTGCGGAAGTAGCTCTGGTTGTGTGCGGTGATCCCCCGGATGCCGTAGCCGCCGTCTTCCCGGTTCAGACCCATGATGGCCCAGATGGTGTTGTTGAAGAGGCTGCCGGACAGATAGGGAACCGGATCGGAGACGTCGCCCAGACGGCGGACCGTTCCCTCCCGGGAACCGGCTGCCAGCAGGGGAGAGCCGAAGCAGACGGTGTTGAGCACGTTGTAGCGGGACTTGATGCCGGAATCAGCGGCCACCTGCTGGGCAATCATGCCGCCCAGAGAGTGACCCGCGATGATCAGATTGGCGTTTCTGGGGACGTTGGCCTTGATGATGTTGACGGTGTTGGCGTAGTAGACGTTGTTGAGATTAAAGCCGGAGAGCAGATCGGTCAGTACGCCGGTGGACTGGTTGAGCACCAGCTCGGTGCCGGAGAGGGTGACAAGGTAGACGGTCTTGGAGCTGAAGCCGGACTTCAGCGTACCCTTGGTGATGCTGATGGGGCCCTGGCTGCCCTGGTTGTAGCCGTCGCGCACATAGGTATAGATTTCGGTCGCGTTGGTATAGGTGACTGTGTTGGTTGCGGACGCAACGCTGCCGCCGATCAGCATGGAAACGAGCAGCAAAACGGCAAGCAGGGAGCTGAGAATGCGGATGGACTTTTTCATGGCTTGTGCCTCCTATTAAAATCTGTCAATCCCGGCAACGAAACCAAATGGGTATTCCGCAAATTGACCAAAAACATCCTATCATATTTTTGCGGATTTGTCAATTATCTACAATCTCTTCTTTGCAGAAATTTCACCGATCCTCCCGGTCCACAAAATATACTAAAATATTGAATTTTATCTTGACATTTGACGAATTGGCCTGTATAATAAACCCGCCTTTTAGAAAAGGCCCTGAAAGTGTCAAGGATCGAACCGGGCACATCGGAGGGAGGGAAATCAATGTCTGAAATTCGGGTCAAGGAGAACGAATCCTTGGAGAATGCGCTCAAGCGTTTCAAGCGCAGCGTGCAGAAGGCTGGCATCCAGCAGGAAGTTCGCAAGAGAGAGCATTACGTCAGCCCCAGCCTGAAGCGCAAGCAGAAGAGCGAGGCCGCCCGCAAGAACAAGAGAAGAGGCTATTGATTTTTCTCCGTACTTGCCAATCCAACCCTCCGCCATCCGGCGGAGGGTTTTCATATTCTCACAAAAAATATTCAAATCCCTCTTTACAAACCGACTCAAATGTGCTATTTATATAGCTGCGCTGTATCCGACGTCAGGGCGGAACAGCAGCAGAAAGGCATAACTATGGAAACAAGAATCGCTCGCTCTGAACAAGTTCGCATGCTGACCCTTGCCGCGATGCTGACGGCGATCGTCGTCGTCCTCCAGCTTTTGGGCAGCTTCGTCCACTTCGGCACCTTTTCCATCTCCCTCGTTCTGATCCCCATCGTGATCGGCGCGTCTCTGCTCGGCTGGCAGATCGGCGCGTGGCTGGGCTTCGTCTTCTCGGTCGTCGTCCTGCTCTCCGGTGACGCAGCTCCCTTCCTGGCGGTCAATTCCTTCGGCACGATCCTCACCGTTCTACTCAAGGGCACGCTGGCCGGTCTGGTTTCCGGTCTGGTCTACCGGACGATCGCAGACAAGGGCCACCCGCTGATCGCGGTTTACGCTGCCGCCGTCGTCTGCCCGATCGTGAATACCGGCGTCTTCCTGATCGGCTGCCGCATCTTCTTCTGGGATACGATCTGCGGCTGGGGCGCTGCGGCCGGCTTCCGGAACGTCGGCGCTTACATCATCGGCGGTCTGGTCGGCTTCAACTTCCTGTTTGAGCTGCTGTTCAACGTCGTGCTCTCCCCGGTCGTCGTCCGTCTGGTCCAGATCTGGCAGGGCAAGCGCGCCGCGGATCAAAATTAAATCTAAATCTCCCACGGGGCCGTATCACGCAAGGTGGTACGGCCCCGTTTTTGCGTCCTGGTCATATCCCCCGGTCCCGGCGCATAGCATGTACCGGTGATGGAAATGGAACAACGATACGCGGCTCTGGCGGAATATCTGCCGCCGGAGGTCCGGCCTGCGCTGGCAGACCTCTTTGCGCGGCGCGGGGGAGAGGTGGAGGAGCTTCGCTTCCGGGTGGGCTGCCCGGTGGGCGTGGTCCTCGGCGGGCGGGAGATCAGCCTTTGCGGTCCGGACGGGCCGATCCGGGCGGACGCGCCGATGCTTGCAGACCTTCTGCGGCGCGCGGCTCATCATTCCCGCTACGCGGTGCAAAACCAGCTCCGCCGCGGCTTCGTGACCCTGCCCGGCGGGCATCGGCTCGGCGTCTGCGGCACGGCGGTCTTTGCGGGCGGCAGTCTGGAAAATCTGACGGACCTGCAGTCGATGGCCCTGCGGATCGCCCGCGACTGCCCCGGCGCGGCGGAGGCCGCGACGAACCTGCTCTGGAGCCATCCGGCCTCGGCACTGATCGCGGGCCGTCCGGGGAGCGGCAAGACCACGGTCCTGCGCGACCTGATCCGTCAGGTCTCGGACCGCTTCGGGCAGCGGGTCGCCGTCGTGGACGAGCGGGGCGAGCTTGCCGCCTGTCTGGACGGCAGTCCCCAGCTCCGCGTGGGCCGTCTGACCGACGTTCTGAGCTTCTGCGGCAAGGCCGAGGGGATCGAGCTTCTGCTCCGCTCGATGCGCCCGGACTGGATCGCGCTGGACGAGATCTCCGCCGAGGAGGACCTGCGGACGATCCTGCGGGCCTCCTACTGCGGGGCGCGGTTTTTGGCGACCGTCCACGTGCTCGGCCCGGAGGACCTGCGGCGCAGACCGCTGTACCGGCGGCTGATGGAGGCCGGGGTCTTTGAAAACCTGATCTATCTGGAGAAGGACCGGAGCCTGCGCTGTGAGAGGGTGGACGATGCAGTATCTTAGATTCCTCGGGGCGGCCTTCGTCGTCCTGTCCTCGGCCTGGGTCGGCTTTGCCTCGGCCCGGCGTCTGCGGCGGGCCGGGCGGGAGCTGGACGAGCTTCGCGCCGCGCTGGAGCAGATGGAGAGCGAGCTTCGCTGCGCCGCGCCGACCTACGCGGCCCTCTGCCAAAGGCTGGCGGAAAGTGCCTCCGGGGCGGTCTCCGGCTTTTTCTCCGCCCTTGCCACGGACGCCGCCGCCCCGGACTTCGAGCCCGTCGGGGCCACGCGCCGCGCCGTGGAGCGGTCCGGCCTGTGCCTGCCGCCGGCCTCCTTTCTGGCGCTGGAGCAGCTTCTGGACGGCTTCGGGCGCTTCGATCTTGCCGGTCAGCTCCGACAGCTCGGTCTGGCCCGCGAAGCCCTGACGCATCAGGCGGGCCGCCTGCGCGAGCAGACGGAGGCCAAGTGCCGTTCCTATGAGATCCTGGGTCTCTGCGCCGGGGCTGCGGTCCTGATCCTGGTGGTCTGATGGAGATCGATCTGATATTCAAGATCGCCGCCATCGGCATCCTGATCTCGATCCTCAATCAGGTGCTGGTCCGCTCCGGGCGGGAGGAGCAGGCCACGATGACCACCCTGGCCGGGCTGGTCGTGGTGCTGATGATGGTGGCGCAGAAGATCGCGGACCTCTTTGCCCTGGTCAAGGACCTGTTTCAGTTCTGATGGAGGACTGGCTTCGCCTGTTCGGTCTTGCGATGGTGACGGCGATCCTCGCCCTCACCGTCCGCAGGCAGAGCCCGGAGCTGGCCCTGCTGATCGCCCTCGGCGGCTGCGTGCTGGCGGCTTGCCTCGTTCTGGGCTGGGTCAGGCCGGTGATCGACCTGCTCGTGCGGCTGGGGGAGACCGCCGGGCTGGAGGCTGCTCTGCTTGCCCCGCTCTGGAAGGTCCTCGCCCTCGGCCTTCTGACGCAGACCGCCTCTGCGGTCTGTCAGGACGCGGGGCAGTCTGCGCTTGCAAAGCTGCTGGAGCTGGGCGGGGGACTGCTCTGTCTGGTCGCTGCCCTGCCGCTGCTGGAGGCCGTGCTGGATCTGCTGGAGGACTTGCTTTGAGACGATGGACCGTGCTGCTTTCCGCCGTCCTGCTTCTGCTGCTGCTCTGCCCGAAGGCGCAGGCCGCCGAGCTTCCCGGACAGGCCGACCCGGAGGCCGGTCTGACCGACGCAGAGCGGGAGCTGATCGGGGACTTCGACCCGAACGCCGCCCCCGCCCTCGGCGTTCTTCTGCGCGGCCTGCTGGAAAACCTGGACCTGCTGGATCTGGACGGCTGCCTGCGCGTCCTCGGCGTCTGCCTGGCCGCCGCCGTCCTCTGCCAGGTCTTCGGCTCGGAGGGGGAGAGCGGACGCCTTGCGTCCACGGCGGCCTGCCTCTGCGTGAGCGCGGCCTGCGTTGGCAGTCTGAACGGCATGCTCGCCGCCGGGACGGAGACCATAACCCGGACGCACGAATACGTGCGCCTGCTCCTGCCGGGGATGACGGTGCTGGGGACGGTCTCCGGTCACGCAGGGGCGGCAGGGGCCGTCCATTCCGGGGCGGCGATCTTCTTTGACGTCCTGCTGGCTCTGCTCTCCGGGGTGCTTGTTCCTCTGGTGCGGACGCACGCTGCCCTCTGCGCCGCAGACGCCCTTCTGCCCGAGAGCAAGCTCGGCAAGCTGCGCGACTTTCTGAAATGGCTGCTCACGACCCTGCTCAAGTGGGTCCTCTACGGCTTCTCGGCCTTTCTGACGGCGTCGGGCCTCTTTGCCGCGACCGTGGACGCGCAGAAGCTCCGCGCCGCACGAACCGTCCTCTCCGGGATGGCCCCGGTGGCCGGGGGTCTGGTCTCGGATGCGGCGCAGTCCGTCCTCTCGGCTGCCGAGACGCTGAAAAACGCCGTCGGGGTCTACGGGATGGCGGCTGTGCTTGCGATCTGCCTTGGTCCGTTTTTGAAGCTCTGGGTCCACTATCTGACCCTGAAGCTGGCGGCGGCCCTCTGCGGCACGATCGGGGCCGGGCGCGTCTCCGGTCTGCTGGAAAAGCTCTCCGAGACGATGGGCGTGGTGGTCAGCATGACCGGGGTGAGCTGCGTGCTGTCCCTGCTGGTACTGGTACTCTGTGTACGGATGGTGATTCTTTGACCGCAATCAAATCCTGGCTCCTCTCCGTGGTCGCCTGCGGCTTTCTGACGGCTCTGGCGCAGACCCTTCCCCTGAACCGGACGGGGAAGCGTTCCCTGACCCTGGTCTGCGGCTGCCTGACGGTGCTTGCCGTCCTGCGCCCCCTGCTCGGGCTGCGCGGGATCGCCCTGCGCGACCTGCTCCCCCCGCCGGAGACCGCCGACCCCGCCGCCGTTGCCTCCGCGCAGGCGGAAAACGAGGCCCTCCTGCGGGAGCTGATCCGCTCGCAGACGGAGGAGCTTCTGACCGGGCGGGCAAGGCAGCTCGGCGCGGAGCTGAGCTTCCGGGTGGAGCTTCGCAGGGATGAGGCCGCCGGTCTGGACGTCCCCTGGAGCGTGGAGATCCGCGGGACGGCGGACGAGGACAGCCGCTCCGCCCTTGCGGCCTTTCTGCGCGACGAGATCGGGATCCCCCCGGAGCGGCAAAGGTGGGTGGGGCCGTGAAGCTGCCGTCGGAGCTTGCAGGAAAGGCGGCGGCCTTCCTGCAAAAATACCGGTATCCCGCCCTGATCCTGGTGATCGGTCTGGTCCTGCTGGCCCTGCCCTCAAAAAAGAAGGCTTCGACCGCCCCGGCGGAGCAGAGCCAGACCGCCCGGACCGAGACCGTGAGCGCCGTGCAGACCGACTACTGCGCCCGGACGGAGCGGAGCCTGGCGCAGATTTTGAGCCAGATCGACGGGGCCGGGCAGGTCCGGGTCATGCTGACCCTCGCCAGCGGACCCCAGACGGTCTACCAGACCGACAGCGAGGAACAGACCCAGACCGACGGCGCGCAGAGCTCCGCCGTCCGTCGGCAGGAAACGGTCATCTTGTCCCGCGGGAGCTCATATAATGAACCAGCCGTGGTCGGAACGCAGTATCCGGTCTTTCGCGGCGCGCTGATCGTCAGCGAGGGGGCGGACAGCCCCGCGGTGCGCTATCAGCTCGCCTCGGCGGTCTCGGCCCTGCTTGGGATCGGGACTGACAGGATCACGGTGGTCAAAATGAAATGATGGAGGATGGATGATGAAGATTTGGAAACGAAACGCGATCGTGGCGGCGGTTCTGGTCCTGGTGTGCGCCGGGATCTATCTGAACTGGCGCTATGAGGAGGGGCTGAAGGTGGATCTGGTCTCGACCCTGGATTCGGATAAGGTCCTGAACGACGCAGCCCTGGTCATGCAGACCGACGGCGAGGCGCTGGAGGCGCTGGCGGGGGCGGACCTGCCCGCTTCTCCCGCCGCCGACCAGTTCGCCCGCCTGCGCCTTTCCCGCCAGCAGAGCCGCGACAGCGCGGTGGAGCTGCTGCAGGAGACGATCTCCTACGCCGGGGAAGGGGAGGACCTGTCCGCCAGCACTGCAAAGCTCGATGAGATCGTCAGCGCGTCTCTGGCGGAGGCCTCCATCGAGAGCCTGATAGTCTCCAAGGGCTACGCCGACTGCGTGGCCTATATGACGGAGGAGGGGATCACGGTCGCTGTCCCGGCGGGAGAATCGGGGCTTCAGGCCTCGGACGTGGCCCTTTTGAGCGACGTGATCCTGAGCCAGACCGACTACGAGCTGCCGGAGATCCGAATTATTGAGGTAAAATGAGAAATAGCAGTTGTTTTTTTCATAATTTGTGATACAATATCCGAAAGAGACATTCCACAAGGAGGAATTATCATGGCTGAGAATAAGGATTACATCACCAGTCCGCTGGAAAACGGCACCGTCAACATCAACGAGGACGTCATCACCACCATCGCCGCGGCTGCGGTCAAGGACGTGGAGGGCGTGGTCGCTCTGGCGGGCGACGATCTGGCCGGCTTCCTGGGCCGCAAGAACGGCGGCAAGGGTCTGAAGGTCACGCTCGGCGAGGACAGCGTCCGCATCGAGTGCAGTCTGGTCGTGCTCTACGGGCATTCCGTGGTGGAGATCGCCCGGAACGTCCAGACCGTCATCCACAACGCCGTGGAGTCCATGACCGGCCTCAAGGTCTCGAACGTGGACGTGAACGTGAGCGGCATCACGATGTCAAAAGCGTAATACATAGAAACGGAGCGCCACTATGACACGGTCAAACGCAAGAGAAATCGCCGTCCATCTGATCTATGCCGTCCAGTGCGGCGGAGAAACCGTGGACGCCGTTTTGGAGACCCGCTTCGATCAGGCCTACTATGAAGGTCTGGCGGGAGAGCACGAGGTCTATGCCGAGGCACCCGGCGAGAAGCAGAAGCGCTACATCACCGCCGTCGTGCGCGGCGTGACCGAGCGCCGCGCAGAGCTGGAGGCGCTGATCGCCAAATATGCCATCGGCTGGAATCTGAACCGCATCTCCAGCCTGGCCCGCGCCATCATGGAGCTTGCCATGTACGAAGCGCTTTACGTGGAGGACGTTCCGATGAACGTCGCCGTCCACGAGGCCGTCCTGCTCACCCAGAAGTATGAGGAGCCGGAGACCGCGACCTTCGTCAACGGGATCCTGGGCAGCTTTTCCAGGGACCGGGAGGCGGCGGAATGATCGCCATCGGCTTCGATACCAGCAACTATACCACCTCCTGCGCCAGCTTTGACGGCGCGGAGGGCAGGAACGTCTCCAGGCTGCTTCCGGTCAAACCGGGGGCGCTTGGTCTGCGTCAGTCTGACGCGCTGTTCCATCATATCAAACGGCTGCCGGAGCTATCCGACAGCCTGTTTGCGTCTATTCCGGCGGCGCAGATCGGGGCCGTCGGCGTCTCCACCCGGCCCCGCGCCGTGGAGGGCTCCTATATGCCCTGCTTCCTCGCGGGAGAGAGCACGGCCCGGACCCTTGCCTCCGCCCTCCACGTGCCGCTGTATTGCTTCTCCCACCAGCAGGGCCATATTGCCGCAGCGCTGTATTCCGCCGCGCGGATGGAGCTGCTTGGCTCCTCGTTCCTGGCCTGGCATCTGTCCGGCGGGACCACGGAGCTGCTGCTGGTCAACACGGAGGACGGCGAGATCCGCTGCACCCGGATCGGCGGGACCACGGACATCTCCGCCGGTCAGCTCATCGACCGCACCGGGCAGCTCCTCGGCCTCGATTTCCCCGCCGGGAAGGCCCTGGACGCTCTGGCTGCCGAAGACGACGGGAAGGACCTCTTTCGCGTCCGGCTGAACGGCACGGAGTTTTCCTTCTCCGGTCTGGAGAATCAGGTCCGGGATCACTATGCGCGCACGCAGAACCCGGCTGCCACGGCGGGCTTTGCCCTGCGCTCGGTTGCCTATGCCGTCCGGCGCGCGACCCTTGCGGCGGAGCAGACGAGCCCGTATCCCGTGGTCTTTTCCGGCGGCGTGGCCTCGAACAGCCTGCTGCGCCGGACCCTGTCCGACCTCGACTGCGTCTTTGCCGAGCCTGCCTGCTCCACGGACAACGCCCTCGGCGTCGCGGTCTTGACCTATCTGCGGGAGGCCTGAATGGAACAGAAGATCTTATCCGTCACCGAGCTCAACCAGCTCGTCCGGGGCAAGCTCGAACGCGACCCGGACCTGCAAAGCGTCTGCATCCGGGGCGAGATCAGCAACTATAAGCTGTACCCCTCCGGTCACCACTATTTTTCCCTCAAGGATTCCGAATCCGCGATCCGCTGCGTCCTGTTTCGGGGCAGCGCCCTTTCCCTCCGCTTCCGTCCGGAGAACGGGATGCAGGTCCTTGCCGTGGGCCGGGTCAGCCTCTATCCCCGCGACGGGTCCTATCAGTTCTACTGCACCCGCCTGCTCCCCGACGGGGCCGGGGATCTGAGCGTCGCCTTCGAGCAGCTCAAGCAGAAGCTCTTTCAGGAGGGCCTGTTCGACCCCGCCCATAAAAAGAAGCTCCCGGCCTTCCCGCACCGCATCGGCATCGTCACCTCGCCCGCCGGAGCCGCCGTCCACGATATGCTCCGCATTCTGGGCAAGCGCTACCCCCTGAGCAGGGTGATCCTTCTGCCGGTCCGCGTCCAGGGGGCCGAGGCCCCGGGCGAGATTGCCCGCGCCATCGACTACGCCAACGCCCATGCGATCGCGGACGTGCTGATCGTGGGACGCGGGGGCGGCTCCGTCGAGGATCTCTGGGCCTTCAACGACGAGGGCGTCAGCCGCGCGATCTTCCGCAGCCGGATCCCGGTGGTCTCCGCCGTCGGCCACGAGCCGGACGTCACGATCTCCGACTTTACCGCCGACCTCCGGGCCGCCACGCCGTCCAACGCGGCGGAGCTGGTCGCCCCGGACCAGAGCGAGCTTCGCGCCGCTCTGGAGGGGATGCGGGCCTCCATGCTCGCCTCGATGCGCCAGCGGCTGACCCGCTCGCGCCAGCAGCTCACGGGCCTTTCCGCCAGTCCGATGCTGCGAAATCCGATGAACTATCTGCAGGAGCGCCGTCTGCGGCTGGACAAGCTGACCGGCGACTTCCGCCGCGTCGGGACCCGCCTGCTCCAAGCCCGGCGGCAGGGGTTGATCCGGCTGAGCGCGTCTCTGGACGCCATGAGCCCGCTCAAGGTCCTTGCGCGCGGCTACAGCATGACGGCCGATGCGGACGGACGGCTGATCTCGTCCGTCACCGAGGTCTCGCCCGGGCAGAGCCTCACGATTCTGGTTTCCGACGGCAGGATCCGCGCCGCCGTGGAACGCACGGAAGGAGAAACGATATGAGCGATCAATCCAAGACCTTCGAGGCCTCGATGAACCGGCTCGAAGAAATCGTCCGCCAGCTTGAGGACGGCAGCGTGCCGCTCTCCGACGCGCTGGCCCTGTTCCGGGAGGGGACCGGCCTGGTCTCCAACTGCACCGCCCTGCTCGATCAGGCGGAGCTGGAGATCGTCAAGCTCGCCAAGGGGCCGGACGGTTCGATCACGGAGGTGCCCTTTGCCCATGAAGACGCTGAATGAGGTCTGGCGCGACCATAACGCGCAGTTTGAACGGGCGCTTGCCGCCCTGTACGCCGATCAGGACGAGCCCCAGCGCCGCCTGTTCGAGTCCATGTCCTACAGCCTGAACGCCGGGGGAAAGCGGCTCCGTCCGTTTCTGGCCGCCCAGTTCTGCGCGGCCTGCGGCGGCGACCCGGATACCGCCCGCCCGGCGCAGCTCGCCATTGAGATGATCCACACCTACAGCCTCATCCACGACGATCTGCCCGCGATGGACAACGACGACTACCGCCGGGGCAAGCCGACCAACCACAGGGTCTACGGCGAAGCCCTTGCGATCCTCGCGGGCGACGGCCTGCTGACCGACGCCTTCCGCGTCCTCTCCGAAAGCGCCCTGCCCGCAGACCGGGCTCTGGCCTGCGTCCGCATCCTCTCGGCAAACGCCGGCCCCTGGGGCATGGCGGGCGGTCAGGTCCTCGATATGGAGGCGGAGGAGCGGGAATGCACCGAGACCGAGGTCCGCGCCATCCAGAGCCGGAAAACCGGCTGCCTGATCCGCGCGGCCTGTCAGATGGGCGTGGTCTGCGGCGGCGGCAGCGAGGAACAGTTGGAAGCCGCCGGGGTCTACGCCGTCCATCTGGGTCTGGCCTTCCAGATCCGCGACGACGTGCTGGACGTCGTGGGCGACGCAGGGAAGCTCGGCAAGTCCGTCGGCACGGACGCGGAGAAGAACACCTTCGTCAAGCTCTACGGTCTGGACCGCTGCCGCCGGATGATCGAGGACGAGACCGCCCTCGCCGTCGCCGCACTGGAGCCCTTCCAGAACGCCGCCTTGCTCGCCGAACTGGCAGACCGGCTCGCGGAGCGGGAGTATTGATCGCACCAGGGATTCGGAACCAGGGAGTTAGGCAATCGGCAGCAGGCATTCGGCAATAGGAGACGAGGAACTTGAGCCGTAGGGGCGCGTATCCACGCGCCCGGTTCCGCGAAGCGGAACAAATCGCCCGCAAGGGCGATGTTGCCCGTTTGAATCGCGTGATCCCGTATCGTTATTTGCCTCCGGCAAATTGCATTCGTTCCGAATGCCGGACAAGCGATGCTTGTCCCTACGGCAGAGAATGACCGTGTTCGGTTTTTTCGGCGGGGGTCTGTCGTCGATCCGTGCGGGCGCGTGGATACGCGCCCCTACGAGGCGGTCGTTTTGCGGGCGCGTGGATACGCGCCCCTACGAGGCGGTCGTTTTGCGGGCGCGTGGATACGC
>OMZQ01000022.1:0-10048 GCA_900315595.1 uncultured Eubacteriales bacterium | reverse complement strand
CGTGGATACGCGCCCCTACGAGGCGGTCGTTTTGCGGGCGCGTGGATACGCGCCCCTACGAGGCGGTCGTTTTGCGGGCGCGTGGATACGCGCCCCTACAAGGCGCTGTTCCGAATCCCGAAAAAGCGTCAAAAAAATATTCAAATACTATTGTATATTCATTTTGAATGTGCTATAATACCCGCATGCTGTTTTAGGAGAGTTCTGTCAGACAGAGAGAAGCTATGGAATTATTATCCCAGATCCGGGACGGCGCCGACCTCGCCTCGCTCTCCGAGGCCGAGACGAAGAAGCTGTGCGCGGAGATTCGTGAATACCTGATCGATTCGGTCTCCCGGACCGGCGGCCATCTGGCCTCCAATCTGGGCGTGGTCGAGCTGACGGTGGCCATCCACAGCGTCTTCGACACCGCGCGGGACCGTCTCGTTTTTGACGTCGGACATCAGTCCTACGTCCATAAGCTGCTGACCGGGCGGATGGAACAATTTCCAACGCTCCGCAAATTCGGCGGCATGTCCGGCTTTCCCAAGCCGAAGGAAAGCGTCCACGACGCCTTCATCGCCGGTCACGCCTCCAACTCGGTCAGCGTGGCCCTGGGCATGGCCCGGGCCAGAACTCTGAGCCATGCGGATTACAGCGTGGTCGCTCTGCTGGGCGACGGCGCGCTGACCGGCGGTCTGGCCTACGAGGGTCTGAACAACCTCGGCGCCAGCAAGGAGCCCCTGATCGTCATTCTCAACGACAACGGCATGTCCATCACGCCGAACGTCGGCGGCACGGCGCGGCACCTGTCCAACATCCGCACCCGGCAGAGCTATTTCCAGATCAAAAAATGGTGGCGCAGGTTCACGGGCAGGGTCCCGATGGGCCGTTCCCTCTACCGGGGCGTCCACCGCTTCAAGGAGTGGCTCAAGCGCAGGCTGATCGGCTCGAATATGTTCAACGACATGGGTCTGGAATACATCGGCCCCGTTGACGGACACGACGTCAAGCGTCTGATCTACCTGCTGCGCGAGGCAAAGGAGATGAACTGCCCGGTCCTTCTGCACGTGCTGACCAGGAAGGGCAAGGGCTACCCGCCCGCCGAGCAGAACCCGGACTGCTTCCACGGCGTCGGTCCCTTCGACAAGGAGACCGGACGATCCGCTCCGAAAACCGGCGTGACCTTCTCGGATACCTTCGGGCGGACCCTCTGCGCCATTGCCGACGAGGACGAGCGCGTCTGCGCGATCACCGCCGCGATGCAGAACGGCACGGGGCTGGACGACTTTGCCGCCCGATACCCCGACCGCTTTTTTGACGTGGGCATTGCCGAGGGTCAGGCCGTCAGCATGGCCGCCGGTCTTGCCAAGCAGGGCATGATCCCCGTTGCAGCCGTCTATTCCACCTTCCTCCAGCGGGCCTACGATATGCTCCTGCACGACGTCGGTCTGCTGAACCTCCACGTGGTCTTTGCCGTGGATCGCGCCGGTCTCGTCGGCGCGGACGGGGAGACCCACCACGGCGTCTTTGACGTCGGCTATCTCAGCTCCGTCCCCGGGATGCAGATCCTTTGCCCGGCGAACCAGGCGGAGCTGGAGATCATGCTCCGCCAGGCGGTTTCGGAGCTGCACGGCCCCGTGGCCGTCCGCTATCCCCGCGGCGGGGACGGCGCGTTCGACCGCCCGGCTTCCTCCGCCCTTCTGCGCGAGGGAGACGACCTGACCCTGCTTGCCTACGGCACGATGGTCAATACCGTCCTGAAAACCGCCGACCTGCTTGCCGAACGGGGCGTCTGCGCCCGCGTGGTCAAGCTGGGCCGGATCTGGCCCCTCCCCGGGGAGGAGCTTGCGCTTGCAGCGCAGACCGGGACCGTCCTCTTCCCGGAGGAGGTCATGGATCACTGCGGCGTCTTTGAGGCCGCGGCAGCCCATCCCGCCCTGCGCGGCGTCCGGATCGAAACCGTCAACCTCGGCACGGCCTACGTGCCCCACGGCGATCTGCCGAGCCTGTACCGCCTGACCGGTCTCACCGCCGAACAGCTTGCACAGCGGGCGGAGGAGCTGCTCCGGCAGGGGAGGGAGAACGCATGAAGAACAAACAGAGGCTCGATCTGCTCCTGACGGAGCGTGGACTTGCGGAATCCCGCGCCAGAGCCCAGGCGATGATTATGTCCGGGATCGTCTTCGTGGGCGGTCAGAAGGCCGACAAGCCCGGTCTTTCCGTGGATCCGGAGGCGGAGATCGAGGTGCGCGGCGCGGTCTGCCCCTACGTCAGCCGCGGAGGGCTCAAGCTGGAAAAGGCGCTGCGCGACTTTGGCGTGGACCCGACCGGCTTCGTCTGCGGCGACTCCGGGGCCTCCACCGGCGGCTTTACCGACTGCCTGCTCCAGAAAGGAGCGGCGAAGGTCTTCTCCATCGACGTCGGCTACGGTCAGCTTGCCTGGAAGCTGCGAAGCGACCCGCGCGTGGTCTGCATGGAGCGGACGAATCTGCGCGGCGTCACGCCCGACCTGCTGGGCGAGCCGCTGGACCTTTTCGTCCTGGACGTTTCCTTCATCTCGCTCCGGCTGGTGCTTCCCGCCGTCTTTGCGGCGCTCAAACCGAACGGCGAGGTCATCTGCCTCATCAAGCCCCAGTTTGAGGCCGGGAAGGAAAAGGTCGGCAAGAAGGGCGTCGTCCGGGACCCCTCCGTTCACCGGGAGGTTCTTGAGACCGTGCTGGGCTTCTGCCGCGAGCTGGGCTTCACCCTGCTGCATCTGACCTTCTCTCCGGTCAAGGGCCCGGAGGGCAACATTGAGTTTCTCGCCCACCTGACCAAGAAGCCGGGCGCGGAGATCCGGCCGGATCTGGCGGACCTCGTCCGTCAGGCGCACGAGACACTGAACCCCAGGGAGGAAAACCCATGAAGAAGGTCGTTATGACCCCGAATCCCTACCGCGACCGCGATTTTTCCTGCGTCCTTGAGGCCCAGCGCATCCTCTCCGCCGCCGGCGTGGAGGCAAAGATCTGCCTCGCCTTCGAGGTGGACAAGAGCTTCGCCCTCCCGCAGGGCGTCCCGCTCTATGATCTCCAGGAGGAGCTTCGCACGGCGGACGCGCTGATCTGCTTCGGCGGCGACGGCACGATCCTCCACACCTCCAAGGCTGCCGCCCGCCACGGCATCCCGATCCTCGGCGTCAACATCGGCACCGTCGGCTTTATGGCGGAGCTGGAGAGCGGCGAAATGGGACTGCTCTCCCGCCTGGCGACGGACGACTATCAGATCGACGAGCGCATGACGCTCTACGTCCGTCTCCTCCACGAGGGGCGGGTCATCTACCGCGACGTCGCCCTCAACGACGCCGTGATCACGAAGGGCGCCGTTGCCCGCGTGATCCAGCCCTCCGTCTGGCTTGACGGAGTCAAGGCCATGAGCTTCAGCGGCGACGGCATCATTGCCGCCACCCCCACCGGCTCCACGGCCTATTCCATGTCCGCAGGAGGCCCGATCGTCGAGCCCCAGGCCGACAACATCATCCTCACGCCCATCTGCGCCCACAACCTCCAGCCGCGCAGCCTGATCGCAGCGCCGGAGCGCAAGGTGGAGATCCAGATCGGCAGGGTCAACAAGCGCAACGCCTTTCTGTCGGTGGACGGCGGGCGGGCCATGCGCGTTTACGGCGGAGACAGCGTCCTGATCGAAGCCGGAAACCAGAAGATCAAGCTGATCAAGCTGAAAGATACTTCTTTCTTTGACATCGTGATTTCAAAACTGAACAAATAGTTTATTTATATTTTCAGGCAATCGGCATCAGGCAATAGGCAGCAGGGCACCTCTAAAAACTATCTGATTTCAAAAATGTCCTTAACTATCTGATTTCAAAAATGTCCTTACGAAAAACCCTTGAAAATCCTAAGTTTTTCTTCCATGTTTTTCTCGAAATTTTGAGTTTTTAGAGGTCCCCATCAGGCAATAGGCAATAGGAGACGAAGGACGGGGCGCCAGCTTGCCGGGACTCCGACAGAGGCGGATGAGGGGGCTTTCCGACAAGCAGACGGTTGGAATTACGAATCCGTGATCGGTACGCCCCCCCTCATCCGTCATCCGGCTTCCGTGAGACGCCGGATGCCACCTTCCCCCCGAGGGGGGAAGGCCTTACGCTCCGACAGACCCCGATCTGCATCTGAGGGAGCGGTTCCTATCCTCGTATAAAATGAAAATTTAGAAATGAGAGGTCAAGCTATGAAATCCCAGAGACAAACCAAGATTTTGGAAATCATTGCCGCCAAGGACATTGAGACGCAGGAGCAGCTTTTGCAGGAGCTTCGCAACGCAGGCTTCCGCAGCACGCAGGCGACCATTTCCCGCGACATCAAGGAGCTCCGCATTCTCAAGGATCTGACCGCGATGGGCACTTACCGATATACCATCGGCTCCAAGGAGGCCTCCGGCGCGTTCTCCAACCGGCTCAACGCCATCTTCAAGGAGAGCGTCATCAGCTACGACTACGCCCAGAACCTGGTCGTGGTCAAGACCCTGCCCACCCTGGCCCCCGCCGCAGGCCGCGCGATCGACGCGATGAATATGTCCGTGGTCGTCGGCACCCTGGCCGGTGACGATACCCTTCTCATTATCATGCGCGACGTGCAGGCCGCCATCGGCTTCTGCATCGAGATCAAAAAGCTGCTGGATTGATCCCTCCGGCGGAGAATGAGGTGGCGCCATGCTTTCGCTGCTCCACATTGAGAATATCGCCGTGATCGAGCAGGCCGAGATCCGCTTTGGCCACGGCTTTCACGTTCTTACGGGCGAGACCGGCGCGGGCAAATCCATCATCATCGACGCCATTTCCGCCATCCTCGGCGAACGGACCTACCGCGAGGTGATCCGCACCGGGACCGATCACGCCTTTGTCAGCGCCATCTTCACCGAGGTCCCGCCCCTGGACTGGTTCGAGCAGTACCACGTTCCGGTTCAGGACGAGCTGCTGATCCAGCGCGAGATCCTGCTCGACGGACGCAACGTCTGCCGGGTCAACGGTCAGAGCGTATCGGTCGCCGCCCTGCGCGCCCTTGGCTCCCAGCTCATCTCGATTCACGGTCAGCACGATTCCCGTCAGCTTTTTGACGAGGACCGCCATCTGGCGCTGCTGGACGACTTTGCAGGAAACGGCGGCCTGCTTGCCCAATATGCTTCGGCCTACGAGACCGTCCGCGCCTGCCGCGCCGCCCTGGACCGCCTCTGCATCGACGAGAGCGAGAAGGCCCGGCGGCAGGAGATGCTCCGCCACCAGATCCGGGAGCTGGAGCGCGCCGACCTCAAGCCCGGCGAGGACGAGCGGCTTCAGGCGCGGCAGAAGGTCCTGATGAACGGCGAAAAGCTGATGGACAGCCTCTCCGGGGCTGCCCGGTGTCTGCTGGGCGACGACGACGCAGACGGCGCGGAGGGACTGGTCTCCGACGCCCTGCGCGAGCTGTCCGTGGCGGGACGGTACGACGAGAATATCCTGCCCCTGCGTGAACAACTGGAGGAGGTCTCCTACCGGCTCTCCGATCTCTGCGAGGCGGTCCGCGACTACCGCGACGGCCTTTCCGACGCCGAGGAGGAGCTGGACGAGATCGGGGCGCGTCTCGATACCCTCCACAAGCTCAAGCGCAAGTACGGCGAAACCTGCGAGGAAATGATCGCCTTCCTCGAACGTGCGCGGACCGAGCTGGACGACATCGTCTTTGCCGACGAGCGCAAGAAGCAGGCCGAACAGGCCCTTGCCGCCGCCACCGAGGCCGCCACGGCCCTCGCCCTTTCGCTCCGTGCGGCCCGCATGGCCGCTGCTGCGCAGCTGGAGGCCCGCGTGACCGAAGAGCTCTGCGAGCTGGATATGCCGCGCGTGCAGTTCGTCTGCCAGTTTGAGGACCAGCCCCTTGGCCCGAACGGTCTGGATGGGCTTCGCTTCCTGATGAGTGCCAACCTGGGCGAGGCCGTGAAGCCGCTGTCCAAGGTCGCTTCCGGCGGCGAGCTGGCCCGTATCATGCTGGCCCTGAAAAATGCGATGGCCCAGCACGACCGGGTCTCCACCCTGATCTTCGACGAGGTGGACGCAGGCGTCTCCGGACGGGCCGCCCAGAAGGTCGCGGAAAAGCTCCGTAAGGTCTCCGAGGGCAGCCAGGTCCTCTGCGTGACCCATCTGCCCCAGATCGCAGCCCTGGCGGATCGGCATCTGCTGATCGAGAAGTCCGAGCGGGCGGGGAGGACCTTCACCTCCGTGAAGACACTCGACCGGTCCGGTCGGATCCGGGAGCTTTCGCGTCTGATCGGCGGGGCCGAAATCACCGAGACCACCCTCCGCAGCGCGGAGGAAATGCTGATTGAATAACGTCCGAAAGGAGTAAACAGAATGCAAATTTACGAAGAACTGGTCGCCCGCGGCCTGATCGCCCAGGTGACGAACGAAGAAGAGATCCGTGCGATGATCAACGCCGGGAAGGCGAAATTCTATATTGGCTTCGACTGCACCGCGGACAGCCTGACCGCCGGGCATTTCATGGCTCTGACGCTGATGAAGCGCCTGCAGATGGCGGGCAACCAGCCCATCGCCCTGATCGGCGGCGGCACCACGATGATCGGAGACCCCTCCGGACGCACCGATATGCGGAAGATGCTCACCCGCGAGGACATCGACCACAACGCCGAATGCTTCCGCCGCCAGATGGAGCGCTTCATCGAGTTTGGCGAGGGCAAGGCGCAGATGGTCAACAACGCCGACTGGCTGCTGAACCTCAACTACATCGACTTCCTGCGCGAGGTCGGTCCGCATTTCTCCGTCAATAATATGCTCCGCGCGGAATGCTACAAGCAGCGCATGGAGAAGGGCCTGTCCTTCTTTGAATTCAACTACATGATCATGCAGTCCTACGACTTCTACTACCTCTTCCGCAACTACGGCTGCAATATGCAGTTCGGCGGCGACGACCAGTGGTCCAATATGCTGGGCGGCACCGAGCTGATCCGCCGCAAGCTGGGAAAGGACGCCCACGCCATGACGATCACCCTCCTGACCGACTCCCAGGGCAAGAAGATGGGCAAGACTGCCGGCAACGCGGTCTGGCTGGACCCGAACAAGACCAGCCCCTTCGACTTCTACCAGTACTGGCGCAACGTGGGCGACGCCGACGTGATGAAGTGCATCCGGATGCTGACCTTCCTCCCGCTGGACAAGATCGACGAGATGGCGACCTGGAAGGACGCCCGCATCAACGAGGCCAAGGAGATCCTGGCCTGGGAGCTGACCGCCATGGTCCACGGCGAGGAGGAGGCCAACAAGGCCCAGGCCGCCGCCCGCGCCCTCTTTGCCGGCGGCTCTGACGACTCCAGCATGCCGACCACCAAGCTGACCGCCGACCAACTCACCGACGGCTCCATCGACGTGCTCAGCCTGCTCACGGCCTGCGGCCTGATCTCCACCCGCTCCGAGGGGCGCCGTCTGATCCAGCAGGGCGGTCTGGTGATCAACGAGGAAAAGATCACCTCCATCGAGCGCAGCTACACGGAAGCCGACCTCCGCGCGGGTCTGAAGATCCGCAAGGGCAAGAAGGTCTTCCACAAGGCCTGCATCGAATAATCGCCGCATAAGCGTTTTGCGCCCGGTCCGGAATCCCCGGACCGGGCGCTTGGTCTCTGAAAAAGATTTTTCAAAATTCCCCATTTTTTCTTGCTATTTTATGTGAAATTTTGTATACTTTATTCATCATAAAACCAATGGGAGGTTTTCACCATGAGACGACTTCTTGCGCTTCTCCTTGCGCTGACGATGTTCCTCTCCGTCGGCGTGCTCCGGAGCTTTGCCGTCCCTGCCGCCCCCGCCGTCTACGCCGACGAGCCTGCGGCGGACAGCGATTACGACGGCATCCCCGACGCCTTGGACGTCGCGCCGAACAGCAATACCTTTACCGGTAAAATGCACAGCGGCCACGACGGAACCACGACGGTCAGCTTCTCGATGGACTACCGCAGCTTCTTCACCGATCCCACCGTCTATCACCCCGATCTTGCCTCCGTCTCCGTTCTCGGAAGCGCGCTGGCCTATTACACCCCGAGCTACGGCGAGGCCTGGTTCACCTACGATACCGCGCAGACCTGGGCCGGCGGCACCGCCTCGAAGGTGGACGGCGTTCAGCTTCTGCAGGTCCTCGGCTTTGAGGACGTGGTGGATTTCTCGCTCGATACCGTCTACTCCGACGACGATCTCTGCGAGGTCCTCATCGGCCACCGCACCGCGGTCTATAACGGTCAGACGAAGGTCATCGTCTCCCTCTGGGTCCGCGGCACGGACAGCGATTCCATTCAGGAATGGAGCTCCAACTTCAACGTCGGCGACCTGGCCCGCTTCTTCGACCAGTACGACGCCGCCTCCGGCAAGACGCCCCGCCAGTCCAACGAGGACTGGACGCGCAAGACCAACCATCGCGGCTTCGACGTGTCCGCCACCCGCATCCTCAAGTACCTCGGCGGCTACCACGCAGCCTACGTTCAGCCCGTGCTGGACAGTCTGGAGGGCGAGGAGCTGGTCTATTGGACCGCCGGCCACTCCCGCGGCGCGGCTGTCGCCAACCTGATCGCCTCCTATCTGATCGACGACGGCTTCTCCGTCTTCGCCTACACCTTCGCGGCCCCCTACAACACGGCCAACACCGAGGCATCTTCCGCCAAGTATGACAGCATCTTCAACCTCGTCAACCGCGACGACTTCGTTCCCATGCTTCCGATGCCGGAATGGGGCTTCACCCGCTACGGACGCACGGCCACGCTTGCCGCCTCCGACTACGCCTCCGACGTGAAGGCCGCCACCGGCGAGGATTACTCCGGCAAGTACCTGACCACGAGCGATATGTCCACCCTGCTGGGCAAGTTCATCTGCATCACCGGCGAGAACGCCGACCGCAACAACCCCGGCAAGATCCTGGGCTGGCGCGAGGTCTACGTCTACCACTGCGGTCATAACCACGCAGACGAGACCAACGGCAACTATCAGTCCACCACGGTCAAGGGGACCGGCTTCCTGTCCGGCGTCTCCGAGAGCAACTGGAACGGCTACGCCGAACGCCTCCGCAAGTACAGCTACTATCAGGACGGCATCTGCGAAACGCCCGCCTACTGCCTGCAGGTTCTGGTCGAGCTTCTGGTTCAGATCGCCCAGGGCAATACCCTCGGCGGCGGCTGGAACTATCTGACGAGCAACAAGCTTGCAGATAAGTTCGATTTCAACAAGCAGAGCCTGGTCAGCTATGCGTCCAAGCTCACCGAGCCGCACTTCATGGACACCTACTCCGTCCTGCAAACGAAGGTCGCCGCCAATTCCGACCCCGGCGCCCTCTTTGCCACGCTTCCGTACTACGCCGAAAACGGCCGCCCCGCCCACACCCACACCTATACCTACGTTCCCTACGCCGGGCAGGAGCCCACCTGCACCGAGGACGGGCTCGGCTACCGCTACTGTACCTGCAGCGCGGTCAACGCCGACTACTACGACGACTATCAGAAGAACGTCGTCATCCCTGCCACCGGTCACGACTGGGGAGAGCCGACCTACGAGTGGTCCGCCGACTGCTCCTCCGTGACGGCAAGCGCCGTCTGCACGAACGACGCATCCCATACCGTGACCGAAACCGTCTCCACGACCTACGCCGTCACCGTCGAGCCCACTCCGACCGCGGAAGGGGAGGGCGTCTACACGGCGGTCTTTGAAACCGAGCCCTTCACCACCCAGACCCGCACGGTCGTCCTGCCCGTCACCGTCCACACCCACACCCCGGGCGAGCCCGTGATCGAGAACGAGGTTCCCGCCACCTGCACCGCTGCCGGCAGCTACGATTCCTTCGTTTATTGCATCATCTGCGGCGCTGAGCTGAGCCGTGAGACCGTCACCGTCCCCGCTCTGGGTCACAACTGGAGCGCCTGGACCTCCAACAACGACGGCACCCACAGCCGCACTTGCTCCGTCTGCAATGAGACCGAGACCCACGACTGCGAGTTCGGCGACGACAACGTCTGTGACGTCTGCGGCTACGAGCGCAGCACCGAGATGGATCTG
>OMZQ01000006.1 GCA_900315595.1 uncultured Eubacteriales bacterium | reverse complement strand
ACTACATTCCAACAACTGAACAAATGCCTCAGAATTCCTTGAAAATTCAAGGAATTCTGAGGCATTCGCTTTTTCCAACTGTCAAAGTCGCGATTATATACAATGTTTATGCGCTTGTCAATCGTGAATTCAACGGATTTTTCCCCGAAATCACGGTTTTCCGGCGCAGACAGGACAAGGCGGGCTTTCTCAGAAATGCTTGGCCCAGGCGGAGAGCAGGAGGGTCGGGACCAGCCAGGCGGCGGTGTAGATCAGAACGTTCAGAGCCGTCGCCGCCTCATAGGCGGGCAGAACGGCCAGCACCGTCATCAGCAGCAGACCGACCACGCCGCTCACGATGGACAGGACCGTGGATAACGTGGTTGCCGAGCGGAGCGTTCGTCCGCCGGCGGCGGCCTGGGCAAAGGCCGAGAAGCTGTCGGAGGTCAGGATCGCGCCCTGGTCGCTGCCGGCCTTCAGCTCGGTCTCGGACAGACGCAGGCGATCCCGGATCGTGGGATAGGCAAACGAGCCGGTGGGGATCCCGAACTTGGCCTTCAGGAAGCCGGGCGTACCCAGGAAGGTCCGGGTCACCAGGATCCCGCGGAAGCGGCGGTTGCCGGCAATCGCAGCCAGGCCCCGGCGCAGATTCTCGGGCGGGGCGTACTTGACCGCGAAGACGGCGGCCAGCTCTCCGTTGATGGAGAGGTAGACGGCCTGGCGCACCTTTGCGCCCTTGTCCATGTGAACGCCCATGTGCCGCATGAACTCCAGCGAGCCCATCAGCACCACGTCTCCGATGATCGTCGCGCCGATGCCGCCGGAATCATAGAAACGGAAGCTGTCCACCGTGTAGCGGCGGCAGACGTGGATCCGAAGCAGATCTTCAAACAGGGGAGCCAGCGCGGTTCCGGAGCGGCGCGAGGCGGCTGCAGCGTAGGCGATGATGCGGTCCGGATTGCCGTTGTAGACCTTGAAGCCGTTGAGCGAGAGCGCGCCCTGGGGGAAAACGTCCTCGTCTCCGATCAGGATCGCATGCTCGCCGCCGAAGACCTTGGCTCCGTGCCAGCCGCAGAGGGCAGCGCCGGTCTCGGAAAGCCGGAAGGCCAGCATACGGAACAGCCGCGGGAAGGCCAGCAGGGCGGCGACCGGGCAGGCGCCGATGAAGATCAGCGAGCCGGTCCAGAAGAGCTTGCCCTTTAGCGCAAGGGCAATGAGAAGGGTTGCGCCAAGACCTGCCAGCAGAGCGACCGGAACGTAGATGCTGACCGTGCGGGTGCAGCGGTCGGTCGTCTCCAGCTTCTGCATGAACTGGGGAACGTCCGGGGCAGTCCGCGTCAGACCGCGTCCGCCGCCGGCAACGTCCTGCACCTCCGCCACGCCGACTGCGCCTTCCTTTTCGCGGAGCAGGCGTACCGTGGCAAGAAGCGCCATGCTGTGATCGTATTTGCCCCAGAGCGAGAGCAGGAGCAGCAGACCGATGACGACCACGAAGGGAGGCCGGACGGACTGCGCCGCCTGCGCGGCGTCAAGAGCGGTAAAGACCGTGGCGACGGTCAGAAGCAGATCGGGGCTGTGCGGCTTTCGGAACAGGCTGCGCACCGCGTCCGCATAGAGCTTCAGGTTGGTCAGCACCATAGCCGCCAGCAGAAGCAGCAGAACGTAGACGGAGGTGCCGCCTGAGAAGATCTCAGGCAGGAACTTCCAGTCCAGAAGCAAATAGAGGGTCAAAAACAGACTGAGCAGGCTGAACAGACCGGTCAATACCAGACGGGAGCCGACGGAGGAAAGCGCGCGGGAGTATTTGCGGTAGGCTTCCTCCGGGTGCAGGATCGGACGCTCGGATTCGTCCGGGCGCTTCGCCGGAGCCGGGCGCTGCGCGGTCTCGCGCCGCGCGGGGCGGGCGGGCTGGGGCTCGGGCTCGGTCTCCTCGGTCTGCGCGGCTCTGCGGGAGCGCACGGAGGCAGAGACCACCGGCTCGCCGGTCGGCGTCCTGGGCTTCTGCACCGGCTGGAACACGCGCTCCGGATCCGGGGCGGCGGGGCGCTCCGGCCGGGTCTGCGCGGTCTTTTCCCGGGCAGCAGGCTTCTCCGTCCCGGCGGACGGTTCCGCCCTGACGGGCTTCTCTGCGGGAGCGGAGTCCTTCTGCTCCGCCGTCTGCTTCGGGGCGGCGGGCCTCGTCGGGGCAGTCTGCTTCGGTTCAGGCTCGGCGGCAGGCGTTTCCGGCGCGGGGCGCTTCGGTGCGGGCGGGGCGACAGGGGTCTCCGGGGCGGGATTGGCGCGGGTCTTTCGCTTGCGCGGCGCTTCCACGGCGGCGCCGGCCTTCGCCGGGCGCGCCGTTTCCTCGATCGGCACGGCGGCAGCCAGCAGGTCCTCCAGATGGAGAACGCCGGTACGCGGCGCGGTGGGGTCGGTCTGCATCCGGACCTGCGGGATCAGATCCGGGCCGTCCGCAGCTTCGGGCTCCGGTGCGGTCCGGACGCGCGGCTGGGGAGCAGGTGCTTTCGGCGCAGGTGCTTTCGGCGCAGGTGCTTTCGGCGCAGGCGCTTCCGGCGCGGGCGCTTCCGGCGCGGGCGCTTCCGGCGCGGGCGCTTCCGGCGCGGGCGCTTCCGGCGCGGGCGCTTCCGGCGCAGGGGCAGTCTCCTGCCGCGGCTTCGCCGGGAGGATCACCTCGTCCGAAGCGGCAAGCGACTTGAGCCAGTCGGGGATCTCCGCGTCCGGCGCGGTCTCGCCGGAATCGCGGCGGTGCCGCAGCCAGTCGGGGATCTGGTCTCCGCCGCGTTGGGGCAGAGACGGGGCGAAGCCGTCGTCCAGCGGAAGCTGGTTGGGCAGACCCCATTCTCCGGCGGCGGAGAAATCGGAGGCGAAGCCGTCCAGCGGGAGCTGATCGGGCAGAGGACCCTCGTCCTCGTCGCCTTGCTCCGGTTCCGGCTCCGGCTCGCGGTCGGATTCAAAGTAAAATTCGGGTTCCGGGTGGGGATGGAGCAGCTCCGAGAGCCAGCCGCGTTTTTTCCGGCGGGCATCCCGCCTTCTGCTGCGCTCCGATTCCAGCGGAAAGCGGATCTGCTCAGCTTCGGCGGTAAAATGGGGCTCCTCCGGCTCGGGCGAAGGCGGTTCGGGCGGCAGAGCGGAGACCGGCTCCGCAGCCTGCTTGCCGAACAGCTCGTCCAGCGAGGGCAGGGCGTCCCAGGTCACTTCGGGGACGGCAGGGGGCTCCGGCGGGGGAGCGGCCTCGTCCTTCGGGCCGAAGAGCTCCTCCAGCGAGGGCAGGGGCCGGGTGATGACCGGAACCTCGGTGGAGAGGTTCATGCGGATGGTGGGCTCGCGGTCCTCCGGTTCCGGCTCCGGCTCGGGTTCGGGCATCGGCTTGCGCGGCGCCTCCTGGGTCCAGAAGCGAGCGGGCTTGGGTTCCGGTTCCGGCTCGGGTTCCGGTTCCGGCTCGGGTTCCGGCTCATAGGGGATGAACTTCGCCTCCAGGGGCCGGTTCTGCACCGCAGGCTCGCGCGGCGAGAAGGCGTCGTGCGCCAGCAGATCGTCGATCGCGGCAAAAAGGGCCTCGTCCGACCAAAGCGCACCGTCCGACGGCTCCGGCTCCGCCTGCTTCGGAGGAAGCTCCTCCGCGTCCATGCGAAGCGCCGGCGCGTGGATCGGCTCCGTCTCGGCGGCGGGAGCGGGATCGGAGCCCTGCCGTTTCCGGTCTGCGCGTTTGGCGGCCTTGCGGCGCGCACGAAGCGCCCGGCGGCTCAGCGTGATCTCCTCCGGCCCGGAGCGCTTGCCGCTTTGCTCCGGCTTCGGTTCCTGTTCAGGCTCCGGTTCCTGTTTAGGCTCCGGTTCCTGTTTAGGCTCCGGCTCCTGTTTAGGCTCCGGCTCCGGTGCGGAGCGGGTCTCCGCGTCCTCCGCGCCTTGCTGCGCGGGGTCGGGAGCCGATTCCTCGGGCTCCTGCTGCGCAGGAGTGGGGGAGGCGACGCTCTGGATCTGGTCGAGTGCAAGCAGGAACTCCTGCTCGGGCGCGTCGCGCTCCGGGGTCGGAAGCGGCTCCTCCGTCAGCGGGAGCGGCTCCGGCGGGGCGGCCGGGGCCGGCTCCGAATCGGCATGGCCCAGCAGCTCAGACAGATCCAGGCGGAGGGCCTCGGTCTGCGGCGCGTTCTCCGCTTCGGCTGCGGGTGCGGGGATCACGATCTCGGACAGCTCCGGTCGGTGCGGCGTCTCCGGCTGCTCTGCCGGTGCGGCGTCCGCCTCCGTGCCAAGCTCGCTGCGAAACAGCGCGGCAAGCTGGCGGGCGAAGTCGTCGTCAGAGCGGCCTGCCGGCGCAGCGGTCTGCGGCGCGGGCGTCGGCTTCTGGTTTTGTTTTCTGTGCTTTTTCATGTTGTGAACGCACTCCAAACTATCTGTGTCTTTCCGTCGTCCTCTGCCGCAGAGCCTCGTACAGCATGACTGCTGCGGCTGCAGAGGCGTTGAGCGAGGAGATTTTTCCCATCAGGGGAATGCTGACCAGAACGTCGCAGCTCTCGCGGACGAGCTTGCTCATGCCCTCGCCCTCGTTGCCGATGACGATGGCGCTCGGTCCGGTCAGATCGGTGCGGTACAGACCGCTGTCGGCGTCGGCGGCGGTGCCGTAGACCCAGACGCCCCGCTCCTTGAGCGTAAGGATCGTCTGATGGATGTTGGACACCCGCGCCACGGGCAGATATTCCACTGCTCCGGCGGAGGTCTTTGCGACCACGGCGGTCAGCCCGACGCTGCGTCGCTTGGGAATGATGACGCCGTGCGCCCCGGCGCACTCTGCGGTGCGGAGGATCGCGCCGAGATTGTGGGGATCGGAGAGCTCGTCGCAGATCACGATCAGCGGCGGCTCGCCCCGCGACTCGGCCAGGGCCAGGATGTCGTCCACCGAGGCGTAGTCATGGGCTGCAACGGCGGCGATCACGCCCTGATGGGCGCCGGTGGGGCTCATTTGGTCCAGCTTCCGCCGGTCCGTGGGCACGATCACTGCCCCGGCCTCCTTCGCCAGTGCGGTCAGGCGGGCCAGGGAGCGGTCCGTGCTGCCGTCGGCCACGTAGACCTTGTCGATGGCGCGGCCGCTTTTCAGGGCTTCGGTCAGAGCGTTGCGTCCCTCGATCAGTCCCTCGGACAGCTCAAGCGGCGCAAGCTCGCGCGGATTTCTCGTTTTCGGTTGATTTTCTCGTTTCATGGCAGTCTCCAAACGGCATAGTGCCGCTACTCTACTAAATATCCAATCTATTATAGCAGATAGCCCCAAAAAGGGCAAGCGAAAACTCATGAAAATTTGCGAACCGGCGATATTTTCCGTCGAAAAAACGGACCGGGAAAAGCAAAAAGATTCCGCAATGCCGAATTTCCGTTCAGCATTACGGAATCTTTTGCAGGCTTCCGGCGTCCCTACGGACGGGCCTCCGGGTCCCGGCGCGGCCGGGCGAAGCGGGCGCCGAGGGCGTTTGCCCATTTTTCGGGGTAGAAGCTGTAATAGGAGACGTGCCTGTCATGCCGCCGCCGCTGGAAGACGGGCAGACCAGCCCAGAGCAGGGAGGGCAGACCGATGACGAAAAGATAGAGCGGGCCTAAAATCAGCGATTGGATCGTATGTCCGTATTCGTGGGCCAGCAGCGCACGGTCGCCGGGGCGGTAGCTTTCATGCAGAAAGAGAAAGCGGCCCAACGACATGCTGCCGGACCGGACCGGCCAGATCACGGCCAGCGCCCCCTGATAGGCAAAGTGCGGGCAGCCGCGCAGGCGATAGAAGGCGTAGATCGTACCGCCCGCCAGATTCTGGAGCAGGCCCCAGGTGTACTGCCAGACGATATAGAGCAGACGCTTCATCACAGAAGATGGCTGCGAAGATCCTCGCCGCTGCGCGGGCTCAGCCAGGCGGGCGGCACGTCAAAGATCGTCTTGCAGCCCGTCATGCCCTCGCGGGCCATCCGGTGGACGGCTCTGGCGCAGGCAGCCAGAACGGAGCCGGTGAACTCCGGGTTGGATTCCAGCTTCAGGGAGAGCTCAATGGTCTCGGTGCTGCCCTCGTCCCAGCCGGTCTTGCCGCTGCGGAGGACGGAGCCGCCGTGCGGCATCCCGCTGTGGTCGCGGGCCATTTCCTCGGCGGTGATGAAGGTGACGGTCGTGTTATACTCGTCAAAGTAATACGGCATGGTCTTGATCTCGCGCTCGATCCGGGCCTTGTCTGCCCCGGGCGCGGCGACTACGTAGCATTCGCGCAGATGCTTGTCGCGGGCGGTCAGAACCGGCTGCTCCCCTGCGCGGACCCGCTCCACGGCGGCGGCAACGGGCACGGTATACTGCCGCGCATCCAGAACGCCCTCGATCCGGCGGATTGCGTCGGAGTGGCCCTGGCTGACGCCGCGGCCCCAGAAGGTCTCATCCTTGCCGTCCGGCAAAAAGGCTCCGGCATAGAGCCGGGCCAGGCTGAACAGACCGGGGTCCCAGCCGCAGGAGATCAGGGCGACCTTGCCGCCCGCCTTTGCGGCGGCGTCCGTCGCGGCAAAGTGCGCGGGAATTTTCGCGTGGGTGTCGAAGCTGTCCACCACGTGGAACGCGGCGGCGTACTTCGGCGTCTGGACGGGCAGGTCGGTGGCGCTGCCGCCGCAGAGCAGAAGGACGTCGATCTGATCGGTCATTCGCTCCGCCTGCTCGACCGGATAAACGGGCACGCCGGGGGTATGCAGGTGCAAACCGGCAGGGTCGCGGCGGGTAAAGACGCAGACCAGCTCCAGATCGTCGCAGCGAGAGATGGCGGCCTCCGCCCCGCGCCCCAGATTGCCGTAACCAAGGATTGCGATGCGGGTTTTCATAAACCTTCCTCCTGAAAAATTGAAAAGTTCGTACGCTTACGCCAGGATCGACGAGAGGATCCCCTCCATATCGTAGAGGCCCGGCTCCATCGTAACCACCCACTGCACGGCGGTCAGAGCGCCTTCGGCAAAGAGGGCGCGGTCGTGGGCCTCGTGGCGGAGGGTGAGCGTCTGCGTATCGGTGCAGATATGTATTTCATGTATGCCGACGATGTTGCCCATACGCAGGGAGTGCACGTCGATCTCGTCCGGCTCGCGCTTTCCGTTTTCGTGCCGCCCGATCACCAGGCGGCTGCCCGGACGGACGGACTGGATCGCCCGGCCCAGGGTCAGGGCCGTGCCGCTGGGCACGTCGAGCTTTCGGTTGTGGTGGGTCTCCACGATCTCGATGTCGGCGTCCGGAAAGGCCTTCGCCGCCTGCCGCGCCAAAGCGGTCAGCACGACGATGCCGAGCGAAAAGTTGCTGGCGAACAGGACGGGCACGGTCTTTGCCGCAGCCTCGATGCAGGCAAGCTCCGCCTCGGTCTGACCGGTGGTGGCGATCACAAGGGGCGTCCTCGTCGCCACGGCGTAGGCCGTCAGTGCCGGGGCCGCCGAATGATGGGAAAAGTCCACGATGCAGTCGACCTTGCCGTCATAGTCGGCCAGGGCGGTGTAGGCCTCGCCGTCCTTTGCCATCGGATCGACCAGAATCAGGTCGGCGTCCGGCAGCTTCTCGCGGAAGACCCGCTGCACCACCCGGCCCATGCGCCCGCAGGCGCCGTGAATCATCAGCTTCATCCGTGCCTCCTTAAATCAGACCGAGGGCAGCCATCTCGTCGTAGAGCCGGCTGCGGAAGGGCTCCTCCATCGGCGTCATCGGCAGACGGAGCTGGTCGCGGATCAGGCCCATTCGGGCCAGAGCAGCCTTGATGGGGATGGGGTTGGTCTGGCTGAACAGGGCGTGGATCAGCGGCAGGAGCTTGAGCTGCAGGGCCGCGCTGCCCTTCACGTCGCCGGCAAAGAACATGCGGCAGATCGCCGCAGCCTCGGCGGGCATGATGTTGGAGAAGGTGGAGATGACGCCCTTGCCGCCCAGAGAGAGGATGGGCACGATCTGATCGTCGTTGCCGGAGTAGACGTCCAGACGGTCGCCCACCACGCGGATGGTCTCGGCGATCTTGGAGATGTTGCCGCTGGCCTCCTTGATGGCGCAGATCCTGGGGTGATCGGCCAGAACGCCGAAGGTCTGCGGCTCAACGTTCGTGCCGGTCCGGGAGGGGACGTTGTAGAGGATGACCGGGACCGAGGAGGCGTCCGCGATCGCGGTGTAGCTGGCGATCAGTCCGGTCTGGGTGGGCCGGTTGTAGTAGGGCGTGACGCAGAGCACGGCGCTTGCGCCGATGGCGCAGGCGTACTGCGTCATCATAATCGCGTGGCCGGTGTCGTTCGAGCCGGTGCCGGCGATGATCGGGATCTTGCGGTCGGCGCGGCGAATCGCGAACTCCAGCACCTTGCAGTGCTCGTTGTCAGTCAGGGTCGGGGCCTCGCCGGTGGTCGCGCAGACGACGATGGCGGAGATGCCGGAGGCGATCTGCCAGTCGATCAGCTTCCCGAGAGCCTCATAGTCCACGCCGGAATCGTTCATCGGCGTGACGATCGCGGTGGCAGCGCCGGTAAAAATGTGCTTCTTTTCCATAAAGGTCTCCTTTTGGATCTTACACGTTGAACAGGAAGTTGACGATGTCGCCGTCCTTCATCACGTACTCCTTGCCCTCGCTGCGGAACAGACCCTTCGCCTTGGCGTTCGCCATCGTGCCGCAGGCCTTCAGGTCCTCGAAGGCTACCACCTCGGCGCGGATGAAGCCGCGCTCAATGTCGGAGTGGATCTTGCCGGCAGCCTTGGGCGCCTTGGTCCCGCGGGTGATCGTCCAGGCGTGGACGTCGTCGGGACCGGCGGTGAGGAAGGAGATATAGCCCAGCAGCTCGTAGGAGGTCTTGATCAGACGGTCCAGTCCGCGCTCCGTCAGCCCGAGCTCCTCCATGAACATCTGCGCGTCCTCAGGCTCCATATCCATGATGTCCTCCTCGAACTTGGCTGCCACGGGAAGGACTGCCGCGCCCTGCTCCGCCGCCAGGGCGGAGATCGCCAGGAACTGGGCGTTGTTCCGGTAGTCGGCCATGCCGTCCTCGTCCAGATTGGCGGCGTAGATGACCGGCTTTGTGGAGAGCAGGCCGCCGTCCTGCAGGATGTCCTTGTCTTCGTCGGTGAAGGCGAAGCTGCGGGCGGGCTTGCCGTCGGAGAGATGAGCCAGAAGCGCCTCGCACATCTCGCTTTCATGCTTATATTTCTTGTCGCCGGCCTTGAGATATTTCCTGGCTTTTTCCAGGCGGCGCTCCACGACCTCAATGTCGGCCAGGATCAGCTCCAGCTCCAGGGTCTCTGCGTCGGAGCGGGCGTCTGCGGGATCGGGGAAGAGGGAGGCGTTGTCAAAGCAGCGGACCACGTGGACCAGAGCGTCCACCTGACGGATGTTCTGCAAAACCGAATTGCCGCGGCCCGTCCCCTTGCTCACGCCTGCCACGTCCACGAAGTCGATGCTGGCGGGGGAGTACTTCTTGGGCTTATAGTATTCGGCCAGCCAGTCCAGGCGCTCGTCGGGCACCTTGGCCTGGCCGATGTTGGCCTTGGCGGATGCGCCCATGTAGCCGCCGGTCTCCGCCTTTGAGCCGGTCAGCGCATTGTAAAGCGTCGTCTTGCCCACGCCGGGCAGACCCACGATACCTAATTTCATAGTGTGAATGACATCTCCTTTGATGGGATCGCAGTTTTATTGTTACACTATACCACATCCCGCCGAAATTCTCAATCCCCTTTGATGAGATTTTCTGAGTTTTTGCCCGGCGGGCGGATCGGACGGGGCTTGCAAATCCGGCACGGCGTGGTATAATCGAAGCGAGAAAACGGCGCGGTCCGCGTCGGGGAGGTACTGTCATGAAGATTCATTCCGTATTTGATCCTGAATTTGCCCGGTATGGCAGGGTAATGTCCGGCTACGACCTGGAGCCGCTGCTTGCGACCCTGGAGGCCGTCTCTCCGATGCCGGAGACCGGCACGGCCTACGTGGCTGAGCAGCCGGAGCTGATGGCCCTGCCCGTGGCAAAGGCGCTCTCCGACCGCGCCTTCGGCGGCCTGCCTGTTGAGCTCGGCTGGTGCAACGGCCGCAATACGAAGCTCAACTGCCTGGAATACCACCGCAGCAGCGAGCTGAACCTGGGAACGGAGGATTTCATCCTCCTGCTGGGCAGACGGGAGGATATGACGGACGGGTATCTGGACACCACCACGGTCGCCGCCTTCCGCGTTCCCGCCGGAACGCTGATCGAGCTCTACGCCTCGACCCTCCATTTTGCGCCATGCTCCGCCGCACCGGGCCGGGGCTTCAAGGTTCTGGTGGTCCTGCCTCACGGCACGAATCTGGCAAAGCCGGAGATCGTCCCGCAGAACGACGAGGACCGCCTTCTCTGGGCGCGCAACAAGTGGCTCCTGGCCCATGCCGAGAGCGCCCAGGCTGCGCGCGGCGCGGCGGTGCGCCTGCGCGGAGAGAATCTGGATCTCGCCGCCGACCTTTGCAAGTAACCGGGAACCGGCAAGCGTCCGCCCCTCCGTTCCGGAGGCGCGGGCGTTTTGCCGTCCGGCGGCCGTGCGCCGGGCAGCCGCAGCCGGGCCGTATTCGCACAAAATGTAAACATTTTATAAAAAGATTCTGAACTCCCTTTTTTCTTTGCCGAAATCGTGTATAATGCGGGAAAAAGATACGATGGAAAAATGGTGAACGATATGCTGCAGATTCAGAACATCCGAAAGGTCTATAAGACCGGCTCGCTGGTACAGACTGCCCTGGACGGGGTCAGTCTGAACCTGCGGGACAATGAATTCGTGGCGATTCTCGGCCCCAGCGGCTCGGGCAAGACCACGCTGCTGAACGTCATCGGCGGTCTGGACCGCTATGACAGCGGCGAGCTTGCGATCAACGGGGTCTCCACGAAAAAATATACGGCCCGCGATTGGGATTCCTACCGCAATCACACGGTCGGCTTCGTCTTCCAGAGCTACAATCTGATCCCGCACCAGAACATCCTCTCGAACGTGGAGCTTGCCCTGACGATCGGCGGCGTCTCCCGCCGCGAGCGGAGGAAACGCGCCGCCGACGCCCTGCGTCAGGTCGGCCTGAGCGAGCATATGCACAAAAAGCCCGCTCAACTCTCCGGCGGCCAGATGCAGCGCGTTGCCATTGCCCGCGCTCTGGTCAACGACCCGGATATTCTCCTGGCCGACGAGCCGACCGGCGCGCTGGACAGCGAGACCAGTCTGCAGGTCATGGACCTGCTCAAGGAGGTCGCGCGCGACCGCCTTGTCGTCATGGTGACGCACAATCCGGAGCTTGCCGAGCAGTACGCCACCCGCATCGTCCGGCTCAAGGACGGGAAGATCACCGACGATTCCGATCCCTTCGATCCCGACGCCGAGCAGGCCGTCCACAAAAACATGGGCCGTTCCGCGATGTCGCTGCTGACTGCCCTGAACCTGAGCTTTCACAACCTCTGGACCAAGAAGGTCCGCACCCTGCTGATCGCCTTTGCCGGGTCCATCGGCATCATCGGCATTGCGATGATCCTCTCCATGTCCAACGGCGTCAACCGCTATATCCGGAACGTGGAGGAGGAGACCCTGAAAAGCTACCCGCTCCAGATCACGAATTCCAGCATCAATCTGGCCAATTTCATGCCGAACGCCCCCGGCGAGGACGAGACCGGGAACGCAGAGGTCCATGAGCGGCATACCGTGACGAGCCTTCTGTCCACGGTCTCGGTCAACGACCTTGCCGCCCTGCGCGCCCATCTGGAGAGCGGGCAGACCGACGTTTACGACCACGTTCAGGCCATTGAGTACGGCTACGGCGTCACGCCGCAGATCTTTACGGTCACGGAGACCTCGATCCGCCAGGTCAACCCGGACCGCAGCTTCGCCGCGATGGGCTT
Source organism: uncultured Eubacteriales bacterium (assembly GCA_900315595.1). Classification (GTDB taxonomy): domain Bacteria; phylum Bacillota; class Clostridia; order Oscillospirales; family Oscillospiraceae; genus JAFRPC01. Next base: position 145,395 of record OMZQ01000006.1, on the reverse strand, counting down.
TTCCATGGCGGACGGCATGAGCAGCCTCTTTTCCGCCATGACCAGCACCGACTCCTTCCACCCCATGCCTGCAAACACCGACCTCTATACCGGTCAGTACGACGTCAAGGCCGGGCGCTGGCCGGAGCGCTGGAACGAGTGCGTTCTGGTTCTGAGCGCAAGCGGCATGGTCAGCGATCTCACCCTCTATACGATGGGCATGAAGGACCCTGCCGAGCTGGAGTCGATGATCCGCGCCTTCGTCGAGGGCGGTCGGATCCCGGACCCCGGAAAGGAGCGGAACTACCGCTACGCGGACTTCCCCGGCATCAGCTTCCGCGTCCTGCCTGCGGCGCAGTTCTACGCCTACGACGAGACCTACAAGGTCTGGACCAACCGCTCGGACGATGAAAAGTTCCTCCGCTCCCTCCTTGCCGACGCGGAGACCCTGGAAATCGTCGGCGTCGTCCAGCCCAAGGAGGACGAGAGCAATCCGACCCTGCGGATCGGCATCTGCTACCCGGCTGCGCTGACCGATCATCTGATGCAGGCTGCGGCGGAAAGCGACATCGTTCGCGCCCAGAAAAGCGACCCGCACACCGACGTCTTCACGGGACGCCCCTTCGGGGAGCAGCCGGACGCGGGCGACGTGGATCTGAGCGGCCTGTTTTCCGTGGACGAGGAGGCGCTGAAAAACGCCTTCCAGCTTGAGGGGGACGCCCCGCTCTTTGATCCCTCGAAGCTGGACTTTTCCCAGATCGACCTCTCAAAGATCGACATGTCCAACACCGTGGACCCCTCCGTTTTCGCCTCCGCCATGCCAGGGCTCAGCCGGGACCAGCTCGCCGGCCTCCTGTCCGGCGTCAAGCTCAAGCTCTCCCCCGATCAGCTTCGGGAGCTGTTTTCAAAGCTGATGGAGGGCTACGCCGAATCCATTCGGAACGACCCCGCCAACGACGTCTCCCGTCTGCCGGAGGCGGTCGGCGCGTATCTCAGCTCCGACGCCGCCGCTGAGCGGATTCAGACCGGAATCCAAAACGCTCTCGCGGAGAACAACGCAGCCGCCATCACGCAGGAGGAGCTCGCCGCCCTTCTGCAGGGCGTCCTCGCGGGCTACCCGGACTATCTGGCCGATCACGGTCTGGAGGACGGCGAGCTTCCGATGGCCTACCTGGGCGAGTACCTGCAAAGCGAGCAGGGGAGAGCGGCTCTGAACGCTGCCGCCGCCGATCTCAACGAGCGGGTCGAGCGCTTCACCCTGTCTCCGGCCCAGATCGGTGCCGTTGCCGCCGATCTGACGGAGGGCTATTCCGAGTACGCCGCCGAAAACGGTCTGCCCGGCCCCGACAGTCTGCAGACCTCCTTTGCCGACTATCTCTCCGGCCCGGAGGCCGGCGGGCTCATTCAGTCCACGCTGGCCGCCTCCTTGGACACCTCCGATCTGGAGCGCCAGGCTCAAAAGCTCTTCGCGGGCTATTCTTACCGGCTTGCCGCCGCCATGAACGCCGCCGCGGACCAGATGATCGAGTCCGTTGGCACAGCGATTCGCGACACCCTCCGGAGTCAGATGGAGACCCTTGCCGGGGACCTCGGCAAGCAGCTCGAATCCGCCCTGAAGCTCGATCCCGAGACCCTGGCCGGGGCCTTCTCGATGAATATGGAGCCGGCCGAGCTTCGCGATCTGATGACCGCCCTGATCTCCCGCCAGAGCAACACCTACGACGGCAACCTCCACAGCCTCGGCTATGCCGACCGGGAGAAGCCGGATTCCATTACGATCTACCCCCGCGACTTCGAGGGCAAGCGCCGCGTCAAGCAGATCCTGGAGGACTACAACACCCGCATGACCGAGACCGGGCAGGACGAGAAGGTTATCACCTATACCGACATGGTCGATACCCTGATGTCCTCGGTCACAGACATCGTGGATGCGATCTCCACGGTCCTGATCGCCTTCGTGGCGATCTCTCTGGTCGTCTCCTCGGTTATGATCGGCGTCATCACCTATATCTCTGTTCTGGAGCGGCGCAAGGAGATCGGCATTCTCCGCGCCATCGGCGCTTCGAAGCGCAACATCTCCACGGTCTTCAACGCCGAGACCTTCATCATCGGCGCCCTGGCGGGTCTTCTGGGCGTGGGAATCACCTACCTGCTCCTGATCCCGGCGAACCGGATCATCGCCTCCCTGGCCGGTCAGGTCGAGATCCGCGCCTATCTGCCGCCGACGTCGGCAGCCATCCTGGTCGCCCTGAGCGTCGTCCTGACCCTGATCGGCGGCCTGATCCCGGCGAAAAAAGCCGCCCGCTCCGACCCGGTCGCCGCCCTGCGCTCCGAATAATCGCACCCCAAGCGCCTCTGCATGAAAACGCCTGCCCCTTTTTTCACTGAAAAAGAAAAAAGGGGTAGAAATTTACGCACAAATCGGGTATAATGCGGAAAGATTCCATTCAGCGAGGTATGTAATGTTAGAACTACAGCATCTTTCCTTCCGGGTCGAGGACGAGGGGCGTCCGAAGGGCATTCTCCGTGACGTGAGCCTCACGATCCCCGACCGGGAGCTGGTCGTCGTCACCGGTCCCAACGGCGGCGGCAAGTCCACCCTTGCCCGGCTGATCGCCGGCGTGGAGACGCCCTCCGGGGGCAGCATTTTCTTCAACGGTACGGATATCACCCACGCCTCCGTCACGGATCGTGCCCGCATGGGCATTGCCTATGCCTTCCAGCAGCCCGTCCGCTTCAAGGGTCTGCAGGTCCTGGATCTGCTCCGGATCGCCGCGGGCAAGCGGCTTGGCGTGGGCGAGGCCTGCGAATATCTCTCCGCCGTGGGCCTTTGCGCGAAGGATTATATCGAACGGGAGGTAAACGCCTCTCTGTCCGGCGGCGAGCTCAAGCGCATCGAGATTGCCACGGTCCTGGCCCGGGGCGCGAAGCTCTCCATCTTTGACGAGCCGGAGGCCGGCATCGACCTTTGGAGCTTCCAGAATCTGATCCGGGTCTTTGAGAACCTGCGCCGCCACATCCGGGACAGCTCCATCATGATCATCTCCCATCAGGAGCGCATTCTGGCCGTGGCCGACCGGATCATCGTGATCCAGGACGGCGCGGTGCTGCGTCAGGGTCCCAGAGACGAGATCCTGCCCACGCTGATCGGCACCGCCTCCGCGGTCGCTGCCTGCCGTCAGCTTACGAAGGAGGGCGAGGCATGAAACAGCTCAATGAAATTCAGCTCCGCCTGCTGCAGGAGGTCGCGGACCTCCACGGGGTTCCCGCCGGCGCTTATAACATCCGCTCCAACGGCGAGGCTGCCGGACGGAACAGCACGGCAAATATCGAGATCGTCCCCAAGACGGACAAGCCCGGCATCGATATCCGCATCAAGCCGGGCACCAAAAACGAAAGCGTTCACATCCCCGTGGTCCTGACCGAGACCGGCCTGAAGGAGACCGTATACAACGATTTCTACGTCGGCCGGGACGCCGACGTGGTGATCGTGGCGGGCTGCGGCATCGACAACTGCGGCAACCAGGATGCCCAGCACGACGGCATCCACACCTTCTATCTCGAGCCGGGCGCGCACGTGAAGTACGTGGAAAAGCACTACGGCTCCGGCAGCGGCGCGGGCAAGCGGATCCTGAATCCCGTGACCGAGGTCCACATGGACGAAAACAGCTTCATGGAGATGGAAATGGTCCAGATCAAGGGCGTGGACGACACCGAGCGGACCACCAATGCCGAGCTCAAGGCCGGCGCCCGTCTTCTGGTGCGCGAGCGTCTGATGACCCACGAGCAGCAGCGGGCGATCTCGGCCTATTCCGTCAGTCTGGACGGCGCGGGCTCCAGCGCGGACGTGGTCTCCCGCTCCGTTGCGCGGGACGACTCCTACCAGAAATTTGACGCAAAGATCCTGGGCAACGCCCCCTGCCAGGGCCACACCGAATGCGACTCCATCATCATGGACCGGGGCCGCATCCTGGCTGTTCCGGGGCTGGAGGCGAACCACGTGGACGCCGCGCTGGTCCATGAGGCCGCCATCGGCAAGATCGCCGGGGAGCAGCTGATGAAGCTGATGACCCTGGGTCTGACCGAGCAGGAGGCCGAGGAGCAGATCATCAACGGGTTCCTGAAATAAGGACCGCAGGCATATCAAAAGAAAAATCTATACAGGGAGGCTCTCCTATGAACAATACCGAAAAAACGATGGATAAGATCATCGCTCTCTGCAAAAACCGCGGCTTCATCTTCGCCGGCTCCGAGATTTACGGCGGCCTGGCCAATACCTGGGACTACGGCCCCCTCGGCGCGCGGCTGAAGAACAACGTCAAGGACGCCTGGCGCAAGCGCTTCATCCAGGAGCGCCGCAACAGCTTCGAGGTAGACGCCGACATCCTGATGAACCCCCGCGTCTGGGAGGCCAGCGGCCACGTTTCCAGCTTCTCCGATCCGATGCTCGACTGCCGGGAGTGCAAGATGCGCTTCCGCGCCGACAATCTGATCGAGGCCTTTGACCCCGAAGCCCACGCCGACGGCATGACCAAGGCTGAGATGTTCGATTTCATCAAGGCCCATTCCATCCCCTGCCCGAACTGCGGCAAGCACAACTTTACCGATATCCGCGAATTCAATCTGATGTTCCAGACCTACCGCGGCGTCACGAACGACGCGAAGTCCGTCATCTATCTGCGCCCCGAGAACGCCCAGGGCGAGTACGTCAACTACCCCAACGTCCTGCGCTCCATGCGTGCCAAGCTGCCCTTCTCCATCGGTCAGATCGGCAAGGCCTTCCGCAATGAGATCACCCCGGGCAACTTCACCTTCCGCACCATCGAGTTCGAGCAGATGGAGTACCAAACCTTCTGCAAGCCCGGCGACGATCTGGAGCTCTACGAATACTTCAAAAACTTCGGCAAGCAGTTCTTTGAGGACCTCGGCCTGCCCGCCGAGAACCTCCGCTTCCACGACCACGAGAAGCTGGCCCACTACGCAAAGGCCGCCTGCGACATCGAATTCCTCTTCCCCTCCATCGGCTGGGGCGAGATCAACGGCACCCATGACCGCACCGACTTCGACCTGAGCCGTCACCAGGAGTACAGCGGCCAGAAGATGGACTACCTCGATCCCTACACGAACGAGCGCTACATCCCCTACATTGTCGAAAGCACCTACGGCCTCGATCGCACGGTCCTTGCCCTGCTCTGCCAGGCCTACGACGAAGAGATCGTGGACGAGGCCAAGAACGACGTCCGCGTGGTCCTGCACCTGCATCCCGACGTCGCCCCGATCAAGGTCGCCGTCCTGCCCCTGAGCAAGAAGCTGGCTGAGCCCGCTCTGGCGCTCTGCGATGAGCTGTCGAAGGACTTCATGTGCGACTATGACGACACCGGCTCCATCGGCAAGCGCTACCGCCGCGAGGACGAGATCGGCACGCCCTACTGCGTGACCGTTGACTTCCAGACCGTCGGCGACGACAAGACCCCCGCCGACAACGCCGTCACCATCCGCGACCGCGACACGATGGAGCAGGTCCGCGTCCCCATCGCCGAGCTCAAGACCTGGCTCCGCGAGCACCTGGGTTAAGCGCCCCTGCCGATCAAGATCCATCCCGTAGGGCGGCCAGACCTCTGGCCGCCGTACCTGCGCTGCGACAATCGCCCACCCCGGTCAATGGCGGCTGGGGTGCGATTGCCGGAACGCGCCCGAAACACGAAACGAGATACACCTGCATGGGAGGTTTTTCAACATGGCAGAAATCTGGAAAGGCGCGCCGGTCGCGGCGGCCCTGAGTGAAACCGTCGCCGCCGAGGCGGCGGAGCTGACCGCGAAGGGCGTCCTGCCCACGCTGGCGATCTTCCGCGTGGGCGAGCGCGACGACGACCTGGCCTATGAGCGCGGCGCCATGAAGCGTTGCGAGAAGGTCGGCGTCCGGGTGAAGAACGTGGTCCTGCCCGCGGACGTGGACAGCGATACCTTTTTCCGCACCCTCGAAGCCTTGAACACCGACCCCGAGGTCCACGGCATCCTGATGTTCCGTCCGCTGCCGAAGCAGCTTGACGGCGAGAAGGCCCGCCGGATGCTGGCCCCGGAAAAGGACGTGGACGGCTGCACCGACGGCTCTCTGGCCGGCGTGTTCACAAACACCGCCCTCGGCTTCCCGCCCTGCACGGCGCAGGCGGCGATGGAGCTGCTTCGCTATTACGGCGTCGATCCCAAGGGCAAGCGGGTCGCTGTGATCGGCCGGTCTCTGGTGATCGGCCGCCCCGTAGCCATGATGCTCATGCACGCCAACGCCACGGTGACCGTCTGCCACACCCGGACCGTGGACGTTCCCGCCGTCACGCGCGAGGCGGATATCGTCGTCGCAGCCTCCGGTCAGATGGAGAGCGTCGGAGCGAACTATCTCCGCCCCGGCCAGATCGTGATCGACGTCGGCATCGGCTGGAACGAGGCCAAGCAGAAGCTCTGCGGCGACGTCAGAGCCGAGGAGGCCGAGCCCATCGCCGCCGCCCTGACCCCTGTCCCCGGCGGCGTCGGCAGCGTGACCTCCGCCGTCCTCTGCAAGCACGTCGTGGAAGCCGCGAAGCGGAGAATTGAGAAATAGAAACCGACCATTCTGAGCCGGTATGTTTCCCGATCAACCGCAAATGCGAAAATCGTCCGGAGGCGAAACCATGTCCAACGACCTCACCCGAACCGAAGAACGCAAGGCCCTGCGAAGATCGCTGATCCGGGCCCGCAACGGTCTCACGCCTGCGGAGCGCGCCGAAAGATCCGCCCGCGCCGTGGAACGGCTGGCGGACAGCGAGGTCTTTCGCGCCGCCAAAACCGTGATGATCTACGACCACGTGGGCGGCGAGCTGTCCCTGGACAGCCTGCTGACCCATCCGGCCTCCGCCGGAAAGCAATTCTGCTACCCCCTTTGCGTCAGCCGGACCGAGATGATCGCGATGATCCCCGGAGCCTGGCAAAGCGGCGCCTACGGCATCCGCGAGCCGGTACGGGAGCTGTCCCGCGAGGTCGCCCCGGAGGAGCTCGACCTGGTGGTCTGCCCGGGGACGGGCTTCGACCCGGCCTGCAACCGGATGGGCATGGGCGGCGGCTACTATGACCGCTACCTTCCCCGGTGCGTCCGCGCCCATATCGTCCTGGTTGCTTTTGAGGTCCAGAAGGTCCCTGCCCTGCCGGTGGACCCCTGGGACCGGCCCGTGGAGCAGGTCTTCACCGAAGCCGCCGTTTACGGCGGGTAATTGTATATAATTAGTGAATGAAGGGTTGACTTTTCCGGTCGCCTGTGTTACATTTCAATATAGCGCCGCTGCGCTTTTTTACGGAAAGAATAATTGTTGATGGAGGAAATACCATGCTGAAAGAATCCCTGGAAAGAATTGCCAACTACGATCCGGAAGTCGGCCAGGCCATGCAGGCTGAGTTCGCCAGACAGTGCAGAAACCTGGAGCTGATCGCCTCCGAGAACATCGTCTCCGAGGAAGTCATGATGGCCATGGGCAGCGTCCTGACCAACAAATACGCTGAGGGCTATCCCGGCAAGCGTTACTACGGCGGCTGCGAGTGCGTCGACGTGGTGGAAAACATTGCCATTGAGCGCGCCAAGAAGCTCTTCGGCTGCGACTACGCCAACGTCCAGCCCCACTCCGGCGCACAGGCCAATATGGCCGTCTTCTTTGCCGTTCTGAATCCCGGCGACACCTTCATGGGCATGGACCTCTCCAACGGCGGTCACCTGACCCACGGCAGCCCGGTGAATATGTCCGGCAAGTACTTCCACTGCGTCTCTTACGGCGTTGATGCCAACGGCATCATCGACTACGAAGACGTCCGTGCCAAGGCGCACGAGCATCATCCCAAGCTGATCGTGGCCGGCGCCTCCGCCTACTGCCGCACGATCGACTTCCCCAAGTTCCGCGAGATCGCGGACGAGGTCGGCGCGGTTCTGATGGTCGATATGGCCCACATCGCCGGTCTCGTTGCCGCCGGTGTGCATCCCAGCCCCTTCCCCTATGCCGACGTCGTCACCACCACCACCCACAAGACCCTGCGCGGCCCCCGTGGCGGCATGATCCTTGCCAACCAGGCTGCTGTTGATAAGTTCAACTTCAACAAGGCCATCTTCCCCGGCATCCAGGGCGGTCCTCTGATGCACGTCATCGCCGGCAAGGCCGTTGCCTTCGGCGAAGCCCTCAAGCCCGAGTTCAAGGCCTACCAGGAGCAGGTCGTCCGCAACGCCAAGGCCCTGGCCAACGCGCTGATGGCTCGCGGCCAGAAGATCGTTTCCGGCGGCACCGACAACCATCTGATGCTCCTCGACCTCATCGGTCTTGAGGTCACCGGCAAGGAGCTCCAGAACCGTCTGGACGAGGTTTACATCACCGTCAACAAGAACACGGTCCCCGGCGAGCCCAGAAGCCCGTTCGTCACCTCCGGCATCCGCATCGGCACCCCGGCGGTCACCTCCCGCGGTCTGAAGGAAGCCGACATGGAGAAGCTGGCCGAGCTCATCGACCTGGCCATCCGCGACTTCGATAACCAGAAGGACTACATCCGCTCCGAGGTCGTCAAGCTGACCGAGAAGTACCCCATCTACCGCTGATCCGGTTTCAGAGCCGCAGGTTTTTTCGAACGCCCAAGGATTTTCGAAAAAACCTGTGGCTTTTCTTTTTTGGATGTGCTATACTACCTTCAACAACTCTTGGAAAGAGGTGCGCGCGATGACCGCCAAGCCAGAAACCCGTTCTTCCGATCCCGCCCGGCTGACTGCCCTGCGGGCCAGAGTGGACGCGCTGTATCTTGCATACGTCTTCCCGGTCCTTGCCACGGTTCGGGCAGGGGAGGACCCTGCCGCCGTCGAGCTGGAAACCCGCCTGCTTGAAGCCGCGAAGGCGGTCGGGATCCGGGTCCGCCGCTATATCCTGCCTGCTGAGATCAGCCGCGCCGACGTCGAGCTGCTGATCCGGGAAATCAACGTCGACTTTTTGCTCTCGGCTGCGCTTCTGATCGAGCCTCTGCCTGAGCGCCTGGACCCGGCATCGCTGGCGGAGATGGTCCTCCCGAAGAAGCAGATCGCCGTTCCGGGAGAACCTGCCGACCCGTTGACGCTGTTGACCCGCGTGGCGGACGCGGCGGAGAGGAGCGCCAAATGAAGCGCAAAACCCAAATCGCTCTGCTCGTCTTTATGGCTGCCATCGTCGGGCTGGACCAGCTTACGAAATACCTGACCGTCCGCGGGATCCCGATGGGGGAGCAGGTGCCCCTGATCCCGGGCGTGATCCATCTGACCTACGTCCGCAATACCGGCGCCGCCTTCTCCCTGTTCTCCGGGATGCGCTGGCTGTTTCTGCTCCTGGTCGTGGTTTTCTTCGCCGCGACCGTTCTGCTGATCCGCAGGGGCGTCGTCACCCGCACGGCGGAGCTGTGGTCCCTGGCTGCCATCGGCGGCGGGGCGCTGGGCAACGCGATCGACCGCCTGCTCTACGGCAGCGTGATCGACATGATCGAGCCGGAGTTCATCGACTTTGCGGTGTTTAACGTTGCGGACAGCTTCATCACCTGCGGCGCAGTCGTCCTCGTGATTTTTCTCCTCTTCTTTGACCGGAGGAAGAAATCCGCCTGACCGTCCGCCCCTTTGGGCCGACAGAAAAGCTCCCCCGGCGGGAGCTTTTTGATCCGTGCCCGTTTCTTTGGAGGTTTCCATGATTCTGCACTGTACCGAAGCCGGCGTCCGGCTGGACGTCTTCCTGGCTGCCGCGCTTGATAATACCTCCCGCTCTGCGGCGCAGAAGCTGCTTGAGGCCGGGGCCGTTACCCTGGACGGAAAGCCCCTGCGCAAGCAGGACAAGACCGTCGCCGGGGCGGACTATGCGGTCGTTCTGCCCGAGGTGAAGCCGGTTGCCGTCGAGGCACGCGCAATGCCGCTGGACGTGGTTTGGGAGGACGCCGACCTGCTGGTCCTGAACAAGCCCAAGGGCGTGGTGGTCCATCCGGCGCCCGGCCATTGGGACGATACCCTGGTCAACGCCCTGCTCTACCACTGCAGGGACGATCTCTCCGGCATCAACGGCGAGCTTCGGCCCGGCATCGTCCACCGCATCGACAAGGACACCTCCGGCCTGCTGATCGTGGCGAAAAACGACTTCGCCCACCAGGCCCTCGCCGCCCAGCTCCAGGACCACAGCCTCTCCCGCGTGTACGAGGCCATCGTCTGCGGCGGCATCCGCGAGGACGAGGGAACGGTGGACGCCCCGATCGGCCGCCATCCGACCGACCGCAAAAAGATGGCCGTCACCGTGAAAAACAGCCGCCGCGCCGTCACCCACTACGAGGTCGTGGAGCGCTTCAACGGCTACACCCGCATTCGCTGCCGTCTGGAGACCGGACGCACCCACCAGATCCGCGTCCACATGGCCTATAAAAACCACCCGATCCTCGGCGACACGGTCTATGGCCGCGCCAAGCCGGAGCTCGGTCAGACCAGCCAGTGCCTGCACGCCGGCAGCCTGACCTTCCGCCACCCCCGTACCGGCGAGCTCGTCACCGTAACCTGCCCCCTGCCGGATTATTTCGAGGAAGTGCTGGCAAAGCTGCGGGGGAGGAAATAGCAGTTCCTTCGGAGGTTCCATGAAGCATTTGAAACGCATTCCGCGCTGGCGGCTGATCGCGCTGGCTGCCGTGGCGGCGGTCTTCGCCCTGTTTTTCTATCCGCTGGCGACGGGCTATCTGGATCTTTGCAATCTCAGCGTCATGCTCGGCTGCGGACTGCTTGCCGTCGTCTTGATCCGCTGGGAGTCCTTCGTGCGCCTGCTGCGGCGACTCTGGGGGAAGACCTGGGGCAAGGTCCTCCTGCTGACAGTCTTCGGCGCGCTTGCGGCGGTGCTGATCCTGCTGATCGTTCTGATGATTCTTGTGGAGACGAAAATGAATGCAAAACCGACCGCAGACCGACAAACACTGATCGTCCTGGGCTGTCAGGTGCGGGGCGAGACCCCGTCGCGGCAGCTCTATTACCGCATCGAGGCGGCGGACGCGTATCTGAAGGCCCACCCGGACGCAGTCGCCGTTCTCTCCGGCGGCATGGGTCCCGACGAGGGCATCACGGAGGCGGAGTGTATGTACCGCTGCCTGACCGCGCGCGGGATCGACCCATCGCGGCTGTACCGGGAGACGGAATCCTCCAATACGCTCGAAAACCTCCGCTTCTCCGCCGCCCTGATGGAGCGGGAGGGCCTGTCCGGCCCCGTACTGATCGTCACGAACGGCTTCCATGTCTACCGCGCCCTCAAAATGGCGAAGGACGTAGGCCTCCCAGCCGAGGGTCTGGCTGCCGAATCCGACGGCCCCTCCATGCCCTTCGCCCTGCTCCGCGAAGCAATGGCCCTGGTCAAGTACGCCCTGGTGGGCAGTCGGAGCTGAGCGTCAGAGACCTCCGCACGGGAAAATGGAGCCGGGCGGACCCGATTCCGATCGAGCCGCCGTCCGCCCGGAATTTCTTACAAAATTTTTTTCAAAATTTTATCGAAAACGCCAAAAAAGTTCTTGACATTCTGCCGTGTGTGTAGTATTATATGCGAGTGCGCGGCGGGAGAAGCCTGCGTGCGTACTGCGATGAAGCGGGAGATTGCGTGGAGACACGGTAACTTCCGCAGAGTATGTCCGGTCATCGGGCGGCTGAGAAGGAACTTTCCGCGGCGTATATCGCCACGCAAAGCGAATCGGCCGGCAAACGTCGGCCAATTTTCATGTGCGGGAGTGATACGCACGGAAAAGCGGACAGGAAATTCTCGACCGTACCCAGCGAAGACAACGAAAAAACTGAGTACGATATTTAGGAGGAAACAGAACAATGGCAAACCAGAACATGATCCGCATTCGCCTCAAGGCGTACGATCATCAGCTCATCGATTCCAGCGCAGAGAAGATCGTCGAGACTGCCAAGCGCAACGGCGCTTCCGTCTCCGGCCCCATCCCTCTGCCCACCAAAAAGGAGATCGTCACGATCCTCCGCGCTGTTCACAAGTACAAGGACTCCCGTGAGCAGTTCGAGCGCAGAACCCACAAGCGTCTGATCGATATTCTCAACCCCAATCAGAAGACCGTCGAAGCCCTCATGGCCCTCGACCTTCCGGCTGGCGTCGAGATTGAGATAAAGCTGTAATACATTATAATATAGTGTGTTTCAGCGCCCCAGCCCGTCACTCGGACGGGCGGGTCAAGTTGGCAGACCAACGGCGCCCAATGGCCGCGTATGTCAACCAATAACCTTAAAAAAGGAGAAAACATCATGCAGAAAGCAATCATCGGCAAGAAAGTGGGCATGACCCAGATCTTCGATGAGACCGGCCACGTGATTCCCGTCACCGTTATCGAAGCGGGACCCTGCGTCGTCACTCAGAAGAAGACCAACGAAAAGGATGGCTACCAGGCTGTGCAGCTGGGCTTTGAGGACGTCAAGGAATCCAAGCTCTCCAAGGGCGAGCAGGGCCATCTGAACAAGGCTGGCGTTTCCTTCAAGAAACACCTCAAGGAATTCAAGCTGGAGAAGGCTGACGAGATCAACGTCGGCGATGAGATCAAGGCCGACGCGTTCAAGGCCGGCGATCACATCGACGTGACCGGCACCTCCAAGGGCCACGGCTATGAAGGCCCCATCAAGCGCTGCGGCGGCCATCGCACCCCGATGACCCACGGCGGCGGCCCCGTCCACCGTCAGGCAGGCTCCATGGGCCCGACCTCTTCTCCCTCCCGCATTTTCAAGGGCCACCACGGCGCCGGTCAGATGGGCGTCGAGCAGACCACCGTTCAGAACCTGATCGTGGTCCGTGTGGATCCCGAACTCAACATGATCGTCGTTCGCGGCGCGATCCCCGGCCCCAAGGGCGGGATCGTCTACCTGAAGAACACCGTCAAGACTATCCATGTGGCGAAGGGTGCCGCTGGCATCAGCGCCAACCCGCAGAAGGCTTCCGCCCGTGTCAACCCGCAGAAGGCTTCCGCCAGAAAGTAAGAAAGGAGAGTTGAACCATGAAAACCAACGTTTACAACATGTCCGGCGCTCAGGTCGGTGAAGTGGAGCTCTCCGACGTCATCTTCGGCATCGAGCCCAACGTCAGCGTGATGCATGACGTGGTCAAGAACCACCTGGCCAACTGCCGTCAGGGCACTCAGTCCGCTCTGACCCGCGCAGAGGTTTCCGGCGGCGGCAAGAAGCCCTGGAGACAGAAGGGCACCGGCCGCGCCCGTCAGGGCAGCACCCGCGCTCCGCAGTGGACCCACGGCGGCATCGTCTTTGCCCCGAAGCCCAGAGATTACAGCTACCGTCTGAACAAGAAGGTCCGCCGTCTGGCCATCAAGAGCGCGCTGAGCTCCAAGGCCCAGACCAACGATATCGTCGTGATCGACGAGATCAAGATGGACGAAATCAAGACCAAGGTCTTCAAGAAGTTCCTTGACGCCGTCAAGGTCGACCGCAAGGCTCTGGTCATCACCGCCGAGGCCAACGAGCTGGTCGTCAAGTCCGCCCGCAACATCGAGGGCGTGGAGATCACCTTCGCCAACCTGATCAACGTGTACGACGTCCTCAATGCCAACAAGCTGGTCATGGACAAGGCCGCTCTGGCCAAGATCGAGGAGGTATTCGCGTAATGAAGACTGCATACGATATCATCCTGAGACCTGCCATCACCGAGCAGTCCATGGAAGCTGCCAACGAGAAGCGGTACGTGTTCTACGTCCTGCCCACCGCCACCAAGACCGAGATCAAGGCTGCCATCGAAGAGATCTTCGGTGTCAAGGTTGAGAAGGTCAACACCATCCGCATGGACGGCAAGGTCAAGCAGCAGGGCCGCTATCCCGCAGGCCGCACCGCCTCCTACAAGAAGGCGATGATCAAGCTGACCGCCGATTCCAAGTCCATCGAGTTCTTCGAAGGCATGGTTTAATTCAAATCTCAAAAAGGAGCGTAACGCAAAATGGCACTGAAAACTTTCAAGCCTTATACCCCTGCAAGACGGAACATGACCGTTTCCGCTTTCGAGGGCGTAGATAAGAAGGCAAAGCCCGAGCGCGGCCTGGTTGAGACTCTGAAGAAGCATGCGGGTCGCAACAGCTATGGCCACATCACCGTCCGTCATCAGGGCGGCGGCAACAAGAAGAAGTACCGCATCATCGACTTCCGCAGAGACAAGATGGACATGCCCGCCACCGTTCTCCGTCTGGAATACGATCCCAACCGTACCGCGTACATCGCGCTGGTCGAGTATGAAGACGGCGAGCGCCGCTACATTCTGGCTCCCGTGGGCCTGAACGCCGGCGACAAGATCGTCTCCTCCGCCGCGGCTGACATCAAGCCCGGCAACACCCTTCCCATTGCCAACATCCCCGTCGGCACCATCATCCACAACATCGAGCTGATGCCCGGCCGCGGCGGCCAGCTGGTCCGGTCCGCCGGCGCCGCTGCGCAGCTGATGGCCAAGGAAGACAAGCTGGCTCAGGTCCGCATGCCTTCCGGCGAATTCCGCTATGTTCCGATGAACTGCATGGCCACCATCGGTCAGGTCGGCAACCTGGAGAACGCCAACATCCACATCGGCAAGGCCGGCCGTACCCGTCACATGGGTATCCGTCCTACCGTCCGCGGCTCTGTTATGAACCCGAACGACCACCCGCACGGTGGCGGCGAGGGCCGCGCTCCTGTCGGCCGTCCCGGTCCTGTGACGCCTTGGGGCAAGCCTGCGATGGGCCTGAAGACCCGCAAGCCGAAGAACCGGACCAATAAGTTCATCATCAAGCGCAGAAACAGCAAGTAAGGAGGAAATAACACATGAGCAGAAGCATCAAGAAAGGCCCGTTTGTTGCTCCCGAGCTGTACAAGCGCATTGAGGAGCTCAACAAAACCGGCGAAAAGAAAGTTCTGAAGACCTGGTCCAGAGCTTCCACCATTTTCCCCTCCTTCGTCGGTCACACCATCGCGGTGCATGACGGCCGGAAGCACGTCCCCGTCTACATCACCGAGGATATGGTCGGTCACAGACTGGGCGAGTTCGTCCCCACCCGGACGTTCCGCGGCCACTCCGGCTCCAAGACCGCCAACGCAAACTAAGGAGGAACGCGAACAATGGAAGCTAAAGCATATCTGAAGTATCTGCGTATCTCCCCCCGCAAGGTGAAGATCGTCTGCGATCTGATCCGCGGCCAGGACCTGGCCACTGCCAGAGCCTATCTGCTGCACACCCCGAACGGCGCCACCGAGCCTGTTCTGAAGGTCCTCAACAGCGCGGCGGCCAACGCCGAGACGAATCACAGCCTCGATCCCGAGAAGCTGTACGTCTCCACCGCCACCGCCGATCCCGGCCCCACGCTGAAGCGCGGCATGCCGAGAGCCAAGGGCAGCTACAACCGCATTCTCAAGAGAACCACCCACCTCACCATCGGCGTGAGCGAGCGGGAATAAGGCAGGAGGTACAATATGGGACAGAAAGTTAACCCCCACGGATTGCGCGTTGGCGTGATCAAGGATTGGGATTCTCGCTGGTACGCCCGCGAGGACAAGGTCGGCGATCTTCTGGTTGAAGACTACAACATCCGGAAGTTCCTCAAGTCCACCCTGTACTCCGCCGGCATCGCCAAGATCGAGATCGAAAGAGACAACGCGAAGGTTAAGATCAACCTCCACGTTTCCCGCCCCGGCGTCGTCATCGGCAAGGGCGGCACGGAGATCGAAAAGCTCCGCCAGAAGGTCGCCGACATGATCGGCAAGAACGTTGCGCTCAATATCATTGAGATCCGCAGCCCGGACCTGAACGCGCAGCTTGTGGCTGAGAACATCGCCGCGCAGCTGGAGAAGCGTATCTCCTTCCGCCGCGCGATGAAGCAGGCCATGCAGAGAGCGACCCGCCTCGGCGCCAAGGGCATCAAGTGCACCTGCGGCGGCCGTCTGGGCGGCGCTGAAATCGCCCGCTCCGAGTCCTACCACGAGGGCACCATCCCCCTGCAGACCCTGAGAGCCGACATCGAGTACGGCTTCGCAGAGGCCAACACCACCTACGGCAAGGTCGGCTGCAAGGTCTGGATCTACAAGGGCGAGGTCCTCAATTCCACCCTGCGCTCCACCGCCGTGGAGCAGCCCGCCCGCCGCGAGCGCCGCGACCGCCGCGACCGCCGTCCCTACGGCGAGCGTCGTGAAGGCGGCAGCTTCAACCGCGACCGTCGTCCGTTCAACGGCGACCGTCCCAACAACGGCGAGCGCAGACCCTTTAACCGTCAGGAAGGAGGCAACCGCTAATGCTGATGCCCAAGAGAACCAAGTACCGCAGAGTTCAGCGCGGCCGCATGAAGGGCGCTGCCTCCCGCGGCAACAAGGTCAGCTACGGTGAGTTCGGCATCCAGGCTCTCGAGCCCGGCTGGATCACCGGCAATCAGATCGAAGCCGCCCGTGTCGCCATGACCCGCTATACCAAGCGCGGCGGCAAGGTGTGGATCAAGATTTTCCCCGACAAGCCCGTCTCCAAGAAGGCGCTCGGCGTTCGTATGGGTTCCGGTAAAGGCGCCCCCGAATTCTGGGTTGCAGTCGTCAAGAACCAGAAGGTGATGTTCGAGATCGGCGGCGTTCCCGAGGACGTCGCGCACGAAGCTCTGCGTCTGGCCCAGCACAAGCTGCCCATCCGCACCCGCATCATCAAGAAGGAAGACGCGGAAACTGAGAATGGTGGTGAATAATGATGAAGGCAAAAGAATTAAGAGAAATGACCACCGCTGAGCTGGAATCCAAGCTGGCTGATCTGAAAAAGGATCTGTTCTTCCTGCGGATGCAGCACGCGACCAATCAGCTTGACAACCCCCTGAAGATCAACGTTGTCAAGAAGGATATTGCCCGCATCAAGACCGTGATTCGTGAGAAAGAGACCGCAATCTGAGGAGGTAAAGCAAAATGAGTGAAAATACAAGAGCTTTCCGCAAGACCAGGGTTGGTAAGGTCCTTTCCGATAAGATGGACAAGACCATCGTCGTCGCAGTGGAAGACAGCGTGGCACATCCGCTGTATAAAAAGATTGTCAAGAGAACTTATAAGCTGAAGGCCCACGACGAGAACAACGAGTGCGGCATCGGCGATACCGTTAAGGTGATGGAGTGCCGTCCCCTGTCCAAGGACAAGAGATGGAGACTCGTTGAGATCATCGAGAAGGCTAAGTAAGGAGGTCGTCAACATTGATTCAGGCTGAAACTTATCTGAAGGTTGCCGACAACACCGGCGCCAAGGAAATTAAGTGCATCCGCGTGCTCGGCGGCTCCCGCCGCAAGTACGGCAACATCGGCGACGTGATCGTGGCCTCCGTTCGCAAGGCCGCTCCCGGCGGCACTGCCAAGAAGGGCGAGGTCTGCCGCGCCGTGATCGTCCGCACCGCCAAGGGCACCCGCCGCGCTGACGGCACCTACGTCCGCTTCGACGAGAACGCAGCCGTTCTCATCAAGGACGACAAGAGCCCCAGAGGCACCCGTATTTTTGGGCCCGTGGCCAGAGAGCTTCGTGACAAGGGTTTCATGAAGATCTGCTCCCTCGCACCCGAAACCGTTTAAGGGGGACGCACCATGAACATTAAGAAGAACGATACCGTCATTGTTCTGTCCGGCAAGGACAAGGGCAAGAAGGGCAAGGTCCTGGTGGCCATGCCCCGCGAGAACAAGCTGGTCGTCGAAGGCGTCAACGTCGCCACTGTCCACCAGAAGGCTCGCAAGCAGGGCGACGAGAGCGGCATCATCCGCAAGGAGATCCCCCTCCGCGCCGATAAAGTGGCTCTGTACTGCTCCAAGTGCGGCAAGGGCGTCCGTGTCGGCTACAAGGTCGAGAACGGTGAGAAGACCCGCGTCGGCCGCGGCAAGTGCGGTCACGAGATTTAAGAGAGGAGGATTTCAAAATGGCAAGACTGAAGGTTAAGTACACCGAAGAAATCGCTCCGGCTCTGATGAAGAAGTTCGAGTACAAGAGCGTCATGCAGATCCCCACCCTGAGCAAGATCATTGTCAACGTGGGCTGCGGCGAATCCAAGAACAACGCCAAGGAAATCGAAGCGATCTGCAAGGACATCGCCACCATCACCGGCCAGAAGCCGGTCGTCACCAAGGCCCGCAAGTCCGTTGCGAACTTCAAGGTTCGTGAGGGCGAAAACGTCGGCGTCATGGTCACCCTGCGCGGCGACAAGATGTGGGAGTTCCTGGACCGCCTGTTCAGCGTGGCTCTGCCCCGTGTCCGCGACTTCCGCGGCATCAACCCCAACGCCTTTGACGGCCGCGGCAACTATGCCCTGGGCCTCAAGGAACAGCTCATCTTCCCCGAAATCGAGTACGATAAGGTGGACAAGATCCGCGGCATGAACATCGTGATCTGCACCACCGCCAACACCGACGAAGAAGCGAAAGAGCTGCTGAGCCAGATCGGCGCTCCGTTCTACGCTTAATCAGGGAGGAACGAACAATGGCAAGAAAAGCTATGATCCTGAAGCAGCAGGCTGAGGCCAAGTACTCCACCCGCCGCTACAACCGCTGCAAGATCTGCGGTCGTCCCCACGCCTACCTCCGGAACTACGGCATCTGCCGTATCTGCTTCCGCGAGCTGGCCTACAAGGGCGAGATCCCCGGCATCCGCAAGGCTTCCTGGTAAGCACTGCGCTTGAGGCAATCGTCAGATCGGCAATCGTCGAATAGGAGACGGGAGTTTGAGCTCCTATTGCCGGTTGCCTGATGCCTGTTGCCTGAAACTGATTTTAATGTAAACAGGCATCAGAAGTCCCTGGGATAATGAAGAATGAAGCATGGATCGAGTCTTTCATTCTTTCATGCTTTCATTCTTTCATTCCCTTGGATACCCCGATGCTCAAACCGGTTTCAGACCGGTAACTTCAAACAGGAGGATAAAACATGCAAATCACGGATCCCGTTGCAGATATGCTGACCCGCATTCGCAATGCCAGCACTGCAAAGCACGAAGGCGTGGACATTCCCGCCTCCAACCTCAAGAAGTCCATTGCGCAGATCCTGCTCGACGAGGGCTACATCAAGGCCTACACCGTTGACGAGAAGAAGGACGCGCAGGGCATGATCCACATCACGCTGAAGTACCTCGGCAAGGGCGAGCCCGTCATCCAGGGTCTGAAGCGCGTTTCCAAGCCCGGCCTGCGCCGTTACGCCGGCGCCGACGAGCTGCCCCAGGTCCTCAGAGGTCTGGGTATCGCCATTATCTCCACCTCCCAGGGCGTCATGACCGACAAGGCTGCTCGCGCGGCTCACATCGGCGGCGAAGTCCTTGCGATGATTTGGTAAGGGAGGACTGAGACTATGTCTAGAATCGGCAAAATGGCTATCACCATTCCCGCAGGTGTGGAAGTGGAGATCGCAGAAAACAACGTTGTTACCGTTAAGAATTCCAAAGGCACCATGACCCAGGCCCTCAGCCCCAAAATGGTCATCGAGAAGAACGGCCAGACCGTGACCGTTTCCCGTCCCGACGACAGCCACGAGAGCAAGAGCCTGCACGGCCTGACCCGCACCCTGCTCAACAACATGATCGTCGGCCTGGACAAGGGCTTCACCAAGGAGCTCGAGGTCAACGGCGTCGGCTATCGTGCCGCTCTGGAGGGCAAGAAGCTGGTCCTGAACGTCGGCTACTCCCATCCCGTGAACATGGATCCCCCGGCCGGTGTGGAAATTGAAGTTCCCGCCCCCAACAAGATCATCATCAAGGGTTACGACAAGCAGGCCGTCGGCCAGTTCGCCGCCGAAGTCAGAGGTAAGAGACCTCCCGAGCCCTACAAGGGCAAGGGCATCAAGTACGCCAGTGAAGTTGTCCGCCATAAGGAAGGCAAGACTGGCGCGAAGAAGTAATCGGAGGTGCCTTGAATTATGATTAAAAAGTTTGACAGAAACGCACAGCGCATCAAGCGTCACGTGAGAGTGCGCGGCAAGATCTCCGGCACGCCGGAGAGACCTCGCCTGAACGTATTCAGAAGCAACGCCAACATCTACGCCCAGATCATCGACGACGTCAACGGCGTCACCCTGACGTCCGCGTCCACCCTTGAGAAGGAGTTCGAAGGCGCGACCGGCAATGCGGAAGCTGCGAAGAAGGTCGGCCTGAAGCTCGCAGAGCGTGCCAAGGAAAAGGGCATCACGGAGGTCGTGTTCGACCGCGGCGGCTATATCTATCATGGCCGCGTTGCTGCTCTGGCTGAGGGCGCCCGCGAAGGCGGACTCGAGTTTTAAGAGGAGGATAGAAACATGCCTTATAGCAGAAGAGACAACAGAGACAATCAGGTCAATGAAGGACCTGAGATGATCGAAAAGGTCGTTTACCTGAACCGTGTCTCCAAGACCGTCAAGGGCGGCCGTGTGGCAAAGTTCTCCGCGCTCGTCGTGGTTGGCGACGGCAAGGGCACCGTCGGTTACGGCCTGGGCAAGGCCGCCGAGGTTTCCGAGGCCATCCTGAAGGGCATTGCCAGTGCGAAGAAGAATATGGTTACCGTCAGCCTGTCCGGCACCACCATCCCCCACGAGGTGATCGGCGTCTACGGCGCCGGCCGCGTGCTCATGAAGCCCGCTGCCGTCGGTACCGGCGTTATCGCCGGCGGCGCTGTCCGTGCCGTTATGGAAGCTGTTGGCATCACCAACATCCGTACCAAGTGCCTGCGTTCCAACAATCCCCAGAACGTTGTGAAGGCAGCCATGCAGGGTCTGATGTCTCTGCGGAGCCCCGAGCAGGTGGCCGCCGTCAGAGGCAAGACCGCTGAAGAAATCGTTGGCTAAGGAGGATTTTGATATGGCAAAGTTACAGATCAAGCTTGTCAAGAGCCTCAATGGTCGGCTCAAGAAGCAGATTCTGACTGCGCAGTCCCTCGGCCTTCGCAAGATCGGCCAGAGCACCGTGCAGCCCGACAACGAGATGACCCGCGGCAAGATCGCCAAGATCGGGTTCATGCTCGAAGTCAAAGAAGTTGAAGAATAAGGAGGAGCTACAATGGAACTTCATGATCTCTCTCCCGTTCTGGGCTCCACCCAGGTTGGCAAGCGCAAGGGCCGCGGAACCGGCACCGGCAACGGCAAGACCGCAGGCCGCGGTCACAAGGGCCAGAAAGCCCGCTCCGGCGGCAAGGTCCGCGCCGGCTTCGAAGGCGGCCAGATGCCTCTGGCTCGCCGCATCCCCAAGCGTGGTTTCAACAACATTTTCGCCAAGCCCCTGACCGCTGTGAATCTTGCGGCTCTGAATGCGTTTGAAGACGGTGCCGTGGTTGACGCTGCTGCACTGATTGAGAAGGGTATGATTCATGAGTGCCCCAATGGCCTGAAGATCCTGGCCAACGGCACTCTCACCCGGAAGCTGACCGTCAAGGCTGCTTCCTTCTCCGAATCTGCAAAGGCAAAGATCGAAGATGCAGGTGGAAAGGCCGAGGTGGTGTAAGGTGCTTACAACCATCCGCAATGCGTGGAAGATTGCCGATCTTCGCAAGAAGATCATCTTCACGTTCATCATCCTGCTGCTCTACAGACTGGGCAACGTCATTCCGGTTCCCTTCGTCAATACCGAAGCGATGAAACAGTGGTTTGATCAGTCCCAGCTCCAGAACGGCATTCTCGGTCTGTTCAACATGATGTCCGGCTCGGCCTTCTCCAGAGCGACGCTGTTCTCTCTGTCCATCCAGCCCTACATCAACGCGTCCATCATTATTCAGCTGCTGACCATCGCCATCCCGGCCCTGGAGAGACTCTCCAAGGAGGGCGGCGAGGAAGGCAAGAAGAAGATCGAGCAGATCACCCGCTATACCACCGTTGGTCTGGGCCTTCTGATGGGCTTCGCCTATTGGATGATGCTCCGCAACGCCAACGCCCAGTTCCCCATCATGGTTCAGGACAACGCCCTGTCCGCCATCACCATCATCCTCTCCTTCATGGCCGGCTCCACGCTGGTTATGTGGCTGGGTGAGCAGATCACCGAGTTCGGCATCGGCAACGGCATCTCCATGATCCTGTTCGCCAATATCGTCTCCCGTCTGCCCGACATGCTCATCAACCTGGGCAACGGTCTGATCCACAATTTCAGCCAGACCTGGTACGTGGCTCTGATCGCGATCGTCGGCATGGTTGCCCTGGTCATGTTCATCGTCTTCATCACCGCGGCCGAGCGCCGCATCCCCGTCAACTACGCGAAGCGTGTCGTGGGCCGCAAGGTCTACGGCGGTCAGAACACCTTCCTGCCCATCAAGGTCAACATGAGCGGCGTTCTGCCCATCATCTTCGCCCAGTCTGTCGCCAGCCTGCCCGCGACCATCGCGGCCTTCACCGGCGCGACCGAAACCTGGCGGTATAAGAACATCTACAGCAACACTTCCGTGATCTACCTCGTGGTGTACATGATCCTGATCATTGCGTTCAGCTACTTCTACTCCACGATCCAGTACAACCCGGTTGAGGTATCCAACAACCTGCGGAAGAACGGCGGCTTCATTCCCGGCTACCGCCCGGGCCGTCCGACCTCCGACTTCATCAAGCGGGTCATCAACAAGATCACCCTCTTCGGCGCCATTTACCTCGGCATCGTTGCCATCCTCCCGATCCTGCTCGGCATGGTCAAGGGCTTTGAGGCCTACTCCATCGGCGGCACCTCCGTCATCATCGTTGTCGGCGTTGCCCTTGAGACGGTTCAGGCGATGGAAGCTCAGATGCTGATGCGCCACTACAAGGGCTTCCTCGAATAAGGAGGCACTCGGCATGAAGCTGATTCTGCTGGGAGCTCCGGGTGCCGGTAAGGGCACGCAGGCGGAGACCATCTCCAAGGAGCTGGGCATCCCCTCCATCTCTACCGGCAACATCCTGCGGGAAGCCATCAAGAACGGCACGCCGACCGGCCAGAAGGCAAAGCGCCTGATGGACCAGGGACAGCTCGTTCCCGACGACGTCATTCTTGACATCGTCCGGGAGCGAGTGGCCCGGGCCGACTGCCAAAACGGATTCATCCTCGACGGCGTACCCCGCACCGTCGCCCAGGCCGAGGGCCTGGAGCGGCTCGGGGTCTGCATCGACCGGGTCGTTTCCATCGAGATCGAAGACGCTGTGATCGAGCAGCGCATGACGGGCCGCCGCGTCTGCGGCGTCTGCGGCGCGAGCTATCACGTTACGGCAAACCCGCCCAGACAGGACGGGATCTGCGATCTCTGCGGCGGTGAGCTGGTCGTTCGCAAGGACGACAAGCCCGAAACAGTCCGTCAGAGACTGACCGTCTACCATAATCAGACAGAAGCGCTCAAGGGCTTCTATGAGAACCTCGGCAAGCTTCGGCTTGTGGAAGGGAATCAACCCATTGAAGCGGTTCATCGCGACATCATGAATGCCTTGAGGTAAGCGTATGATTTCTATCAAAACGCAGCGAGAGCTGGAAGTAATGCGTAAGGCCTGTAAAATTACCGCGGCAGCCCGTGCTTTGGCCGGGAAAATGGTAAGGCCCGGCGTAACGACCGGTCAGATCGACAAGGCGGTTCATGACTTCATCGTCTCTCAGGGCGCCAAGCCCTCCTTCCTGCACTACCAGGGCTATCCTGCGAGCGCGTGCATCTCGGTCAACGAGGTCATCATTCACGGGATCCCCGGAAACCGGGAACTGAAAGAGGGCGATATCGTCTCAGTGGACGTGGGGGCCAATTACAAGGGCTTTCACGGCGACTGTGCCGCCACCTTTGCCTGCGGTCGGATCTCCGACGAGGCGCAGAGGCTGATTGACGTCACGAAGCAAAGCTTTTTCGAAGGCATCAAATTCGCACGTCAGGGAAACAGAGTCTCTGACATCTCCCATGCGGTCCAAACGTATGTGGAGGCAAACGGCTTCTCCGTGGTTCGCGCCTTCGTAGGTCACGGCGTAGGCGAGCACCTGCACGAGGAACCGTCCGTACCCAATTACGGAGCGCCCGGAAAGGGTCCGAGACTGGTCAGGAACATGACCATCGCAGTCGAGCCCATGGTCAACATGGGGACCTATGACGTCCGCGTCCTCAAGGACGGCTGGACGACGGTGACTGCGGACGGAAAGCTCGCGGCCCATTACGAGAACTCGATCCTCATCACCGACGGCGAGCCGGAAATCCTCACCGTCTCCGAGGAGCTTTGATCCATGAATGGGATCTCCCAATCGGACATCATTGAGTCAACCGCCGGACGCGACAGGGGCAAACTGTTCTACGTGATAAGAACGGAAGGTGCGTACGCCCTGCTCGCGAACGGAAAAGACAGAAAGCTCGAACACCCGAAGCGCAAGAGCTTCAAGCATCTGCGCTTCGTCACTCGGACCGCATCCCCGACCGCCGAAAAGCTTTTACGCGGCGAGCGGGTATGCAACAGGGAATTACGAAGGGACCTGGCGTCCTGTCAGGCCCTGTGTCAAGACCAAGGAGGTTAAAATAGCTTGGCAAAAGACGATGTAATTGAACTTGAGGGCATCGTAACCGATGCACTGCCGAATGCTACGTTCTCTGTCGATATCGGCGGCGGGCATACCATTCTGGCACACATTTCCGGCAAGCTTCGTATGAACTATATCAAGATCTTGCCCGGTGACAAGGTGACCGTACAGATGTCGCCTTATGACCTGACGTTGGGTCGCATCACATGGAGAAGTAAATAGACAAGCTGTTGTCAAATGGAGGTTAAAACACTATGAAAGTCAGACCGTCCGTGAAGCCCATGTGCGAAAAATGCAAAGTCATTAAACGCCATGGCCGCGTAATGGTAATTTGTGAAAATCCCAAGCACAAGCAGAGACAGGGCTAAATAGGAGGTGCTCGAAAAAACATGGCAAGAATTGCTGGTATTGACCTGCCCCGCGAAAAGAGAGTCGAGATTGGCTTGACTTATATCTACGGCATCGGCAGAAAGAGCGCGAACGACATTCTCAAGGCCGCCAACATCAACCCTGACACTCGCGTCAAGGACCTGACCGAGGCCGACGAAGCCGCTCTGCGTGACATTATCGATAAGAACTACACCATCGAAGGCGATCTCCGCCGTGAGTACGCCATGAACATCAAGCGGCTGACCGAGATCGGCTGCTACCGTGGCATTCGCCACAGAAGAGGCCTTCCCGTGCGTGGTCAGAGAACCAAGACCAACGCCCGTACCCGCAAGGGCCCGAAGAAGACCATCGCCAACAAGAAGAAGTAAGGAGGGGAATAAGATATGGCAAAAGCTGCTGCTAAGAAGGTTGTCAAGCGCCGTCGCGAGCGCAAGAACATTGAAAAGGGTGCTGCGCATATCCGCTCCTCTTTCAACAACACCATGGTCACCATTACCGATCTGAACGGTAATGCGCTGTCCTGGGCCTCCTCCGGTGGACTGGGCTTCCGCGGAAGCAGAAAGTCTACCCCGTACGCCGCGCAGATGTGCGCAGAGACCGCTGCGAAAGCTGCCATTGACAGCTGCGGTCTGAAGACTGTCGCCGTCTACGTCAAGGGCCCCGGCCAGGGCCGTGAGGCCGCGATCCGCGCCCTCCAGGCTGCCGGTCTGGAAGTCGTCTCCATCAAGGACGTCACCCCCATTGCCCACAATGGCTGCCGTCCTCCGAAGAGACGCCGCGTCTGATGAGAAGGAGGAACAATTAAATGGCTAAGAATACGCAACCCGTTCTGAAGCGCTGCCGCACCTTGGGCGTCTCGCCCGCGGCCATGGGCTACGCCAAGAACTCCAAGAAGAACCCCGGCGGCCAGAGAAGAGCCAAGAAGTCTGAGTACGCCATGCAGCTGACCGAGAAGCAGAAGGTCAAGTTCGTCTACGGCATTCTCGAGAAGCAGTTCCGTGCTTACTACGAGAAGGCTTCCCGCGCCGGCGGCAACACCGGTGAGGTCCTGCTGAGCCTGATCGAGCGCCGTCTGGACAACGTGGTCTACCGTCTCGGCTTCGCCAACACCCGCCGTCAGGCCAGACAGCTGGTGAACCACGGCCACTTCACCGTCAACGGCAAGCGCGTCAACATTCCTTCCTACTCCGTCCGTACCGGCGACGTCATTGCCGTCTGCGAGAAGAGTGCCCAGAACAACTTCTATAAGAAGCTGAAGGAAGACGACGCTTTCATCGCCGCTCCCAAGTGGCTCGACCGCGACAAGAATACCCTTCAGGGCAAGGTCCTGGCTCTGCCCGCCAGAGACGACATCGACTTCGAGATCGCTGAGCACCTCATCGTCGAGTTGTACTCCAAGTAATCATTGCCCTCGATAGATTGGGAAGCATAATAACTGACCGAATCGCAATTAAAACGCAAATTTTAATAGGAGGGTATTAAGTTTCATGGTAGAAATTGAAAAGCCGCGTATTGAGTGTATCGACTCTCCTGAGGATGGCTCCTACGGCAAATACATTGTTGAGCCGCTGGAGCGGGGCTACGGCATCACGCTGGGCAACAGTCTGAGACGGATCCTTCTGTCCAGCCTGCCCGGCTGCGCCGCGACCTCCATCAAGATTGCGGGCGTGCAGCACGAGTTCTCCACGATCCCCGGCGTCAAGGAAGACGTCACCGAGATCGTCCTGAACATCAAGCGTCTGCTGCCCAAGCTGCACTGCGACGAACCCAAGACCGTCTACATCGACGCCGTCGGCCCGTGCGAAGTCACGGCCGGCGACATCAAGGCGGACGGCGAGGTGGAGATCCTGAATCCCGAGCTGCACATTGCCACCCTGGGTCCCGACGCCAGCCTGAATATGGAGATCAACCTGAGCCACGGGCGCGGTTACGTTCGGGCCGACCACAACAAGACCCCGAACATGCCCATCGGTGTGATCCCCGTAGATTCTATCTATAGCCCGGTCACCAAGGTCAACTACACGGTGGAAAATACCCGTGTCGGCAACATGACCGATTTCGACAAGCTCACCCTGGAGGTGTGGACGAACCGCATCCTCTCCGCCCGCGACGCGGTGTCCCTTGGCGCCAAGATCCTCACCGATCATCTGGCCCTGTTCACCGATCTCAGCGAGGCTGTGGCGAACAAGGCGACGGTCGTGGAGCACGTGGGCGATACCCACAACAAGATGCTCGAGCTGACCATTGAAGAGCTGGATCTGTCCGTCCGCAGCTTCAACTGCCTGAAGCGCGCCAACATCAACACCGTCGCCGATCTGATCGCCAGAACGGAGGAGGACATGATGAAGGTCCGCAACATGGGCAGAAAGAGTCTGGAAGAGGTGCAGAACAAGCTGGCCATGATGGACCTGTCCCTGGCGACGGAAGAATCCGCCAACAACAATTAACAGTACCTTTTTACAAGGAGGATAACCTGAATGTTCGGAACTCGGAAACTCGGCAAGACCAGCGAACAGAGACGGGCGATGCTTCGCCAGCTGACCACCGATCTGCTGGAGCACGGCAAGCTGGAGACCACCTTCACCAGAGCGAAGGAAGTTCAGCCGGTCGTGGAAAAGATGATCACCCTCGGCAAGAAGGGCGGCCTTGCGAATTACCGCAGAGCGATGTCCTTCATCACCAAGGAAGACGTTGCCAACAAGCTGTTCAAGGAAATTGCCCCCGGCTATGCCGAGCGCAACGGCGGCTATACCCGCGTGACCCGTGTCGGCGTCCGTCGCGGCGATGCAGCCGAAACCGCTCTGATCGAGTTGGTATAATTCCAAATATGCGCCCCGCTGCGAGAGACCTTGCAGCGGGGCTTATTCTGTCTGCCGCTGCATTATCCGTATTTTTTTTCCTTTCTCCCCCTTTACTTTTGAAACTTTTGTGTTATACTGTAGAGTGGACCGGGACGCAATGCGTTTTTTTGGGGGAATTCTCACAATGCCGGTCGATTTCATGTGTTTTAAGGAAGGAGTTCTTCTATGAGTCAGTTCATGGACGCCATCGTCAAACCCATTGCGGGTCCGGGCCTCGAGCTTCGCCGCGTTCCCGTTCCCGAACCCAAGGCCGGTGAGGTTTTGATCAAGATCCACAAGACCGCCATCTGCGGTACGGACGTACATATTTACAACTGGGATCCCTGGGCAGCCGAACACATCAAGCACCCGCCCATGACCATCGGCCATGAATACGTCGGCGAGATCGCCAAGCTCGGCGAGGGCGTAACCGGCCTTCAGGTCGGTCAGCGCGTCTCCGGCGAGGGCCATCTGACCTGCCACCGCTGCCGCAACTGCCGTTCCGGCAACATCCAGTGGTGCAAGGACACGGTTTCCGTCGGCGTGGACCGCGACGGCGCGTTTGCCGAATACGTCTGCATCCCCGCCACCAACGTGATCCTGATCGACGAGGCCATTGACGAGGACGTGGTCGCCTTTTTTGATGCTTTCGGCAATGCGACGCATACGGCTCTGATGTTCCCTCTGATCGGCGAGGACGTTCTGATCACCGGCGCCGGTCCCATCGGCATCATCGCCGTCGGCATCTGCAAGTTTGCAGGCGCCCGCCGCGTCATCATCACCGACATCAACGACTACCGCCTGGGCCTGGCCCGCAATATGGGCGCGGACGTCGCCGTCAACACCGCGAAGGAAGACCTGAACCAGATCATGCGTGAGCAGGGCATCCGGGAAGGCTTCGACGTGGGTCTGGAAATGTCCGGCAGCGAGATCGCCTTCAAGCAGATGCTCTCCGTCATGCGTACCGGCGGCAAGATCAGCCTGCTGGGCATCGGCAACAAGCCCTTCACCCTGGATATGAACGCCATCATTGGCAAGGGTCTGACCCTGCAGGGCATCTACGGCCGCAAGATGGACAACTGGCACCAGATGCTCAGCATGGTGCAGGGCGGTCTGGACGTTTCCCCCGTCATCACGCACCGCATGCACTACACCCAGTTTGAGGAAGGCTTCGCCGCCATGAACAGCGGCAAGTCCGGCAAGGTCATTCTGGACTGGACCACCCGCAAGTAATTGATCATAGGAGGATCGTTGAATATGAAGTCTGCTTACATCGCGTTTGAAAACGAACTCGACGCCATCCGCAAGGCCGGCACCTGGCGCGAGGAGCGCATCATCAAGACCCCACAGTATTCCCGCATCGACACCACCCAGGCCGACGGCGTCGTCAACTTCTGCGCCAACAACTACCTGGGCCTGTCCACCAACAAGGAGCTCATGGAAGCCGCCAAGGCCAGCTATGACCGCTGGGGCTTCGGCCTTTCCTCCGTCCGCTTCATCTGCGGCACGCAGGAGATCCACAAGGAGCTGGAGCGCCGGATCGCCAACTTCGTCGGCATGGACGACGCCATCCTCTACTCCTCCTGCTTCGATGCCAACGGCGGCCTGTTCGGCACCCTGCTCGGCGCCGAGGACGCCATCATCTCCGACGAGCTGAACCACGCCTCCATCATCGACGGCGTCCGCCTCTGCAAGGCCAAGCGCTATCGCTATCTGAACAACAACATGGAAGACCTGCGCGCCAAGCTGCAGGACGCCCGTGACTCCGGCTGCAAGAAGATCATGATCGCCACCGATGGCGTCTTCTCCATGGACGGCTACATTGCCAACCTGAAGGCCATCTGCGATCTGGCTGACGAGTTCGACGCTCTGGTCATGGTGGACGACAGCCACGCTGTCGGCTTCATGGGCGAACACGGCCGCGGCACGCCCGAATTCTGCGGCGTGATGGGTCGTGTCGATATCCTGACCGGCACCTTCGGCAAGGCCCTCGGCGGCGCCTCCGGCGGCTACACCGCTGCCAAGCAGCCCATCGTGGACCTGCTCCGCCAGAACTCCCGTCCCTACCTGTTCTCCAACACCGTCGCTCCCGCCATCTGCGCCGCGACCCTGAAGACCCTCGACCTGCTCGAGGCCTCTACCGAGCTGCGCGACAAGGTCCACGCCAACGCCCGCTACTTCCGTGCGGAGATGGAGAAGCTCGGCTTCGACCTGCTGCCCGGCGAGCACCCCATCGTTCCGGTCATGCTCTACGATCCCAAGGTTGCCCACGAGTTTGCCGAGCGGATGCTCAAGAAGGGCGTCTACGTCGTCGCCTTCTGCTATCCCGTCGTGCCGAAGGGCAAGGACCGTATCCGCACCCAGATCTCCGCGGGCCACACCAAGGAGGACATCGACTTTGCCGTGAAGTGCTTCGGCGAGGTCAAGCAGGAGATGGGCCTGTAATCGGCGCTCTCCGAAGATCAAAACGCAATCAAAATGGCCGTCCCGCCCGGGACGGCCATTTTTGCGGCGTTACTTGTTTATTCCAGCTCGAAGGCGCCGGTGTAGAGCTTGTAGTAGGTGCCGTGCTGGGCGATCAGATCCTCGTGAGAGCCGCGTTCGATGATCTTTCCGTGGTCCAGGACCATGATCGCGTCGGAGTTGCGTACCGTGGACAGACGGTGGGCGATCACGAAGACCGTCCGCCCGTGCATCAGGGCGTCCATGCCCTTCTGAACCAAAGCCTCGGTGCGGGTGTCGATGGAGGAGGTCGCCTCGTCCAGGATCATCACCGGGGGATCGGCGACGGCCGCGCGGGCGATCGAGATGAGCTGGCGCTGGCCCTGAGAGAGGTTCGCGCCGTTCGAAGTCAGCATCGTGTCGTAGCCCTGGGGCAGACGGGTGATGAAGTCGTGTGCGTTCGCCAGCTTCGCAGCCCGGATGCATTCCTCGTCGGTGGCGTCCAGCTTGCCGTAGCGGATATTGTCCATGACCGTGCCGGTGAAGAGGTTCACGTCCTGGAGAACCACGCCCAGAGACCGGCGGAGATCGGGCTTTTTGATCTTTGTGATGTTGATGCCGTCGTAGCGGATCTTGCCGTCCTCCAGGTCGTAGAAGCGGTTGATCAGGTTTGTGATCGTGGTCTTGCCTGCGCCGGTCGCGCCGACGAAGGCAATCTTCTGTCCGGGCTCGGCCCAGAGGGTCACGTCCTCGAGCACCTTCTTGCCCTCCACGTAGGAGAAGTCCACGTCGTAGAGCCGCACGTCGCCGCGCAGACGCTCATAGGTCACGGTCCCGTCGGCCTTATGCGGATGCCGCCAGGCCCAGATCCCCGTGCGCTCCTTGCTCTCCGAGAGGGTCCCGTCGGGGTTTTCCTTCGCGTTGACCAGGGTCACGTAGCCGGCGTCTGCCTCGGCGGGCTCGTCCATCAGCTGGAAGATCCGGTCTGCGCCGGCCAGGGCCATGACGATGGAGTTGAACTGCTGGGCGATGCCGTTGACCTGGCCCGTGAACTGCTTGGCGATGTTCAGGAACGAGATCACCACCGACAGCTTCAAAACCGAACCGAAGGTCCCGTTCAGCAGGCCGCTCAAAGAGGCGTTGGGGGCCTTGAGGATGATGAAGGCGGCGCCGGCGATCGCGATGATCACGTATAGCATGTTGCCGATGTTGTTCATCACCGGGCCGAGGATGTTGGCAAAGCGGGTGGCCGTGGTGGCGGCCTCGCAGAGCTCGTCGTTGACCTTGTCAAAGTCGCGCTGGCTGGCCTCCTCGTGGCAGAAGACCTTGACCACCTTTTGACCGTTCATCTGCTCCTCCACGAAGCCCTCCAGCTTGCCGATGGCCTTCTGCTGGCGGATGAAGTTGGAGGCGGATTTGCCGCCGATGTGCTTCACGGCGAAGGTCATGCCGAACACGCCCACCAGCACCACAGCCATCAGGTTCATCGAGAACCAGAGCATGATGCCCAGCAGGCCGACCAGCATGACGCCGGACTGCAGGATCCGGGGCAGGCTCTGGCTGACGAGCTGGCGCAGAGTGTCGATGTCGTTCGTGTAGTGGGACATGATGTCGCCGTGGCCGTGGGCGTCGAAATACTTGATGGGCAGGGTCTGCATCTTGTTGAACATGCGCTTGCGCATCTTGTCCAGGAAGCCCTGGGTGATGACTGCCATCAGCCGGGCGTAGAAGTAGTTCAGCACGATGGTGACGACCAGGATGACCACCATCACGATCATCACGGGCAAAAGCTCCGCCTTTGCGCCAGCCCAGTCCTTTGTATCCATAAAGCGGAGGATGATCGCGGAAATCTTCTCAAAGAAGATGGAAGGGGAGATGTTGCCCAGGGAATAGAGAGCCATAAAGAGCATCGCCAGCAGGAAGGGCCACTTGTAGTCCTCCATCAGCAGCTTGATGACGCGGGGCAGGGTCCCCTTGCGAGCCTTGGGCATGTCTTTTTTGTTCATCTGGGGATTAGGCATCCTCCTCGCCTCCCTTCGTCTGAGAGGTATAGACCTCGCGGTAGATCTCGTTGGAAGCCAGAAGCTCCTCGTGGGTGCCCTGGGCGGCGACGCGTCCGTTTTCCATCACAAGGATGATGTCCGCATCCTGCACCGAGGCCACGCGCTGGGCGATGATCAGCTTGGTGATATCGGGCAGCTCCTCGCGGAAGGCCTTGCGGATTTTGGCGTCGGTCTGGGTGTCCACGGCCGAGGTAGAGTCGTCCAGGATCAGGATCTTCGGCTTCTT
Organism: uncultured Eubacteriales bacterium; assembly: GCA_900315595.1. Lineage (GTDB taxonomy): Bacteria > Bacillota > Clostridia > Oscillospirales > Oscillospiraceae > JAFRPC01. The sequence goes on along the minus strand of OMZQ01000006.1, from coordinate 113,019 downwards.
GAGCAGGGCCCTGGCGATGCAGAGGCGCTGCTTCTGACCGCCGGAGACGTTTGCGCCGCCCTGCTCAATGTAGCGGTCGTAGCCCTCCGGATGGGCAATGATAAAGTCGTGGGCCTGGGCCTGCTTGCAGGCCCGGATCATCTCCTCCTCCGAGGCGTTCGGGTCGCCCCAGCGAAGGTTTTCCGCCACGGTGCCGGAGAAGAGAACGTTCTTCTGCAGAACCACAGCCACCTTATTGCGCAGGACCTCCATGTCATAGTCCCGCACGTCCACGCCGCCCACCTTCACGCTGCCCTCCGACACGTCATAGAGCCGGGAGATCAGTTGGATCAGCGTGGTCTTGGCCGAACCTGTGCCGCCCAGGATACCCACGGTGGCTCCGGAGGGGATGTGGAGATTCACGTCTGCCAGGGCATAGGCCGCGGCGTCGGGATTGTACTTGAAGCTGACGTTCTCAAAGTCGATGGAGCCGTCTGCCACCTCGGTGACCGGGGCGGAGGGGTTTTTCAGCGTGGGCTCGGTGTCCAGCACCTCCACGATGCGTCGGGCCGCCTCGCCGGAGATCGTGATCATCACGAAGATCATCGAGACCATCATCAGGCTCATCAAAATCTGCATGGAGTAGGTGATCAGGGTGGACAGCGCGCCGACGTCCATAGCGGAGCCGCCGGAGGAGATAATGACCTTTGCGGTCAGCAGGGGAATGGCGATCATGCAGATGTACATGGCCAGGAGCATCAGCGGGTTGTTGATGGCCAGCAGCTTTTCCACGCGGGTGAAGTCGTTGCGCACGTCCTCGGAGGCGGCGCCGAACTTCTGCTTTTCATAGTCCTCGCGGACGAAGCTCTTGACCACGCGCATCCCCTTGACGTTCTCCTGCACGGAGTTGTTCAGCTTGTCGTATTTCTTGAAGACTGCCTTGAACATCGGCATGGCCTTCCGCGCAATGTAGAACAGGCCGAAGCCCAGGATCGGCACCGTCACCAGGAAAACCAGCGCGATGGTGCCGCCCATGCGGATGGACATCGTGATGGCAAAGACCAGCATCAGGGGAGAGCGCACCGCCGTGCGGATGATCATCATAAAGGCCATCTGCACGTTGGTCACGTCGGTGGTGAGACGGGTGACAAGGGAGGAGGTGGAGAACTTATCGATGTTCGAGAACGAGAAGCTCTGGACCTTCGCGAACAGGTCGTGCCGCAGGTTTCGCGCAAAGCCCGCGCCTGCCGAGGCCGCGAACCAGCCCGAGAGAATGCCGCAGCACATGGAGCCCGTAGCCATGAGGATCAGAATGATGCCGTAGCGCAGGATCAGGTTCATGTCGGCCCCATCCTTGATGGCGTCGATCAGCTGACCGGTGATCATCGGCAGGGTGCATTCCAGTCCGACCTCGCCGACCATGAACAGCGGCGTCAGGATCGTATGCTTTTTGTTGTCCCGGATACAGCCGAGCAGTTTTTTAAACATGTGTGTCCTCCGTTTCCCGCTGACGCACGCCCTGCTCCAGACCGTCGATCATACGGTCCAGCAGGGCGAGCAGCGTTTCCTGCTCCTCCGCGGACAGGGGAGCGGTCAGCCGCCGCTCCATATCCCGGAAGTTGGAGATGATCTGCTGATGGCATTCCGCAGCACGGTCCGTGGTCCGGACGTACTTGCGCCGCCTGTCGTTCGAATCGGCCTCCATCGTCACGAAGCCCTTCGCCTCCAACCGCTGCAGAATGCCGCTGATCGTCGGCTGCGAGAGCTTGAAGCTCCGTCCAAGCTCGCTTGGCGTGACGGACTTGTCTGCGTTGCGCGTCAGCCAGCCCAGGAGATAGCCCTGTGTGGTGGTCAGCCCAAGCCGATCCATGTCCTGCGTCCGCCAAAAGTCGATGGCGTTGTTGACGCGCTTGATCCGCGGTCCGACCGCGTTTTTCCAGCAATCCATCTGCCTGCCTCCTTTCCTGTGCCTTGCAGGTCAAATAATTAGTATGCTATCGTTAGCTTGCTAACTATATCACAGTCCGGCCGAAAATGCAAGGGAATTCTTTTGAATATTCCGGGAAAAAACAGAGGGGCAGGGGAGCGGAAAGCGTTCATAATTTATTTACAATTTTGCACTTGACAAGCACAATTTAATTTGATACAATCGAATCACGAAATGAAACGAAGGGAGCATCGCATGTGTCTGTCTATGATTTCACCGTCAAAACCCGCAAGGGCGAGGACTTTTCCCTGTCTGCGCTGAAGGGCAGGATCCTGCTCATCGTCAACACTGCCACCGGCTGCGGCTTCACGCCCCAGTATGAAGGTCTTGAAAACCTCTACAGAGCCTATCACGAGAAGGGCCTTGAGATCCTGGATTTCCCCTGCAACCAGTTCGGTCATCAGGCTCCCGGCGAGGACGACGAGATCCACGAATTCTGCACCGCCAAGTACCAGACCACCTTTGACCAGTTCAAGAAGATCGACGTCAACGGCGAGACCGCGATCCCCCTCTTTGCGTGGCTCAAGGAGCAGGCGCCCGAGGACGAGGAGCCTGTCGGCCTGAAAAACAAGGCTGCCATGGCCGCGATCAAAAAGATCAGCAAGACCTGCGTTCAGCCCAACGACGTCAAGTGGAACTTCACCAAGTTCCTGGTGGACCGCGAAGGGAACGTCGTCAAGCGCTGGGGACCTACCGCCGATCCCGCCAGCTTCACCGCTGAGATCGAAAAGCTGCTGTAAGCCGCCGCACCGGCTCGAACCCATACCCGAAATTAAATCATAAAGGAGATTATCATTATGTCGATCCAGGAAATCACCTCTGCCGATTTTGAAGAAGTCGTGCTCAAGTCCACCAAGCCCGTCCTCGTTGACTTCAACGCCACCTGGTGCGGCCCCTGCCGCATGCTCAAGCCGACGCTGGAGCAGGTTGCCGCCGAGCGCCCCGACGTGACCGTCGTCGGCATCGACGTGGATGACAACAGCGATCTTGCCGGCGAATACGGCGTCTTCTCCATTCCCTGCCTGGTCCTGTTCAAGGACGGCATGGAAGCCGACCGCAGCGTCGGTCTGGTCCCGAAGGAAGCGGTCCTCGACCTGCTTGGCTGATATGGCGTACGATATTATCATCGTCGGAGCCGGCCCTGCCGGTCTGACTGCAGCGATCTACGCCAGGCGGGCCTCCAAGACCGTTCTGGTGCTCGAGGCCAAGGCCTGGGGCGGGCAGATCATCAACACCCCCGATATCGAGAACTATCCCGTTGCCGCCCATATCTCCGGCTTTGACTTTGCAGACAAGCTCTACAATCAGGCCGTCGGCCTCGGCGCGGAGGTCCGTCTGGAGAAGGTCACCGGCGTGGCTGACCTCGGGGAGAAAAAGCAGATCACGACCACCCGGGACACCTACGAATGCGGCGCGGTCATCCTTGCTACCGGCTCGGAAAACCGTAAGCTCGGCGTGGACGGGGAGGACAAGCTGGTCGGGCGCGGCGTCTCCTACTGCGCGACCTGCGACGGCAACTTCTTCCGCAAAAAGGACGTCGCCGTCGTGGGCGGCGGCAACACCGCCCTGGAGGACGCCCTCTATCTGGCCGACCTTGCCAACAAGGTCTATCTGATCCACCGCCGGGATTCCTTCCGCGGCGAGGATTCCACCGTGCAGCGTCTGTCCGCGCGGGAGAACGTGGAGTTCGTCTACAATTCCACGGTCAACCGTCTGATCGCCGACAAGCGTCTGACCGCCGTGGAGGTCCGGAACAAGCTCGACGGCTCCCTGCGTGAGATCCCGGTCAGCGGCCTTTTCGTGGCCGTGGGCCGCGTACCCGAGAATGAGAGCTTCCGTACCCTCGTCCAGGTGGACGAGGCCGGCTACGTCGTCGCGGGCGAGGACTGCCATACCGCCGTTCCCGGTATCTTTACCGCCGGCGATAACCGCACCAAAATGGTGCGCCAGCTTGTCACCGCCGCCGCGGACGGCGCGGTGGCTGCAACCGAGGCGGTCAAGTATCTGAACGGCTGATCCGATTCAAACCAGATCCGCCGAGGCCCCGGTCGGGCCCCGGCGGATCGTCTGCTTTTCTCTCGGGCGAGATTACAGTTGCCTTTTTCGGGAAAAGGGAGTACAATAAGGAGGACAGGGCCCCGCGGGGGCCGGAAAGGAGCATCGTTATGGTCTATCTATCGTTTTTCAGTCAGATCGCGCAGTGGTTTCAGACCTGGGCGGCCAACATCAAGATCCCGCAGGTGGCTGCGCTTGTCATCGGCATTGCCGCCCTGCTGGTCGCGCTGACCGCCGCCAAGGCTGTCGGTCGGATCCTGCTGATCATTGCCGCGGCGCTGGGAATCCTCTATTTTTTCTATCCGGCGGTCTTCTCCGACGTCGTCGCCTGGGCCAAGGGCCTGACGGCGTAGAGCCGGAGGGACCCCGCACGGGAAAAAGGGCGGTACCGAGCTTGCAGAAGCGCAGGCTCGGTACCGCCCTTTTTGCAAAATATATGCTTCACTCTGCGACGAAGCGGGAAAAACGGGTAGTAGAACGGTGAAAGGACCTTTCAAAACGGATGATAGGAGATGATACCGTGGAGGATGAACAGATCGTCGCCCTGTACTGGGCGCGCTCGGAGCGCGCGATCCGGGAGAGTATGTCGAAATACGGGGCATACTGTCAGGCAATCGCCTGCAATATCCTCTCTTTTCGCTCAGACGCCGAGGAGGCCGTGAACGACACCTGGCTCGGCGCGTGGAACGCCATGCCGCCGGCCCAGCCCGCGATCCTTCGTACCTTTCTGGGCAAGATCACGCGCCGCGTCTCCCTCAAGCGCCTGCGCGACCTCTACCGCGAGAAGCGAGGCGGCGGTCAGGTCGAGCTGGCGCTGGAGGAACTGGATGCGTGTGTCAGAGGCGGTTCAACGCCGGAGCAGGAAGTCATCGAAAAGGAGCTGGGCGAAGCCCTGCGGCGGTTTGTGGACGGACTGCCGCAGACGGAGCGTCGGGTCTTCCTGTGCCGCTACTGGTATCTCGATCCGATCACCGCGATCAGTCAACGCTTCGGCTTCAGCGAGAGCAAGGTCAAATCCATGCTGAGCCGAAGCCGGAAAAAGCTGCAAGCCTACTTGCGAAAGGAGAATTATCTGTGAAATCGGAACAGATTTTAGAAGCGCTGGATGCCGTGGACGATCGCTGGCTCCAGGACGCGAAGCCGGAATCGACGGGCTTCGGCTCGAAACGGAACCGCCTGCGCACGTTTGCGATCGCTGCGGCTGCCGCCGTGATCCTGCTGTTCAGCGGCTTTACGGTCTACCGGGTCGGGATGGTGAACGGCTGGTGGCAGAGACCGTCCAACGACCCGCTCGCCGTGGTTCAGAGCGCGGTGGAGGGAGAGATCAACTGGGAGTACACCCAGTCCGCCTCGTTTGAGCGGGCGGAGATCGATGAGGCCGAGACCGCTCGCTGGAAGGAGAATCTCAAGGGCAGCGAGCTGGCCCGTTCCTACGGCTGGAGCGACGACTACATCGAGCATCACTTCCTGGTCGTCCGCGCCGTCTATACCGTCCAATACGACCACACGAAGACCTGGGAGAAGGACGGACGCCTGGAGCGGCTCTATTTCCTCCGACAGGACCAAGAGACGAATCTCTGGGAGGTCTATGAGGCCCAGTCGCCGAACGAGACTCCTTAGCCGTCCGTCAGAAATACAATCGAAATTGCCGCTTCCCGTTCCGATCGGAGACGGGAAGCGGCCCTTTTCTTTGCTGATGCAGAAAGGAGCTGTTCGCATGAAACGGAACGCGATTCGATCCGTTGTGATCTGGATGCTCGGCCTCTCCCTGCTGCTCTCCGCCTGTGTCCGGGCGGGCAGACGGTCCGGTCCGGAAACGGCGGGCGCAGACAAGGCGGCGAACGGGCTTCTTCATTCGCCCGCCGCTGCGCAGCCGTCCACAGGTACGTCAGCCCCGGAATCGGTCGCCCCCGCTGCGGAGTCCGCTGCGATTCCGACGAAGACCGCCGCCCAGCCATCTGCGGAAACCGCCGGCCCGGAGCCGACCGACCCTGTCACGGAGCCGTCCCAACCGCCGTTCCAGCCGCTGCCGGGAGATACGACCGTGGCGTGGGACCCGGCGCGTGCCGACGCCTTTCCCCCGGATGCTGCGTGCTCCCCGTGGCAGTTTCTGACGAAGTGGATGTGCGTGGAGGGGCTTGATTTCTCCGACTTGGACGCTCTCGGCTGCCGTCAGCTTCTGCTGGTCTCCGCCCAGACCGACGGCGTCACGATGCGCGCAAGCTGTTATGAAAAGGATGACGGCGGTAACTGGCAGCCCGTTCATTCCCTGCTGGGCATGGACGGATGGGTCGGCGCGAACGGAATCGCCCACGACCGAAGACGATACTCGGATACCTCCCCGGCGGGGCTCTGGAGCCTGGGTCCGGCCTTCGGAAACGCGGAAAAGCCGGAGGGCCTGCGCCTGGCCTGGCGGGACGTGACGCCGCAGTCGGACTGGGTCTGCGATGCGGATTCCGTCTATTTCAACACCTGGCAGGAGCGGGGCGACCCAAACCTGCTGGAAGCATGGGACTATGACGACGCGGAGCATCTGGAAGATTATCCGCGCTGCTACGCCTATGCCTGCGTGATCGGCTACAACCTCCCGCCCGATCCGTCCCCGGATCGCGGCTGCGCGATCTTTCTCCACTGCGCCACCGGCGCGACCGGCGGCTGCGTCGGCCTCCCGGAGCAGGAGATGCGCCGCGTCCTGACCTGGCTGGACCCGGAGCTGCACCCGTATATCCTGATCAGCGGGCGCGCGTGAACCGAGGCGGACAAAACCTGGGGCCGTATCGCTTTTCAGCGATACGGCCCCAGAGTGGTTATACGGTTGCAGGACTGTGGCTTAGTACATCCCGCCCATGCCGCCGCCGGCGTTGGCGGCTGCCGCCATAGCGGCGTCGGCCTGAGGATCGGGCTTATCCACGACCAGGGACTCGGTGGTCAGGACGGAGGCGGCGATAGAAGCCGCGTTCTCCAGGGCGCTGCGGGTCACCTTGGTGGGATCGACGATGCCGCTGGGGATCATGTCCACGAACACGTCCTTGGCTGCGTCGTAGCCGTAGCCGAGCTTGCGGCTGTTCTTGATCTTCTCGAAGATCACGGAGCCGTCCACACCGGCGTTTTCGGCGATCTGACGGATCGGGGCCTGCAGAGCGCGGGCCACGATCGCGGCGCCGGTCTTCTCATCGCCGCTCAGACGGGAGACGAGCTTCTCCACCGCGGGGATCGCGTTGACGTAGGCCGTGCCGCCGCCGGCGACGATGCCTTCCTCAACCGCGGCGCGGGTAGCGTTCAGGGCGTCCTCGACGCGGAGCTTCTGCTCCTTCATCTCAACCTCGGTGGGTGCGCCGACACGGATGACGGCCACGCCGCCGGACAGCTTCGCCAGACGCTCCTGCAGCTTCTCGCGGTCGTAATCGGAGGTCGTGACCTCGATGGCGGCGCGGATCTCATGGACGCGGTTCTGGATGGCAGCGGGATCACCCATGCCGTCCACGATGGTGGTGGTGTCCTTGGTGGACTTGATCTGCTTGGCACGGCCCAGGTCGGAAACGTCCACTTCCTTGAGATCCATGTTCAGATCGGAGGCGATGTAGGTGCCGCCGGTCAGGGTGGCGATATCCTGGAGCATTTCCTTTCTGCGGTCACCGAAGCCGGGCGCCTTGACGCACAGGCAGGTGAAGGTGCCGCGCAGACGGTTGACCAGCAGGGTGGCCAGGGCGTCGCCCTCGACGTCCTCAGCGATAATGACCATCTTCTTGCCGGCCTGCACGATCTTTTCCAGAACGGGGAGGATCTCCTGAATGGCGGAGATCTTCTTGTCGGTGATCAGGATATAGGGATCGTCAATGACGGCTTCCATCTTGTCGGTGTCGGTGACCATGTAGGGGGAGATATAGCCGCGGTCGAACTGCATGCCTTCCACGACGTCCAGACCGGTCTCGGCAGTCTTGGATTCCTCAATGGTGATGACGCCGGAGGAGGTGACCTTCTGCATGGCCTCGGCGATCAGCTTGCCGACTTCCTCGTCGCCGGAGGAAATCGCACCGACGCGGGCGATGTCATCGGAGCCGGTGATCTCCTGGCTGTTGGCCTTGATGGCTTCCACAGCGACTTCAACGGCCTTGTTGATGCCCTTGCGCATGACCATCGGGTTCGCGCCGGCGGTCACGTTCTTCAGACCCTCGCGGGTGATGGCCTGAGCCAGCAGGGTGGCGGTGGTGGTGCCGTCGCCGGCGACGTCGTTGGTCTTGGTGGCGACTTCGCGGATGAGCTGCGCGCCCATGTTCTCGAAAGCGTCCTCAAGCTCCACGTCCTTTGCGATCGTCACGCCGTCGTTGGTGACCAGCGGGGCGCCGTACTTCTTGCCGAGCACGACGTTGCGGCCCTTGGGGCCGAGGGTAACTTTAACGGTATTGGCCAACTGGTCAATGCCGGACTGGATCTTTTTTCTGGCTTCTTCGCCGTAAACAATCTGCTTTGCCATGATTGATTCCTCCTGTTATTCGACAATCGCTAAAATATCGCTCTGGCGGACGATGGAGTATTCCACGCCGTCCAGCTTGACCTCAGTGCCTGCGTACTTGGCAACGACGACCTTGTCGCCGGCCTTGACTGTCATGACGACTTCCTTGCCGTCCACAACGCCGCCGGGACCGACCGCAACGACCTCGGAGATGACGGGCTTCTCCTTGTTCGCGGTGGAGAGAATGATGCCGGACTTGGTGGTTTCTTCCGCCTCCGTGGCCTTGAGCAGGACACGGTCAGCTAAGGGTTTTAACGTCATTAGGAATGCCTCCTTAAAATTATTACGGTTTCAGGGGGAAAGTCAAACAGGTCTGTTCGCGCTGTTTCCCCAGATTTAGCACTCATCTTTCCTGAGTGCTAAACGTATTATAGCACGGATTCCGTCATTGTCAACCCAATAATTGTTAATTTTTTGGGAACAGGGCAAAGCCGAAGCCCGGATTGCAGCACAACCCGGGCCGGTTTTGCAGGTGCGTTTTTTATGGCTGCATCAGGGCTTGTCGCCGCCCTTCCGGTCTTACCAGATGAAGTTCGACTTGAGCATCTCGCCGTTGTCGATCAGAATATCCTCGCCGGTGATGGAGCGGTTGACCACGGTGAGATACCAGGCCAGATCCGCGATCTCCTCCGGCTCGGCCCACTTGCCCAGCAGGGTCTCGGCCTTCACCGCGGCGTAAAGTGTCTCGGAGTCCAGAATGTGCCGGTTTGCCCCGGTGATGACGCCGCCGGGCGAGATGCTGTTGCACACCACGCCCCGCTTTGCCAGCGTGAGGGCAAGATTCTTCATGTAGCCCACGAGGCCCGCCTTGCTGGCAACGTACCGGGGAAACTCCGCGCCGTTGCGGGCGGAGGCGGAGGCGATGAACAGGACGGACCGAAGACGGGGGCTGTCCAGAAAGCGCTCTGTAAAGCGGATCGTTCCTTCCAGATTGACCGCGATCGCATCCTGCTCCTCCAGCGTGCCCGCGTTGTTGATGAGGATCTCCGGCTGCGGGAGGTCGAGGGATTCCGCCGCGCGGATGTCTGCGCAAAGGTGGCGGTAGCCGGGCTCAGTGATCGGGCTTTCCGTCCGGTCCACACCCCAGACGGCGTGACCCTCACGCAGAAAGCGCCGGGCAATGGCAAGACCGATCCCTGCGCCGGTGCCGGTGATGAGTACGTTCATGGGCACTCCTCCGTCAGGCGTTCCCGCCCCGGGCCGCCATGATCCGCTTTGCCACGCGGTAGCCCAGGGGGGAGAACAGAATCTCAAAGAGCAGCTCCATCACCGCGCCGGTCAGCGCGCAGGTGAAGCACTGCAGCAGGGTCCAGCCGAAAAAGATCCGGCTGACCAGAAGCGCAAAGATCAGGTTGTCCGCAAACTGCGCCAGGAAGGTGGAGACGTAGGCGCGCAGGGCGAAGCTGCCGAAGCCGTCCTTCCGCTTGAGCAGGCGTCCGATGCCGTAGTTGAGGAAATTGTTGAAGACCGCAGAGGCCACGAAGGCGATCGAGCTGCCCAGCAGGATGAACCAGGTGCCGCGGAAGGTGTTGTTGAGCGCGGTGTTGATGGTCGCCTCGCTGCCCTCCACGAAGCTCTCGCCCCAGACGCCGGGGATTCGGGCTGCCAGGAAGAAGATGGCGGCCATCAGAAGATTCATCAGCAGGGCGACCACGGACATCATGCTGGCAGCTCTGGGGCCGTAGCAATGGGTCAGCACGTCCATCGAAAGGAAGCAGAGCCAGGAAAACAAGATCCCGCAATCCAGCGCCAGCCAGTCAACGCCGGTCTGAATGCTCTTGTTTGCCAAAAGGTTCATGCCCACAATGGAGAGAACCAGCAGCGTCACGAGCAGCGGCGGGACGGTACGGACGAGATTGCGGAATTCGGAAACGGTTTTTTTCATGGGAAATACACTCCTTGTTTTTTTGCGGTGGTTATCAAGAACACCGTTATTCAGTTGCGCCCCCTACTATAGCACATCGCCCGGCAGAATGCAAGCAGAAGTTTGCGGCCGGTACAGGAAACGTTTGCGGCCGGTACAGGAAACGAGATCAATGCTCCAGCCGCCGGACCGCCGGGGTCAAAGCCTTCGTTCCGACCAGAAGGACAGCCAGGCCGCCGACCGTGATTGCGCCGAGCTGAAGCCAGTTTGTTCCGGTCATCGCGTAAATCTCAAGCAAAAACAGCTTCGGCAGGAATGCCAGCGCGCCGACGTAGCCGATCACCATTGCAATGCAGACGGCGACGCGCAGTCTGGTAAACGGGCGGCAGGTCAGCGCCAGATTCGCAAGCCCGATCCAGCCGGCGGCGACGGCGGCCATCGTTGCGGCAACGGTATGGCCCGCGCCGCGATGGGACAGGATCATCGAGGCGATCGCGCAGCAGACAACGGCCAGGGCCCCCGGGACCGCCCGCAGGAGGATCCGCTTGAGGAAATGCCCGGACGCCCGCTCAGAGCTCGGCTCCAGGGCCAGGAAGAAGGAGGGCGTTCCGATGCTCAAGGCGCTGATCAGGGTCAGATGGATGGGCTGGAAGGGATAGCGCAGGGGCAGGAAGACCATGATCAGCCCCAGCACAAAGGAATACAGCGTTTTCACCAGATACAACGAAGCGGTTCTGGTAATATTGCCGATCACGCGGCGGCCCTCCGCCACCACGGCGGGGAGCGAGTTGAAGTCGCGGTCCAACAGGACAATCTGCGCCGCATGCTCCGTGGCCTCCGCGCCGCCGCCGATGGCGATGGAGCAGTCTGCCGCCTTGAGCGAGGGAATGTCGTTCACGCCGTCGCCGGTCATGGCAACGCTGTGTCCATCCGCCTTGAGCGCCTCCACCAAAATCTGTTTCCGCGCCGGGGTCAGCCGTCCGAAGATCACCTTGTCCGCTGCCGCAGCGCGGAGCTCGTCGTCGCTGAGAAGGGAGCAGTCCGCAATTCGGTCGGCTCCGGGCAGCTCCAGCGTCCGCGCCACCGCCGAAACGGTTCGCGGATCGTCGCCCGAAAGGACCCGCACTGAGACGCCCTCGCGCGAGAACCAGGCCAGAGTGTCCTTGACCGAGGGCCGCAGCGTATCGCGCAGAAGGAAGAGACCGAGACAGCGCCGGACGGGCGGAAGCTCGGTCCCGGAGATCGCGCCTTCCGCCTCCGCCAGAGCAAGCACGCGGTAGCCCTGCTCGCTTGCCTCGGTCACGCGATCGGGCACGGCGTCCAGCACGAAGGACGGCGCGCCGAGGATCAGCGTCGTCCCGTCGGAGAAGCTGGCCGCGGATTTCTTCCGCGCCGAGGAGAAGGGGAGGGTCGCAAGGGCGGTGTTCTCCGCGGCGGGGATCGCGTCCGCCAGCGCGCGGAGCGTTCCGGACGCTGCCTCGAACGCGCCGAGGAAGCGGGCTGCGGCTGCGTTCAGCTCGGCCTCGTCCGCATCCATCGGGATCGTTTCGTCCAGCGTCATCTCGCCCGTGGTCAGGGTTCCGGTCTTGTCCACGCAGAGGACGTCTACCCGGGCCAGGCTCTCGATGCCGAAGAGCTCCTGCACCAGGGTCTGCCGCTTGCCAAGCTTGACCACACCCGCCAGCAGCGCCACGGAGGTCAGAAGGATCAGACCCTCGGGGATCATGCCGATCATCGCGGCCACGGCCTCGGGAACGGCCTGTTGGATCGGAGCGTGCTGAAGAAAGTATTCCCGGCAGAACAGCAGAATGCCGATCGGCACAAGGATCCGGCTGACCAGACTGACCAGATGGTTGAGCTCCGTCATCAGCTCGGACTTGGGCGTGCGGATCACACGCGCGCTCCGCATCAGCCGCGCGGCGTAGGAATCGTCGCCCACGGCTGCGAGCTGGGCCGTGACCTTGCCCTCGGTCAGGAAGCTCCCGGACATCAGCCAGTCGCCCTCCTGCCGGACCACGGGCTCGCTCTCGCCGGTCAGAAGGGATTCGTCGGCGGCACAGCGGCCCTCACGCACGATGGCGTCGGCGGGGAGCTGTTCCCCGGCCCGCAGGACCACCAGGTCGCCCAGCACCAGCTCCTCCGGCGGACATTCGACCTCCTGCCCGTCGCGGATGGGATGGGCGTTCCGGGTCTGGAGCAGACGGAGCTTGTTCAGCGTTTGTCGGGCCCGGATGGACTGAACCGTGCCGATCAGCGTGTTGGAAAAAACGACGCCCAGAAAGAGCATGTTCCGCCACGAGCCGACCAGCGCCAGACAGATCGCCAGCGCGAAGTTCAGCAGATTAAAGAGAGTAAAAAGATTTTCCGCAACGATCTGCCCGGTGGACTTGCCGGGGTCGCGGGTCTGGCGGTTCGCCTGTCCGGCCTCCGCCCGCCGCGCAGCCTGCGCGGCGGTCAGACCGCCGCTTTCGGTGGGCACGAAATCCGCAGGCAGACCGACGGGAATACGAAGCTCGCCTTGTGCCGGTTCGATGCGGGATTGTTGTTTGTTCATGGATCACTCCTCCGCCGCGTATACGGCGCGTTTGCAGGATGAATTGCAGCTTCCGCGTCAGATCGCTCTGACCGGAAGCGTTCAAGTCGTTCGTGTCCGGGACGGTCTTCTTCGCCGCCGCGGGAAAGATGGTCTGCGTACCCGGAAGCTGCCGGAATCCTCGCCCGATCACAGCCCTGCCGTCCGTTTGCAGATCACGCCCCGAAACCGGTCATTTATTATACCAAAGCTTTTCCCATTCTTCAATCCGTATTTTTGCAGGATTCGCCGTTTTCCGCGAAGCAGTTCCGTAAAACCCTCCGGTTTTCCCATGGGAAGATGTTCAGCTCGTCCTCTGCGGCGACCTTGGGAAGTACTTGCAGGGCATATTCAAGCACAGGCTGGAGGATTGAACAAAGAAAAACCTCCCATAGATCGCATGACGACCTGTGGGAGGTTGGCTCATTATCTGGTATGCCTCAAGACCGTTATAAGCAATAGTTACCCCGACTGGGCTGCCATGAGCCGCAAAGCGTCGATGTCAAAGTCCCCGATGATCCGGTATAGGGGCTTCGGACCTGTGTCCTCCGGCAGCAAATAATACAGCTCGTTTTCCCGAAGGCACAGGACTGCCGTCCGACCATCCTCTCCCGTCAACGTCACGTAGACCTGCCCGGCGACTTTATCAGCGGGGGCTTGCAAGACCCATAAGGGCCGGGTAAGCTTCAGCTTCCCAAGATACGCCTCCACAGCCTCTGTCACAGCAGGATCCGTGACGGGCTCCATGCCCCGGCCCGGGTCAATGGCGCTGACGTGCCAGCGCTGACCCCGCTCCTGAAACGCGGCCTGTACGGTACCCATATCCAATTCCACACCCACCGTGCTGCTGAAAAATACAAACACCGCCGTCAGCAAAGCAATCAGCACGATTGCGCTTTTCCCGTAGGGATGCATGACCCGGCGCAGCCGGTAGCGAAGTCCCTTCGCCGAAGCGGAGAGGCAGGTGGTAAAGCCCCGTTCGGTCCCGGCGCTGCACAGCAGCAGATGCGCGTATTCTTTCCGTTCTGCTTGCTCCATGCCCTCGGTGACCAGCTCGTCGCAGCAGAGCTCCAGGTCCTCCGCCGCCCGACGCATGACCATCCAGGCCGAGGGGATGAACCAGCCGAAGGCGCAGAGGAAACCAATGGAGAACTTGGTCAGGTTGTCCCGGCGCAGCAGATGGATGCTCTCATGCCGGAAGATCAGGCGCAGTTCCTCTTCGCTGTATTCGCGCAGGGGCAGGGCCAGGCAGACCGTCCTGGAGAAGAGCCCGACCGTAAGAGGGGAGGAGAGAGAAGGCGCGTAAACAAGCTTCACCCGCTTGCCCAAGCGGCGATCCTTCGGGTCCAGATCCGACCAAATCTGGCGAAACAAGGCGCGTTCCTGACGGGAGACCGGGACCGCGCGCTGGAGGATCATCCGTCGAAAGCGAAGATGCCCGACGATTTTCCAACTCATGACCGCGCAGAAACCGGCAAACCATAATTCCAGCAGCAGCCGGAAGAGCAAGCCCGGCACGCGGAGCGTCAGCCAGGGATCCGGCGTCGCGTACCAACGATACAGAAAGGTATATGTCAACAAGCCCGGAAGAAGCCACAGGTCCGCGCAGCTTCGGGCGGAAAACAGCCTTCTCAGCCGGGGAGAACAGGCTTGCAGCAGGAGCGTAAGCAGGAGGAGGCCCGGCAACAGCTGCAGCGCCCCGTGGAGGAACATGATCCGTTTGTACTTGGGCAGCAGCAGAGTATAGACAGGAATGAGCAGACAGAACTGTGGGACATAAGCGGAATATAATCTGGAGAAGCGTTCACGATTGTTCTCGCGCCAGTATAGGAATGTGGTCAGACCGCTCCATAACACAGCAGAGAGCAGCATTAATAGCAGATTCTCCCTCACAGCTTCCCTTCCTCCAGCAGGCGCCGAAGCTCCTCCAGATCCTCCTTCGGGATGCCGGAGGCCGTCAGAGCCGAGGCAAAAGCGGGGATGCTGCCACCGAAGACCTGATCCAAAAAGCGCTTGCTCTGCCGAGCCTGGTAGTCTCCCCGACGGATCAGGGGCGTATAGAAGCTGGATCGGCCCCGCTTCTCGATGCGCACAAAGCCCTTCTCCGCCAGCCGGGAGAGCAGCGTCAGCAGGGTGGTCTGGGCCATGGGGCGCAGCTTTTCCATCTCCGTCTCCACCGTCGCCCGCGCAGCTGGCGCAGGCAGCGACCACAGCAGCTGCATGACCTCCAGCTCCGCGTCCGGCAGCCGGAGCTTCTTGTCAGCCATGGAATCATCTCCTCTACATCTGTAGTACGATTTTATTTTACACTTGTAGAGAGAATTTGTCAAGAGATTATTGAAATCAGAATACGTTGATTAATTCTTAGTGGATCATTGATGCAGAAGAGAAGGAGGCACCTTTTTGCTTGGATAAGAATGATCCGAAGGCCGGCGCTGAAGCCGCAATTCCGCTTTCGCGCGGCTTCAGCAAATATTACCAGCTTCTTTTTGTATATCCGGGGCGAATACGGTCAAACTATGAGCGGCGAAAGCCAAATGAAGCCGGACAGGCGAAGACGAATGCGGAATGCTCCCGATGGCTGCGCGATCCTGCGCAGGGACGGGGAAGCGGCCCGCCGAAGTCAGGCGCTTCCCCGGCAAAAAAAGAAGGAGAGCATGAAAATGAAGAGCAACAACCGGATCAACGTTCCCGAAGCCAAGCAGGGCATGGACCAGTTCAAGATGCAGGCTGCCTCCGAGGTCGGCGTGAACCTCAAGGACGGCTACAACGGCGACCTGACCTCTCGCGAAGCCGGCTCCATCGGCGGCCAGATGGTCAAGAACGTGACGACCGTACGAACAGTGAAAACGCAGCGCATCAACCGCAATGCAGAGGGCCATTGCATGAGGCTGACTTACACAGCCCGCATCACGGCGTAGGCACAAAAACGGCGAGGATCGACCAAAACCAGGTCGATCCTTGCCATGTTTTCCGTGTGCCCCTCCGGACACGCGGCTATTCCATGATGAGCCCCTCCGACAGGCGGATAAGCAGCCAGCGCTGGGCCTGCTCGGTCAGTGTAACCATGGTAAACGGCCTGCCGTCTTTTCCGGTACGCTCCGTCAGCGTAATGCCGACGGATTCTCCGGCAGGGGTGGGACGACGGCGTAGATTGTCCGCTTCGGAGCTTTGCTCCTTCAAGTATCCCTCAGCCAGCAGCTGATCGGAAAGCTGCCTGCCGGTGAGCTCTCCTGCCTCGTTTGCATCCTTCAGGGCGGTCAGCCGCCGGGCAAACTCTGTCATGGAAATCCCATCCGGGTCGCAGACATACCGGGCCAGCTGCTCCGGCGTCAGGCGAAGGGGCGGCTGGGGCTCCTTCTTCTTTGCTTTGGCGGGCATCTTCGCCTGCTGCTCCTGCTTCCATTCGGCAATCACGGCCAAAACTGCCTGGCCGTATTTTTTCGCTTTCTGTTCGCCGACGCCGGAGATTGCCAGCAGCTCTGCTTCTGTGGAGGGCTTTGCGCTCGCAATGTTCAGCAACGTTGCGTCATGGAAGATCAAATAGGCCGGGACCCCGGCCTGCCGGGCCAGCTCTGCCCGCAGGGTGCGGAGTTGGTCAAACAGGTCCTGATCCGCTGCTCCGGGTTTTCCGGAGACGGCGGTTTTTTGACGCTGCGGCGTGTGTTTTTTCTGACCTGCGTGCCGCCAAAGCACCTGCTCGTTCTGAAAGAGCACATTTTCGGCCTTCTCCGAGGTGATCAGCACGTCATAGTCTCCGGGCGGACGAAGCAGATAGCCCTGCTTCACCAGCTCGCGGATGTATTCATGCAGTAAAGGACGCTTTGTTTCCTTCATAATGCCGTAGGTGGGGAGCAGATCGTACTCCCGGGACAGCAGGGTCTTGTCTCGGCTGCCGGCCAAAACCAGGACGAGCATGGTTTCACCCAGACCCACTCCGTTTTTCCGCTCCACCCGACGAACGCAGGAGAGGATCTTCTGTGCGGCCAGGGTGATGTCCTCCTCCACCGTCTCCCCAGCAGGCTCCTCCCGTTGGACGCAGTTGCCGCAGCGGTCGCAAGTTGGGCGATGAGCCTCCCCAAAATAGTCCAGAAGAAAGGCCCGGTAACAGCCGTCGGTTTTGCAGTAGGCCTGCATCTGCCGCAGGCGCTTCATATCCCGAATCAGCAGCCGCGTCTGCGTCTCCTCGTCCAGCTGCTCCCGATCGCTGCCGTTCTGAATCAGGTATTCCGCTGTGATCACGTCTCCGGGGGAGAACAGCAGAACGCAGTCGGCAGGGGCTCCGTCCCGTCCGGCGCGGCCCGCCTCTTGGTAGTAGCTTTCGATGTTCTTGGGCATGTTGTAGTGGATCACGAAGCTGACGTTGGACTTGTCGATGCCCATGCCGAAGGCATTGGTGGCAACCATGACCGTGGCCCGGTCAAAAGCGAAGTCCTCCTGATTCTCGCGCCGCTCTGCGTCGTCCAGGCCCGCATGGTAACGGGTCGCCGCGAAGCCGGCGGCCCGGAGCTTTTCGCAGAGCTGCTCCACGGTCTTCCGGGTAGCGCAGTAAACGATGCCGCTCTTGTCCCGGTGGGCCTCCAGGTAATCCCTGAGCCAGGCCGTCTTGTTCCGCTCTCGGCGCACGTCGAAGAACAGATTGGGCCGGTCGAAGCCCGTCACCAGGCGCAGGGGCTCCCGCAGCTCCAGCAGGCGAACGACGTCCTCCCCCACCTCGGCGGTGGCCGTGGCGGTAAAGGCCGCCAGTACGGGCCGCCGGGACAGACGCCGCACAAAGGCCGTGATGTCCAGATAGTTGGGCCGGAAGTCCTGCCCCCACTGGCTCACGCAGTGGGCCTCGTCCACCGCCAGCAGAGAGATCCGCTGCCCCGCGGCAAAGGCCAGGAAGCTGTCGGTCAAAAGCCGCTCCGGGGCCACGTAGATCAGCCGGTTGGCCCCCAGCCCGGCCCGGCGCAGCACCTCCCGCTGCTGGGCAGGCGTCAGGGAGGAATTGAGAAAGGCCGCCGGGATGCCCGCCTCCTTCAGGGCCGCCACCTGGTCCTTCATCAACGAGATCAGCGGCGATACCACCAGGGTCAGCCCCTCCAGCAGCAGGGCCGGAATCTGATAGCACAGGCTCTTCCCGCCCCCGGTGGGCATGACCCCAAAGACGTCCCGCCCGCTCAGAATCGCGTCAATCAGCGCCTCCTGCCCGTCCCGAAAAGACCGAAAGCCGAAGCGCTCTTGCAATACGCTTTGTTTGTCCATCCGTTTATCTCCTTCCATCATGATCCGGCTCAGATGCATCCTATATTACCGTGTCGATCAGCTCCCCGGCGATTTCTCGGCTCTCCAGCCGCATGACGCTTTCCTCGGCCTTCCCAAAGCTCAGAATGTTCACGCTGCCATACCAGGAAATTCTTCCGTCAATCACCGTGAATTTCTGATGAAAGCCGGGACGGAAGACCACCTGAATGCCGTAATCCATCAGATATTCCGCGTTGTCCGGCACGGATTTCCGGTCCCTGGCCGGCAGATCCTCTGCCGGACGGACAACGGTCTTGACCGAAACGCCTCGAAGAATTGGCTCTGAAAGCACCTTGACCAGCTTCTGCAGCCGGGATTTCGTCATAAAGGGGCTGACGATCAGGATTTCCTTCTCCGCGTTTCTCAAATCCTGGCAGAACACAGGGTAGAAGCTCTTTCCGTCATAAATCAGGTCCTTCGTCAACGGTGTCTCGGTGTCTGCTTTGATTTGGTATCCAATGGAGGCGTAGGCCTTCAGCCGCTTTTGATACATCGTTTCCAGCATGGGGACGTGGACGTCCACAAAGTCGTAGACCTGGACCTCCTCCTTGCCGGGGTAGTTTCGATGCAGCCTCCCGGCGTATTGGGCCACGATTCCCTTCCAGGCCACGGGAAGCGTCAAAAACAGAGTATCGAGCCGTGGACAATCGAAACCCTCACCCACATATTTCCCCGTCGCCACCACGACCAGCGGTTCTTCCGGCGGGACGGCTTGGAGTTGTTCTATAGTCTCCCGGCGCAGCTTGGCCGAGCTTGTGCCATAGAGCGTGATTACGTTGGGACAGGCCTCGGAGAGAAGTGCCGCCAAGCGCTGGACGTGCTCCCGCCGCTCTGTCAGCAGGATCGGGCTGCGGCCCTGCCCCAACGCTCGCTTCACATCCCGGACAATCAGCAGATTTCGCCGCTCATCCTCTGCCAGATCTGTGTACAAGGCGGCAATTCCCCGATCTTCGGCAGCGGTACGGTAGGAGGTGAATCGCGGAATCACAAAGTGCGCAAAGCTGCGCTTTTGTGCCTGTTCCTTTGCGTCTACCCGATAGCGGATTGGCCCGCACTGCAAAAAAATGATCGGATGATGGCCGTCTGCGCGGATGGGAGTGGCGCTGAGTCCATAGACATATTTTGAATTGACTTCCTTCATCACCCGCTCGAAGGTGACGGCAGAAACATGGTGACATTCGTCCACGATCACCATACCGTAATCTTTGACCAGTTCATTGACGGTATCGTCCTTGAGAAGGGATTGAAAAATAGCAACGTCTACAATTCCGGAGAGTGTGTTTTTGGTCCCCCCAAGCTGCCCGATCAGCGGACGGGCTTTTTTGCGACCCCGCTTTTTCGGCAGGGGCTCCAGCGTCTCGTCGATTTTCAGAAACTCCTCCAGGGCATTCTTCCATTGGTTCAGCAGGGCCTGGGTGTGAACCAAAATCAGGGTATTTGTTTTTCGCTGCCCGACCAGATAAGCGGCAATGACCGTTTTCCCGAACGCGGTGGTCGCGGACAAAACCCCGGTATCCTGGGCCAGCAGCGCCGCAGCCGCAGGCTCCTGCTCAGAGCGAAGCGTGCCTTTGAATTCCACTCGAATCGTGCGCCCCGGCTGACGTTGATCGGAAACGCGGAAGGTCACACCTGCGTCATTAAGCATCTCTGTGAGAGAATCTTCGCAGCCCCGGGGCAGAGCAAGATACCCGTCCCGCTCCTCGGCTGTGCTGAGAACGCGGGGTTTATTAAAAATGGGCAGCCGCATCGCCTGCGCCTTATAAAACTCCGGGTTGCGAAAGGCTGCCAGCCGGACAAGCTGATTTCTCGCCCGTGGTGACAGCCCCGCCTGCGTCAAGTACAGAAGATTGGCTTTTACGAGTTCCAGTTCCTGCGGGAAATCCATGGACGTAAGTAAAACGGGACGCGGCTTTTCCCAGGGCTTCGGATCTTCCTCCGAGGGCACCAGATTCCCGAGCACATTCCCCCGGGCGTGAAGCTGGCAAGACAGCGCAAAGTCCTCGCTGCTCAGTCTGGGGATGGACGCAAGGAATGCCCACTGATCCGGGTACAGTTCAAAGCGCTCATCCACAAACACGCTGTTTCCCCGGCGCCTTGCCTGCCCCTGCAGCGGCAGGGAAATCAGATTCCCAAAGCCTCCCTTGGGAAGCGTGTCCTGGTTTGGAAACATCCGGTCGTAGGCGCTTAGCTTCAACGTGCCGCCTGCTTCCATTGCGGCTGTTAATAGCGCAGTTCCCAGCCGCCGGGCCTCGGTGCAGGGAACAGGTTCGGAGAAAAACAGCCAGAGATGCGCCCCGGCTCCGCTGCGGGAACGCTCCACAGCATGGGGCAGCTCCCATCTTTCACAGATAGAGCGAACCAGCGCAACATTCTCCTGCCAGCCCTCGTCGTCGAAGTCCAGGGCCAGGAAGCGGCAGGTATCATCCGGCAGAATCGGATAGATGCCGATGACGTCCCGGCCAAGCTCGTCCTTGCCTCGGAGATGGCGGTCAATTCTCTCATCCGTCAGTGGAAGTAGCTCGCGGTGTTCGCAGTCGGAGCAGCGTCCCTTTGGCTTGATGCAAACACCCGGTTTCCACTCGTTGCCGCAGGAAGGCGAATAGCCGCTTTTCCCGGTCTTTGCGCTATGCCACCGCAGAGCAAACACATCCTCCCGCCCGCGAAACAGGGAGCGAAACAGAGCAATTTTCTCCTGTGGCGAAGAGTACTTGTGGACCGCTTCCACCGACAGCCTCGCTGGCTCCGCAGGCCCTCGATCGCACTGTGACGCAGGCCGTGCCGGCTCTGCAGGCTTCCTGTCCATCGGCGGCAAATCCTGACTTCTGGGCGCGGAGCCTCCAATGCCAAGCCGACCCCGCAGCTCCGCGTTTTCCCGCTCCAGCGCTTGCAGTCGCGCAAGCAATTCTTCGTAACCCAAATCACGATCACTCATTGCTGCTCCTCCGGCTGGAACGACGCCAGGAATCGTTTCAGAAGAAACGCGCAGAAATAGGGGAAGGTGTAAATCCGGTTTTCATGGCCGATGTTGTTCATGGACAGCTTGAAGCCGTATCGGATGTCCGGATAGTGGGAGGAGTCGATCAGCGTCCGCAGGGACTTTGACCTGCCTGACTTTGCCTTGACCTCTACCGGGATCAGGTCGCTTGCTGTGCGCAGGAAAAAATCCTCCTCCAAAGTGGAATCCTCCCGCCGATAGTAGTAGAGCGAACAGCCCGCCTTTGTCAGCGCCTCGGCCACGATGTTCTCATACAGGCCGCCCCTATAGACGCCCAGATTCTTATTCGCCCGCAGATCATCCTGTGATTCCTCATCCAGCATGGCAACCAGCAGTCCGGTATCCGCAAAATATAACTTGAACACATCCGGGTCATAGTTTCCGCCCAGCGGAAGCTCCGGAAAATCCAGGCAATGGCAAATGTTCACCATGCCGGCGTCCGCCAGCCATTCTGCGCAGCCTCTGTAATCCCGGAATCTGGCGCCGGGAGCGACCTTTGAAATCTGGAATTTCTTGTTTTCCTTGGCAAGCTGCGGTGCGATCCGGTTGAACACATTGGTGATCCGGGTCTGATCCATGCCTTCGGCATACTTGCGAATGTCCTCCCTGTAGTCTGCAATGAGCTGCCGCTGGGTTTGCAGCGAGCCCTCAAAGGTCCCCTTGCGGATGAATTCCGCCACCACCGCAGGCATACCGCCCAGGACACAGAAATCCAGAAACAGGTCGTGCCAGACCTTTATCTCCAGCTCGCTGAAGTGCTTTTCCTCCAGCATATGCTGCAAAACTCCGTCCACCGCTGCGTCGTCATAGCCTCTGGCCCAGAGAAACTCCTCAAAGTCCATGGAGTGCATGTGGTAGTCCGTCTTGTACCCGACGCTGTTGCTCTCAATCCGCTTGTAGTTGATTCCCAGCATAGAACCGCTGCAGATCACGTCAAAGCGCCCGTCCAGGTGAAAAAACTTCAAGGAAGTGGCAATTTCGGGAAAATCCGTGATTTCGTCAAAGAAGATCAGCGTTTTTCCGGGAATAAACTGTTTTGCCGGGTCAATCAGGGAAATGTTTTTGATGATGGCCGCCGCTTCATAGCCGTCCGTGATAATTCCTTTGTATTTCTCATCACGGATAAAATTGATCTCAATGATGCTTTCATAGTTTTGTCGGGCGAAGTGATTGATGGATTCGGTTTTGCCCACCTGCCTGCTCCCTCGAACAATCAGCGGCTTGTGCTCTTCGTCGGCCTTCCAATTTTGCAAAAAGGAATCGATCTTTCGTCTCAGGTACATGCTCGTTCCTCCTTTGGGTCGTCATCGCATTATAAGTATACACAAAACAGCGGCGAATTACAATCATTATTTACACAAAAACAAAGTGAATTTTCTGGCGCTTTCCACATTTAGTGGTATATGACCCGATTGAATACAGAAAGTACCGCCCGCAGATCCAGATGTGACCTGCGGGCGGTTCGTCGATTAAGGATCAAGAAGTGTCGTTCGAATTATGGACTATGCTTCTTCTTTCACGCTTCATCCTCCTTCAGGATGCGATACCCCTGCGCTTGCAGGGCGGCACGGATGCGGCGGTCAACGTCCCGGGTCTGGTCCGGCTTCATTTTGCGCCGGTTTATTTCACCGCGAAACATGATTGAATGGCGGAACACGTCCTTTTGATAGTACCAGGTGTTACCGGGCAAGAGGGTAACGGTTTTTTCGTCTTCCTCCTCGGGGAGATAACACCACTCTGCCACCCGGCCCTGGAGCTTATAGTAAACGGCGTATTCACCGAGCTTTACCTCGCCCTCATGCAGACGGCGGAGCATTTTCACCCGTTCCTTTTCCTCTCCGGTCCGCTCCTCCTTGATGTCGCTACTGCTTGAAGCACACAGCCGCCCACCGGGCGGATCCGCAGAATATGGCAGGCGCCGCGGCCGAAGACCTGCTCCATGCCATCCCGGAAGGCCTCCAGCCTGTCAGCCGGTACAAAGGCCAGGATGGTTCCGGCAAAGCCGCCGCCGTGGACCCGGATGGCGCCGGTGCCCGCCAGCAGCTCCCGCCCCAGAGCCAGGGCCAGGGCCACGGCCTGGTGGGCCGGGTCTGCTGAGACGCTGATGTTCTGGAGCAGCAGGGAGGAGGACAGGCCGGAGGCCTTGACCAGCTCCAGGAAACGGAAGAAGTCCCCCTGCTCCAGGGCTTCGGCCTCTTGGACGACCCGCTTGTCTTCGCCGTAGAAATGCAGCGCCCGCAGCACGGCCCGGTCCCCGCAGCGGCTTCGCAGCTCTGGCAGCCGGGCACGGAACGCAGCCTCCGGCACCTGACGCAGGACCCCTTTGCCGAAGCAGGCGGCGACAGCGCTCATCTCTCGGGGGATGGCGGCGTACTCGCCGGTGAGGTCCGCATGCTCCGATTTGGTGTCCACCACGCAAAGCACGTGGCCGGAGCGGGAGAAGTCGTAGGCAATGGGCTGGATTTCCGGCAGAGCAGGGTCCCGGAAGTCCAGAGCCACGGCCCCGCCGATGGAGGCGCCCATCTGGTCCATGAGGCCACAGGGCTTGCCGAAGAAGTGCTTTTCCGCCTGCTGGCCGATGATAGCCAGGTCCGTAGGGGTCAGGCGGTTCTCGCAGAACAAATCGTTCAGAATCGTCCCCATCAGAATTTCATAGGCAGCGGAGGAGGACAGACCGGAGCCGGAGAGCACCGTGGAATGGGCGTAAACGTCCACGCCCCCCAAGCGGAAGCCTCCGGCTGCGATCTGGGCGCAGATGCCCCGCACCAGAGCTTGAGAACTGCCCTGCTCCGCCTGCCGGGGCTGCAGCTCCTCTAGAGAGATCTCCAGGGCCGGATAGCCCTCGGAGCAGACGCGAATCAGCCCCAGTCCGTTTGGCGCGGCGCAGGCCAGAATGTCCAGATCCACACTGGCGCAGAGCACGCGGCCGTGCTGATGGTCGGTGTGGTTGCCTCCCAGCTCCGTGCGGCCGGGCGCGCTGTAGAGGGCTGCCGTCCCCCGGTTCTCCGGGAACCGGGACAGGAAACCGGCGGCGACTTTTTCGGCCCGGCTTCTGTCGGCGCTGCCGTACAGCATCTGAAACGCCGCGTCGTAATTGCCGTTCCGAATCGCGTCCAAAAGCGTGTTCATGAAAAGTACCCCCTATGGTTCGTTTTATCGCAAGGAAAAGCCCCTGTGCAGCGGTTCCCCGCTGCACAGGGGAGAAAAGGAAGTGATCCGCGTCACACCGTACCGTTCCGGCGCGCGGGATTAGGAAAGGGAAGGTCCCGGATCAAAACTCCAGGTTCTTGTCGGTCTCCTTGGAGAAGACGTGGGCCACGTTGCCGTTGAAGCAGAAACGCACGGCCTGGCCGATGTTGAAGCTCTCCTTCAGATCCTGGGTCGGGACGATGATGATGACGTCCTTGCCGTCGGCGTTCACGTGCAGATGTACGGAGGAGCCTATCATTTCGGAGACCTCCACCTTGCCCTCCACGCCGCCTTCCGTGGCGACATCGGTGTGGTCGGGACGAACGCCCAGGGTGATCCTCTGGGACTTGACGCCGTTAGCCTTCAGGCGAGCTTCCTTATCGGGGGAGAGCTCGACCTCGTAGTTGTGCAGCTTGACGAAGTACTTGCCGTTCCGCTCTTCCAGCTCCGCGTCAAAGAAGTTCATGACGGGCATGCCGATGAAGCCGGCGACGAAGAGGTTGGCGGGATGGTTGAAGACCTCCTGAGGCGTGCCGATCTGCTGGATGTAACCGTCCTTCATGATGACGATGCGATCGCCCAGGGTCATAGCCTCGGTCTGGTCGTGGGTCACGTACATGAAGGTGGTATCGATGCGCTGGCGGAGCTTGATGATCTCAGCGCGCATTTCGTTCCGCAGCTTGGCGTCCAGGTTGGACAGGGGCTCGTCCATGAGCATGACCTTGGGGGCACGGACAATGGCGCGGCCGATGGCCACACGCTGTCTCTGGCCGCCGGACAGGGCCTTGGGCTTGCGATCGAGGTACTGGGTGATGCCCAGAATCTCGGCAGCCTCGCGGACCTTGCGGTCGATCTCATCCTTGGGGGTATGACGCAGCTTCAGAGAGAAGGCCATGTTGTCATACACCGTCATGTGGGGATACAGGGCGTAGTTCTGGAAGACCATGGCGATGTCGCGGTCCTTGGGGGCCACGTCGTTCATGACCTTGCCGTCGATGACCAGCTCGCCGTCGGAGATCTCCTCCAGGCCGGCCACCATGCGGAGGGTCGTGGACTTGCCGCAGCCGGAGGGGCCGACCAGGACGATGAATTCCTTGTCCTTGATGTCCAGGCTGAACTGCTGAACAGCCACAACACCCTCGTCAGTGATCTGCAGATTGATCTTCTTCTCGGGCTGATCGGGATTCTTCTTCTTTTTCTTGTCCTCGCCGGACACGAAGGGATAAACCTTCTTGATGTTATTGAGCTGTACAGTTGCCATAGTGTTGACTCCGGACATTGGGCCTCCGCCTGCAATGCCCTCGCGGTCGCCGATTTGCGAAAGTATCTTAACACCTGAGAGACGACAACCAGCAGTCATCCGATAACAGACAGGGCTTGTCTCCACAGGGGTTCCAGTGCTTCGCGCGTTTGGCACGCCGCTTTACGACAGGTCTCCACACTGCCGCACCCCGAGCCAGGGGTAAGCATTATCCTCCTTTTGGGATGCCCTGCGTCTATGGAGTGGAGTAGGCGCACGGCATCGAAATGAGATGATATTTTAGTCTGTAATCGTCAGATGAATCTGGAATGCATCGTATTCGCAGGGAGTCACCTGAACGGGCCAGCGGGGATGGGGCACCGTCGGCATGGGCAGGCCCAGCGTCATCAGCGCGTTGGCGTCGTAGATCCGACCGCTGGCCTCATCCCGATAGCTGGCGCCAGGCGTCAGGCCCATGCAGCGGATGAAGCGGTTGGGGCTGTTGCCGGTGGCATCCAGCACGACGATATTCACCAGCGCCTCGCTGCCGTCTTCCGCTACTGTCATCCATGCGGCCTCCTGCCGGTTTTTCATCACGTCCGTGAGACGGTAGAAAAGCCCGTTGTGGAGCAGATTCCAGTGCTTTTTGAAGGTTTCGATCTGGACCGGAACCTGGGCTTTTTCCTCGTCGGAGATCAGATTCAGGTCCAGCTCATAGCCGAATGTGCCTGCCATGGCTACCACCGCCCGGGTGTGGAAGGGGGTCCGGCGTCGCGTGTCCCCGTTGGGCACCGCAGAGACGTGAGCGCCCATGGTCCGCAGCGGATAGCCGAAGCTGGTGCCGTACTGGATACGGATGCGGTCAATCGCATCAGTGTTGTCGCTGCACCAGATCTGCGGGCAGTAGTAGAGCATGCCGGCGTCAAAACGGCCGCCGCCGCCGGAGCAGCCCTCCAGAAGCAGCTCGGGATAGCGCTCCAGAAGCCGATCCATGAAGCGGTAGACCCCCAGCACATACTGGTACAGAAGCTTGCCCTGACTCTGATAACCGCTAACGGCGGAGCAGACGTCGGTGATGGAACGGTTCATATCCATCTTCACGTAATCTGCGCTGCATTCATCCAGAACATCGGTGATCTGGCGGAAAATTTCGTCCACAACTTCAGACCGGGAGAAGTCCAGCACCAGCTGGTTCCGGCCCATGACAGGCGGCTTGCCCGGAATCCGCAGGGCCCAATCCGGATGCCTGCGGAAGAGCTCGCTGTCCTCATTGACCATTTCCGGCTCGATCCAAAGGCCGAATTTCATGCCCATGTCCCGGATCTTTTGGGCCAGCTCGCCCATGGTGCAGCCCAGCTTTTCGGTGTTCACGGTCCAGTCGCCCAGCCCGGCGTTGTCGTTGTTTCGCGCACCGAACCAGCCGTCGTCCAGCACCAGCATCTCGACCCCCAGCTCTGCGGCAGTCTTGGCGATGGAGAGAATCTGCTCTCCGGTGAAGTCCATGCCGGTGGCTTCCCAGTTGTTCAGGAGCACCGGGCGGCGGCGGTTTTTCCAGGGCCCCCGGCAGACGTGCTGGGAAATCATTCGATGAAAGAGATGGCTCAGATGGGCCAGACCGCTTGCGCTGTAGGCCAGGGCAAGCTCCGGGGCTTGGAAGCTCTCCCCCGGGGCCAGGGGATAGTCAAAGTGTTCGCTTTGGACCCCCATCACCGCGCGGGTGGTGCCGAATTGATCCCGCCCCAGATTGCAGGAGAAAGAGCCGCTGTAGAGCAGGCTCATACCCAGACACTCTCCGGCAAGCTCTGTGGCGTCCTGCCGGGCCAGAATGACGAAGGGGTTCTGCTGGTGACTGCTCGTGCCCCGGCGGCTGCCGATCAGGATCTCCCGCTGCCCGATCTCTGTCCGGGCGGCGGCCCGTTCTCCGGCGTGCCGTCCGTAGAAGTGCAGCAGATCCCAATCCCCGGAAACCAGGTCCAGGGCGCCGCTGGCAGCGGCTTGCAGCACAACGGGCTCTGCGCCGCGGTTGGTGATCCGGGCGCTCCAGGTGATGACGTCCAGCTCCGGCAGCACGCCGTATTGCAGGACGGCTTCGATGCCGGCCGCCTCATCGGCCAGTGTGACCTCCAGGGTCTGGGCGCCAGCCTCGTCTGTGTACACCGCAGGCAAACCGGGAAGGGAATACTTCCCCGGAAGGATCTTCACAGACCGAAACCGCAGATCACAGCCCACCGCGCCGTTGGCTCGGCGAAGGCTGAAAGCGGGGGGCCGGAAATCACCGCTGCCCTCACAGGGGTATTCCATGGGAAGGGTGTCGGCGGAGATGCCGCGCAGAGTCTTGGCGTCGTAGGGATTGCCGGAGAAGCCCCGATCCCGGAAGCTCAGGCACCAGCTCATATCTCCGCCGGCTGTGGGGCCGTAGTATGTGTGCACCAATAAGCCGCAGGGTCCGATCTTCATCTGGTAACTGCTGTGGTTTGTATGCAGGGTGATGGTTTGATCTTGCTCATTGTAAAGGATCGGCATGGTTTATTCCTCATTCTTGCGTTTTCTGGACTGCTCGATGGCCTCCTCAATTCCGAAGGTCTCATCCAGCACCGGGTAAATGATTTGCAGCATGCATAGCAGCGGCAGCCACAGGCCCGCGATCAGCAGAAGGAACACGGAGCCCGGAAAGCTAAAAACCACAACGATGGCATAAATCAGCGCAATGGCGACAGCCAGAAGCGTCTTTATGATATGCCGGATGGAAAGCAGAACGCTGTTTTTCAGCCTGGCGGAGAAGGACAGCTCCAGCAAGGCCTGCTGCGGCAGAGCCCAGGCGAAGATGCCCAGGACCACCGCCATGCTGACCAGCTGGCACAGGAACAGGCCTATGCCGCCCTCCAGCAGCTGCATGTGCATTAATGTAAAGTATTGCAGAGAAAAGACCGTTCCCAACAGGGCCCCGGGCAGCAGCGTGCTTTTCCAGCCCCGTTTCAGGGCCCGGCTGTAGCGGTGCCACCAGAAGCCTGGCTCGTCGCGCAGGCTGCGCAGCAGGGTGTCTGCCAGTCCCAGAAAGCCGGGGGCGGCGATGACACCGCCCAGGACTCCTGCCAGGATCGCAAAGAGCAGGCTGTGGGTTGCCCTGGCATGGCCCAGGCCGAAGGCGAAGGGCAGGGACATCACCAGATTGATGAAGCCGGCGGGCCAGAAGCTCTTGAAGTCCCGGCAGAACAGCTCCCAGATCCGTCGCAGGCCCTTCTTCCGGGGCTCATCGGGAAACTCAAAATTTCGAGAAAAACATGGAAGAAAAACTTAGGATTTTCAAGGGTTTTTCGTAAGGACATTTTTGAAATCAGATAGTTTTTAGAGGTGCCCTCCTGGGAATCAAGTCATTTCTTTCGGAACGGCGACAAGTCGGGTGTATCAGCCCTTCACGCTGCCGAGGGTCAGACCCTTGGTGAAGTAGCGCTGCAGGAAGGGATAGACGCACATGATGGGCAGGGCGCCCAGGAAGAGCTGGGCAGCGCGGCCGGTCCGGGCGTTCATCTTGGAGAGGATATCCTTGATGTTGCCGGTGGAGTCGGACTGCAGCAGCTTCTCAAAGTCCACCAGCAGAGTCTGCAAGTAGGTCTGCAGAGGGTAGTTGATGGGCTGGCTCATGTAGATCATACCGGAAAACCAGTCGTTCCAGTGCCCCACCATGCAGAACAGGCCGACCGTTGCCAGGCTGGGCCCAAGCAGAGGGAAGATCACGTGGACCAGTGTCTGGAAGGGGGAAGCGCCGTCGATCCAGGCGGCTTCCTCCAACTCGTGCGGCAGACCCCGGATGAAGTTCATGAGGATGATCATGTTGTAGACGGGCAGGGCGCCGGGCAGGATCAGAGCCCAGATGGTGTCCTTCAGACCCAGACCCGAGACCAGCAGATACGTGGGGATCATACCGCCGCCGATCAGCATGGTCAGAACGAAGAAGCCGGACAGAAGCCCCCGGAAGGGCAGATCATTCTTCGCCAGGGGATAGGCTGTGAGGACCATCAACACCACGTTGAGCAGAGTCCCCAGGATTACGCGCTCGATGGAAATGCCCATGGCGTGGAGGAAGCGGCCTCCGGAAATCACGTACTGATACGATGCAGGTGTGAATTCCACCGGGAGGAAGCCCACCTTGCCTGCTGCCACGGCGGAGCTGCTGGAAAAGGACACCGCCAGCAGATGGATGAAGGGCAGCACGCAGGTGATGCAGATGATGCCCAGCAGCACTGCCAGGAGAACGTCGAAAACGGAAATTTTCTTTTTCACGGTACTGTCCTCCGTTCTTACAGAATACGGTAGCCGGCCAGCTTGTCTGCCAGCTTATAGGAGACAATCACCAGGAAGGCGGAGACCACGGACTTGAACAGACCGACCGCCGCGCCCACGGAGTACTGGGCCTGCTGGATGCCGAGACGGTAGACGTAGGTGTCGATGATGTCGCCGGTTTCCCAGACCGACGGACTGTACAGGTTGTAGACCTGGTCGAAGCCGGCGTTCAGAATGCTGCCCAGGGACAGGACCGTCATCAGAATGATGGTGGGCATCAAAAGGGGAATGGTCACCTTGCGGATCTGCTGCCAACGGGTGGCGCCGTCCAGCATGGCGGACTCATAGAGGGTGGGGTCGATGCCCGTCAAGGCGGCCAGATAGACGATGGTGCCGTAGCCGAAGCCCTTCCACACGTCGCTGATAATCATGGTCCAGGGGAAGACCTTGGCGTTGCCCAGGAAGTCCACGGTGGGTAGGCCCAGGGAATGGAGAATCAGGTTGATGGCGCCGCCGCTGCTGAGGATATCCATCAGAACGCCGGCCATGATGATCCAGGAGAGGAAGTTGGGGATGTAGATCAGAGTCTGGTAGAAGCGCTTGAGCTTGTTGGAGCGCATCTCGTTGAGCAAAATCGCCACAGCCACCGGCACCACGATGCCGAGCGCCAGCTTCCAGATGGACATAAACAGGGTATTCCAAATGGTGCGGGTAAAGGTGGGCTGATTGAACAGATATTTGAAATTCTGCAGACCCACCCAGGGAGACGCAAAGCCCTTGCCCACGTTGTAGTTTTCAAAGGCAATGATTACGCCGTACAGGGGAATATAGCAGAAAATAAAGGTGACCACGACGCCGGGGATCAGCATGGCGTAGTACTGCCACAGATTCTTTCTGCCGAGTCTTCTTGATTTCATAATTCACTCCTTACTACGGATGTTTCTGGGTGAAATCCGGATTGGCAGCCGGAGCATTGCTTCGGCTGCCAACTCCGCGGAACGATCAATTGCCGTAGGTTTCGTTGATCTCTTTGGTGGCCTGTTCGCCGCCGGCAGTGTACCACTGCTGCACCACTTCGTCAAAGTAGTCGATGGGCTTTTCCCCGATGATGATCTTGGTGAAGCCCTCAATCAGAATGTCGTTCAGCGTGCTGCCTGCGGACTGCAGGGTGGGAGTGTCGGGACCCCACTTGGCGTCCTGCACGTACTGCCCCTCGTCCACATACTTTTTGGCGATGCCGTAAGCGGAGCGGTCGTTGCCCTGCTGCAGGAAGTCGCCTACGCCGTTGGGATCCTGGGAGGTGACCCAGTTGACGCAGCTCTCATATTTGGAGATGTTGGTGCCCAGAGAGGAGGTATCCACGTCCTCGCCGGCCAGATAGCGGTCGAAGGCGTCCTTGACCTGGATGTACTGGTTGTAGTCGTTCATGGGGTTGATGATGCGGGTGCCGCGAACCACGTTGGGGTAGTTGAAGCTGTGCAGGGAGGAGAGGTACTCGTTGGTCTCCACGCCCACCGCGTCGTTGACGGTGTAGACGTAGAAGTTCACGATCTTCATGACGGCCTCGGGGTTCTGGCAGTTCTTGCTGATGACCACGTAGCCGTTGTTGTTGAAGGTGACGCTGCCCTGGATGGGGGAGCCGTCCTGGGTGGGGATCTCATAGGGGTAGAAGATGGCGTCCGCACCCTGATTCTTGATCAGGTCGGGCAGGGGGTTGTAGCCGAACCACTGCGCAAAGGGAATGACGCCGCATTCGCCGTTGATCATGCCCTGCATCATCTTGTCCCAGTTCAGGGTGGTGAAGTTGGGGTTCACGATGCCCTGCTTGTACCACTCGGCGTACTGGGCCAGGGCTTCCTTCATTTCGGGCTGCACGGTGCCGTAGCCCAGCGTGCCGTCGGCCTGCTTGACCCAGATGCCGGGGTGTGCGCCCCAGCTCAGCGCCAGGCGATAGAAGTTCTCCAGGGTCTGGCACTCCGGCAGACCGTAGCCGCCGTATTTCTGCGCGAAGGTAGTGGCAATTTCGATCACGTCGTCCATGGTCTTGGGCTCTTCAAAGCCGCACTCCTGCATCCAGTCCTGACGGATCCAGATGTACTGGAACTGGTCGATGATGCCGTAGTTCATCTGGGGCATGCCATAGAGCTTGCCGTCGAAGCAGCCGGTATCCCAGGTGTCGGCGTAGTTCTTGCGGTACTGCTTCAGAGTGTCGGAGGCGTAGCTCTCAAAGACCTCGTCCAGAGGCATGATGAGCCCGGCCTCGTACAGGGTGGTCAGACGGGCGGAGTCTACGTAGAACACGTCGGCGATGTCTTCATCCGCAATAGCCAGGTTCAGCTTGGTGCTGTAGTCGTTGCTGATCCACTTGTTCCGCAGATCAATGTTGAAGCGTTCCTTGTAGGCGCGGTACCAGGGGTTGTTGCCGTAGTCGTCGCTGTTCTGGAATTCGGTACCGCTGTTTTCCTCGCCCATGGTGGTGATGGTGACGGTCTGGGAATAGGGTGCCCAGATGTCCTTCGGGGGCTCCACACGATCGGAGCTCTTGTTGTCATCGGACTTGGACATGCATCCGCCCAGGCTCAGCAAGCAGGCGATGGTCAATGCCACTGCGACGATTCTGAAAAACTTGTTTCGCATTTTGAATCTCCTCATTTTTTGATTTCATTCGATGATTCTGCTCTTGCATGGTGCCTGGCCAAAGCACCATGACGCTGGGACCTTCGGCAAATTAACTAAAATCATGCAGTTTTCTTTGTGCATTGTGCACATTGCACAAATATACTGCCTCTTGCCGCAAACATATTAGCATTTATGCCAATTATTTGGAATGGAAATATGCGATTATTTTTATCTCTATTTTGAGAAAATCACCGCTTTTTGTGACTTCATGACGCATTTTGGTATATACTGTAGGCATGAATGAGAATATGACAACAGGAGGGACAGAGATGGAACCGAAACTGCCGATTCAGACCGAGAGCAAGGTCCGCTTCTACGTGTTTCAGGATGAGCGTTTCGTAGACCTGAACCTGTATCAATTTGGCTGGGAGCACTGCCGTCCCATGCACCAGTTCGGCCCGGCGGTGCGCAATCATTTCCTGTTCCACTATATTCTCAGCGGCACGGGGAAGCTGGAGACCAGCGGTCAGACCTTCTTCCTCAAGCCCGGCCAAGGCTTTCTGCTCTGCCCCGGGCAGATCAGCACCTACTATGCCGACCGGGAAGACCCCTGGACCTACACCTGGGTGGAGTTTGACGGCATGCGGGCCCGAGAGTGCATGACCCTGGCGGGCTTAAGCGAGACCCAACCCGTCTATTCTCCCAAACCCGGCAGCAACCGCGTGCAGGAATTCATGGCAGCCCTGTTGGACAACCATGAAAAATCCCCAATCCGACAGATCGGCTTGGGGATGATCCTGCTGGACGAGATCGTCCAGAGCAGCAGAACAAAGATCGAATCCGGCAACAAACGGCTGCGGGATTTTTATATTAAGGAGGCCATGGGCTTCATCGACCAAAACTACCAGCGGGACGTGTCCGTGGAGGAGATCGCCGCGGCCAGCGGCCTGAATCGTAGCTATTTCGGTAAGCTCTTCAAGGAAACCATGGGCTTCTCCCCCCAGCAGTATCTGATCCAGTACCGCATGACCAAGGCGGCGGAGCTTCTGAAGGGCAGCCGCATCCCCGTGGGCGAGGTGGCCCGTTCCGTGGGCTATGAGAATCAGCTCCATTTTTCCAGGGCCTTCAAAAACACCTACGGTATCTCCCCCAGCCAATACAGAGCAAAGCACTTCGTCCAAAGCGGCGGCTGAAGCTCTGCCGGGTTGCGCAGGGCTGTCGGAAAAGCTGCGAAACAAAAAACTTCGGTCTGGACTTTTGGGAAACAGTGTGATAGTTGTTGTGTCAGAATCCGAAACCGGAGGTGGCACAACATATGGCAAGCATATCAATCAGAGACCGATTGAAGCGAAAGGCGGCGAAGATCTTAAAAGAAGCGGGATTGGAGCACATTCGCTTCCACGATCTCCGACACACCTTCGCAACGCTGGCTCTGCAGAACGGCGTGGACGTGAAAACCGTCTCCGCCATGCTGGGCCACAGCAGCGCGGGCTTCACCCTGGCCACCTACACCCACACCACCACAGCCGCCCAGCACCAGGCAGCGGCCATCATGGGAAATCTGGTCAGCACAGGCATCCAGGAGCCAACAGAAGCAGAGCCCGCAATCCGAATCGTGGGAGACGCAGGATGATGAAGGCAGCAGAGCAGCAAAAATATGAATGAACCCATTGACAAAAGTATATACTTTGGTATATACTGCGATTGAGGAGGTGTTCATTATGGAAACGGCAAAGATTTTTGAAAACGGAAAAAGCCAGGCGGTTCGCCTGCCGAAGAAATTCCGCCTTTCCGGTGACGAGGTTTATGTGCAGAAGGTCGGGCAGGCAGTTGTCCTGATGCCAAAAGAGTCCGCATGGGAAATCTTTATGGACGGGATCAACAGCTTTACGGGGGATTTCTTTGCGGATGGCCGGGACGCCGAAGTCAGCACAACGAGGGAATCACTATGACCTATATGCTCGATACAAACATCTGTATCTATGCAATCAAAAATCGTCCGAAACAGGTGTTTGAAAAGATCAAAGAAAATCTCTTCTGTGGGCTGTGCATCTCCGCGATTACTCTGGCGAAACTGGAGCACGGCGTGGAAAAGAGCCAGTACCCGGATCGAAACCGGGCGGCCCTGCTTCAATTTCTGTCCATTCTAGAGATTCTGCCCTTTGATGACGACGCCGCAGTGGAATACGGCAAAATCTGCGCAGACCTGCAGCGAAAGGGCACGCCCATCGGCACCATGGATATGCTGATTGCAGGCCACGCCCGAGCGGAGAATGTAATTCTCGTTACCAACAACACCAGAGAATTTGAACGTGTGGAGAATCTGCGCCTGGAGAACTGGGCGGAGGAACATCAATAACGCATCGCGGTCAAAAACTGCACTGCAATAATCAAAGAGAAGCCATTCCCGAGAGGGAAAGCCCCAAGAAATACGCCGAGATGCCGGTCGGATCATTGCCGACCGGCGTCTCGTTTGTCCCTTTCTGCCCGTTTCCTGGCCTTTCCGTGCCTTCTCTGTTTTTTACTCTAAAACCCATTGAAAAGCAATAACATATCATGATCAGCGCTGCTCTGACATAAGCGGAACATTTTCTTCTTTTTTCAGAAAACAGTTCCGAAAATGCCCTCTGGTTTTCCTATAGGTAGAAAGAGATTCAAAACACAACCAAATAGCTAACTTCAAGCGTCTGCATCCCGCAGGCGCTTTTTTTGCGCTTTTCTATTTCTGACAGAATTCCAGATTTTTGTCAAAAACCGGCGGGAACAGGGGGCTAAAAACACGGATTTTCTTGGATAAATTAAAATAATTGCTCTCACTTTTCCAGAGCAGTGTGCTATCCCATCATTCATTCTGAAAAAAGGAGGAACCCAGATGAAAAACATGATGATCATGCGCCGCCATGCAGGAATAGACCGGGGAAAAACCGGCAATACTCTGAACCGGGAGGTGCCTGCCATTGCCTGAAACCAATAAAAACTGGACAGCATCCGAGAAGCAGAACGTCATTGACAAGCTCTGGCTCAATTATTTTAACGATACCCTGTTTGCCAAGGGGCTGATTTCCGAAACCGACCGCAACCGGATGCGGAACCGGATCAGCGCTCGAACGCCCCAGGCAAAACACAGGGGTGTGGCGCGATAAAAACTGCTTGC
Organism: uncultured Eubacteriales bacterium; assembly: GCA_900315595.1. GTDB lineage: Bacteria > Bacillota > Clostridia > Oscillospirales > Oscillospiraceae > JAFRPC01. The sequence continues at coordinate 77,285 of OMZQ01000006.1, read as the reverse complement.
ATTCTGTATATGATTATGCTTTAATTCTATATAAGCAAGTTAGAAAACAACCGGGCGGCCCTGCATAGAAAGGCAGGCGCCGCCCGGCTGTCATGCTTCGGGATTTACGGATGCTTCCTCTGTCATGGCACGATCCATATCTCTTCCGGCGTACAAAACACGGACGATCTCTACGGTTCTTTTTTCCTCCATCGGAATATAGAATACGCAGTAATTGTCGATGGAAAAGTATCTGGCACCGCGCTGGTCCCACGGTGCGACCTCATATCGACGATAGCGAAAAGGAAACTGATCCAATGCGCTGATTCCGGCCTCCAAACGGTCGAGCTGGTTAGAGGCATTTTTGACAGACGTGAGTTCAAAGGCAATATAGGAAAAAATCGCCCGAAGATCGTTCTCTGCCTGTTCGGATACGTGAACCTCCCAGCTCATAATCCGTAATCCTTCCGAATGGAATCAAAGACCTGCTTCGCCGGTTTGGTTTTTCCGGCGAGGATGTCCGAATATCCCTTTTCCAGCTCCTCGCTGAGCTGCTCCGGGGTGAGCCGGCTCAGATCCACCGGCTTGGCAGAGGGGAGCTTGACGTCAAAGGGCAGCCCCTGCTGCAGAATGATCTGACGGTAAAACATGGTGATCGCGTTCGACGCCGGAATCCCGAGGGCCGTCAGAATGGCTTCCGCCTGCTCTTTCAGCTCTGGCTCAATTCTTGCGTAGAGATTTGCTGTCTTTGCCAAAAGAAACACCTCCCATGTGTGGTTTCTGTACACATTATACGCGATTGTCCGCACAAATGCAAGTATTATTTTCGCTTTGCCGAGCAATCATTCAACTTGACTTTTTCAATATCTTATAGTATATTATTTTCAGAACATGATACAACGAACATACAAAAATGGAGGCGAACCATGGACATTCATGAAGTGCGGCAGCTGCTGCGATACAAGACGATTTACGAGATCCCCCTGCGGGTCACCTATTACGCCCGGGTGTCCTCCGACAGCGACGAGCAGCTCAACTCCCTGGGCAACCAGATCGCCTACTATGAGGACCTGATCAAGAAGAACCTGCCCTGGACCTTTGTGCCGGGCTACATCGACGAGGGGCTGTCCGGTATCTCCACAAAGAAGCGGGAAAACTTCAACCGCATGGTGGAGGATGCCGCCGAGGACAAATTCGATCTGGTCATCACGAAGGAGATCTCCCGCTTCGCCCGCAACACCCTGGACTCCATCCGCTACACCCGGGAGCTGCTGGGCTGCGGCGTTGGCGTCTTCTTCCAGAACGACAACATCAACACCCTGGACGAGGACTCGGAGCTGCGGCTGTCCATCATGTCGTCGATTGCCCAGGACGAGCTGCGAAAGCTGTCCAGCCGCGTAAAATTCGGCCACCAGCAGGCCATCAAATCCAGTGTGGTGCTGGGCAACAGCCGGATTTTCGGCTATCTCAAGGACGGCGGCCGCCTGGTGATCGACGAGGAACAGGCGCAGATGGTGCGGGAGCTCTTCGAGCTCTACGCCACCGACGAATACAGCATGAAGCAGATCGAAGACGTCTTCTGGCGCAAGGGCTACCGGAATCTGAACGGCAAAAAGATCGCCCACTCCACCATGGCCAACATGATCGCCAATCCCAAGTATAAGGGGTACTACGTAGGCAACAAGGTCAAGGTCGTGGACATGTTCACCAAGAAGCAAAAATTCCTCCCGCCGGAGGAATGGGTGATGTTCAAGGACGAAACCGGCGAGATCGTGCCGGCCATTGTCTCCGAGGAGCTCTGGGACAAGGCCAACGCGATTTTGAAGCGGCGCAGCGAGGACGTGAAGGGCCGGCAGGGCATCTGCAACCACGCCAACCTGTTCACCGGCAAGCTCTACTGCGCCTGCTGTGGGGAGGCCTATTACCGCCGGGAGTCCCGGGACAAGCAGGGCAACGCCAACAGCCGCTGGGTCTGCTCGGGAAAGATCAAGAACGGAAGTGACTCCTGCCCCTCCTTTGCCATCTACGAGCGGGAGCTGCTGCCAGTGATTTTCGAGGTCTTCCGGGACACACAGGCGGACACGGAGGCGCTGGTGGAGGAATACACCCAGCAGTACCGCGAGATGACCCAGGGTGGGAACCTGTCCAGGCTGATCGCGGAGCAGCAGGCCGTCATTGATATGGCCAACAAGAAGAAGACCAAGCTCCTGCAGCTGGTCGCCGCCGATTGCGTGACGCCGGAGGATTTCAAGCAGATGACCGCCGCCTGCAACCAGGAGATCAAGGACGCGGAGAGCGAGATCCACGAGCTGGAGCAAAGCATGGCCTCCGCGGAGGAATTCCGCAAACACATCGACCACATCCGCAAGGTCCTCGCAGACGCCCAGCGGGACGTCGCAAACGGCAAGATCACAAAGGAATTCATCAACACCTATATCAGAAAGATTTTCGTCACGCCGGAGGGGGAAAACACAGCGCGGTTGGATATCGAAATATTCACCGGAGAACGAGGCCAGGCCCTTCTCCAGAAGCTCCGGCGCGGCGAAAATCCAGATGGTTCTGCGGGCCACACGTTCAAGAAGATGATCGAGTCCTACGAGCAGGGCATGAAGTAAGTCTCTGCGGGATCGAGCTTCCCCGAAGCGGTGCCGCGGGGCTTTGCCCTGCAAACCGACGACGGGAACGGCAAAGGGTCGGCTCTTTCGGGCCGACCCTTTTTGTACGCTTCGTTTATTTGATAATTTCCGCCAGAAGCGCGTCGGCGGTGCTGACCACCGGGAAGCCGTAGGGCTCCAGGACGGAGCGATCCCGGAAGCCCCAGTCCACCAGGACGCAGGCCATCCCCGCATTTTTCGCGGTCTGGGCGTCTACGTCGGAGTCGCCGACGTAGACGGCGGTCTCCTTGTCCGCGCCGAGCATCGAGAGGGCAAGCTCCACCATATCGGCCTCCGGCTTCCGGCGGCAGCCGGGCCGCTCGCCGATGGAGCGGGCGATCAGTCCACGGAAAAAGGTCTCATGCAGGGTCTGAACGGCGAAATCCGCCTTGTTGGAGACCACGGCGGTCTGCACGCCCATCCGCTTCAATGCGTGCAGAACGGCCTCCGCCTGGGGGTAGAGGGCGGTGGTGTCCAGCGCGTGATCCGCGTAATGGGTTTTGAAGGCGTCCAGAACGCGAGCGATCAGGTCCTCCGGCGTGCCTGCCGGAACGGCCCGACGGATCAGCAGTCCGATCCCGTTTCCCACGAAGCGCCGCACCTCGTCCACGGTCCGCGCGGGCATGCCGAAGGCAGCCAGGGCTGCGTTCGTGGAGGCTGCCAGGTCTCCGAGCGTGTTCAGAAGCGTGCCGTCCAGGTCAAAGATCACGGTTTTGTACATCATCCATCCTCCCCGAACAGCAGGGTCTCAAGCTGTGCCGGGTCCGTATACGCCCGCTCGCAGTTTTGCTCCAGAAAGGAGCGGATCTCCGGCACGTCGTAGGCCCAGCAGGCCGCGGCAAAGGGGACGCCCGCCGCCCTTGCCATATCGTAGCCGGGCTTGAGATCGTCCACCATCAAAAGCTCGGAAGGGGAGAGGCCGAACCGCTCCATGATCTGCTCCAGGGCCCAAGGATCCGGCTTTCGCCGCTCGACCGGCAGCTCCCAGCCGTAGATCGCGTCCGGCTGGGGCAGACCGTTGGCCTCATAGTCGCGGCGGATGTTGAAGTCGAAGGAGTGAGAGACCACGCAGACCAGCCCGCCGAGCGCCTTCTGCCGGCGGATGATCCGCGCCATGCCGGGGTAGACCGTCGGCACGTGGTCCTTGACGTAGGTCTTCCAAATCTCCAGCTCGCGGTCCATGTCGCGGTCGGTGAAGCCGAGCGTCTTCGTACAGTATTCCAGAAAGCCGGGGTGGAAGTTCATGCGGAAATAGTCCTCCAGCGTGATCGTCGTTCCGGGGCGGAGCTCGTCGAGCGCGACCAGAAAGGCGGGCCAGTGGACGTGGGCCGTGCTGTCCATGACGGTGTCGTCATGGTCGAGCACCAGGCATTTGTAGTTCGGTTGTTTCATAGTACCTCTGTCGTCTGTATAAATCGGGCGGCGGCCCGTTCGGCCGCCGCCGGTTGCGTTCAGTCTGTATCAAATGGGCAGGAATGCGCTGGCCACGCCGAAGTAGACCAGCAGGGACAGGGCGTCCACGATGGTGGTGATGAAGGGGCTGGCCATGACGGCGGGGTCAAAGCCCAGCTTTTTGGCAAACAGCGGCAGGGTGCAGCCGACGATCTTGGCAAACAGCACCGTGATCGACAGCGTAATGCAGATGACGCCGATGATCAGGAACGGGCTGGAAACACCGGCAAAGCTGTCCATGATCAGAAAGTCCACCAGGAGGATCTTGCCAAAGCAGGCGATCCCAAGGCTGAGGCCGCAGAGGACTGCGACGCGGACTTCCTTCCAGATGATCAGCAGGATGTCGCTGAATTCGATCTCGTTCAGGCTGAGGCCGCGGATGATCGTGACCGACGCCTGGGAGCCGGAGTTGCCGGCGGTGTCCATCAGCATCGGGATAAAGGCAGTCAGAATGACCAGCTTTTCCAGCGCGGATTCAAAGCGCGATATAATCAGTCCGGTAAAGGTAGCCGAGACCATCAGCAGCATCAGCCAGGGGATACGGTTCTTCCAGATCTCGAATGGGGTCATGCTCATGTAGGGCTTCTCCGAGGGAATGATGGCGGCCATCTTTTCGATATCCTCGGTGGCCTCCTCTTCCATGACGTCCATCGCGTCGTCGAAGGTGATGATGCCGACCAGGCGGTTTTCCGCGTCCACGACAGGCAGGGCCATGAAGTCGTACTTGGAGAACATCTGCGCGACCTCTTCCTGGTCGTCGTGGGTGTTCACCGCGATCACGTTTGCGGACATCATGGACTCGATCATCGCGTCGTCGTCCGGGGCGAGCAGCAGGTCCTTGACCGTAACCACGCCGACCAGAACGCGGTTGCGGATCACGTAGCAGGTGTAGATGGTCTCCTTGTCAATGCCGGTGCGGCGGATGCGCGTGATCGCCTCCGCCACGGTCAGCGTGGGCGAAAGGGAAACGTACTCGGTGGTCATGATGGAGCCTGCGGAGTTTTCGGGATAGCGAAGGATCTCGTTGATCGAGGTCCGCATTTCCGGGGCCGCCTGCGCCAAGATCCTGCGCACCACCGTGGCGGGCATCTCCTCGATGATATCCACGGCGTCGTCCACAAACAGCTCGTCGAGCACGTCCTTCAGCTCGGCGTCGGAAAAGCCGCGAATCAGCAGCTCCTGGGCTTCGGGCTCCATCTCAACGAAGGTGTCGGCGGCGAGCTCCTTCGGCAGCAGCCGGTAGAGCAGGGGCAGGCGGGCCGCCTCCATCTCGTCAAAGATGGCAGCGATGTCGGCGGGTTTCATCGTGACCAGAATATCCCGCAGGGTGGAATACTTTTTTTCTTCCAGCAGCTTTTGCAGCGTGGTCTGCATGATAATGGTATGTTCTGCCATTGTTGTTCCTCCAATCCGGTTTGTATGTGACCGCTGTGCGGTCCGGGGCCGGTGTGCAGGCACTGGGGCAGTTGTCAGCGAAGCGCCGTCTCACGCAGAGCGGCCCTCACCGAACAACTTCGATCAGGCGCCGTACTCCCGGGGTTCCCTGCGTCCATGCGCTTCACTTCCTCTCTGTGCTGGTATCGCGGAGCCCGCCGTCAGGCGGCGGTTTCCTTCTGTTTATCATACCCGAATCGCAGCGGCTTGTCAACCAAAAACGGGGAAAAAACCCAAAGAACATATTGTCCGGAACGAAAAATCCGACCTTGCATTCCGAGACGGAAAATGCTATAATAACATGAATTAAAATGGGTATTGGATCGAAATCGATCGGAGGAAAGAACTTTGGAACGGAAAACACCTCTGATCTCCGCCGAGGACCTGCGCCGTCAGGCTGAGATCAGCGACTATATCAAGAGCTTCTGGGAGGGCCAGGGCAAGACGCCGCTGGCCTACGTGGAGACCTACGGCTGCCAGCAGAACGAGGCGGATTCCGAGCAGCTTCGCGGCATGCTGGAGCGCTGCGGCTACGGCCTGACCGACGGCCCGGAGGACGCCGACGTGATCGTCATCAACACCTGCGCCATCCGCGAGCACGCCGAGCAGCGCGTCTTCGGAAACGTCGGCGCTCTTGTCCACACCAAGCGCCGCCATCCGGGGCAGAAGATCTTCGTCTGCGGCTGCATGATGGGCCAGCCCGAGGTCGCCGAGCGGATGAAAAAGAGCTACGTCCACGTGGACGGCGTGTTCAATCCCCACCATCTGTGGCAGTTCCCGGAGCTGCTCTACCGCGTTCTGATCCGGCATAAAAAGGCCGCCGCCACCGAGAATTCCGACGGCGCCATTGCGGAGGGCCTGCCCGTCGTGCGCACGAACCGGCTCAAGGCGTGGGTCTCCATCATGTACGGCTGCAACAATTTCTGCACCTACTGCATCGTTCCCTACGTTCGCGGGCGCGAGCGCAGCCGTCTGCCGGAGGACATCCTGGCCGAGTGCAGGGAGCTGATCGCCCAGGGCTATAAGGAGATCACCCTCCTGGGCCAGAACGTCAATTCCTATGGAAAGGATCTTGGGCTCGGCGTGGACTTTGCAGATCTTCTGGCTTCCATCGCGAAGCTGGACGGGGAATTCGTCCTTCGCTTCATGACCTCCCATCCCCGGGACGCCAGCCGGAAGCTCTTTGACGTTATGGCCGCCCACCCGAAAATCGCCCACCAGTTCCACCTGCCCTTCCAGTCCGGGAACGACAGGGTCCTCAAGGCGATGAACCGCCACTATGACCGTGCCCAGTATCTGAGCCTGATCGAATACGGGCGGAAGGTCATGCCGGATATCGTCTTCACCTCAGACGTCATCGTCGGCTTCCCCGGCGAGACTGCAGAGGAGTTCGAGGATACGCTGACCCTGATCGAGCAGGTCCGCTTCGACGCCCTGTTCACCTTCATCTTCTCGCCCCGCCCCGGAACCCCGGCGGCCCGTATGGACGATCCGACGCCCAAGGCCGAGAAGAACGCCCGCTTTGACCGCCTGGTCGCCCTGCAAAACCGGATCTCGGAGGAAAAGCACCGGGATTATATCGGCCGGACCCTGCGCGTTCTGGTGGACGGAACCGACGGCGACCAGCTCACCGCCCGCACTGACGGCGGCAGACTGGTCCGTATGCAGGGCGATAAGGAGCTGATCGGCAAATTCATCTCCGCAACGATCACCGACGCGACCACCTGGTCTCTTGTCGCCGAAATCGGCGCGTAGCACCCGCGCCGCAGCCCATTCAAAGGAGGAACGTCTCACTATGGCGGAGCTTACCCCGATGCGGAAGCAATATCTGGAAATCCATAAGCAGCATCCCGACTGCCTGCTGTTCTTCCGGCTGGGCGATTTCTATGAGATGTTCGACGACGACGCCCTGACCGCCGCCCGCGAGCTCGATCTGACGCTCACCACGCGGGACCGCGGCAAGGCTGCGGAGGACCGCACCCCGATGTGCGGCGTGCCCTATCACTCCGCCGAGGGCTACATCGCCCGCCTGGTCGCCAAGGGCTACAAGGTCGCCATCTGCGAGCAGATGGAGGACCCCGCTCTGGCAAAGGGTCTGGTGGACCGGGACGTGATCCGTATCATCACGCCCGCTACCGTGGTGGAAAGCTCCATGCTGGAGGAGCAGCGAAACAACTACTACGCCTCTCTCTACGTGGATGAGGCGGGCGCGATCGGCGCTGCCTTGATCGATATTTCCACCGGCGAGGCGCTTGCGACCCTCTGCACCGGCGAGGACGCCCGCGAGAAGGCCTTCAACGAGCTGGGCCGCTTCGAGCCCCGCGAGCTTCTGGTCAACCCGCAGCTTTCGCAGACCGAGCGCTTTGCCCTGGACGTGCAGGTGCGGCTGGGCTGCGCGGTCAACGTGGGGCAGGCCGTCCTCTATGACCCGGAGGCTGCGCATGAGCTGGTCGCAGGCCAGTTTGACCGCTGCCCCGCCGACCTGGCGGAGCCGGTCGTCATGGCCCTCGGCGCCCTTCTGCGGACGCTCAAGGACCTGCAAAAGGGTGATCTCAGCCACGTGCATCAACTGGACTACTATCAGTCGGCCCGTTTTCTGGAGCTGGACCAGACCGCCCGCCGGAATCTGGAGCTGACCCAGACGCTCCGCAGCAAGGAGAAAAAGGGAAGCCTGCTCTGGGTTCTGGACCACACCGGCACCGCAATGGGCTCCCGTATGCTCCGCGCCTGGATGGAAAAGCCCCTGCGCAACCCGAAGGAGATCGACATTCGCCTGGACGCTGTGGAGGAGCTGAGCAAGCAGACACTTCCCCGGCAGAATCTCCGGGAGGCGCTTCGCGCCGTCACGGACCTCGAGCGCGTCACGGCCCGTATCGTCACCGGCACCGCCAACGCCCGCGATCTGCTCCAGCTTGCCCAAGGCAGCGCGCCGCTGCCGGAGCTCAAGGCCGTGCTTTCCGGCTTCCGCTCGTCCATGCTCACCGTGATCACGGACGAGCTCGACGAGCTGACCGATCTGCGCGAAACCATTCTTGCCGCGATCACCGACGAGCCGCCGTTTTCGGTCCGTGAGGGCGGATTCATCCGCTCCGGCTTCGACCCGGAGATCGACCGCCTGCGGGACGTCATGTCCGGCGGCAAGGATACCCTGGCCGGGATCGAAGCCCGGGAAAAGGAGAAAACCGGAATCCGGAACCTCCGCGTGGGCTTTAACCGCGTGTTTGGCTATTATATTGAGGTTGCAAAGGGCCAGGTCAGCCTGGTTCCCGAAAACTGGATCCGCAAGCAGACCCTGGTCAACGGGGAGCGATACATCACCGAGGAGCTCAAGGAGCTTGAAAATACGATCCTCGGAGCGAAGGACCGCGTCAACGCGATGGAGTACGAGGCCTTCACAAAGCTGCGCGAGCAGCTCGCCGCCAACGCCGCCCGCATCCAGCAGTCCTCCCACGCGATCGCCGCGGCGGACGTGCTGTGCAGCCTGGCAGAGCTGGCCGTGCAGAATCACTATTGCAGGCCGGAGGTCGATCTGTCCGAGGTCATTGAGATCCGGGACGGCCGCCATCCCGTCGTGGAGAAGGTCCTGCAAAGCGGCCTGTTCGTTCCGAACGATACCCGCCTGGACGGGACCCGGGAGCGGGTCTGCATCCTGACCGGTCCGAATATGGCCGGTAAATCCACCTATATGCGCCAGGTGGCGCTGATCGTCCTGATGGCCCAGATGGGCAGCTTCGTTCCGGCGAAGTCCGCCCGGATCGGCGTGGTGGATAAGCTCTTTACCCGCGTCGGCGCATCGGACGATCTGGCTGCCGGGCAATCGACCTTCATGGTGGAGATGTCCGAGGTCTCGGATATTCTCCGCAACGCCACGCCCCGCAGCCTGCTGATCCTCGATGAGATCGGGCGCGGCACGGCGACCTATGACGGCATGGCGATCGCCCAGGCCGTCCTGGAATACGTCAGCGACCGTCTGCGGATCGGCTGCCGGACGCTCTTTGCCACCCACTATCACGAGCTGACCGTCCTGGCCGAGGAGCACCCCGAGATGAAGAACTACAACGTCTCCGTCAAGCGGCGCAAGGACGAGATCATTTTCCTGCGCAAGATCATCCCCGGCGCAGCGGACGGCAGCTTCGGTGTGGACGTCGCACGGCTGGCCGGCCTGCCCGACCGCGTGGTGAAGCGGGCGCGCCAGATTTTGAAGGAGCTGGAGGACAAGGGACCCACGAAGATCCTGGTCCCGGTCCAGGGGCCGGTCTATGAAACGCAGCTCGGCATGGATCAGACCTTCCTGACCGATCCGGTCAGCGACGACATCCGCAAGCGGATCGAGTCTCTCTCCCCGGAGACCATGACCCCGCTGGAGGCCCTGAACACGATCTACGAGCTGAAAAAGCTGACGGAGTAAGGCATGGAATACCGGACAAACGACCCCGGCCGCCTTCGAAGATCCGAATGGATCGGCGGCATCCTCTACTGGCCGATGTTCCTGTTCGGCTCACAGGTGATTGCAATTCTCCTGGTCATAAAGCTCTGGCCGTCCGGCGACGAGACGGTTGAAGCGGCCCGAATCAATCTGGTCTTCGGCGCGATCAACGTGGTCGCGGTCACGGCCATCTTCCGCCGCTTTCTGGCGGAGCACCTTCGCCGCCTGACTGAGCGTGGCTGGAGGCTGTTTGGAGACCTGGCTTTCGGCCTTCTGCTCTATATTGCCCTGGTCTACGCCGCTGCCTTCGTTCAGGATTTTCTGATCGCGACGTTTGACATTGCGTATCAAAACACCAACCAGGAGTCCGTTGAGAGCTTCGTGCGGAGCGTCCCGCTGATCGCCCTTGTGAATATCTGCCTGCTGGCTCCGCTGACCGAGGAGGTCCTGACCCGCGGCCTGATCTTCACCGGGCTTTACCGCAAGTCCCGGACCCTGGCCTATGCGGTCTCCATGCTCGTCTTTTCGCTGGCCCACTGCGCCGCCGTGATGTTCGTTCAGCCTGTCGGCGTCACGATCATCAGCGTAATTGCTTATCTCCCGGCCGGTTACGTCCTGGCTTGGAGCTATGAGCGCAGCGGGAGCATCTGGACCCCCATTTTCCTGCACACGGCGATCAACGCCGTTACCCTGCTGCTGCAGGTCTTCCTGACGCAGGTATAGAAAGGAGACAACGCCATGCCGACCATTCTCCGGCTGGACCCCCACGTTGCAAATCTGATCGCCGCGGGCGAGGTCGTTGAGCGGCCCGCCTCCGTGGTCAAGGAGCTTGTGGAAAACTCCATAGACGCCGGCGCCCGGAATATTTCCGTGGAGCTCCAGAACGGCGGCATGACCTTCCTTCGCATCACCGACAACGGCTGCGGCATGGAGCGGGAGGACGCCAAGACCGCCTTCCTGCGTCACGCCACATCCAAGCTCCGCCGCAAGGAGGATCTGGAGGCCATCGGTACCCTCGGCTTCCGGGGCGAGGCCCTGGCTGCGACCGCCGCCGTCAGCAAGATCGATCTGCTGACCCGCGTGGAGGGAGATCTGGAGGGTACCCGCCTGCGTCTGGAGGCCGGAAAGCTCCTGGAATGCGAGGACGCCGGCTGCCCCGTCGGCACGACCATCATCGTCCGCGATCTCTTCTATAACACGCCGGCCCGCATGAAGTTTATGAAGCGGGATTCGGTGGAGGGCTCCGCTGCGGCGGCAGCTGTCGGCCGCCAGGCGCTGGCGCATCCGGAGATATCCTTCCGTCTGATCAAGGACGGGGAGCTCCAGCTTCAAACGCCGGGCGACGGGGAGCTGCTGTCCGCGATCTACGCGGTCCTGGGCCGCCAGGCGGCAGGGGAGATGATCCCCGTGCAGAGCCAGTGGGAGAAGATCTCCGTCTCCGGCTTCGTCTCCCGGCCCACTGCAACGCGCGGCACCCGGTCCAACCAGATATTTTACGTCAACCACAGACTGATCCGTTCCAAGACCCTGACCGCCGCGCTGGAGGAGGCCTACCGCAATCAGATCATGGTGGGGCGTTTTCCGTCCTGCGTTTTGAATCTGACGGTCCCGCTTTCCTCGGTGGACGTCAACGTCCACCCGGCCAAGACGGAGGTCAAGTTCCTCAACGAGCGGGAGATCTTCGACTGTGTCCACTACGGCGTCAAGGGGGCGCTCTCCCGGGCCTCCGGTCAGGTGGCGATGCAGCTTCCGCAGGAGAAGCCTGCCTCGCAGGAGCCCGCGCCGCAACCGGAGGCGCAGCGTCCTGCTCCGGCTGCCCGCGCCGCCGCGCAGACGGCGGGGAAGCCCAACGAGGCCTTCCGCAGCATGACCGCCGCCGAGTTCCGGAAATCTGCCCCTTCTCCGGTCCACACGATGACCAGGTGGGAATATGAGCAGGTTTCCAGGGCCTTGCAAAAAGCCCCGAAGGTCGAGCCAAGTCAGACGATGGTAGACGAGACCTTCCGCAAGTCGGCGCCCACGACCCTGCACAGCACCGTGACCATGCCCGCCGAGGAGGAGACGCAGCAAATGCTGGATCTGCCCAAGGCGCCGGATTTCCGCTACGTGGGAGAGGTCCTGAACACCTATATCATCGTGGAGCAGGCGGACGAGGTCCTTTTGATCGACAAGCACGCCGCCCATGAGCGGATCAACTTTGAGCGTCTGATGGCGCAGGGGACTGCGATTCTGGGTCAGACCCTTCTGACGCCCCGCGCCTGCCGCCTGGACGCCGAGGAGGCCGCCGTCCTCCTGCAAAACCGCGACCTCCTGCTCAGTCTGGGCTTCGATCTGGACGGCATCGGGGAGGGCGATCTGCTGGTCCGGCAGATCCCGTCCGACGTCCGGGAATCCGAAGCCGAAGCGACCCTCTCCGAGATCGCCGGACACCTGCAGAGCGGGCGGATCGACACGCCTGCCGGTCTGCGCGAGGCCGCCCTGCACACCATCGCCTGCAAGGCCGCCATCAAGGGCGGCTGGCAGACCGACCCGGTCGAGCTCAAGCGGCTCGCCGCCGAGGTCCTCAGCCGCGACGATCTCAAATACTGCCCGCACGGCAGACCGATCTGCGTCGTCCTGACCCGGCGTCAGCTCGAAAAGCAGTTCAAGCGGATCACCTGATTCCGCGGACGAAGCGCCAAACGCCGCGTTCCGCAGACTGAAAGCCCCGGAGGTTCTCCATGAACGATTTGATTTGCATTGCCGGCCCCACCGCGTCCGGCAAAACCGGTCTGGCCGTCGCGCTGGCAAAGGCGCTGAACGGCGAGGTCGTCTCCTGCGACTCCATGCAGATTTACCGCGGTATGGACGTCGGCACAGCCAAGCCCACCCCGGAGGAGATGCAGGGCGTGCCCCACCATCTGCTCGACGTGGCCGACCCCGGAGAGGATTTCTCCGTCGGGCGCTACGTGCGTCTGGCAACGGAGGCCATCACCGACATTCACAGACGCGGCAGGACCGCCATCGTGGCGGGCGGGACCGGCCTGTATCTGGACAGTCTCGTCAAGGGCGAGGAGTTCGCCCCGCCCTCGCGGGAGGGCGAACGCAAATTCCTGGAGGACGCCGCCGAGCAGAAGGGCATTGAATACGTCTATGATATGCTCATGGAAGCCGATCCCGAGACCGCCGAGCGCCTTCACCTCTCCGACCGCAAGCGTATCATCCGGGCGATGGAGGTCTTTCTGATCACCGGCCTGCCCCTGTCCTGGCATATCGCCCAGTCCAGGCAGCGGCCTCCGCGCTATCGACCCGCCTGGCTCGGTCTGAACTTCCGCGACCGCGCAAAGCTCTACGCGCGCATCGACGCGCGCGTGGATCAGATGCTGGCGCAGGGACTGGAGCAGGAGGTGCAGAGACTGCTCGACGCAGGTGTCGATCCGCAGACGACGGCGATGCAGGCCATCGGCTACAAGGAGCTTGCGAGCGCCCTGCGCGGGGAATGCACCGTCGAGGAGGCCGCGTCCCGGATCAAGCAGGCTTCCCGCAACTATGCCAAGCGTCAGCTCACCTGGTTCCGCCGCAACGACAAGATCCGTTGGATCTACCCGGACGAGACGCCCGACCTGCTGCAGCGGGCGCTGAAGCTGCTTGCGCGCGAGCCGGACTGAACCGGATCCCCGGAATCCTTCCGGGAAGCTCCGGTCCTGCGCCGCTTTCCGACTGCATCCGACATCCCGAATATGCTACCATTGGACCATTCCAAACATAGAAATGAGGTTTTCCCAATGGCAGCAAATGAAACCCTTCAGGACTGTTTCCTGAATGAAATCCGCAGAGAGCATCAGCTTGTGACCGTTTTCCTGATGAACGGCTTTCAGATGAAGGGCGTCATCACCGGCTTTGACAGCTTCGTGGTCTGTCTGGTCTCCGACGGTCGTCAGCAGATGATCTACAAACATGCGATCTCCACCGTGGTCCCGGCCCATCCGATCCGGTTCAAGCCCCTGGAGTAGGTCTCAGGCGGACCGCTCCGGGCCGCCGACCGGCGGAGCTCGCAGAGGAGGCTCCATGAGAGGCGATAAGTTTCTGCGCGTCATCGTCATCATCCTGCTTTGTGTGGTGGCAAGCTACGTCGCGTTTTCCGTGGTCCGCGCCCCGGACAGCAGCTATACAACCTATAAGGCGGTGCTCTACGAAGTCGGCGGTTATACAACCTCCGGCTTTGTGGTGCGTTCCGAGCAGATCATTCCAGACGTCCCGGAGGGGATCGTCGTGCTGACGCGCAAGGAGGGAGAGCGCGTTTCCAAGGGCGGGACCGTGGCCTCCACCTTCCGCGACGAGTCCGCCAAGACCCGCCAGAACGAGATCGACGCCCTGGAAACGGAGCTCGATCAGATGGAATACGCCTATTCCTTCTCCACCTCCGGTCAGGACTCCGCGACCCTGGACAGCACCATCCTCCATCTGATGAATCAGGTCACGCTCTATAACTTCCGCCGCGAGGCGGACTTCGCGGACAGCGCCGCCGAGCAGCTCAAGGCCAGCGTCCTGCGCCGCTACGTCAATTCCGAGGACTCCAAAAACCTCTGGACCCGGATCAGCCAGACGAAGACCCAGCTCAATGAGCTCTATACCCAGGTCCAGGCTGAATCCGGCACGGTCCGCGCCGAGACTGCGGGCTATTTCTCCGCCGTCACCGACGGCTACGAGTCCGTCCTGACGCCCGAGCTGCTGGAGACGGTCTCCCCCAGCGCGTTCCGGGAGATTACCCCCGCGCCGGCCCCGACCGGAGCCGTCGGCAAGCTGGTCACCTCGCCCCGGTGGTATTACGCGACCTTAGTGGACCCGGACAAGCTGGGCGATCTGGAGGTCGGCGACCGGGTGGATGTCAGCTTCGTCTATGACTTCTATTCCGCCATCCGGATGGAGGTCACGCGCATCAGCCCGTCGGAGGACGGTCAGTGCCTGCTGGTCCTCTCGTCTGAGGATTCCGTGCAGGACGCGGTCTCCACGCGCAGGCAGTCTGCGGATCTGCTCTTGCAGAACCGCACCGGACTTCTGGTTCCCAAGGCAGCCATCTATGCCGCCGAAAACGGACGCAGCGGCGTCTACGTGCTCGACGGCGCAGAGGCCCGCTGGAAATACGTGGACATCATCAACGACAACGGCGATCAGTACCTGGTCGCCCTGGATAAGTCCAGCATTCAGAATCTCTGGCCGGAGGATGAGGTCATTCTCACGAAAGAGGAAATGTTTAACGGAAAGGTTATGGTAAGATGAGCATTGCAGAAAACGTCGCACAGATCCGGGAAAGAATGAACGCCGCCGCCATCGCGGCCGGGCGTGACCCGAAGGAGGTATCTCTCCTGGCTGCCACGAAGATGAACGACGCCGACCGCGTGAAGGAGGCCGTCGCCGCCGGCGTGGACGCCTGCGGGGAAAACAGGGTTCAGGAGCTGGTGCAGAAGCAGCCCCTCGGAGCCTACGAGGGCGTGCCGGTCCATTTCATCGGCCGCCTGCAGACCAACAAGGTGAACAAGGTCGTGGGCAAGGTGGACCTCATCGAGTCGGTGGACCGGCTGGAGCTTCTGGAGGTCGTGAACAAAACCGCGCTCCGGCTTGGTGTCCGCCAGGATATTCTATTTGAGGTCAACATAGGCGGCGAGGAACAGAAGGGCGGCTTCACTCCGGAGGAGACCCTTGCCCTGGCTGCGAAAATGGGGGACTATCCCGGCGTGAAGCTCTGCGGACTGATGGCAATTCCGCCCATTTCGAAGAAAAAGGGCGATAATTGTAAATATTTTGAAAAAATGAGAAATCTTTTTATTGACATTCGAGAGAAAAAATACGATAATGTTTCTATGGTATGTCTGTCTATGGGGATGACCGACGATTTTGAGGATGCAATTTCCGAGGGCAGCACCATGATTCGCGTCGGAACCGCTATCTTCGGCGCAAGAAACTACGCCAAAACATAGAAGATTAACAGATACACAGGAGGATCAACATCATGGGTTTGATGGATGAACTGAAAAAACTGACCCGCCCCTATAACGAAGAAGACGACGATTACGATTACGAGGACGAGCCTGATCTGGACCAGGAGCCGGTGGCCGAACCCGCCCCCCAGCCCCAGAGCACCCGCCGTTCCGCCTATACCGCCCCGGAGCCCCGCGACAACACCCGCCGCAACGGGCCTGCCAAGGTGGTCAATCTGAACAATAACGCCGCGATGCAGGTGATCCTGGTCAAGCCGGACCGCTTTGACACCGTTTCCGAGATCGCTGACCATCTGCGCGAAAAGCAGTCCATCGTGCTGAATCTCGAATCCACGAACAAGGACGTTGCCCGCCGCCTGGTGGACTTCCTCTCCGGCGTGGCCTACGCGCTGGACGGCAAGATCAAGAAGGTGGCCATCTCCACCTACATCCTCACCCCGTACAACGTGGAGATCGTTGGCGATCTGGTGGAGGAGCTGGAAAACAGCGGCGTCTACTTCTAATCCATAGAAAGGAAGTGCAGCCATGCTGACCCCACAGGATCTTCAGGACGTAACGTTTGAAAAAGCCAAAATCGGCGGCTACCAGATGCAGTCCGTGGACGAGCTGCTCGAACCGCTCATGGAGGACTATGTGACGCTCTATAAGGAGAACGCCGTCCTCAAGAGCAAGATGCGCCTGCTGGTGGAACGCCTGGAGGAATACCGCGACAGCGAAGCAAAGATTCAGGCCGAGGCCGAGGCGTCCCGCCGCCAGAGCGAGGAGCTGCTGGCCGACGCCAGACGCCGCAGCGAGGAGATCCTTCGCAAGGCGGAGGCCGAGGCGAAGAGCCGCAACGAGGACGTCGATTCCGCGGTCAGCGCCGAGCAGGACCGTCTGGCAAAGGCAAAGGCTGTCACGGCGGAATTCGTCGATGCCGTGGAGGCCCAGCTTGAGCGCCAGCGCAAGAGCCTGGAGCTGATCCGCAATCTGGATTTGCCCAAGGCCAAGCCTGTCAAGCGCGCCTACGACTACGAATCCGAGAAGGACCCGCCCCGTGAGGAGGCCGCTGCGGAGATCGCAGCACAGATCGAGGAAAACGTGGGCCGTATCACGAACGGCTATCCCAGCCCGGACATGAGCGCCGCGACCCGCGTCATGCCGCCCATTGATCTCAGCCGCGACACCTCGGCGAAGTTTGCCGATCTCCAGTTCGGCAAGAACTACCACAACTGAACAGGTTTCCTGCTTTGAAGGGAACGTGCGGAGCGCGTGCGCGCGCAGAGAGCTGCCGGTCGGTGTAAGGCAGCGGCAAGCCGCCCCGCGGATCATCCCCGAGCACCCCGCCGAAGGGCTTCTGCCTGCGTAGACCGGGGCGTTTCATGGGCGTTACACCATGTACGAGCGGCCATACTTCCGTATGGCAATAAGAGTGGTACCGCAGAGGGGGCTCCCTTTGTCTCTTAAGGAGACGAAGGGAGCCCCCAAAATTTATGAAACAAGAAATTCTTCCGACGAAGGAGTATAAACCATGGACTACAAAACCACCATCATCACCCCGAAGACCGATTTCCCCATGCGCGGCGGACTGCCGATGCGTGAGCCGGGCATGCTGGAAGCCTGGAACAAAATCGACATCTATGCCGAGCTGCGCAAGCGGAACGCCGGAAAGCCCAAGTTCATCCTGCATGACGGCCCTCCGTTCTCCAACGGCGATATCCACATGGGTCACGCGCTGAACAAGACCCTCAAGGACTTCATCGTCCGCTCCCAGGCCATGCGCGGCTACGATACGCCCTACGTTCCCGGTTGGGATAACCACGGTATGCCCATCGAGTCCGCCATCATCAAGAAGAACAAGCTCAACCACAAGACCATGCCCATCCCGGCCTTCCGCTCCGCCTGCGAGGACTTCGCCCGCGACTTCGTGGACCGTCAGCGCAAGGGCTTTGAGCGGCTTGGTATCGTGGCCGACTGGGAGCATCCCTACCTGACCATGGACAAGGCCTTCGAGGCCGAGGAGGTCAAGGTCTTCGGCCGGATGTACCGCAAGGGCTATATCTACAAGGGCCTCAAGCCCGTCTACTGGTGCCCGAAGGACGAAACCGCCCTGGCGGAAGCTGAGATCGAGTACCAGGACGATCCGGTCACCACGGTCTACGTCAAATTCCCCATGCGCGACGACCTGGGCAAGCTCTCCCATCTGGACCGCAGCAAGCTCTTCGTCGTGATCTGGACCACGACGATCTGGACCCTGCCCGGCAATATGGCCATCTCCCTGCACCCCCGCGATTCCTACGCCATCGTCAAGGCTCCCAACGGCGAGATGTACGTCATGGCCGAGGCTCTGACCGAAAAGGTCATGAAGGTCGCCGGCTTTGATTCCTGGGAGATCATCGAGACCCATCCGGGCAGCTTCTTTGAGAATATGCTGGCCGATCATCCCTTCCTGCCCAAGACATCCCGTCTGCTCAACGCCGAGTACGTCACGATGGACTCCGGCACGGGCTGCGTCCATACTGCCCCCGGCTTCGGCGCCGACGACTACCAGACCTGTATGCGCTACGGCATGGATCTGGTCGTCCCCGTGGACGACCGCGGCCGCCACACCGAGTATGCGGGCAAGTACGCCGGCATGAAGACCGAGGAATCCAACCCCGTCATTCTTCAGGATATGAAGGACTCCGGCATGCTCCTTGCCAGCGAGGATATCATCCACTCCTACCCGCACTGCTGGCGCTGCAAGAGCCCCATCATCTTCCGTGCCACGCCGCAGTGGTTCTGCTCCGTGGAATCCTTCAAGGAAGACGCCGTCGCCGCCTGCGACAGCGTCCGCTGGCTGCCCGCCTGGGGCCGCGACCGCATGAACAGCATGATCCGGGAACGCGCCGACTGGTGCATCTCCCGTCAGCGCCGCTGGGGTCTGCCTATCCCGGTCTTCTACTGCAAGGACTGCGGCAAGCCGATCTGCACCGAGGAGACGATCGACCGCATCTCCGAGCTCTATGCCGAGCACGGCTCCAATATCTGGTTTGAAAAAGAAGCTGCCGACCTGCTCCCCGACGGCTTCGCCTGCCCGCACTGCGGCGGCAAGACCTTCGAAAAGGAGACCGATACCCTGGACGGCTGGTTTGATTCCGGCTCCACCCACATCTCCTTCCTCCGCCGTGACGACCCCGAAAACTGGCCGGCTGACGTCTATTTGGAGGGCGCGGATCAGTACCGCGGCTGGTTCCAGTCGAGCCTGCTGATCTCCGTCGGCGCGATGGGCCTCGGCACCCCGTTCAAGACCTGCATCACCCACGGCTGGACCGTGGACGGCGAGGGCAAGACCATGCACAAGAGCCTGGGCAACGGCGTCGATCCCGCCGACCTGATCCGGGACTTCGGCGCGGACCTCGTCCGCCTCTGGGCCGCCTCCGCCGACTACCACGCCGACGTGCGCTGCTCCAAGGAGATCTTCAAGCAGCTCAGCCAGAGCTATCTCAAATTCCGCAATACCGCCCGCTACGGCCTCGGCAACCTCGACGGCTTTGACGCCAACAACCTGGTCGAGCCGGAGCAGATGCTGGAGCTCGACCGCTGGGCCATGACCCGCCTGAACCGGCTGATCGAGACCTGCTTCAAGGCCTATGACAACTATGAGTTCCACACCCTGACCCACGCGGTCAACGACTTCTGCGTGGTCGAGCTGAGCCAGTTCTATCTGGACATCCTCAAGGACCGCCTCTACTGCGAGGCCCGCGACGGTCTCAAGCGCCGCTCGGCCCAGACCGCCCTCTATCTGATCCTCGATACCCTGGCCAAGCTCTTCTCCCCGATCCTGGCCTTCACCTGCGATGAGATCTGGCAGGCCATGCCGCACCGCGCCGGGGACGATACCCGCAACATCCTGTTCAACGACATGAACCAGCCCTTCACTGCGTACGCGCTGGATGAGGCCGCAATGGCAAAGTGGGATACCTTGATCCGCGTCCGCGCCGATGTCAACGGTGTGCTTGAGCAGGCGAGAGCCGACAAGCGCATCGGCAAAGCGCTTGAGGCAAAGGTCTTCCTGCTGGCCCAGGACGATGCCGCCCGCGCCGCGCTGAACGAGATCCGCCGGATGAATCTGGCTGAGCTCTTCATTGTCTCCGACTGCACCGGCGCTACCGACCTGATGCACGGCTCCGTGCCCGCCGACTGCGTGATCGGCTCCGGCGACAACTATCCCGGCCTGCTGATCCACGTCAGCGAAGCCCCCGGGACCAAGTGCCCCCGCTGCTGGATGCAGACCACCCAGGCCAACGCCGAGGGCCTCTGCCCCCGCTGCGCCGCCGTGATCGAGACCATCACCGAATAAAAAGGAGACGCCCCATGGAACCTGCCGAACAGACCGTTCTGCTGACCAACCGCTGCGACTATGACGAACCCCACCTGACAGCCGCCCTCGGCGAGCTGCTCCGGGGCCAGCGCAAAAAGCAGAATATCGTCCTTGTCATCGCCGCTGCGATGCTGCTGGTCTACTGCGTCATTGCCTGGTTCAAGTTTCACGACAGTCTGTATCTCGTCCTCAGCGCGGTCACGCTCGTGCTCGCCGCTGCCGTGGCCTGGATGATCCGCATTATGCCCGCGCGGCTTGCGAAGAAGCAGGCGGCGAAGCTGCGGGAGACGAGCGACGGCCTGAGCTACTCTGCGCTGTTCCGCGCGGACGGCATCGGCTTCACCAACCTCAAGGGGCAGGAGCGCGCCGCCGTTCCCTATTCCGTTCTGGCCCGCGTTGCCGAGCCGACCGGTCTGATCCTCCTGATCACCGTGCAAAAGCAGATGATCCTGCTCGACCCCAAGCGCTTTGAGGGCGGAACGGAGGCTGACTTCTGGCGGCTCATGAATGAAAAATGCCCCAACGCACTTCCGGCGAGCCGCAGGGCCTGAGCCCTGCGCCGCCGGAACGCAAGGGAGGAACCTATGTCAAACGCTTACAAGGCCGTCCTCTTTGACCTGGACGGCACCATCAACGATTCCAGCCCCGGCATCACCAACTCGGTCCGCTTTGCCCTGGACCGCCTCGGCTGCCCGCCGATGACGGAGCCGGAGCTGCGCCGCTTCGTCGGTCCGAGCCTCTATTTCTCCTTCACCAACTACGCCGGTCTGGACGACGAGAGAGCGGAGCGGGCGATCGAGCTTTTCCGCGAATGCTACGGCGGGGGAGAGCTCTACAACCTCAGGATCTACGACGGCATGCCGGAGCTTCTGGCGGCGCTGCCGCAGTACGGTCTCCGCGCCGCGCTCGTGACTTCCAAGCCAACCGTGATGGCGGACCGGATCCTGGATCATTTCGATACGCGCAAGTATTTTTCCGTCGTCACGGCGCCCAGCCCCTCCGACCACAGCAGCGACAAATCCGTTCTGATCCGGCAGGCTCTGGAGCGGCTGGAGCTGGCCCCGGACGAGGCGATCATGGTGGGCGATACCCGCTTTGATATCCTCGGCGCGGCGAAGGCCGGCTGCGATTCCGTCGGCGTGACCTACGGCTGCGGCAGCCGCTCTGAGCTGGTGGAAAGCGGGGCGACCTTCCTGGCCGATTCCCCGGACGATTTGCGCCCGATCCTCGGCCTCCCGCCCCGGAACGCGCAGGGGGAAGCCAAATGACCCTGCCTGAATTCTTCCGCGCCCATCCCCGTGCCGCCATCGGCTTTTCCGGGGGCGTGGATTCTTCCTATCTGCTTTACGAGGCCCTGCGCTGCGGCGCCGAGGTCTGCGCCTATTTCGTCCGCTCGCCCTTTCAGCCGCAGTTTGAGCTGGACGACGCCCGCCGCCTGGCGGACGAGCTTGGGGCGCGGATGCGGGTCCTGTCGCTGGACGTCTTATCGGACCCGGAGATCGCCGCCAACCCGCCGGACCGCTGCTACTTCTGCAAGCGGCGCATATTCGCCGCGATCCAGACCGCCGCGCGCGCCGACGGCTATGATCTCCTGCTCGACGGGACCAACGCCTCGGACGACATAGCCGACCGCCCCGGCTTCCGGGCCGTCCGCGAGCTCGAGGTCCTCTCCCCGCTGCGCACTTGTGCGCTGACGAAGGAGGAGGTCCGCCGCCGCTCGCGGGCGGCAGGCCTGTTTACCTGGGATAAGCCCGCCTATGCCTGCCTGGCGACCCGCATTCCGGCCGGGCGGCCCATCACGGCGGAAGCGCTGAAAACCACCGAGCAGGCAGAGGGCTTCCTTTCTTCCCTCGGCTTCCGGGATTTTCGCATCCGTATGGACGGGTCCGCCGCGAAGCTCCAGCTTCGGGCCGAGGATCTGCCCCGGCTGCTGGATTGCCGCGCAGCAATTCTGGAGGGCTTGCGGCCGTATTATTCCGCTGTCACCCTGGATTTGGAGGTACGGAAATGAACGAACTCAAGGACCTGCTCCGCGCCGTCGCCGACGGCGCGGTCAGCGTAGACGAGGCCGCCCTTCGCCTGAAGGCGGCTCCCTTTGCCGACCTCGGCTTTGCGAAGGTCGATCTGCACCGCAAGGTGCGCACCGGCTCCGCCGAGGTCATCTACGGCGCGGGCAAAACCGCTGCGCAGATCAACGGCATCCTGGACGCCATGCTGGAAAACGGACAGAAGACGGTTTTGATCACCCGCCTGTCGGCGGAGACTGCACGGGCTGTTTCCGCCGTCCATCCCATCGACTACCGCCCGGAGGCCAGGGTCGGCATTCTCGGCCCGATCCCCAAGCCCACCGGTCTGGGGAAGATCGTCGTCGCCACCGGCGGCACCAGCGATATTCCCGTAGCGGAGGAGGCTGCCCTGACCGCCGAGGTCGAGGGCAGCGCCGTAGTCCGCCTCTATGACGTCGGCGTCGCCGGTCTGCACCGGCTGATGGGCCATCTGGACGTTCTGATGAACGCCTCCGTCGTCATTGCCATCGCAGGCATGGAGGGGGCGCTGGCCAGCGTGATCGGCGGTCTGGTGGACTGCCCGGTGATCGCGGTCCCGACCAGCGTCGGCTACGGGGCTTCCCTGAACGGCCTCTCCGCCCTCCTGTCCATGCTCAACTCCTGCGCCTCCGGCGTGTCGGTCGTCAACATCGACAACGGCTTCGGCGCGGGCTTCCTTGCAAACCGAATCAATCACATGGAGGCAAAGCCATGAAGACCCTCTATCTTGACGCCGGCATGGGCGCGGCGGGCGATATGCTGACCGCCGCTTTGCTGGAGCTCTGCCCGGACCGGGAGGCCGCCCTCGCCGCCCTGAACGCCCTCGGTATTCCCGGCGTGGAATACCGCGCCGACCCCGCCGTGAAATGCGGAATCACCGGCACGCACGTGACCGTGAGCGTGAACGGCACGGAGGAGGACGAGCATCTGCACGACCACGCGCACGAGCATCAGCACGAGCACGACCACGACCACCACGATCACGATCACCACGACCACG
The DNA here is from genome assembly GCA_900315595.1 of uncultured Eubacteriales bacterium. Lineage (GTDB taxonomy): Bacteria > Bacillota > Clostridia > Oscillospirales > Oscillospiraceae > JAFRPC01. Next base: position 53,975 of record OMZQ01000006.1, on the reverse strand, counting down.
CAGACCACGGCCATCACCACCACAGCAGCCTGCACGACGTTGCCCGCGTCATCGCGGATCTTCCGGTTTCCGAGACCGTCCGCGCCAACGCGCTGGCCGTCTACCGTCGGATCGCGGAGGCGGAGAGCCGGGTCCACGGCGTCCCGGTGCCGGAGATCCATTTCCATGAGGTCGGCACGATGGACGCCGTTGCGGACGTTGCTGCGGTCTGCCTGCTGATGGAGCGGCTTGCGCCGGAGCAAGTCGTCGTCTCGCCGATCTGTGTCGGCAGCGGCCAGGTCCGCTGCGCCCACGGCATCCTTCCGGTCCCCGCTCCGGCCACGGCCCATATCCTTCAGGGCGTGCCGATCTATGCCGGAGACCTGAAGGGCGAGCTCTGCACCCCGACCGGCGCAGCTCTTCTGCGGCAGTTTGCCACGGAATACGGCCCGATGCCGACCATGACGGTGGAGGCTGTCGGCTACGGCATGGGCAAAAAGGACTTCCCGGCGGCCAACTGCGTCCGTGCCATGCTCGGCCAGACTGCGGAGCAGGGCGACGCCGTTCTGGAGCTTTCCTGCAACCTCGACGATATGACCCCGGAGGCCGTCGGCTTTGCGATGGAGGCCCTCTATACCGCCGGTGCGCTGGAGGTCTGGACCATTCCCGCCGGGATGAAGAAGAACCGCCCCGGCGTTCTGCTTCAGCTATTATGTAAACCTGAGGACCGCGAAACCCTGGTCCGCGCCCTGTTCCGCCATACCGCCACGATCGGCGTCCGCGAGCAGACCCTTCGCCGCCATACGCTCGAGCGCAGCGTTCAGACCGTTCAGACCCCGCTCGGTCCGGTCCGCCGGAAGCGCTCGACCGGCTGGGGCGTCACGCGCGAAAAATACGAGGCGGACGATCTGACGCGGCTTGCCCGCGAGCGGGGCTGCGGTCTGGATGAAATCCTGGCAGCTCTGCCATAGTCCGGGGAGATGATCGCATGAACCCAAGCCTTCGGGCCGACGCGGAGCAGATCGTCCGCACAGCCATCGCCGCCGTCCGCCCGGACGCCGCCGTCCGCCTTGCGCTTCAACAAATGACCTTTCCGGGCCGTGTCCGCCTGGTTGCAGCGGGAAAGGCCGCCTGGCAGATGGCAAAGGTCGCCTCGGACTGCCTCGGCAGCCGGATCGAGTCCGGCATCGTCATTACCAAATACGGTCACGTCATGGGTCCGATCCCGGCCTGCACCTGCTGCGAGGCCGGGCACCCGGTCCCGGATGAAAACGGCTTCCGCGCCACGCAGGCGGCCCTTGACCTGGTATCCGGCCTGACGGAGCGGGATACGGTCCTCCTTCTGCTCTCCGGCGGCGGGAGCGCCCTGTTTGAAAAGCCCCTGATCCCCGGCGCGGAGCTGCAGGACGTGACGGCTCAGCTCCTGGCCTGCGGGGCTGATATCGTGGAGATCAACACGATCCGCAAGCGTCTTTCCGCCGTCAAGGGCGGACGCTTTGCGCTGGCCTGTGCACCGGCGCAGGTGCAGACCGTCGTCCTCTCCGACGTACTGGGCGATCCGCTGGATATGATCGCCTCGGGTCCGGCCTTCCCGGACTCCGCAACGGCGGCGGACGCCCGGCGGATCGCCGCAAAATACGGCTTGCGTCTTTCCGCACTGGCTGACCGACTTCTGGGCGTTGAAACGCCGAAGACGCTCGAACGCGTCACGACCCAGATCACGGGCAGCGTCCGTGCCCTCTGCGCCGCGGCGGCAACGGCCTGCCGCGATCTCGGCTATGAGCCGATCCTGCTCACGGACCGTCTCTGCTGCGAGGCAAAGGAGGCGGGGCGCTTTCTGGCCTCCGTGCTTCGGACCCACGCGGGCGAGGGCAGAAGCCTCGCCTTTCTGGCGGGCGGGGAGACCGTGGTCCGGCTGACCGGGCACGGCCTGGGCGGACGGAACCAGGAGCTGGCGCTGGCCGCTGCCGAGGGCATTGCCGGGCTCACCGGCGCAGCGGTCTTCTCCGTCGGCAGCGACGGCACCGACGGCCCGACCGACGCAGCAGGCGGCTTCGCGGACGGCTTCACCCGCGACGCCCTCCGCGCCGCCGGGCTGGAGATCCCGGACGTTCTCCGGGCGAACGACTCCTATCATGCGCTGGAGCGGGTGGGCGGTCTGATCCGCACCGGCCCGACGGGCACGAACGTAAACGACGTTGCTGTCGCCCTGCTCCGCGCGGAATGACAAGCAGAAACGGACCGCATCCAAATCCGGATGCGGTCCGTTTGCGCTGCCATGATGAAAGCGTATTATCGCTCGAACGTGACCTTGTACTGCCCCAGCAGCTTTTCGCAGGGGAGATGGGCTGCGTTCTGGGCGGTCAGCGGGAGGGGCGGATAGTCCTTCTTCTTCAAGCTGGGGTAGGCCGGGACGGTCTTTCCGCCCACGCTGACGCCGCTGGCGTCGCCCGGAGCGAATTTCCAGGCGAAGAGCAGATCGCAGAATTCCATCCGGCTGCCGACCGCCTCTGCAGGCACAAATCGCCAGCCTGCGCCGTCTGCATAGAAGCAGCCGTCGTTATCCCGGCTCGCGGGACAGCCGCCCTGACCGCCGTTCGGGGTGAAGACGAATTCCAGAAAGCCGGAGCGGAAGATCACGGTCTTTCCGTCCCGCTCGAAGCTCAGCTCCGGCTCCGTCCAGTGCCCGATGTTCACCCAGCCGCGCTTGCCGAAGCCCTCCGCCGGGAGATTGAATTCCAGATAGGGCCGCCGATGGTTCCGCAGCTCCGCATTCACGCGCAGCACGGGCCGCAGGACCGTGAAGCCCTCCGGCGTCAATGCACGCAGACGGTCCTGCTCCACCTGATAGGCCATTACAAACTGTTCAATGCGCATGCCTGATGCTCCTTCCGCATTCGTTTTGACTGCTTCCAGTATAGCGGCTCCGGGCCGGATTTGCAAGCCCCGGTTTTCCTCCGCTCTCATGGCGCGGGAAAAACCGCCGCCCGGCGCGCGTTTTTCCGGGCGAACCGGACGGTCCTGCGAATCGTTTTTTTTTGAACGGGAGCTGCGTCTCCGCGCAAATCCCGATTCCCTGCTTGACTTCTGCGCGGTTCCGTGCTATAATCGCACGGTAAGAATAAAAAAAGTGGAGGCTTTCCCATGATTCAGATCAAGACCCTCGAAACTCGCAACCTCTGCGACAGCGCAAAGAACGGCGGCTGCGGCGAATGCCAGACCTCCTGCCAGTCCGCCTGCAAGACCAGCTGCGGCATTGCCAACCAGAACTGCGAGAACGAGAACAAGTAAGTTCCCAGGAAAAGCGCCGCCCGCGATGGCGGCGCTTTTCTGCGTTTCTCCACCTTCAGAGAGGATATCTGCTATGACTCACTGCTACCAGCTCGGCGGCTATAATATCGTCCTCGACGTCTGCTCCGGCTCCATCCACGTCGTTGACGAGGTCGCCTATGACTTGATCCAGCACTACGAAACCACGCCCCGCGACGTATTGATCGCCGCCGTCCACGACCGCCACCCGGACCAGGCGACCTTGGAGGAATTGGAGGCGGCCTGCGGACAGATCGAGGCCCTGCGCGAGGCGGGCAAGCTGTTCACGCCCGACGTCTACGAGCCCATGGCCGGACAGCTCAAGGCCAAGACTGCGGGCGTCGTCAAGGCGCTCTGCCTGCACGTGGCCCACACCTGCAATCTCAACTGCTCCTATTGCTTCGCCAGCCAGGGCAAATATCACGGCGACCGCGCCCTGATGTCCTTCGAGGTCGGCAAGCGCGCGCTCGACTATCTGGTGGAGCACTCCGGGACCCGGCGGAATCTGGAGGTGGACTTCTTCGGCGGCGAGCCGCTGATGAACTTCCAGGTCGTCAAGGATCTGGTCGCCTACGCCCGCTCCATCGAGCCGCAGACCGGCAAGCATTTCCGCTTCACCCTGACCACGAACGGCATGCTCGTGGACGACGAGGTGATCGAATTCGCCAACCGCGAGTGCTACAACGTGGTCCTGTCCCTGGACGGGCGGAAGGAGATCCATGACCGTTTCCGCGTGGACTACGCCGGCAACGGAAGCTGGGAGCGCATCGTGCCGAAGTTCCAGCGCTTTGTCCAGGCCCGCGGCGACAGGGGCTATTATATGCGCGGCACCTTCACCCATGCTAACCCCGACTTTTTGAAGGATATTCAGGCCATGCTCGATCTCGGCTTTACCGAGCTGAGCATGGAGCCGGTGGTCTGCGCCCCGGACGATCCCTCCGCCCTGACGGAGGAGGACAAGCCCATCGTCATGGAGCAGTATGAAAAGCTGGCTGAGCTCATGCTCCGGCGCCGCCGCGAGGGCCGCCCCTTCACCTTCTACCACTACATGATCGACCTGACCGGCGGTCCCTGCATCTACAAGCGCATCTCCGGCTGCGGCTCCGGCACCGAGTACATGGCTGTCACCCCCTGGGGGGATCTCTATCCATGCCACCAGTTCGTGGGGGAGGAAAAGTTCAAGCTGGGTGACGTCTGGACCGGCGTGACCAACACCGCGATCCGCGATGAATTCGCCGCCTGCAACGTCTACGCTCGTCCCGAGTGCCGGGACTGCTGGGCAAGGCTCTACTGCTCCGGCGGCTGCGCCGCGAACGCCTACCACGCCACCGGCAAAATCACCGGCACCTACGCCTACGGCTGCGACCTCTTCCGCAAGCGTATGGAGTGCGCCCTGATGCTGGCCGCCGCCAATCAGCTCGAAGCCGGGAAATGAACACTCCGATCTATGACTTCGTAAGCCGTTACCGTGACCTCCGCCCCGCCCGGTTTCATATGCCGGGCCACAAGGGGCGGGGGCCCTTGGGCTGCGAGGAATTGGATCTGACGGAGATCCCCGGGGCGGATTCTCTGTATGAGGCCACCGGGATCATTGCCGAAAGCGAGGCGAACGCCGCCCGGCTCTTTGGCTGCCCGACCTTCTACTCCACCGAGGGCTCGTCGCACTGCATCCGGGCCATGCTCCTGCTGGCGGCCCGGCACGCAGCGGGGCAGGGGAGAGAGCCCAAAATCCTCGCCGCCCGGAACGCCCATTCCACCTTCCTCTCCGCCGTCGCCCTGCTGCGGCTGAAGGTCTGCTGGCTCCGGGACGGGGCTCCGACCTATCTCTCGGCCCGTCTGACGCCGGAGGGCGTGGAGAAGGCGATCCTGGCGGAGCGGCCCACGGCCCTCTATCTGACGGCTCCGGACTATCTGGGCGACCTGCCCGATCTTGGCCCGATCGCGGCGGTCTGCCGCCGCTGCGGCGTCCTGCTCCTGGTGGACAACGCCCACGGGGCCTATCTTCGTTTCCTTCCGTCTTCCCGGCACCCGATGGACCTCGGCGCAGACCTCTGCTGCGATTCGGCCCACAAGACCTGTCCCGTCCTGACCGGCGGGGCCTGGCTCCACGTCTCTGAGCGCCTCGGACTCCCTGCGCCTGACGTCCGCGAGGCCCTGGCGATCTTCGGGTCCACGAGCCCGTCCTATCTGATCCTGCAATCGCTCGACCTCTGCAATCCCTGGCTGGAGGCCCTGCCCGGGCGGATGCCGGAGTTTCTGGAGAAGGTCGAGCGCTTGAAGGCAGACCTTCGTGCGGGCGGCTGGACGCTCTACGGAGACGAGCCATGGAAGCTGACCCTGCGGCCCCGCCTGCGCGGCCTGTCCGGGATCGAGCTGGCCGACGCTCTGGCTGAACGCGGGATCCTGTGCGAGTTTTTCGACCCCGACTACGCCGTCCTGATGCTCACACCGAACAATCCCGACGGTGATCTGGAACGCCTGCGGACCGCCCTTGCGGCGATCGGGCCGCGCCCGGCCCTGCCTGAAATCGCCGCCCGACCGGGCCGTCCGGAGACCGTCCTCCCGCCTGCCGAGGCCATGCTTCTGCCCTGCGAGCGCATCCCGGCGGCGCAGAGCCTGGGCCGGGTTCTGGCGCGCCCCGGCGTGAGCTGTCCGCCTGCCGTCCCGATTCTGATGCCCGGCGAACGGATCGACGAAGCCGCCTGCGCTGCCTTTGCCGCCTACGGCGTGGAGACCTGCGCGGTACTCCGCGAAACGACGAACGATTCCGAACGGAGGAATGACCCATGAAACGCCTGCTGCCGCTTCTGCTGCTCCTGACCCTTCTGCTCTGCGCCTGCTCCGACGCATCGCCCGCCGGGACCTGGTCCGCGACGGTGGACTGCGCAGCCCTGTGCGAACGCCTGGGCGACGTGCCTGAAACCCTGGATCTCAGCGGACTGACCCTCCGGGTGGATCTGACCTGCGCGGAGAACGGGACCTATCTGCTCCGCGTCAACGAGGCCTCGCTGGAGGACCTGCTCAAGTCCCTGCGCGAACCGCTTGCAAAGGCCGCCCTGAAAACCGTGATGGACACCTACGAACTGACCGAGGATGAAGCAAGAGCCCGCCTGTCCGAGCGCGGCACAACCGCCGAGCAGCTTGCAGACAGCTTCCTTGCCTCCGTGGACCGCGAAGCCATCCTCCGCCCGACCGGCGGGAAATGGCGCTGGACGGAAGGCAAGCTCTATCTCTCCGATCAGACGAACGGCTACTACGACGCGGTCTTGGACGGCGACGAGCTCCGGCTGACCGCCTGCCGGGGGATCGACGCGGCCCAGCTTGCCGAGCTTCTGCCGCTCACGTTCCGGAGGTAAGACAAGGACATCAAAAAACCGGACCGGCAAATCGCCGGTCCGGTTTTTTGATGCGTTGGATTACATGTTGTTGCGGTAGTAGTTGATCAGGCAGCCGTCCACGATGATGTGGCGCTCGGCCTCGGTCAGACCACCCAGGGAGACCTTGAATTCCTTGACGGTGCCGTCGGCCTTGACGACGTAAGCGGGGAAGTTGTCCTTGTCTTCCAGAACGGCCTCGCGGACGCCGGGAACGAAGACGTAATCGCCCAGCTCGAAGATCTCGGGATTCTCGACCAGGAACGGAACCATGCCCCAGTTGATGCAGTTGGAGCGGTAACGCTTGGTGGCGTACTCCTTGGCCAGGTTGGCGGAAGCGCCCATAACTCTCTGGCAGGAAGCGGCCTGCTCACGGGCGGAGCCGTCGCCGGGCTTGTTGGCGAAGATCGTGGAGCCGATGTCGGTGCCCTCGCGGTCAACCTTCAGACCGGCCTTCTCCAGGGCGTCGTAGACCTTGTTGACCTCGTCGGCAATGCCCTTGCCGGCGCGGCGGTCGCGGTCGAACTGACGCAGGACCTTGGAACGGCTCACGTACTGCGGATCGCGGCGGGACAGGGCGAACTCGGACAGACGCTCGGGGTTGGAGCGGTAGGAGGAGGTTTCGCCGGACGGGATCAGCTCGTCGGTGGTGGTGACGGGGTCGGTGATGTAGGAGCAGACCTTGACCAGCAGGTCGTCGGTCAGAGCGGGCATTTCGGGCCAGTCCTTGATGTTGGGCCCGAAGACGAGCTCGGTCTCGGGCTCGGCATGGCCCCAGCCGTTGTAGACGCGCTTCTCGTAGATGCCCTTGTCGAACTGGTAGTTCGGATCGGTGTAGGTGACGTCCAGATCGGAGGCAGCGGTCAGCTTGCCGCCGTTGGCAGCGGTCGCGGCGATGGAACGGGCGTCCATCAGAGCGACAGCGGAGATCTGGCCCTCGCCGGGCTTGGAGCCTTCACGGTTCGGGAAGTTACGGGTGGTGTGGCGGATGGAGAACTCGCCGTTGGCCGGGGTGTCGCCCGCGCCGAAGCAAGGACCGCAGAAGCACTCACGCAGCAGAACGCCGGCGGAGACGAGGTCGTATGCGCGGCCGGTCTTGATCAGGGAGGACAGGACGGGCAGGGAGCCGGGGTAGACGCTCAGGGAGAAGACGCCGTTGCCGGTGGACTTGCCCTTGAGGATATCGGCGGCAGCGCAGATGGAGTCGTAGGTACCGCCGGAGCAGCCGGCGATCTCGCCCTGGTCAACCCAGATGGCGCCGTTGCGCAGCTTGGAGGAGAGGTTCATCTTGACGCCCTTGAGCTGCTTGTTCGCGTTCTCCTCTACCATGTGGAGGATGTCGGCGGCGTTTTCCTGCAGCTCGTGGATGGTGAAGGTGTTGGAGGGATGCATCGGCATCGCGATTGTGCACTCGATGGTGGACAGGTCGATGTAGACGCAGCCGTCGTACCAGGTCACGTCGGCGGGCTTGAGTTCCTTGTAGTCCTGCGGACGGCCGTGGATGGTCAGATATTCCTTGGTCTTGTCATCGGTGACCCAGATGGAGGACCAGCAGGTGGTCTCGGTGGTCATAACGTCGATGGCGTTGCGGTATTCCATGGGCAGACCGGCGATGCCGGGGCCGACGAATTCCATGACCTTGTTCTTGACGTAGCCGTTCTTATAGACAGCGCCGACAATGCTCAGGGCGACGTCGTGGGGGCCGACGCCGGGCTTGGGAGCGCCGGTCAGATAAACCGCGATCACGCCGGGGCGCTTGAAGTCGTAGGTTCTGCCGACAAGCTGCTTGGCCAGCTCGCCGCCGCCTTCGCCGACGGCCAGGGTGCCGATGGCGCCGTAACGGGTGTGGGAGTCGGAGCCGAGAATCATCTTGCCGCAGCCTGCCATCAGCTCACGGTTGACGGAGTGGATATTGCCTAGGTTGGTGGGGATGTAGATACCGCCGTACTTGTGGGCGGCAGAGAGCGCGAACTTGTGGTCGTCCTCGTTGATGGTGCCGCCGACGGCGCACAGGGAGTTGTGGCAGTTGGTCAGCAGGTAGGGCAGGGGGAACTTCGTCATGCCGGAGGCACGACCGGTCTGGATGATGCCCACGTAGGTGATGTCGTGGGAAGCCATGGAGTCGTACTTCAGCTTCAGATCGTCCATGTTGCCGGAGGTGTTGTGGGCCTTGAGGATGCCGTAGGCCATGGTGCCCTTGACGGCCTCTTCCTTGTTGGCTTCCTTGCCGGTGAGGGCGGGAACCTGAGCGGGATCGGTGACGATGGTTTCGCCGTTGACGAGGTAAATGCCGGTTTCGTAGAGCTTGATCATGATGTTAAATCTCCTTCGTTCAATCGTTCGTCTGTCAAGCGCAGATTTGAGGGAAGCTCCGGGCGGCGCCTTTGGCAGATTTGTACAATCCTTTCCGCCAACAACAGCCCATTTTTTCCCTTCTACCGGATTATACAATACTCGTATTCAGAATGCAAGAGGAAAAACGCACATTTTCGGGGAATTTGATCATACATATCGCCCGTCCCGCGCTAACTGTCCGCCGACACGCGGGAGGATGCCGAAAGCTCCCCCCGGAGGAGGAGCTTTCGGCTTGCGGGCGCGGAAGTCGGACTTGGTCAGTCCGCGCCGCTGTACATGGGGAATCGGAAGAGAAGCTTGCCGTCCAGACTGCGGTAGGTGCAGAACAGCTCGTCGCTCGCCTCCATGATCCGCCCGTCGTAGATGGTCACCCAGCTTTGCTGCAGGGTCGTCAGACGGTCTCCGTCCTCGCTGTAGAGCTCGAAGCCGTGTCCGTTAAAGATGGAGTAGTAGGCATCTCCCGTCACCTGATCCGTCAGCCTGGAGCTGGATTCGTAGAAGTCGAGGGGGAACGTCGGATCGGCTTCGATCTCCCGGATCCCGCTCAGATCGGCGGGGATGAAATAGAAATCATCCGAATCCCAGTTCCGTCCCTGATACCCCCGGACCATCTCGCCCTGCAGGATGGCGACGCCGGGCTCCACGTAGTTCAGAAGCTCCGTCTGCAGCTCCGCGCCGGTGACCGCGTTGACGATCCGAAGCACGCCGTCGGGCTGCCTGACGAAAAAGGTCTGCTCGTCCAGACAGGTCCAGTCCGCGCCGGTCCAGATGGCCTGACCCGAAGGATCATAGAAGACGTCGTCCTCGCCCTCCGGGCGGTCCAGCATGTAGCCGCAGGGCACGCTGTTGATCCAGCCGCTGCCGTCGGTGCGGAACACCTCCCTGCCTTCCGGGTCGAGCACCACGTAGATTCCGGGGGAGAGCCCGTTGTCGATCTCTGCAAGGAAGCAGCCGTCCCTTGCATAGCTGATCGAGCTGTAGGTTGGCTCAACGACCCAGCTTCCGGTGCGGTCGATCAGACCGGTGCGGTCGCCGTCGAGACTCACAGGAGCCAGAGCGCCGTGGAAGACGTTTGCAAACCGGTAGGGGCCGAGGACGGGCGTCCCGCTCTCATCGACGAACCGGTATTCCTCCGTCCCGTCGCGGAGGCCGGAGCAGACCAGATAGAGCCCCTCGGTGTAGGAGACGTGACACCAGTCGCATTTGCCGGGGATGAGCTCGCGGCTGGTGATTAAAACGTTGCCGGACAGATCAAAGATCAGAAAATCCGGCTTGTCCCAGCTCCTGTTGCAGAGGAAGCGGTCGGAGAAGGGCTGAATGCCAACGTACTCGCACGGGATCGAAAAGCTGCCGTCCATCGCCACAACGCCGTATCGGATTTCTCCGACGGGGTAGGTGTATTCACCCTCGTCCACGACCGTGACGCTTTCCAGCTGTCCGGTCCTCCAAAGGGGCAGCCGGGGACTTTCCGCATAGGGATCATATTCATTCAGACCGTCAAAAAGGACCGAGATCGACGAATAGACGCCGTCGGTCACGATGGTCCCCGTTTCGTCCACGAAGCCGGCGTGGTGGCCGCAGGCCCAGCTCTGACCGTCCCCGGTATCCTCATAGAGGGTGTCGGTATAATAGGGATAGACCCGGCCGCTTGCGTTTTCGGGGTGGAATTCGCGCAGATCGACGCCGGTGGGCCGGGTATAGAGCGCCCCCTCGGCGGGCCGGTAGGCGGAGGGATCGGTGTAGACCTGCCAGCCGCCGGGTGTCACGCTGCCGGACGGGTCCGGCGCAGGCTCCGTGGGCGGCACGGTCGGGGCGGCGGTCTCGTCCGTCGGGCCGGAGACCGGCTCGGACGCGGTGGTCGCTGAGGGCTTGCCGTCAGCGGTGCAGGCGCTCAGCAGCAGGGCGAGGACGCAGAGGATCGGGAGCAGCCGCGTTCTCATGGAAATCGCCTCCTAAATTACAATATAGGTCGGTACTGGACTCGGTCGGGCGGAGCGGATCAGTTTGCGGCGGGGCTGTCGTCCGTGCCGGCGGCAACGTAACCCTCGTCCGCGATCAGGGCCTGGCCGTCCGCGGTGCAGAGCCACTCATAGAGGATGCGGTTGGGGCTGTCCGCCGGAGCGGAGGCGGGGATGACGCAGTAGATATCGTTCAGATGGGGATACTCCTTGGATGCAATGGTCTCGCGGCTGGGCTCCACGCCGTCCACGGCGAGCAGCTTGAGCCCCTTTGCCATCTCCATGTCATGCGCGTAGTAGTAGACCGAGTAGCCGATGGCGTTGGCGCTGCCGTCGTAGCTCTTGACCGCAGTCATCAGATCGCCCATCGAGCCGGAAACGTAGTCCTTCGGGGCCTCCATCAGCGGGGTGTCGCCCATGATCAGCTTGATCATCAGCGCCTGGGAGCCTGCCCCCTCGTTGCGCTGGATGGGGATGATCTCGGCGTCGTTTCCGCCGACCTCCTTCCAGTTGGTGATCTCGCCGGTATAAATCTTACGGATCTGCTCGGTGGTCAGACTGTTCACGGGGTTATCCTCATTCACCACGAAGACCAGACCGTCGCGGGCCAGGGTCTCGATCTCATATTCAAAGCCGGCTTCCTTCATTTCGTCAAAGACCGAGGCCTTGGGCTGACCGACGATCAGAATGTCGCAGAGGCCGTCCTTGAGGTTACGGAAGGACTGGGTGGTACGGTTGAAGCGGACCAGATCGGCGGCCTGCTCGCGGGATTCGCCCAGCAGGACGGAGGCGACGGCCTCGGCCAGAGGAATGCAGGCCGTGGAGCCGTCCATGCGCGGGAAGTTCTCCCGCGTAAATCGGAAGACGGGGGCTGCGGTGTCGTCGGGTCCCGCGGGCTCGTCCGTCGAAGCGGGCGCGGTCTGCGGGGCTGCCTGGGTGGACGCCTGGGCGGCGCTGGTCGTATTCTCCGGCGCGGGCGTCTTGGTACAGCCCGCCAGAATGCCCGCGATCAGAGTCAGGGCAAGTAAAATTGCAATTCGTCTCATTTCAGGTTCCTCCTTTTGGTCGGCCGGGCGTCTGCGTCGGCTCTGTCCGTTGGACGACGCAGCGGCGCAAAGGTTCCACGCGCCGCTCAGAGCCGTCCAGCCCGAAACTGATTCTATGTCCTGCGCGCGCCGGATGCAAGCGGTTTCGGGAAAAAACGTCAAAAAGCGGTTGCGCTTTGAGAAATAATTTGTTATACTGAACGGTGAGGTGACTGTACATGCGTATCTTCGAAAACTACGGCTCCTACTGGCCGGTTTTGGTTCCCGCTGTCTGCTTCCTTCTGCTTGGGCTCTGGCTCTGGCTGGTCAGCGAGCGGGCCATGGAGGCCGCGCCGAAGCAGCTTCGATGGATCTCAGAATACCGCAGACCGGGCTTTCCCTTCCGCGCCGAACGGATGCCGTTTCCGCCGCTGCGCTGGCCGGCCGTCGTCGCCGTCGCGCTGATTGCCGCCGCCTGGCAGGGGCTGATCCTGCTCAATACCGGCTTTGCGATCCTTCACAGCTGGACCGCGCTGAACCCCACGCGCTACACCTGGATGCTGATGCTCGTGGCCGCGCTCGGAACGGCAGCCGTCTACGTTTTGCTGCAGCTGCTCTATGAAAGCGGCTTTTCCGCCTTTCTCGGCGCTCTGCTCTTTGCTATTTCCCCCACGGACAGCCAGGGTCCGACCTGCCTGCTGGCGATTGCCCTCCTGCTTTCCGTCCTCTATCTGCGGGCGGAGAAGCCCGGCTTCCCTGCGGAGCTCCGCTATCTCGGCGCGATCCTCGCGCTCTGTCTGGGTCTGTCCGTCAGCGCGCCGATGGTTTGGCTGATCCCGGCGCTGATCGCCGTTCATCTCTATAAGCTGATCTGGCAGCTTCGGAACAACCGGATCGGCGTCGGCCCTGCGGCTCTGTCCCTGGCGGCCGCCCTCGTTTGCTGGATCGTCTGCCTCTACGGGGCTTCCGTGGTCCGGCTCTTCATTCTCACGGGCGGCTCCGTGTCCGCTCTGCGCAAGCTGATCTCCGCCGCACCGTCCGGCGCCGTTTTCCGCAGCCTTCGCCGGGCCGTCGGCATTGAGATGACCGTGACGCCGGGACTGGGCCGACTGGTCAATCCGCTGATCGACGCCCCGCTCTCCGCCCTGGGCGTCTGGGGTGCAGTCAGCGCCGCCGGGATGGTCTGCAAGCGCAGGAATCCCCGCGCGGTTCTGGTTCTGATCGTCGCTGCCCTGCTCGGTCTCGTCTGGCTGCTGTCCGCCCGTTGGCTGCTCCCGCTGGGTCTGGCTCTGACCCTCGGCGCAATGCTTCGCAACGCCGAGCTTGGCAACAAGCGCGTGCTTGCCGTCATTCCGGTCGCAATCGGCGCACTCTACGATATCTGGATCCTGCTGGCAACCTGGGGCCTGCCCCTGAACGCCGAGCTGACCAGAAGACTTCTGTGCTGCTGAACACGAACTATATAACGAATCTACGAAGGAGAACCATTATGATTTCAATCGCCTGTGATCACGGGGCCTACGCGCTCAAGGAGCTTGTGAAGGCACATCTGATCGACCGCGGCCTGGAGGTGCGCGACTTCGGCACCGATTCCACCGCGAGCTGCGACTATGCCGACTTCTGCATCCCGGCGGCGAAGGCCGTTGCGAGCGGAGAATGCGACCGCGGGATCGTGCTCTGCACGACCGGCATCGGCGCCTCCATCAGCGCGAACAAGGTCCGCGGCATCCGCTGCGCCCTGCTCTCCGATCTGATGTCCGCCCGCCTGACCCGTCAGCACAACGACGCCAATATGATGGCCCTCGGCGCCGGCGTCGTGGGTGAGAAGCTGGCCCTGGAGATCGTGGACGTTTGGCTTGACACCGCCTTCGAGGGCGGACGCCACCAGCGCCGGATCGACAAGATCGCCGCCTTTGAGCGCGAGCAGCTCGGCTGATATGGGGGATCTGGCACTTGGTTCCCTGATCCAAAAGATGGGGATTCTCTTTCTGATCATCGGCGTGGGCTTTGTCACCGCAAAGGCAAAGGTCTTCCCCAAGATCACGAACCGGGTCCTGGCCCAGCTCGTCATCAACGTGACGAATCCCTGTACGGTCCTCTATTCCGTGCTCGGCTCGGAACGGGGGCTGACGAACGGCGAGGTCTATCTGCTGACCGGCATTGCCGCAGCCTACTTCGCCGTGGTGGTTGCCCTTGGCCTGATCCTGCCCCGGCTGCTGAAATGTCCGCCGGAGAAGCGGCGGGTCTACGCCTTCATGTGTACCTTCAGCAATATGGGCTTCCTCGGCTTCCCGGTGGTGAGCGCCCTCTACGGGGCCAACGCGGTCTTCTACGCCTCGATCTTCAATCTCTTCTTCCAGGTCATCGTCTATACCTACGGCGTCCGGCTGATGGACCGTCAAAACGCGCGCGTCACGTGGAAAACCTTCTGCTCGCCGATGATCATCTGCTCGCTGATCGCCTACGCCTGCTATCTGACCGACGCAAAGGCCCCGGCAGTTGTGGTCGATACGCTGGGCATGCTCAACAACGTGACGAGCCCGGTCTGCATGCTGGTCATCGGCATCGCCCTGGCAAACGTCCCGGTGGGCAAGGTCTTCACAAACTGGCGGCTCTACGTGATCAATCTCATCCGTCTGGTCGTCCTGCCCGTCCTGGTCTGGCTGGTCCTGCATCCTGTGATCGAAAACCCGCTGATTCTGGGCGTGACCGTTGTGATCTCCGCCATGCCCGTTGCCACCATGACCACCCTGCTCGCCGCCAAATACGGCGCGGACGAGGAGCTGGCCGCCTCCGGCGTCTTCCTCTCCACGCTGATGAGCCTTGCCACGGTGCCCCTCGTCATGGGGCTGCTGTTCACCTGACGGAAAATCGGAGCCGGGGAGCGCTTCCCCCGTTCTCGATTCTCAATTCCATAAGCAAATCCCCGGGACGGAATTTGTCGTCCCGGGGATTTGCATCTGTTGATTATTCTGCGAAGTAGGGCTCGGTCAGCGCGATGATTTCCGCAGCGCGCTTCTGGGCGTTGCCCATGTTCACCGGGTCGTAGCAGAAGATGCTCACCACGTAGCTGCGGTTGGGCAGATTCACAATGCCCATCGTGCAGCAGCAGAGGTTGCTCTCGCAGTCGGTCACCAGGCCGTAGCTTGCGCCCTCCGTCACAAGGGTGGGAGCGATCTCTTCGTCGGTCTTGGCCTTGCAGATGATCTCCTTCATCCGAGCGGAGGCGTCCGCGCTGACCAGTTCGCCGCGGCAGATCTTGTTCAGCACCTCGGCGCAGAGGCTGGCCTTCATGTAGTTGGGCTTGCCGCCGGTTTCGCTGAGCGCACGGTTGTAGCTGATCTGCATCCCGTTGGCAGCCGCGAAGTCCTTGACGGCCTGCATGCCCTTGGCGGCGTCGCCCCCGCCGATGGAGGCGGTCAGACGGTCGGCAGCGGCATAGTCGCGTCCGACGATCATGGCCTCCACGTCAGCCTGAATGTCGGCCTCGGTCATCGTGCCGTTGGCGACCTGCTGATAGGCCGTTCCCATGATAAAGACGGGAAGCATGCGGTTGACTTCCATCCATGCCTCAGGATCCGCCTGGTGGGAGGCGGTGACCTTCGTACCGACCACAGGGTCCAGGATCACAATATCCCAGTTGCTGGAAAGGGGCTCCAGATTGTCGTCCAGCGCAGCCTTCAGAGCGGTCTCGTCAATGGCCTTGACGTCCGCGGGCTGGACCGGCTGGCTCGGCTTGGTGGCATCGGTGGAGCTGTTGGTGTCGCCGGTGTCGGGCGGCGCGACCGTATCGTTGCTCACGACAGCGCCGGTGGGCTTGACAGCGGGCTTGCTGTTCGTCTGTTTTTGAACGATCAGAATGATCACGCACAGCAGGGCGGCCAGAACGAGCATGGCCATCGTAATACCCAGGAAGATATCCGGCTTCTTTTTCGTCATTTGTAAACACTCCAATTCTGCATATTCTGCGCCGGAGGCGGAAGCTCCGGCAGGACGGACGCAAGCGGTTCTAAACCAAACCGACCGGCGCATAGGCTTGGGATACAGAGACGCAAACGATTACAGAATGATTTTAGCACAATTCATGCCGTTCGTCAATGGTTTTTCGAACAGGAGGAAACATGAAAAACGCTTTTTTATCCGCTGCGGCTTCCGTCGCTTTTTCGGCTCTGCTTGCGCTGACGCTCCGCCCCGGTCCGGTCCGGGCCGCGCAGACCGCGGCTCCAAGTCCGGAGCAAACGATTGCCGCGTCTGCGGCTGCGGCGACCGAGATCCCGCTTTCTCACGCACAGACCTATGACCGGAGCGTTCTCCTGCCGGTCCTGCGGGAGGGAGAGACGGTCCGCATGGACTTGCATACCTACCTCACCGGCGTTCTGCTGGCTGAGCTGCCGCCCGACTTTTCGGACGAAGCCCGCAAGGCCCAGGCCGTGGCCTGCCGTACCTACGCGCTGAGAAGTGATGCGCGGCGGCGGCACGAGGAAGCGGCAGTCTGCACGGATTCGGCCTGCTGCATGGGCTGGACGGACCCGGCTGCGGTCTCCGCAGAGCGCCGTGCGCAGGCGGAGGCAGCGGTGGACGCAACGGACGGGCTTGCGATTTTCTACGAAGGCCGCCTGATCGACGCGACCTTCTTTTCCTGCTCCGGCGGCATGACCGAGGACGCCGCCGCCGTCTGGGGCGGCGACCTGCCCTATCTGCGCTCGGTTCCCAGTCCGGGGGAGGAGGGAGCCGCCCATTTTTCCGACGAGAAGCAGGTTTCCCTGGCGGAATTTCAGTCCGTTCTGCGTTCCGCCGATCCGGCGGTCTCCTTCCCGGAGCAGCTCGGCGCCTGGGTCGGGACCGTGACCCGCACGGCGGGCGGCGGGGTGGACGTGATGGTCCTGGGCGGGCGGCCCTTCCGGGGAACGGAACTGCGGAAGCTCTTCGGTCTGCGCTCCACGGCCTTCACGATGACGCTGACCGATGAGACGGCGAGCTTCACCACGTCCGGATACGGCCACCGCGTCGGCCTGAGCCAGTACGGGGCAGAGGCGATGGCGCGGGAAGGGAAGAGCTTCCGGGAGATCCTGACCTGGTATTACCGCGGCGTAACGGTGGAGGCGGTGTCCGGCTAATTTGGCGTGCTGTCTTCGGCAAAGAGCGCGCGGATGCGCTCCATGAGCGGGGCGTATTCCGGCCGGGCGGGCAGCTCCTCGCTGCTCAGGAAGGCGGCGGCCTCGGCCTGCGCATCCTGGAGGGTCGTCATATCGTTCACCAGACTGCCCACCTTGAAGGCGGGCAGACCGTGCTGCCGGGTGCCGAAGAAGTCACCCGGCCCGCGCAGATTCAGATCCGCCCGGGCGATCTCGAAGCCGTCGGTGGTCTTGCAAAGAGCCTTGAGCCGCGCAAGCGTTTCGGGGTTCCGATTCGCGGTAAAGAGGACGCAGTAGGCCTGCGCCGCGCCGCGTCCGACGCGGCCGCGGAGCTGGTGGAGCTGGCTCAGACCGAAGCGGTCTGCGTTCTCCACCACCATCAAGGTCGCGTTCGGCACGTCCACGCCCACCTCGATCACGGTGGTCGCGACCAGAATATCATAGCCGCCGTCCGCAAAGGCGCGCATGATCTCGTCCTTCTGGGCGCTCTTCATCCGCCCGTGGACCAGGGCCACGCGCAGATCCGGGAAGACGGCCATCTGCAGGGTCTCGGCCCAGACCTCTGCGGATTTCAGGCTCTCGGTCTCTCCCTCCTCGATGGCGGGACAGACGATGTAGACCTGGTGGCCCTCGGCGGCCTGCTTGCGGATGAAGGCGTTGATCCGCGCCCGCATATTCTCGCCCACCAGGAAGCTCTGAACCTGCTGGCGGCCGGGCGGGAGCTCGTCGATCACCGAAACGTCCAGATCGCCGTAAAGGATCATGGCAAGGGTCCGGGGAATCGGCGTGGCGGACATCACTAAAATGTGGGGGTTCTCGCCCTTCTCTGCCAAAGCCGCGCGCTGGGCCACGCCAAAGCGATGCTGCTCGTCGGCAATGACCAGGCCAAGGCGGTGGAAGTCGGTGGCCTCGGAGATCAGAGCGTGGGTGCCGATGATCAGATCGGCCTCGTGGGACGCAATGGCCTGCCGGGCGTTTCGCTTCTGGGCCGCCGTCATCGAGCCGGTCAGGAGGGTCGTGCGGACCCCGAGCTTTGCCAGCAGGGGCTCCAGCGAGCGGGCGTGCTGCTCGGCCAGGATCTCGGTGGGGGCCATCAGGGCGGCCTGCAGACCGTTTTTGGCTGCAAACCATGCGGCGGCTGCCGCGACCACGGTCTTGCCGCTGCCCACGTCGCCCTGCACCATGCGGTTCATAACCCGTCCGCCGGAGAGATCGGCGGCGATCTCCCCGATCACGCGCCGCTGGGCGTTCGTCAGGGAGAAGGGGAGCACGGCTTCAAACGGCGCAAGCTCCAGCCCGGTCAACGGCTGGCATTTCGCCTGAGTCCGGCGGCTGCGGAGCATGGACAGACCGACGGAGAAGATGAAGAACTCCTCAAAGACCAGCCGCCGCCGGGCGGCGTCCAGCGCCTCGAAGGAGGACGGCGTGTGGATCTCACGGTAGGCCGTCGCCGCGTCGCAGAGGCCGTATTTTTCCCGAAGCTGCGCCGGCAGCAGCTCCGGCAGCTCGCCGATGCAGGCTTCCAGCGCCAGCGCCACGCTCCGGGCGAGCATGCCGTTGCTCAAGCCGGCAGTCAGCGGGTAGATCGGCATGATCCGACGGGTCTGTACGCCCGGACGGTCCACGGGCTCAAAGACGGGGTTTGCGACCTCGTAGCCCAGATAATCTCCGTTCAGCGTGCCGTAGAAATAGTATTCCTCGCCGTACCGGAGGCTGTCCGCCACGTAGTTCTGATTGAAAAAGGTGAGATTCAACCGGGCCGTGTCGTCGGCCACGGTCAGCTTGGTCAGATCCAGTCCCTTGCGGATGTGGGCCGTGCGGGGGTTCGAGGTCACGAAGGCCCGGAAACAGGCGGGCTCGTCCGCCTGCAGCTCCGCAATGGGAACGATGCGGGTCCGGTCCTCGTAGGTCCGGGGGAAGTAGGAAATCAGATCGTAGAGCGTCCGGACCCCGATGGATGCGAAGCTCTTTGCACGGGCCTCGCCCACGCCCTTGAGAAAGCGGACCGATTCAAACAGCTTTGCCATGCGCTCACCTCCGTTCGGCTGCTGTGTGCTTTTTCTCTATTATATCAGTTTTTTCCAAAAGAACAAGTGAAATTTGGAAGGGCGGATGCCGAATGGCAATGACGATCATCTGGATGGGAATGGTGGCTGCGGCCATGATCTACGCCGCGCTTCACGGAACCGGCGCGGCTCTGAGCGGGGCGGTCGCGGCGGGGGCGAAGCAGGCCGTGGAGCTGAGCCTGACGATGGCCGGGAGCCTCTGCCTCTGGAGCGGCTTCGCGGCTCTGCTCCGGGCGGGCGGACTGCAGAGGAGGCTGGCCGCCCTGCTCTCGCCCCTGCTTGGGCGGATCTATCCCACGGCGGCCCGGGACCCGGAGACGATGGAGAGCCTCTGCGGAAACGCAACGGCCAATCTCCTGGGTCTGGGGAACGCTGCGACCCCGCTGGGCATTGCCGCCGTCCGCCGGATGCAGGCCCTGTCCGGCGGCCGTGCCGCCACCGACGAGGCCTGCCGCCTGATCGTGATGAACACGGCCTCCATCCAGCTTCTGCCCACCACGGTCGCAGCCCTGCGGGCGGGGCTCGGCTCGGCCTCCCCCTTTGCGATCCTGCCTGCGGTCTGGGCGACCTCCCTGCTCTCGGTCAGCGCGGGGCTGCTGGCTGCCCGTGTCCTGCAAAAATGGCTCTGACGAACTATCTCGTTCCCGCTCTGCTTCTGCTTGCGGCGGCCTCCGCGCTGCGGAAGCGGGCGGACGTCTACGGCACCCTGATCGAGGGCGGAAGGGAGGGCCTGAAGCTGACCGCCGCCATCCTTCCCTCGCTCGTCATGCTGCTGACCGCCCTGGCCCTGCTGCGCGAATCGGGGGCGCTGGATGCTCTGACCAGGCTGCTCGCCCCGGCGGCAAAGGCTGTGGGTATCCCGCCGGAGACCGTCCCGCTGCTGCTGGTCCGGCCCTTTTCGGGCAGCGCCGCCCTTGCCGTCGGCGCGGAGCTGATGGCAGTCCACGGCCCGGAGAGCCTGATCGGCCGGACCGCCGCCGTCATGCTCGGCAGCACCGAGACGACCTTCTACACCGTTTCGGTCTACTTTTCCGCCGCCGGGATCCGGAAAAGCCGCTTCGCCGTTCCCGCCGCCCTGACCGCCGACGCAGCCGGCTTCCTTGCGGCTGCCTTCTTCGCCCGTCTGCTGCCGTGACGGAGCGCCGGACGGAACAAAAAAGCTCCCCGCCGGGGGAGCTGATGTCGGTTTGCGTGTCGGTGACGGCGCGGAAAGGGTACGGTTCCAAACGCTGCGGCCGTCAGGCGCAAAGCGTCCTCACGCTTCGCCCTCCTTCCCCGGGCGCCAGTTCCGCCTTCTGGGGCGGGAGAGCCGGAGCCGGGCGAAGAAGTCCTTGAGCTGTTCGGCGCATTCTGCCTCCAAAACCCCGCGTACCGTTTCGGGGCGGTGGTTGAAGGGGAGGGAAAAGAGGTCGATCAACGAGCCGCAGCAGCCGTTTTTCAGATCCGAAGCTCCGAAGACCACGCGCGGAATATGGGCGTTGACGATGGCCCCGGCGCACATCGGGCAGGGCTCCAGGGTCACGTAAAGGGTACACTCCCACAGCCGCCAGCCGCCCAAGGTCCGGCAGGCCTCGTCGATGGCCTCCAGCTCTGCGTGACGCAGGGCGTTTTTTTCGGTCTCGCGCCGGTTTCGGCCGCGTCCGACCACGGTCCCGTCCCTTACGATCACGCAGCCCACGGGGACCTCGCCCGCCGCAGCGGCCTCTGCCGCCAGAGCCAGCGCTTCGCGCATCCAGTCCGAATCTGTCATCCTGCTCGCCTCCTGCCTCCATCCTATCCCAGAAGCCGTCGGATTACAAGAAAAATTTTTGAAAAATCAGAAAAAAGCGCAAAAAGGGGCTTGCCATCCAATTCCGTTTGTACTATAATGAGATGAATTTTCCGGGAACCCGCTTCCGCCGGTTCCTTTTCATGCCTCACATAAGGAAGTGCGCTATGTCTACTGCGAAAAAACCCGCAAAGTCTTCTCTGGAGTCCCTCGCCGCCCCGATCTCCGCTCTGATTGCAAAGGGCAAAAAGGAGGGCGTGCTCCAAGCCAGCGAGCTGAACGCCGAGCTCTCCAAGATCCCGTGCAGCGTTGACCAGATCGAACAGGTTTATGAAGCCATTGAGGCGATGGGCATCCAGATCCTCGGCGCGGAGCTCGAGCTGGACGACGGCCCGATGGATCTTGGCTCCGGCGACGCCGAGGAGGAGATCATCGATCCGGTGGAGCTTGCTGCCGAATACAACCTGGACGACCCGGTCCGCATGTACCTCAAGGAGATCGGCCAGGTCCCCCTGCTTACCCCGGAGGAGGAGATGGAGCTGGCGCAGAAGGTCGCCGAGGGCGACAAGGAGGCCAAGAAGAAGCTCACCGAGGCCAACCTTCGTCTGGTCGTCTCCATTGCCAAAAAGTATTCCGGCCGCGGCCTGCACATTCTGGACCTGATCCAGGAGGGCAACACCGGCCTGATCCGCGCCGTGGACAAGTTTGACTATACCAAGGGCAACAAGTTCTCCACCTACGCGACCTGGTGGATCCGCCAGGCCATCACCCGCGCCATCGCGGACCAGGCCCGCACGATCCGCGTCCCGGTTCATATGGTCGAGGTCATCAACAAGGCCACCCGCTGCAACCGCAAGCTGGTCCAGGAGCTGGGCCGCGAGCCGACCCTGGAGGAGATCGCGGACGAGCTCGGCCTGCCGATCGAAAAGATCATCGAGGCCAACCGCACCGCCGCCGACACCCTCTCTCTGGATACCCCCGTGGGCGACGAGGAGGACACGACCATCGGCTCCTTCGTGGAGGACGACAACACCCCCGGCCCCGCCGAATCCACCTCCAATACGATGCTGGCCGAGGCTCTGGCCGAGATCCTGGGCACCCTGACCCAGCGCGAGGCCGACGTGCTCAAAATGCGCTTCGGCATGTACGACGGCCGCAACCACACGCTAGAGGAGGTCGGTCAGATTTTCGGCGTGACCAGAGAGCGCATCCGCCAGATCGAAAACAAAGCCATCCGCAAGCTCCGCCACCCGAGCAGAGCGAAGAAAATCAAGGACTTCTACTGCTGAACCGAACCCCGCCGGAACGCACAGCCGCTGCGCGTTCCGGCGGTTTTTCGTCCGTTTTCCGGTGCGGGCGTTCCGGCGCGGGAAAACGGAGCGATCCGGTCGAAGGCGCATATTGCCGGGTGATTATTTGTATACTTCACATTGACATTTGTGCATTTCGTGATATAATCATAAGGTATGAGTGAATTCCGGCGGCTGGATTGCACAAAACCGCCGAGGTCAGACAAAGACACCTACACTTGTATTTATCTTGAAGGAGGAATCGATTCATGAGCAAGATCCTGAAGATCTGCGACGGCAACGAGGCGGCCGCGTACGTGGCCTACGCCTTCTCCGAGGTCGCCGCGATCTATCCGATCACCCCGTCTTCTCCCATGGCGGAACACGCCGACAAGTGGTCCGCCCACGGCTTGAAGAATATCTTCGGCCAGAAGGTCCGCCTGGTGGAAATGCAGTCCGAAGCCGGCGCAGTCGGCGCCTGCCACGGCGCGCTCGAGGCCGGCACCCTGGCCACGTCCTTCACCGCCTCCCAGGGCCTGATGCTGATGATCCCCACGATGCACCGCATCTCCGGCGAGCGTCTGCCCGGCGTGCTGCACGTTGCGGCCCGTACCGTCGGCACCCACGCCTTCTCCATCTTCGGCGATCATTCCGACGTCATGAACTGCCGCCAGACCGGATTTGCAATGCTTTGCTCCGGCAGCGTGCAGGAAGTGGCCGATCTGGCAGGTGTGGCGCACCTGTCCGCGATCAAGGGCCGCATCCCGTTCATGCACTTCTTCGACGGCTTCCGCACCTCCCACGAGGTCCAGAAGATCGACGCGCTGGAGTACGGCGACTTTGCCAAGCTGGTCGATTATGACGCTCTGGCGAGATTCCGCGCCAACGCCCTCAATCCCGAGGACCCGCGGATGCGCTCCATGGTCGATAACCCCGATATCTACTTCCAGCAGCGCGAGGCGAGCAACGGCGACTATGCCGCCCTGCCCGACGTGGTGGAAGAATACATGGCCCAGATCAGCAAGCTGACCGGCCGCGAATACCACCTGTTCAACTACTACGGCGCGCCCGATGCCGACCGCCTGATCATTGCGATGGGCAGCGTCGCCGGGACCGTCCAGGAGACCGTCAAGTACCTCAACGACCGCGGCGAGAAGGTCGGCTTCCTCCAGGTCCACCTGTTCCGGCCCTTCTCCGCGAAGCATCTGCTCTCCGCCATCCCCGCCACCGTCAAGCGGATCGCCGTCCTGGACCGCGTCAAGGAAGCCGGCTCCATCGGCGAGCCGCTCTACGAGGACGTCTGCGCCGCCTACATCAACAAGGCCGACCGTCCGATGGTCTTTGCCGGCCGCTTCGGCCTGTCCTCCAAGGACACCACGCCCGCCCAGATCAAGGCCGTGTTTGACAACCTGACCCTGGACGAGCCCAAGGATCACTTCACCATCGGCATCGTGGACGACGTGACCCACCTCTCCCTGCCCGTAGGTCCGGCTCTGCTGACCGAGCCCGAGGGAACCATCTCCTGCAAGTTCTGGGGCCTTGGCTCCGACGGAACCGTCGGCGCGAACAAGAACTCCATCAAGATCATCGGCGAGACCACCGATATGTACTGCCAGGCCTATTTCGAGTACGACACGAAGAAGTCCTTCGGCATCACCAAGAGCCACCTGCGCTTCGGCAAGCACCCGATTTCCTCCACCTACTACGTTTCCAACGCGGACTTCATCGCCTGCCACAACCAGACCTACCTCCGCAGATACGACATCATCTCCGAGCTCAAGCCGCATGGCTCCTTCCTGCTCAACTGCGAGTGGAGCGAGGACGAGCTGGAGGAGAAGATCCCCGGCGATATCCTCCGCTACATTGCCGAAAACGACATCAAGTTCTACATCATCGACGCCAATAAGCAGTCTCAGGCCATCGGCCTGGGCAACCGCTGCAACATGGTCCTGCAGGCCGCCTTCTTCAAGCTGGCGAACGTCATTCCTCTGGAGGATGCCGTGGCCCACATGAAGGCCGCCGTCAAGAAGACCTACGGTCTCAAGGGCGAGAAGATCGTCAACATGAACCTTCAGGCCGTGGACGCCGGTATCAGCGCCCTCGTCAAGGTTCATGTCAAGGATAGCTGGAAGCAGCTCTCCGGCGCGGCTCTGCCTCCGGTCCCGCAGGACGTTCCCGACGTCATCAAGAACATCCTGGTCCCGATCAACGCCCAGAAGGGCGACGATCTGCCCGTCTCCGCCTTCAAGGGCCGCGAGGACGGCACCTTCCCGCTCGGCACCTCCCGCTATGAAAAGCGCGGCATCGCCACCCATCTGCCTGTGTGGAACAAGGACGCCTGTATCCAGTGCAACCGCTGCTCCTTCGTCTGCCCGCACGCCGTCATCCGTCCCTTCCTGCTGAACGAAGAGGAGGCCGCCAAGGCCCCCGCCGGTCTGGAGCTCGTGGACGCCAAGGGCATCAAGGGCATGAAGTACACGATGGGCGTCTCCACGCTGGACTGCACCTCCTGCGGAAGCTGCGTGGCCTCCTGCCCGATGACCGGCAAGGCGCTCAAGATGGTCCCGTCCCACGAGGTCGATCTGGATCAGACCAACTGGAACTATCTGACCGAGCTGTCCGACAAGAACGTCATGGACAAGTTCAGCGTCAAGGGCAGCCAGTTCCGTCAGCCGCTGATCGAGTTCAACGGCGCCTGCGCCGGCTGCGGCGAGGTTCCCTATATCAAGCTGCTGACCCAGCTCTTCGGCGACAAGATGTATCTGGCCAACGCCACCGGCTGCACCCAGGCCTGGGGCGCGGCAATGCCCTGCGTCCCGTACTGCAAGAACAAGGAAGGCAAGGGCCCGGCCTGGTCCAACTCCCTGTTTGAAAACAACGCCGAGTTCTCCTACGGCATGTGCCTGGCTGTCCGCCAGCTCCGCGACGCCGCAACCGACTACGTGAAGGAGCTCAACGAGGTCACGGAAAACGCCGCCCTCAAGGAGCTGATCGCCAAGTGGCTCGAGACCTACGACGAGCTCGACGCCTCCGCCGAGGCCACCAAGGCTCTGGTCGCCTGCCTGCAGACCGCGAGCTTCAACGAGACCGAGCAGAAGCTCGTCGATGAGATCCTGAAGCGCAAGAACGACCTGTCCAAGAAGACCATGTGGATGTACGGCGGCGACGGCTGGGCCTACGACATCGGCTACGGCGGTCTGGATCACGTGTTCGCCATGGGCGAGGACGTGAACGTCCTGCTGGTCGATACCGAGGTCTATTCCAACACCGGCGGCCAGTCCTCCAAGGCCACCCCGGTCGGCGCGGTCGCGCAGTTCCAGGCCGCGGGCAAGAAGACCAAGAAGAAGGATCTCGGCCTGATGCTCATGACCTACGACAACGTCTACGTAGCCCAGTGCTCCATGGGCGCCGATCCCAACCAGCTCATCAAGGCCATCAAGGAGGCTGAGGCCCACAAGGGTCCGTCCATCGTTATCTGCTACGCGCCCTGCATCAACCACGGCATCAAGAAGGGCATGAACAACGTGCAGCAGGAGATGAAGGACGCCGTCGCCTCCGGCTACTGGAACCTCTACCGCTACAGCCCCGAGACCAGAAAGTTCACCCTGGACTCCAAGGAGCCCAGCATGGCCCTCTACGACTTCATGAAGGGCGAGGTCCGCTACGCCTCCCTGGAGCTCAGCTTCCCGGAGAACGCCAAGACCCTCTTTGCCGAGGCCGAGGAAGGCGCCAAGGCCAAGTACGCCTACTACAAGCACCGCAGCGAAGACTGATCTCCGCCGCGCAAGATAACGTTCCCACGGGGACGGCTTCCTGCAAACGCAGGCAGCCGTCCCCGCTTTCCTTCCATAGAATTCCCACCTTTTTTCCTTTACAAACGCCCTGACGTCTGTTATAATAAACGAAATTATAAAAGGGCGAATATGCCCGGATGAGGGAACCCCAATGACAGAACTATCCAAGCTTCGGAATTTTTCCATCGTTGCCCATATCGACCACGGCAAGTCCACGCTGGCCGACCGCCTGCTGGAGGAGACCCACACCGTCGAAAAGCGCGACATGGAGGAGCAGATCCTTGACAATATGGACCTCGAACGCGAGCGCGGCATCACGATCAAGGCCCGCGCCGTCCGGCTCAACTACCGCGCCGACGACGGGGAGGACTACGTTCTGAACTTGATCGACACCCCGGGCCACGTGGACTTCAACTATGAGGTCTCCCGTTCCCTGACCGCCTGCGAGGGCGCCGTCCTGGTGGTGGACGCTTCCCAGGGCATCGAGGCCCAGACCCTTGCCAACACCTATCTGGCCATCGACGCCGGGCTGGAGGTCCTGCCCGTCATCAACAAGATCGACCTCCCCGCGGCCCGTCCGCAGGAGGTCAAGCAGGAGATCGAGGATATCATCGGCCTGCCCGCGATGGAGGCCCCGGAGATTTCCGCCAAGAACGGGATCAATATCCACTCCGTCCTGGAGATGATCGTCAAGGAGGTCCCGCCCCCGAAGGGCGACCGGAACGCTCCCCTGCAGGCGCTGATTTTTGACAGCCAATACGATTCCTATCGCGGCGTCGTGGTCTATCTGCGCGTCATGCACGGCACCATCCGTCCGGGCATGGACGTGAAGATGATGGCCTCCGGCGCGGTGTACAAGGTCGTGGAATGCGGCTATCTGAATCCGCGCGGCATGACCCCGGCCGAGGTGCTCGGCGCGGGCGAGGTCGGCTATCTGACCGCCTCGATCAAGACGATCTCCGATACCCGCGTGGGCGATACCGTCACCGGCGCGGAGAACCCCGCCCCGGAGCCTTTGCCCGGCTACAAGACCTGCCAGCCGATGGTCTTCTCCGGCGTCTATCCCGCCGACGGGTCCAAATACGGAGACCTGCGCGACGCGCTGGAAAAGCTCAAGCTCAACGACGCCTCCATGTCCTACACGCAGGAAAACTCCGTTGCGCTCGGCTTTGGCTTCCGCTGCGGCTTCCTGGGCCTGCTCCATATGGAGATCATCATGGAGCGCCTGGAGCGCGAGTTTAACCTGGACCTCATCACCACGGCCCCGAACGTCGTCTATGAAATCGACAAGACCGACGGCAGCCGGATCCAGGTCTATACGCCGCTCAACTACCCGGACCCGGCGGAGATCTCCCAGGCCTACGAGCCTTACGTCAACGCCAGCGTGATCGCCCCGCCCGACTACGTGGGCAATATCATGGACCTCTGTCAGCAGCGGCGCGGCGAATTCAAGGATATGACCTACCTCGACCAGAGCCGCGTAGAGCTGCACTACGATATGCCCCTCAACGAGATCATCTACGATTTCTTCGACGCCCTCAAATCCCGCACCCGCGGCTACGGCTCGCTGGACTATGAGCTCTCCGGCTACCGTCCCTCGAAGCTCGTCAAGCTGGATATCCTGCTCAACGGCGAGATCGTGGACGCCCTGAGCTTCATCCTCTTTGCCGACGAGGCCTACGCCCGCGCCCGCAAGATCTGCGAACGGCTCAAGGACAATATCCCGCGCCAGATGTTCGAGATCCCGGTCCAGGCCGCCATCGGCGGCAAGATCATCGCCCGCGAGACCATCAAGGCCCTGCGCAAGGACGTCCTCGCCAAGTGCTACGGCGGCGACATCACCCGCAAGAAGAAGCTGCTGGAAAAGCAGAAGGAGGGCAAGAAGCGGATGCGCAGCTTCGGCTCCGTCTCCGTTCCCTCCGAGGCCTTCATGGCCGTCCTGAAAATGGATGAATAAATGGTGATCCGATATGAACGAACTGAAGCCCCTCGGCATCTACGTACACATTCCGTTCTGCCGAAGCAAATGTGAATACTGCGATTTTTATTCCATCGGCGGCAGCCGGGACAAGCGGCTGGTGGACGACTATCTCCAGGCGCTGAACGTCCACTTCAAGGAGACCGGCCCCCGGGCTGGGGACTACGTGGTGGATACGGTCTATTTCGGCGGCGGGACCCCGTCCTACTTCGGGGCCGACGGTCTGCGGCGCATCTTTGCCGAGATCCAGCACCGCTTCCGCGTGGACAAGGACGCGGAGATCACCTTCGAGGCCAACCCCGATTCCGTGACCGTTCCCCTGCTGAAAAAGCTCCGCGCCGAGGGCTTCAACCGGATGTCTCTGGGCGTCCAGTCCGACGACGACGCCATGCTCAAGCGCCTGGGCCGCCCCCACAACTACGAGCAGGCCCGCGCCGCCGTCCAGCTTGCCCGGTCCTATGGCTTTGACAATATCTCCCTTGATCTCATGTACGGACTGCCCGGCCAGACCTTTGAGCAGTGGGATCAGACCCTCCGTCACGTTCTGCGTCTGCGCCCGGAGCATATGTCCTGCTACGGGCTCAAGGTCGAACGCGGCACGCCGCTTTGGACCTACCGGGAGAGCGCGGATCTGCCCACCGACGACGTCCAGGCCGATATGTACCTGGCCGCGGTACGTATCCTGAACGAGGCCGGATACGAGCAGTACGAGATCTCCAATTTTGCCCGCCCGGGCTTTGAATCCCGCCACAACCTCAAATACTGGCTGGGCGAGGAATACGTCGGCTTCGGCCCGGCGGCGGCCTCCGACTTCGCGGGCAAGCGCTATACCTACCGTCCCGATCTCGGAACCTATATCCGCGGTCTGCTGAGCCAGGACGTCTCCATCCTCTCCGAATGCGAGACCATCCCGCCCCGCGAGCGGGCAGGGGAGTACGTGATGCTCCGTCTGCGGACCAGCCGCGGCATCTCGCCCGAGGAATACGAAAAGAGCTACCTCATGCCCTTTGAGCCTCTGCTGAACGTCATCCGCCCGATGGCCGAAAGCGGCTACTTCCTCTTCCAGGGCGGCCGTTGGCGTCTGACGCCGGAGGGCTTCCTCCTGTCCAACCAGATCATTGCCCGTCTTCAGGAGGCGCAGGAGCAGAGCGAGCCTCTGGCGAAAAAACGGTAATGAAAGGATGAACGCCCATGCCGAAAAAACGCAAGCGCGCGCCGGATGAAGCGCCGCTGCTGCTGCAAAAACGCATGCCTGCCGGAGCGGGACGGAAGCTCGCCTTCACAAGCTGGAACCTGCTCCTGCTGCTGATCGCCTGCGCTGTCCTGACCCTCTGTACCCTCCTGCTGTCCTACAGCAACTTCACGCCGGATATTTTCAAGGGCTATTTTGAGAAGCCCCTGATCGTCGTACTCAACTATGCCATTCCCGTGGGGATCTGCCTGTTGCTCTTTGCCCTGCTGGGCAGACTCTGGCTCGCCTACGGTCTGACCGCCCTGATCTGTCTGGGCGTGGCCGTCGGGAACTATTATCTGGTCATCATCCGCAACGACCCCCTGCAGTTTGCCGACCTGACCTGCATTCGTGAGGCCCTTGCCATCACCGATTCTGCGGGCTACGAGCTTGAGCTCAGCGGGCGCGTCGTTTTTGCCGTCCTGTCCGGCGGCGTGGGCATGACGGCCCTGCTCGCCATCCTCTCCCGCTGGAAGCTCCGCTGGAGCTGGTGGCGGCTGATCGGGCTTCTGCTCGGTGCGGCTGCAGCCGTCGGCGCGGTGGTTCCCTGCGGCAGTCCGGAGGTCATCGAGGCGACGAAACACTATAAATATATCGACACCTGGTCCGTGACGCAGATCTACGTTTCCCGCGGCGTGCTGTTCTCCTTTACGAACTCCGCCCTGATCCTGAACGAAGCCCCCGAGGACTACGACGAAGCGCAGACCGCCGCCGACCTTGCCCGATTCGCCGATCAGGACATCCCGGCGGAGCGAAAGGTGGACGTGATCGTCGTCATGCGCGAGAGCTATTCCGATCTCTCCGATCTGGAATCCACGCCCGGCGCCATCGACTTCTCCTGCTACGACGTTTACCACGCGATCGCCGCCGAGGGCCTGACCGGCAAGCTCATCACGAACGGCTTCGGCGGCAACACCAAGAACGCCGAGCGCTGCTTCCTGACCGGGAACTACGCCCTCAGCGAATGGCGCAAGCCGGTGAATTCCTACGTCTGGTATCTGCGCGCACAGGGCTATCGGACCGAGGGCGCGCATCCCTTCAACGGCTGGTTCTACAACCGCCGGAACGTCAACCGCTATCTGGGCTTTGAAGACTACGTCTTCCGCGAGGACGGCTTCGAGGAGCTGGAGACCGGGGATCACCCGGTCAATGACGACCTGCTCTATGACCGCATCCTTGAAATGTACCGTGCCAGCGATCCCAACCGCCCCTACTTCCACTTTGCCGTCACCTACGAGGGCCACGGCCCTTACCACTACACCCGAAACGACTATCCGACGCAGTTCGTGAACAGCGACCGGAAATCCAACGACGGCTACGCGATGAACAACTACCTGTCCATCGCCGCCCACCGTGACGCGGAGCTGAACGATTTTGTGAATGCCCTGCGGGAAACGGACCGCCCCGTGGTCCTGCTGACCTTCGGCGACCACAAGGCCACTCTGGGCAAGGACACCAACAACTTCACCACCGCGGCATATGAGGCCTACGGCATGAATCTCGACCTGTCCACGGCGGAGGGCTTTGAAAACTACTTCTCCACCGAGTATCTGATCTGGATGAACGACGCAGCCAAACAGATCCTCGGCGTGGATCCCGCCGGCCGCACCGGCCCGACGATCTCCCCCTGCTATCTGATGAACGTGCTCTTTGATACCTTGGCCTGGGGCGAAGGGCCCGCCTATCTGCAGGCGATGGAGGAGGAGCTGGAGATCTTCCCGGTCTACTCCACGCGGGGCAGGGTCAGCATCGAGGGAGCCCTTTCCACCACGATCCCCGGCAAATACGTGGACGCCTATCATCGGATGCAGAAGCTCAGCTACTACTGGCGCAACGGCTTCTTCTATGAGGAAGCCCGATAAATAATCACAACAAAGGAAGGATACCATGGAAAAACTGTATGGCAAAGACCTGGCCCTCAAGGCCAACCGGGCGCGCCTGCTTGCAGTGGAGGCGATTCATCGGGCTGCTTCCGGCCATCCGGGCGGATCTCTGTCCTGCCTGGACGCTCTGACGGCGCTCTACTTCAATGAAATGCGCGTCGATCCCGCCAACCCGCAGTGGGCGGAGCGGGACCGCTTCGTTCTGTCCAAGGGTCACTGCGCCCCTGCCCTCTACGCAGTGCTGGCACTGCGCGGCTTCTTCCCCGTGGAGGACCTGCAGATGCTCCGCTCAATCAAATCCCACCTCTCCGGCCACCCCGATATGAAGTACGTTCCCGGCGTGGATATGTCCACCGGTTCGCTGGGTCAGGGTCTGTCCACTGCCGTCGGCATGGCGCTGGCCGCCAAGCACACCGGCAAGACCTTCCGCACCTACGCGATCTGCGGTGACGGCGAGATCGAGGAAGGCCAGATCTGGGAGGCTGTCATGGCTGCCGCAAAGTGGAAGCTGGATAACCTCTGCGCCTTCATCGACGTCAACGGCCTGCAAATCGACGGAAACACCGCCGACGTCATGCCCTCCGAGCCGCTGGATCAGAAGCTGGAAGCCTTCAACTGGCACGTCGTCAAGATCGACGGACACAATATCGACCAGATCCTCTCCGCCCTCGCGGAGGCCAGGAGCTGCAAGGGCATGCCCACGGCGATCCTGATGAAGACCGTCAAGGGCAAGGGCGTCTCCTACATGGAGAACAACGCCGGCTGGCACGGCAAGGCGCCGAACGCGGATGAATTTGCAATCGCCCGCGCCGAGCTGGAAGCGAAGATCAAAGAACTGGAGGAAAACTGAAATGGCAGGAAAAATCGCAACGCGCGGCGCCTATGGCAAGGCGCTGGTCGAGCTGGCCGAGCGGTATCCCGAGCTCGTCGTCCTGGACGCCGACCTGGCGAAGGCCACGATGACCAAGGATTTCGCCGCCGCCTATCCCGAACGCTTCTTTGACTGCGGCATTGCCGAGTGCAACATGGTCGGCATCGCCGCCGGCATGGCCACGGCTGGCCTCAAGCCCTTTGCAAACACCTTTGCGATCTTCGCTGCTGGCCGCGCCTACGAGCAGGTCCGCAACAGCGTGTGCTATCCCCACCTCAACGTCAAGGTCGTGGGCTCCCACGGCGGCATCTCCGTCGGTGAGGACGGCGCGACCCACCAGTGCACCGAGGACCTGGCGCTGATGCGGCAGATCCCGGGCATGGTCGTGGTCAATCCCTGCGACGGCAACGAGATGACCCAGGCCGTCGAAGCGCTTCTGAACTATGACGGACCCGCCTATCTGCGCCTGGGCCGCCCGGCGGTGGAGACCTTTACCGACGAGCTGGAGGGCTACAAATTCGAGCTGGGCAAGGGCGTCACGATCGCCGAAGGCACGGACGTTACCGTTGCCGCCACCGGCATGATGGTCAATATGGCCCGGAAGGCCCGCGAGCTCCTTGCCGCGGAGGGAATCTCCGTCCGCGTTCTGGATATCCACACGATCAAGCCCCTGGATGAGGAGCTGATCCTCAAGGCCGCTCGCGAAACCGGCGCGATCGTCACCTCCGAGGAGGCCTCCGTGCTCGGCGGTCTGGGCGGCGCGGTCGCGGAGCTCGTCTCCGCCAAATGCCCGGTTCCCGTCGTCCGCCACGGCGTCGAGGATACATTCGGCCGCAGCGGCACCGCAAACGCCGTTCTGGAATACTTCGGCCTGACCCCTGAACGCCTGGCCGAAAAGGTTCGGGAAGCAGTCGCGCTGAAAAAGTAAGCGCACAGGCATCCGGCCCCCATGAGGACCAACCTATGAAACCAACCCTTCAATCCGGCCTCTCCCGCCTGGGCGTCGAGCTGCCGGACGAGACCGTGGATCGCCTCGTCTCGTTCGGAGAGGCCGTTCTGGAAAAAAATCGCGTGATGAATCTCACGGCGATCACAGACCCGGACCAGGCGGCGGAGCTTCATCTGCTGGACAGTCTGACCCTGCTGAAGGTCCTGCCTCTGGCGGGGAAATCCCTGCTGGACGTCGGCACCGGCGCCGGCTTCCCCGGCGTTCCGCTGAAGCTCGCCGTGCCGAGCCTGCGGCTGACCCTTCTGGACAGCCTGCAAAAGCGTATGCGCTGGCTGGAGGACGAAGCTCTGCCCGCCTTGGATCTGGAGGCCCGTTTCCTCTCCGGTCGGGCGGAGGAGTTTGCTGCCCAATACCGCGAGCGCTTCGACGTCGTGACCTCCCGCGCCGTGGCAAGGCTGAACCTGCTCTGCGAGCTCTGCCTGCCCTACGTCCACGAGGGCGGTTACTTCCTCGCCATGAAGGGCGCGCAGGCAGGGGAGGAGCTGACCGAGGCTGCGAAGGCAATTCGAACCCTCGGCGGCAGCTTTGAACGCACCGAGACCTTTGAGATCGGCGGCGCGGCCCATACGGTCGTCGTCATCCGCAAGACCGCCCACACCCCGCCCCAGTACCCCCGCGCCTGGAGCCGGATCAAGCAGAAGCCGCTCTGACCAAAGAGCGGCTTCCGCCTTGAAATTGTCAAAAAAATTCTTGACAAATCCGGCGCGTGTGCTTATAATGATGCTTGCAATGGAATATCCGCCTTTAGCTCAGTTGGTAGAGCAACTGACTCTTAATCAGTGGGTCCCGGGTTCGAGTCCCTGAAGGCGGACCAAAATGGCCCGTTGGTCAAGTGGTTAAGACAGAGGCCTCTCACGCCTTTAACATCGGTTCGAATCCGGTACGGGTCACCATGAAAGAAACCTGATTTGTCTGACAAATCAGGTTTCTTTTATCCTATGCCCGGGAGGTTGCACCATGGAACAGCTCAATCAAATTCGCGCCCCGCAAAAATCGGATTCCCGCAAAAAACAGGTCCTTGTTACGGCTGTGGTCCTGCTCCTCGGGATCTGCATGGGATGGTTTTCCAAATATCTGGACGAGCGGCAGGCGGAGCTTCCAGGGCTGCTGGGGCAGCTTGACGAGCTGCTGGATTTTCATAATTTCCTCGGCGGTTTTGCGCCGTGGATCCTGATTGCGGTATGCCTGTCCGTCTACAGCCATACGCCCTTCCGCGCGGGGATCAACGTCTTTTTCTTCTTCGTCGGCTTCGTGGCAAGCTATTATCTCTACAGCGCTCTCGTCGCTGGCTTCTTCCCGCGCAGCTATGCGCTCGTGTGGATCACGTTCACGGTCGCGTCGCCGGTCCTGGCCTTTTTCTGCTGGTATGCGAAGGGAAAGGGGCCGGTTGCCCTGCTGCTCTCCGCCGCCGTATCAGGCGTTATGCTCAATACGGCGTTCTCATACGGCATGCTGTATCTGGACCTCCGTTCATGGCTGAATCTCGTGATGCTGGTGATCGCGCTTTGGGTTTTACGCAAATCTCCGAAGCAGATGCTCGCGATGCTGGGGATCGCCGCAGCCTTTGCCGTCCTGATGAAACTGGCGATTCCGTTCGAAATCTGAGCGGAACCGTCAGCGAAAACGCCTGCAGCCTCGAATCCTGCTATCCCGGCGGATAAACGTATGCGGCGTCTCTGCCCGCACAAAAACGGCCGTCCGAGCTTTCCCGTTTTGGGAGGCTCGGACGGCCTGCTGGTTTCTTTCGGCAGGGGAGTGGGGCTGTTTTATCCCGGCCTGTGTTCGTTGATGATCCGGACGATCACGTCGTGCAGGAGCTCCACGTCATAGCTGCCCACGATGGGCTCCAGGTGCTCGTCGCCGACGCCGGAATCGTCGGTCAGGAAGACGTAGGTTCCGTTGGTTACGATGGCGGCGGCCCTGCCGAACAGCTCGGTTGCGCGGTCGGCGTTGGAGGCCACCACCGGGATCACGCGGATGCCCTGCGCTGCGGCGCTGCGAATCGCTTCGTCCAGCGCGGTCTCTGTCCCGTCGTGCGGCGGGGCGTCAAAAATTAAAAACAGGAGCTTCTCGGCGGATTCGGACCAGCCTTGATCCGCCGAAACGGCCTCCGTCAGCGCCGGAGCCACGGCCTCCGGGTTGTCTCCGCCGCCGTCGGCGTATTCGCTGTTGATCTTCACCTGAACCTCGCTGACGTCGGAGGTGAAGGGGTTCATGCGGGTCACGTATTCGTCGCCCTCGTCGCGGTAGAAGCAGGCGGCATAGCGTATGCCGCTGCTGCCCGCGTCCTCCGCGATTGC
Source organism: uncultured Eubacteriales bacterium (assembly GCA_900315595.1). Classification (GTDB taxonomy): domain Bacteria; phylum Bacillota; class Clostridia; order Oscillospirales; family Oscillospiraceae; genus JAFRPC01. Next base: position 18,651 of record OMZQ01000006.1, on the reverse strand, counting down.
AGAGAAGTCCTTTTGCAGATAGCTGATCTCATCCGCCATCGAGCCCGTGGTGTCCACCAGGAACATCACCTGCAGCTCGTTCGGCGCGGCAGCCGAAGCCGTGCCCGTCACGGTCAGCGTTTCCGCCCTTGCGGTCATGGTCGTGCCCTGACCGCTGCCGTCGGGGGTCTGAACATTTACCGGCGTTGAGACCCCGCCTGCCTCCACGAGATCGGGCGTCTGATCTGCGCCGAAGAAGAGATAGGCGGTGCCGTTTTTGTCGGTCCTGGCCGTCCAGAGCTCCGCGCCGTCCGCGTCCTTCAAACGGACGGGCTCGTTTCCGAGCGGCGCGCCTGCTGCGTCGGTCAGGGTCACAACGATGCGGTTGCGCGGGTCGATGCCGAAGCTGGGGAAGGAGATCGTTCCGGCGTTGACCAGATTCGTAAAGAAGGGCCAGTTTTCATTGTCGTTCCACTCCGCAGCGGTCAGCACGAAGGCCTCGCCAAAATCAGGCTCCGCCGTTCCCGTCGGCAGGGTGCCGGGGTCGCTGCCCTCGCCGTCCACACCCGGTGCGACGGGGGCGACGGGGGCGTCTCCGGACGCATAGTGGAAGTCAAAGCTGCCGCCCAGCTCGGGACTGCCGTAGAATCCGCCAATCGCTTCATCGGCGGGAGCTTCGATCAGACCGCGCTCCTCGCCGTCGCCGGACGGCTTTTTCTCCGGACTGACTGTCGCCGCAGGTTTTGCGGAGGCGTTGGTCTTCGCGGTTTTGGCAGCCCCGCAGGCTGCGAGCAGAAGGATGACAGCCAGCGACAGCCCGAAGCCGAGCAACCGCTGCCAGCGTGTATAGGGTTTTCGCATAATCGCTTCCTCCGTTTCCAAGTGGTTTGATGATCGTTTGACGAAGAAGTCCGCCTCCGGTTCCGTGCTTTTGGAAAATAGGGGCATCCCTGTTTCCTCCGAGGGCTGAACGGTTACCGAAACCGACCGATTTCCGCGAATTTTCAGAAGGCCGTGGTTGACAAACGGCGCGTGCTCGGCTATAATGTTATACGGAAATTCACGAAAAAAATCAGGTTTGGTCCGGCGCGGCGCGTCGGCAACCGGATAAAGGAGTTTTTTATGTCCATCTTCGTAAAAAGCGAGATTGCTCCCCTCAAGCGGGTCATGCTTCATCGCCCGGGCCGCGAGCTGGAGCACCTGACGCCCGGCACGCTGGATCGCCTGCTCTTTGACGATATTCCCTATCTGCCCGTTGCACAGGCCGAGCACGACCGCTTTGCCGAGATCCTGCGCGAGAACGGATCCGAGGTCGTCTATCTGGAGGACCTGGCCGCAGAGACCCTCCGGGCGAATCCCGGACTGCGCGAGGAATTCCTCCGCGAGTTCGTCACCTTCTCGCCCAACGTGGACTACCGCGAGGAGCTCTTTGAGTACCTGATGTCGATCCCTGACGACAAGGAGCTCATTCTCAAGACGATGGCCGGCGTCTCCTTCAAGGAGATGAACGTAAAGCCCAAGTTCATCCTGCCCGGTCTGCTGAACCGCCAATACGATTTCGCCCTGGAGCCCATGCCGAACCTCTATTTCACCCGCGATCCCTTCGAATCCATCGGCGAGGGCGTTGCCATCAACCGCATGTATTCCGTCACCCGCTGCCAGGAGACGATCTTCGCGCGTTATATCTTCAAGTACCACCCCGAGTTCGGCGGCAAGGTTCCCCTCTATGCCAACGGCAGCGAGCACTACTCCCTTGAGGGCGGCGACGTGCTGAACATCTCCGCCGATACGATCGCCGTGGGCATCTCCCAGCGCACCACGCCCGAGGCGGTGGAGACCCTGGCAAAGAAGCTCTTTGCCGACGAGTCCGCCACGATCCGCACGGTCCTGGCCGTCGTTATCCCGTCCATGCGCGCCACGATGCACCTCGACACCGTCCTGACCCAGATCGACTACGACAAGTTCGTGGTCTTCCCGGATATGCTCCCCACGCTCCGCGTTTTCGAGCTGACCCCCGGCGCAAAGGGCGGTCTGAACGTCCGCGACGCCGGCGACAGCCTCCGTTCCGTGCTGGAATACCACCTGCACCAGGATCACATCCATATGATCCTCTGCGGCGGCGGCGACCCGGTCGCCTCCCAGCGAGAGCAGTGGAACGACGGCTCCAACACGCTCTGTGTGGCTCCCGGCAAGGTCGTCACCTATAACCGCAACACCGTCACCAACCGCATTCTCCGCGACAACGGCATCAATGTCCTGGAGATCCCCTCCGCCGAGCTCTCCCGCGGCCGCGGCGGTCCGCGCTGCATGTCCATGCCGCTCAACCGCGCAGCGCTGTAAGCGGAACCCATCGTAACCTGTCAGCCTCCGGGCTGTTCAGAATATACCTCTCTTATTTTATCACAACAAAAGGAGAACACTATCATGCCTGTCAATCTCAGAGGACGTCATTTCCTGAAGCTGCTCGACTACACCCCCGCCGAGATCCGCTATCTGCTGGACCTGGCCGCCGAATTCAAGCGCATGAAGCGCAACGGCGTTCCCCATCGCTATCTGGAAGGCAAGAACATCGTTCTGCTGTTTGAGAAGACCTCTACCCGTACCCGCTGCTCCTTCGAGGTTGCCGGTATGGATCTCGGCTGCGGCGTGACCTACCTCGATCCCGGCAGCTCCCAGATGGGCAAGAAGGAATCCATTGCCGATACCGCCCGCGTTCTGGGCCGTATGTATGACGGCATCGAATACCGCGGCTTCGATCAGACCATCGTGGACGAGCTCGCCCGCTATGCCGGCGTTCCTGTCTGGAACGGCCTGACCAACCAGTTCCATCCCACCCAGATGCTGGCCGACGTCATGACCATCGAAGAGAACCTCGGCACCGTCAAGGGCAAGAACTTCACCTTCATGGGCGACGCCCGGAACAACGTGGCCAACTCCCTCATGGTCGTCTCCGCCAAGCTGGGCATGAACTTCACCGCCTGCGGCCCCAAGGAGCTGTGGCCCGAGGAGTCCCTGGTTGCCGAATGCAAGAAGATCGCCGCTGAGAACGGCTGCACCATCCGCATGACCGACAACGTCAAGGAAGGCACCGCCAACGCTGACGTCATCTACACCGATATCTGGGTCTCCATGGGCGAGCCCGACGAGATCTGGACCAAGCGCATTGCCCTGCTGAAAGACTACCAGGTCAACAAGGAACTGATGGCCAACGCCAAGCCCACCGCCATCTTCATGCACTGCCTGCCCTCCTTCCACGATACCAAGACCACCATCGGCGCCGACATCGCCAAGAAGTTCGGCATCACCGAGATGGAAGTCACCGACGAGGTCTTCGAGTCCAAGCAGTCCAAGGTCTTTGACGAAGCCGAGAACCGTATGCACACCATCAAGGCCGTCATCTACGCGACCCTCTGCTGATTTGAACAAATGATTCGCCCTCCGGTAAAATGCGCCGCGTTTTATCGGAGGGCCTTCTTCACACGAAAAATCCTGCTGTCAGGAGATGCTGCCATGTCCCCAACCAACCGCAAGCAAATTCTGCCGGACTTGATCCGGTCTGTTCTGGTCTCGTGGCTGTTTGCCGTCTGCCTGGAATGGTTCCTCTTTCTGGCATCCGCGCGGAACCTGAGCTCCGACGCGCCGATGCCAGAGGGCAGTCTGCTCCGCGTTCTGGCGATCACGGCCGTCGGAACGGCCCTGCTCCTGACCCTTGCCCGTCGGCGCTCCTGCGTGCCCGTCGTCCGGATCTCCGTGCTCGTCCTGACCACGGTCCTGCTTGCAGCCGCCTTGTTCGCCAACCGCGCCAAGCTCTTTGCGGCGGCCTGCGCGCTGCTTGCGCTCGCTGCCGCGGTCTACGCCGTCCGGGGCTGGCGCACGGATGCGGAGCCGGAACCTGAGCCGCGCCCCGCCGGAAAAATCTGGGCCTGGCTCACGGCGCTGCTTGCCCTCGGACTCCTCGCCGGCGTATCCGCATGGGGCGTCTGGCGGGTCCGGGGTCTCAGCATTTCAAGCTTTGACTTCGGCCTGTTCCGACAGATGTTCTACTCCATGACCAAGACCGGACGGATGCTGACCACGCTGGAACGCAACGGCGTGCTGTCCCACTTTGCAGTCCACTTCTCGCCGATCTATTACCTCCTGCTCCCGTTCTATTGGCTTTTTCCCCAGCCGGAGACGCTGGATATCGCGCAGGCCGCTGTCATGGCCTCTGCGATCCTGCCCCTTTGGCTGCTGGGCAAGCGGCACGGCCTGTCGGGCCTTTCGCGGACCCTGCTCTGCCTGACCCTGGCGGCCTATCCGGCCTTCGTGGGCGGCGCGGGATACGACCTGCATGAAAACTGTTTTCTCACACCCCTCCTGCTCTGGCTGTTCTACGGTCTGGAGCGGCGGAGCCTGCCCATCACTGCGGTCACGGCCCTCGGCGTTTTGCTTGTCAAGGAGGACGCGGCGATCTACGTTGCGGTCGTTGGCCTCTGGCTGCTGGCCCGGACCCTGCTCCGGGGACGGAACCGTTGGGACCTTGCCGCGTCGCTGGCCCTGCTTGCCGTCTCAATCGGCTGGTTCCTGGGTGTGACGACCTGGCTCTCTCACCATGGAGAGGGCGTTATGGTAAACCGGTATTCCAATTTCCGTACCGGCACGGAAGGTTCTCTTTTTGACGTCGTCCGCGCAGTCCTGGTCAACCCGATGAAGGTCGTCTACGTCTGCGTGAAACGGGAAAAGCTCAAATTCATTGTCCTGACCATGGCTCCGCTCCTCGGGCTGCCTCTGCTGACGCGCCGCTATGAGCGCTGGATCCTGTTGATTCCCTACGTCCTGGTCCACCTGATGTCGGACTATCCCTACCAGCACGACGTCCTGTTCCAATATGGCTTCGGCCCGCTTGCCTGCCTGTTCTATCTCAGCCTGCTGAACCTTTGCGAGCTGCGCGCGGATCGGCTTCGGACCGCCGCGCTGGCTGCTGCAGCCGTCGTCAGCGTCGGCTGCTTCATCTGGGGTGTGGCACCGTCGGTCAAATACAGCCGTTACCGCGCCGGGAAGCTCGCCGGGACTTACCGGGAGGTGACAGCCGTCTTTGACCGCATTCCGGAGGATGCCTCCGTCACGGCCCACACCTTCTACGTTCTGCAGCTCTGTGACCGTGACACGGTCTACGATCTCTTCTTCGTGGATCTGGCGCACCTGCTGGAAAGCGACTATATCATCATCCACCGCGATTATCCAAGCGAGCTCCGCCGCTTCGAGCATGACGGCGTGACAGACGGTCTACAGGCGATCCGCGACCTGATGGACGAAAACGGCTACGTCTGCGATCTCGAGCTTGAAAGCGGCATGACGGTTTATCGAAAACCGGCGCTGCCGAGTCTGGCGCCGTAATGGAATATGGAATGCAAAAAACGGGGCCGGCTCCCTTCGAGCCGACCCCGTTTTTGAGGTGCTTAGTTCGATTGATAATCCGCCGCTTCCTCCTCCGGCACCCAAAAGGCCTCGTACCAGTCCTCGTCGAAGGGGGTGAAAGCGCCGTCGTCGATCCGTGCCAGGTCGATGATTCGCGTCCGGCTCCCGATCTCCACGCGGTTCCAAACGTGGGGCGTCTGAGTGCCGTCCGCAGCGACCAGCGCTCCGGTCACGATCTCGCAGGCGAGATTCGCCCGCCGGCAGAGGTATGCAAAGCCGCGCGCGCAGCTCTCTGCTGTGGCCCAGCCGCCCTCAATGGCTCCATAGGCCAATGCTGCGTCCGTACCGCCCAGACCAAGGGTATTCGGCTCCGTTTTTGCGCAGAGATACACCGTTAGATAGCGGTATTGGTCATAAACGGAGGCGTCCGCAGGCAGGTGGGAGATCACCTCGTCGCAGACCGCGTCGAAAATCGCAAGCTCCGCGCGGATCTGATCGGGTTCGCTCCCGTCCGACTGCTGAACGCCGCCGGGCAGACGGTAAACGGTTTTCAGGCTGCCGTCCCGCCCCGGCACAAGCTGCAGATAAAGGCGGTATTCCGGGTAGTCCTCCAGCAGGGCAGTCCCGGCCTTGGCCGCGTCCTCCGCCTCGTCGGCAGGCCAATCGAGCGTTTCCATCAGGGCTGCCCGGGAGAGAAGCTCGTCGTAAATCGCCTGCTGTGCCTTGGACAGAGCTTCGAACCGCGCCAGGGGCGCCTGATAGGGGCTGCCCTCGCTGCCGCCCGCGTGGGGCGACTGCCGGACGACGGACAGTGCGAAGCTGACGGCATAGGCTGTGCGCCGACGTACCGCAGCCTCCGTCTCGGTCAGACGGATCAGAGCGCTGCCGCTGCCGTCCGTCAGACCGGCGTTTCCGCTCGCGCGGAAAGAAAGAACGGTCCCGTCGGCAGCCCGGCAGGAGATACCGTCCCCGGTCAGCTCCAATTGCCCGGCGAGGGGGGTGCCGTGCCAGAAGTCCTCCATCGTCCAGGAGCCATCCGCTTCAATGCAGAGCAGACGGTTTTCCGCCGGATAATCCCAGACGCCGACGTATTCCGCCAGCGCATCCGTGTCGATCGGCGCGGCAGTGCTGTCCGGCGCTTCGGTTGTTTCCGGGCCGGACACCGGCTCGGAGACGGGCTCCGTCGAGGCGGCGGAATCGCCGTCGCAGGCGGAAAACAGAAGGAAAATGAGCAAGAGCAAGCACGGTACGAACAGGCGCTTAACCGTCATTCCTCCTTTCCGATCCGATACGGTGCGCACAGCCGCCTCCGCGTCAAAGGACGGCGGAAGCCGAAAACGTTTGATCCATTCTATATTCGCCGCTCAGTTCGCCCTTGAGACCGAGAGCACGCGGAGCGTATGGCCCGCAACGCGGAATCGGACCTCGAACCCGGCAAACCGCATCCCGTAGATCCGGTCCGGGTCGTCCTGATAGGAGGGGCGGGGGTCCAGAGCGAGTACGTCCAGCAGAGCCGTCTGAAGCCGCTCAGGCAGGGGTGAGAGGACTCCGTCCCCGGCCTCAACGGTCAGACTTGGCGCCGGAGCGGACGGCGCAAAGCCGCCGACAGCCTGGGGAACGGAATCTGCATAGGGAAGATAGGGCTTGATATCAAAAATCGGCGTTCCGTCCAACAGATCCGCGCCGGAGACGATCAGCACCGGGCCGCAGACCGGGTCCCGTTCCACGGCCTCGAGCTTGACGCAGGAAAGACCGATCGCGTTGGGGCGGAAGGGCGAGCGGGAGGCGAAGACCCCGACGCGGGTGTTGCCGCCCAGACGCGGAGGCCGTACCGTGGGCGACCAGTCGGCGCGCACGGCCTTTGAAAACTGCCAGATCAGCCAGAGATGGGAAAAACCCTCGATCCCGCGCAGTGCGTCGGGGTTTCGGAACTCCGGCTCGAATACGATCCGCGCCGTCAGAGATGGCGCGAGCCCGCTCTGCCGCGGGATGCCGAATTTCTCCTGAAACGCCGATTCGATCCGCGCGATGAGCTTCAGTTCAACCGTTTCCATTCCGGCGTCTCCCCATTCGATCGATTCGGGCGATATTACCCTAATTTCATATTTTACCACAACCCTGCGCGTTTTACAATATCCGAACGGAAAAACCGCGAGAAAGATACAAAAAGCCCAGCCAAACGGCTGGGCTTTGGCTCCTCCTGTCTGACTCGAACAGACGACACACGGATTAACAGTCCGCTTTGTCAAGAAGCAAAATTTGTTGAAATACAAGGAAAAACTGGCGTTCAAAGATGATCTTGTCACCCAGTTTTGTGAGTGACAGACGATAATCTGAAATGGAGATCTGACGCACAAAGATAAACCCTACCAGGATAGATAAATGATATACTATCATGCCAAGCGGAGTAATACCGGAAAGCAAAGCTGCTGGAATCTGGCCTTATGCAAAGCGTCAAGAAACTTGATCAACATATTTCAGGGTCAATCAACACAACATATATCAGGGCCAGTCAAAAAGAAGTTGACAAATCAATCATGATAGGCTACAATGTACATATGGAGTGATATCGAAGCGGTCATAACGAGCACGACTGGAAATCGTGTGTACGTCAAAAGCGTACCGAGGGTTCGAATCCCTCTCACTCCGCCATATTAGAGAATTCCCGGAATCCTTTGCGATTCCGGGTTTTTCTTTATTTTGTCAGGGTTTTCAGCACTTTTTTCGCACACATAGTAAAGCAAACCCGAACACGGTAAAACAGAAGAATCTACACAGTATAATACACAGATGAATCCCCCCCTCTCCAGTCAGGTCGGATAGGGACATTTGAGTTAAACAGCCAAATCTGATAGCAGAAAAGAGCGCCTCTCCGGAATTTCCGGGGAGGCGCTTAGATCACTTCTTTTCACTTTTTGATCAGCTCATAGAGCCGCTGCAGAAAAACAACCATCTGGCCACGGCTGACGGGCTTGTCCGGAGAGAACTTAGTCTTCGAAGTGCCGGTGGTGATGCCGTTCTCGTAGGCCCACAGCACGGCCTCGTAGTAGTAGGCGTCTGCAGCGACGTCCGTGAACGGGAGAACCGTCGGCGTCGGAGCGTTCTGAGCTGCCAGGGCTTTTTCGACGTCCTTCCGGAATCCAGCCATGGTATAACTCATTCCGCAGCGTTTCCAGTAGTTTTCCGGGTCTCCATGATTGGAGCCACGGCCTTTTGCGTGAGCCTCCTTGTGGCTCACGATGTTGCTCAGCTTGATTGTCGGGAACTGCTTGCACAGGCTGGCGCAGTATTCCACAGCGAGGTCATAGAGCTTCTTGCAATGGGCTGCGTCCGCCGTACCGTTATCCTCGATCATCTCAAACTGAATGTAGAGCGGAGGCGTAGCATTGCCTTTGCTTGGTTCGTTTTAACTTCACTATTAAGGATCGCCATGAATTTCAACTCCTTGCATTAATTTGCGCCCAAAGCTCGCTGTTCGCGTCATTGAGCGCCTGAGATGTCCTTACAACGGCATCCTGCAGCGATTCTGACTGTGTAGATAGCTCAGACATTTTTATCAATGCCCACTGAGGAATGTTCCCGTTGTTTGTCCAGTTGTAAATCGTTTTACGCGAAACGCCGAGCCGCTTCGCCAATTCATCCAAAGACAAATTATTGCGAGCCCGCTCGGCGTCGATGTTGGGATATTTCATGCCATTCACCTCCGTTTCTTCGATTTGAGTATATGATATACCCATTTCGGGTAATTGTCAAGCGATAAAAATACCCAAAACGGGTATCATGCTTTTGTATAAATTTACCCGTTTTGAGATTTTTACTATTGACAATTTACTCGTTTTGTGTAATACTATGATAAAAAGGAGGGAGCTATCATGAATCGTATAAAAGAGCTTCGACAAGAGAAAGGCATTAGCATGATGGAAGCGGCGAAACAACTTGGAATGCCCTACACTACCTATGTAAACTATGAAAAGGGTCTTCGAGAGCCAAACTCTGAAACACTAATTATGTTGGCAAACTTTTTTCATGTTACAATCGATTATCTTGTTGGCAACGTAAACGCACCCTTTTTTCACCTTGATAACGAGAAGATACTTGCAGAGATTAATAGCTATGAAGAATCCCCGCCAGCTCACTACCTACCACCAAAAAACATCATCCCTATGCCAGCCATGCGTCGGATTCCTCTGGTGGGCACCATTGCCTGCGGCACCCCGATCTTGGCGGAGGAGAATCTGGACGGCGAAGTAGATTTGCCAGATCATGTTCGTGCAGACTTTGCCCTCCGCTGCAAGGGGGACAGCATGATTAACGCCAGGATCTACGATGGTGACGTGGTTTACATCCGTCAACAGGAGACCGTAGAGAATGGAGAAATCGCCGCCGTCCTGATCGACGAAGAGGCCACCTTGAAGCGGGTTAAACTCTACCAGGACCACATTTCCCTGGAGCCGGAAAATCCCCAGTATCGCCCCTTGGTCTATTGGGAAGATGAGATGAATTGCGTTCACATTATAGGAAAAGCGGTAGCTTTCACAAGTACGGTTAGATAAGGAGGGCTATCATGCCACAATGTTTGCGATATTCGTAAGGCAACAACACGAAAAAACTACAGAAAGAGGAGAAAAAATGGCACTGACTACTTGTAAAGAATGTGGGAAGGAAATATCTGAACATGCAACGGTCTGTCCACATTGTGGTTATCCGTTAGCCAAAGAAGAACCAATAGTTCAAAATCTTACGAAAGAAAATTCAGGCGATGGCGTCATTGCTGATTCGACGAAACCAAGACACGGTAAAATAATCCCTATCGTCATTGTTTCCGCCATAGTTGTTATTGCCGCCATTATAGCAGTAATCCTAATCAAGAATGCACAGGAAAAAGCTAAATCTGAATCGATTGCCGCATCCGAAGCTGCGGCCGCATCTGAAGCTGCGGCCGAATCCTCTCGTTTGGAAGAAGAACGTATTAACACCTATAACGAGTACGTTACAAACTTAGAGGCCGCACGTTTCGCAATGTTGAACGGCGCCGCAAAATCCGAAGAAGTGTGTAATTTGACAAAAGCGGTTTGGTACAATACCATTTACGAAAAAAGTGATTCAAAAACTGATAAATACACAAAAACTGCCTTTGGTTTCAATTCTGATTTCAATACTTCTCTAGAAAAACTATATGCATCTGACGAAATTGCCTTGGCAATCAGTGAATTAAAAGCCAATCAGAAGGTTGTGGAGGATTTGATCAAATCTCTTCAATTACCTACTGATGAATTCAGTGAATGCTACAAGACGGTAATGGAAATGTACGGAGCATACAGTAGCTTTGTTCAATTGGCCATTTCACCTTCAGGCAGTTTACAAACATACTCCGAGAATTTTGCCACGTATGATAACAATCTGATGACGATATACGATAAACTTGGCGTTCAGATCCCACCAAAGCAGTAACATAAAGTGACCGCCCCCAGGTACCAGCTGGAGGCGGTCGGCAGAAATCACCACTAAAAGGAAGTAATAGGAGAACTCTGCCCTTTTATAGTAGCAGATTCTCCTCCGAAAAGCAAGGAGGAATCATGCCAAAAAGTAAATATTACCGCCGCCCGGACGGTCTTTATGAGGCAATCCGCGTGATAGACGGCAAGCGGGTGGCCTTCCGGGCAAAGAAGGTCCAGGATCTGGAGCGGAAAATGCGGGAGTATAACGGCAGCCAGGAGAAGAAGCGGCTGTTTGAGGCCGTGGCCGACGAATGGTGGACGGAGCATGAGCCCACCCTGGCCTGGAACACCGCAAAAAGCTACAAGCCGGCAGTTGAACGGGCGAAGGAGGCGTTTGGCAAGGAAAACGTAGCGAAGATCACTGCACAGGATGTAGACGGCTTTATCCGGGACTTCTCCCGTGGGGGACGATCTCAAAAGGTAGTAAACACGCAACTCCAGATTGTCCGGCAAATCCTCGGCTATGCTGCCCTGCGCGGCGTTATCTCCGTAAACCCGGCCCAGGTGGTCAAAGCGCCTCACGGCCTGCCGCGGAATTATCGCCAGCCGCCCTCCCAGGAGGAGGTCAAAGCCATCAAGGAAAGCGAGGACAAGCACCTGCTCCCGGCGCTGATCTACTACACCGGGGCAAGATGGGGCGAGGCCCTGGCGCTCCGATGGGACGATTTAGACTGGGAGGCCGGAACAATCTCCATCCGGCGCTCCGTTTATTATGTCTCCACCAGACCGGAGGTCAAAGACCCGAAGACAGAAAAGGGTAAGCGCAAAGTGCCCCTCCTGGACGGCCTGCGCCGCCTTTTAGAGGGACGAAAGGGAAAGGGTTATATCTTCTCGCCGGACGGCGGGAAGTCGCTCCTGTGGGAGTCTCCGGCCCATGGGCTGTACAAAAAGTTTCAGCTGGAAACGGGGCTGACACTCACAGCCCATCAGATCCGCCACGGCTACGCTACGGCGCTCCTGGAAGCCGGTGTCGAGCCCAGAGTAGCCCAGGCCCTCCTCGGCCACGCCCAGCTCTCCACCACGATGGACATCTATACCCACGTTCGCGATTCGATGATAGCCGATGCAGCGTCAAAAATGAACGCGGCATTTTGACGTTACACAGCAAAATACACACTATCAGCAATTTCACTTGATTGTATCTGGGTTTTTAAATGCTTCGAATCCCTCTCACTCCGCCAAAAATTGAGAGAACGCATTTTCGCGTTCTCTCAATTTTTAGGCACGGTATTCAGTGAGAGGGATTCGAACAGGGCGACGGCAACGCCGACAAAAACAGTCGGTGGACTGTTTTTGAGCCCGCGGGAGAATCCCTCTCACTCCGCCATTAAACATCCACCGGCTTGGCCGGTGGATGTTTAATTACGTTCATTTGACGCTTACTTTTTTTGAGATTGTCCCACAGAAAAAACCTGTTCCATCTGATATTCCAGATCCCGAAATCGCGGGATCGTCATCATTATCTGACTGCTGATCTCCATTAAGATGCCAGACTCATCGAACTCCGCGCTGATTTCCTTCATAAACCCGTCCACGAACCGCTTCGGCCAGAACTTTGTCGCAACGGCGCGATAACGGCCGGGGATCATTTCCCAATCCTGATAATCTGCCAGCTTCTGTACACAGCCCTCCCAGGATAGAGACGGCTCCCGGATCTCCACGAATTCATCGGTGGAAAGATTTTGCAGCCCACAGAGATAGACGACGTCCGGTTCATCAGTGAAAAACTGGGTTTCCACGTATTTCTGCTCTGCCATATAGGTCACCAGCAGCTTATGAAGGCTGATCTGCTCCAACTTCTCAGAAACGAAATCCCTTACGTATATCGTCTCATCCGGACCGGATTCCACAAGGTCTTGCCATGCGCGATGCTTTTCCCGGACGGAAAGGCTGTGATCCCGGTAGATCCTTCCCGCCGCTTCTGCGCCCGTTTCCCTGCTGCTGCGGGAACCATCGTTTTCCAATTTCAGATCCTCCTGCTGCGTCATGATCCCCAACCCCCGTTCTGAAAATAGGTTCCATCTTCAAATCTCGCCTGGGTCGCTTCGTTTACGATGCGGAATTCCGACAGTTCGTTTTCATAGAACGCGATGAAAAATGAATCGTCGACCGGAACGCCGGACAGAAAATCTGAATCCAGCGTGACGCTCTGCCCCGGCTTCAGCCACAGCCCCTCGTTTGAACCCTCGCCGAAATTGGTTTTGATTGTTCCGAGTTCTTTCCCGTTTTGATCATAAACGACGGTTTCCACATAAACGGTGCAGATCGTACTGCTCGTGTTGTTTTGGATGACATAGTGTAAACGAATGTGGTAGGCCCCGTTTCGATACCCTCGCTCGTCCGGATTGAAATAAACCTCCTTGGACTCTAGCTCGACCTTGACTTTGCTCAGGTCGTGGGCCCGTTCTTCTCCTGCCCGCATCGACAGACCGAGGCCAATAATAAACGTAATGCAGCAGATCACCAGCAGAATGATCTGGATCAGCTTTGCTTTCCCCAAGGTCATATCAGGCGCCTCCTTCCACAGCGGTCACAGGCTCCAGACCGAGGGAGGCCAGCTTCCGATTCAGCATTTCCAGCCGCATGCTATGGTATTGCTCCGTAAAGCGTTGAAGCTCGTTCTCGATTTCCCGGCGCACCGCAGCAGAAACCAGCCGTGACTTGATCCGGTGGAATATGAACAGGCAGACGGCAAGCACGAAACAGATCACGACCAGCGCCGTCACGTGAACAAAACAGTTTACCAGGATCGACAAGGCAAGCAGCCCGATCGACAAAAGAGAGAACAGCTTCATCCGTTTCCAGATCTCAGGCTCTTCCTGGGCCTTGATTCGCCGCAGATTCGCCTCCAGACTGTTCCGGTTTTCCATCTCGTCGCCGCCGATCTCCATGGCGCCGAACGGAAATGCGTGCCGGACGTATTCTTTTCCGTCAAAGCAGACAGACGTCCGGTATTCCGCGGCGCGGTAAACGGTCGTCGCCACGGTGTCCTGTTTTGTCAGGCGGAGGCTGAGGTCCTTGTTATGATCTCCGGGAAGTTGTAAAAGCAGGTGGACGTTCAGATTCAGCTCGTGGTATTTCCGAAGCATATCGTATGCCTCCGGAGTGACCTCCACGGCCTCTGAGGCGGATACCGGCATGACGGAGTCATGGCTGCAGGCAACGAAGCTCTTTTTGAACAGTGACCCGTCAAAGCTGTCTGCCAGATCGTTGTCCACGCAGTCCGCCGAGCGCATTCCGGTGGTGCCGCTCTGCGCTTGCCAGTCTGTCACGGTCCGGTACCTGGTCACCGTTCGCTCTTTTTTGACGTTTCGGTCTCCCTCGCGCTCCCAATAGGTTTCCGTATCGAGGTATTGCTCCTGCCTGTCATAGCCGATGCTTACGGTGTAGCTGCCCTCCACGTCGGCGGTCTGCATGACAGCGTTGTATTCGACCTCTGCGATCTCGCCGAAGTCACATGCAAACAGTTCCGCCGGCGCATCCGCTTCATTCAGCCCGATCCAGACCTTTCGCAGAAAGTCTGCTTTGCTGTGTTCCGGCAAGATTCGGTATGTATTTACCTCCGGTTCTTCTGTATTGACAGCTGTCGCGGGGCTGTATTTGTGTACTGCAAACTGCGCGCCGCACATCCGGCACAGGCCCCGTCCTTCGTTCAGCATCTCCACATCCGTCCCCCCGCATTGCGGGCAGACGAGTCCCTTGATTTCGATTGGCATAGTTGATCTTTCCTCCCTTGAGATGGGAGCGCCCGGGCAGACGCTCACTTTCTTCTTTGTTTTTTGCCGACCGCCAGCCGGAACGCTGCTGCTTTCATTGATCATCCGGCATTTGCGCAAGAGCCGCAGGGCTAAAGCTGTTTCGAGTATAGCGCGCGGAATGTGGCGGATTCGGTACATAGAGGCATGTATGCTTGGGATGGAATATTTATCGCTTATAAACGAAACGGATGTTATAATACGAATGCGGATGCCGATCGCAAAAAATATTTTCAAAACCGGACGAAAAGGGCCGTTTTTTAGTTGAAAATCAAAAACGATGTGATAGGATAGACGCACGCTTGGTTTTGAGGGAGGATAATTGTTTCTTTATTTGATGAAAGGGGTGCGTATGAACAAAAAGCTTAGCGCGTGGGAGGACCTGACCCCGGAAGATCTGATTGAGAAGATGTTTGAGCGAACAGATGCGGATGGTGTTTTGTATATGCCATCATTTTTCACCGAAGAACACGGCGACAGGGCCAGCCTGCGCTGCGTGATGAGCTGGGAGCTGCCCGGCGACTGCTTCTCCGTGCTGCAGGAGTTCGATCAGCTGCGTTCCGCCATCGAGAAGATCGCAGAGCGGTGTGATCAGGATGGCAATATGGGCGAAGGCGGTTATGATGCCCTGTCAGAAAAACAAAAGGAGGTCTGCAACACCTATCTCACCAGCTTTGACTCCGATGCGGCGTTCGATTTTGAACGGATCTATGAGATCCGGGAGAAGTTGGAGACCATTGAGGACGTGCGGGAGATCTGCAAACGGGTCGGTGCCGGCGGAGATATGGATCAGTGGTCGGCGGATTATCTGCGGGACTATGCCGGAGAAACGGTGACCGGAGAGGAGGAAGATTACTTTAACCGTTACATGGAGGGCAGGATCGCGGAGGCCGGAAAGCGGCTGGGCGACCACCCCTTTGCGTACCGTACCATTTTTCATGCGATGCGGTATTGGAAGCTGCTGACCCTGAAAGCTCCGGATTTTATCCTGAACAACGAAGCAAAGGCGCTGGCCTCCGCGCTGGCCTTGCTTCGCTGGTGCAAAAAGTTTGAATACGTGGATCATGCGGTGCGGCAGCACTACGACCGGCTGGAACGGATGAGCGAGGAGGAGCTGGACGCGCTCAGCCGGCCGAAAAATGCCAACAGCCGGAAGAGCCTGGTGCCTCTGTTCGTGTATCTGATCCTGCTGCAGCATTCCGGTGCAGAGCACCCCCTCAGGCAGCAGGAGATTATCAGCTATCTTGCGGACGAGCCCTATGAGGTCGTAATCGAGCGCAAGGCCCTCAGCCGCGTGCTCCACAATCTCCGGGACTCCCAGCTCGGCATCTACACAGACAAGCGCCGGGGCGCCTGGCACATGGGCGGTTTACCGGAAGAAGTCTGAGATTTCAACATGTGAAAGAACGGAGGTACCGGAAAGAGCGGAAGGCCTTTGCCCATGAACTGATGGGGATCGACGGCTATCAGCGGGACAACTGCGATGACGAAATATGGCCGCGGATAAAGCAGTCGGTTTATCGCCGATGTGAATATTACCTGCGAAGAACCGGAAACATTACAGATTTTTATGATGATCTCATGGATCGGTACTGCCGTGCGGTTGCCGCGGACGTTAGGCATCGGGTGGGAGACAGCCCGTTTTCCCATGATCTCATTGTCAGCGCCCGAAGCTATTGGAGTATGTTTTTCTTCCTGCTGTGGGACCGTGAGCGGGAGCCTAATAATCATACCAGCAACTGGGTATCTGAGGAAGCCTATCGGTTGGCGGAGGATTTCGCCCTGCACCGGTTCTGCACGGAAATGAAGCTGAACTCTATTGTAGAAACAACCGGATAATATCAATACGCGTCAGCTTCGTTTCCGGGGCTGCCGCGTCAAATGAGGATCAAAAACGGCGTCAAAAAGGAGGCTGACGGTATGGCATGGTATTACGGAATCGGCAATTACGGTCCTGAAGAACTGGAACAAGCGTTTCCCGTGGTGATCACGCCCAATCTGCGGACGACTAAGGACCGGAAGCGGCTTGCGATTATCAATGATTATCCGGAAGGGACGGAGCTTTATGATTTGTCCGACCCGAAGAACCGCGAAGACTTCAGTGGTAGACATGTGTTCTATCAGACCTTTTTCGGCGCGGACGCCACTGCCGCCAAGTCAGCCGTGGAAGCGTTCCTGTCCGAAACAGAGGAAGACGGCGAAAGCATCCTTCTGCTGAAGAAGGGCACGTATGCTTACGGTCATATCTACGCGAAACAGTTATATAAGCAGGAGATTCTTCGTAGTTTGCTCAAAAACACGCCCTGCAGCGATTCCGACGTTTTTATGCTGCCGCTCCGGCTCTTCATGCACCGCTGTCCGATCTGCGGCCACAGAACGCTGGAAACTCGGAATCATTATAATACCTGCGTCGAATGCGGCTGGGAAGATGAGCCGTGGATGGAAGAAGATATTTACGATCCTTCTAGCGCCAATCACGGCTTTTCAATGGTCGATTATCGTGAACGATATTTGAAGAAGAAATCCGAAAATCCCGAATACTCCTGGGAGCGGGCGATTGGTTTGCACGAGTTAGCTGCAGACGAATAACAAAAATGCTGCAGCCTCGTTCCCGGGGCTGCAGCGTTCGCCTATATGATTGCAGCAAATACCATGTGCTGGATTTGGTTCAAAGCTGTTCTCCCCAACGTAACACTGCCTATGTCCAGCTTGTTTCTTTCAGCATTTTTGCTATTATTTCTGTTTCCGGCAAGGAATCAACTTGCAGTTCTTTTGTCAAGTCGAAATAGTGCGTTCCTCTTGCCGCTCCTTTCGAAGCTTTAGCAAAATCTGTTTCGTAAAACTTATCCACAAAGAAGTATCTAGTCGCGTCAAGTGAATAACCATAATTAGTCCCGTCTTTGCGGGCTTTGTCTATCTTCTCTTTCCTTTCTTCTGTTAGTTCACCTTGCTCAACGTCATACCGAAGGACACCATCTTCTAATACCGCTGTGATGATCGCGCTGATTTTTCCTATCGCTCGAATGCTTTTCTGTTTGTAAAGAGCTAAATAGCTGTGTTGACTAAATCCACGATCAATATTGTCATAGTAGAGATTTTCCCTAACGTTAAAATCGAAAGTGGTACCGGCAAGCTGCATTCTCATCCTTCGCCAAGCATCAGAAACAACAATGAGGCCGTCATGATAGCAATACTCCAAATAATCGTCCAAGACATCCTGCATTGCATAGTCGTGGTCTGACAAAACGTCTTGCACTCCCTGCGCCAGATGTTCAAACGTCGTATTAACGTGTATGATTGTCGTGCGATGCTCTGCGTTGAAATCTGCGATCGCCTTATCGATATTCACTTTTTTCTTTTGTTGCATGAGCTTTGAGGAGAGCGTAATGAGTACTTTGTATTCTTCGTTTTTAAAGGAAGAAAGATGCCTGATTAACTGATCCTGATAAAACCAGTCTGTCTTCTTTGTTTCAATAACCAGCTTAAAGCTTGGCTGCGAGATGATCGCGTCAGGTACGCTTGCAATACCACGCTCCTGAAGGGCAAAAACCAATTCCGGGTCAAAAGCGACATCGCCGAAAAACTGTTCTTTCATAAATTGAAAGAACAAATTTGGTGAATGTAAATATAACCTTGACAATAGAAGCATCGTATTAGCGGTTGCGACGTCTTCGCCCCTGTGGTATCTCTGAAAATAGTGGATTTTCACGGGTTTTGTTCCTCCTGAAAAACATGAATCTCTTTTGCAAAAGTCGTATTCAAGTAAGTTCGGATAGATATTATCCAAATGAACACAATTCTTCTTTCCTCTCTTTATCGGCGGGATAATTGTAGCATACACTATGTACCGAATTTGGGGCATGGCTGTTTATTTGATCAAATTAACACACGGCAGCCTCGATCTGAGGCTGCCGCTTTTTGTGGCGTAAAACCACTCGCTAAGCGAGTGGTTCAAAAAAGCCTATGGCGATAAGAAAGAACTCCTGTTACAATTATGATGCGGTCTGCCAACTGCAAGAATA
>OMZQ01000019.1 GCA_900315595.1 uncultured Eubacteriales bacterium | reverse complement strand
CAACTACGGCGACGCCGCCGAGGTCCTGCTGAAGAACAAGTAAGCAGAAAGCAAAACCAAGCAAAAAGGAATGGCCCTCGGGCCATTCCTTTTTGCTTGGGATCCTTTATTCGTTCCCGATCTCCTCGGTGCGGTAGACAAAGCGCACCGCGCCGCTCATGCCGTCTGCCAGACCGGAGTAGGAGGCGTAGGCTTTCGCGGCCCCGACAATCGCGCGGGCGCGGGCCAGCAGGCCGTTCAGATCGCCGTCCAGCGCCTCTGCGAGCTGCTCCACGGCCTCCTCGTCAAACTGGTGCAGGCCCTCGGACAGAGCCTTCGCGCCGTCGCGGAGCTGCTCCACGCCGTCCGTCAGAGCGGGGACCGCGTCGCGCAGGGTCTTTGCGCCGCTGTAGAGCTCCTTCGACCCGGCTTTGAGCTGAGACGCTCCGCCGGAGAGGGTCGCTGCCCCGGCCTTGAGCGTTGCGGCCCCGGCGGCAGCCCGGTCCACGCCGGCGGTGTAGCTGTTCAGCCCCAGATAGAAGGCGTTGTAGCTGTCCAGAGAGGCCTTGAGGGAGATGAGCTGCTTCGCGCCGTCGCTGGCAGCGGCGAGCTTTGCCTGCACCTCGTCGGAGGCCATATGCTCGGCAATGAGCTTCTGAACCTGTTCCTCGGTGTTTTGGTCAATGATGGCCTGAACGGTCGGCTCCGCCATCTGGGCCTCCAGCGCAGAAGCAAGCTTGGACTGAACGGCCTCGGACTGCATTTGCGCCTCAACGGCTGCGGCGACCTGCGCCTGAACGGCGTCCGTCGCCATCTGCGCGTCAATGGCGGCCTCGATGGCCTCCTGCGTTGCCTCGTCGATCAAACCGGCGGCAAGGGCCTGATCGTATTGCTCCTTCGTCATCTGGCCGTTGGTCGCGGCGGGGATGACCTGCGCCGCCACCTGGTCGCGCACGGCGGCCTCGACCTGGGTCTGGACCTGGTCGCGGACGGCAGCCTCGACCTTGGGAAGGACCTCGGCGCGGACGGCCTCGGTCACGGCCTGGCGGACGGCTCCGCGCTGGGCCTCAACGGCGTCAGTGACCGTTTTCAGCGCCTGTTGATAGACTGCGTTCTTGTCCAGAGAGGCGATCAGCTTGTTCAGCACGCTTGCGTAGTTGGAGACGGTCAGCGTCGGCACGGACAGGCCGGAGGCCTTGATCTGCTCCGCCGCCGTGGAGAGCAGGGTGTCAAAGACCTGCTTTGCGCCGCCGCGAAGCTGGCTGCTGTTGGCGGAGAGGGTATTCAGCCCGGCGGACAGGGTCGAAGCGCCGCCCGAGACCTGCTTTGCGCCGTCGGCAAGATCGCCCGCCCCGCTCTTCAGCGACTTCGCGCCGTCTGCCAGCTCCTTGACCCCGTCCTGAAGCTCGCCGGACTTCTCCAGCAGGGTCTCCAGACCGTCCAGAAGCTGATCGGAGCCGTCGCAGAGCGCTGTCATGGCCTCCTGCATCTGGCCCAGGGCGTCGCTGAGGCCGTCGAGGTCGGTCAGCTTGTCGGCGTCCAGATTCGTGAAGGGCTCGTTCGTCGCCGCGGTCAGCGTCATGCCGAGGGCAAAGTCGGTCACGTCGGCTGTGATCTCCACGTAATCGGGCAGGGTGAGGTCGGATTCCGGCAGAGCCAGATCCTCCGCCAGACCGGGCAGGACCAGACCGACGACAGCGGTCCGGGTCCCGTCGTTGATCAGCTTGCCGTTTGTGACGGCAACGTTCGTGAAGCGATCCGTGTCGAGCAGAAGGCCGGTCACAACGGCAAAGGGAACGTGAACCTCGGTCTGCTTCCCGTCAACCTCGGCGGGAACGGTCAGGTCGTTGTAATAGGTATAGCGCAGGCTCACGCGGCCGGACTTGCCGGCGAGGTCCTCCGGCGCGATCGGCGCGCCGTCGAGGGTGCAGGTCAGCTCCATGCGGATGGGCAGAGCCTTGTCTGCAGTGCCGCGGTAGTAGATATCGCTGCCGTTCGCCTGCCAGACGGTATCCGCGCCGGTCTGGGTGAAGGTCTCGTCGCCCTTCACGTTCTCGATGTCCGTCAGCTCGGAGCGGTCGTTCAGCACGGCTGCGCCGGAGGTGTTTTTCAGCCAGTCGCTGACGATCACGCGGCTGACCGTGCCGTCCGCAGCGGTCAGCACGTAGACGGTTTCATCCTTGCAGGCAGACCCGTTTCCGGTCTCGGCCTCGTCCGCTGCGGCAGTCTCCGGGGCGGACGCGGCGGGGGTCGTCTCGCTGCGCGCGGCGGTTCCCGCCGCAAAGGCGTTCACGCCGACGGCGGTCAGCAGAGCGCAGACGAGCAAAAGGGCGAGCAGCTTTCGATTCAGGTTAAGCATGGTTCAAAGCCTCCGTTTCAGCAGAATGTTTTTCAACGCGCGTCATGCCCAGGGTCGTCTTGCAGATGACCCGATCAAAGAGCAGGAGCATGGCGGGCAGGATCAGAATGACCAGCAGCATGGAGATCACGGCCCCGCGTGCCATCAGCATACACATGGAGCTGATGATCTCAATGTCCGAGTAGAGGGCGACGCCGAAGGTGGCGGCAAACAGCCCCGTGCCCGAAACCAGAATGGACGGGATGGACGCGGCAAGCGCCGTGGTGACGGCGGCCTTCCTGTCCTTGCCGCCGATGCGCCCTGCCTTGTAGCGGGTCGTCATCAAAATCGCGTAGTCCACGGTCGCGCCGAGCTGGATCGTACTGATGCAGATCGGGGTGATGAAGGACATCGAGCTGCCCAGATAGTGCGGCAGACCCAGGTTGATGAAGATGCCCACCTCGATCACGGCGATCAGGATCAGCGGCAGGGTCAGGCTCTTTTCCACAAAGAGAATAATCAGGAAGATCGCCGCCACAGAGACCGCCGTGACGACCTGGAAATCGTGGCCCGAGATGGAGATCATGTCCTTCATGCAGGGGGCCTCGCCGATCAGCTTGCCGCTGGGGTCGTACCGCTTCAGAATCGCGTTCAGCTCGTCGATCTGGGCGTTTACGGCGTCGCTGGCGGGCAGATACCGGCTGTTGATGAGCAAAAGCTCCAGATTCTCGCTGCGCAGGGTGCTGGTCAGCCGCTCCGGAATGAACTCCGCGGGAATGCGGTCTCCGATCAGGGATTCCAGACCGACGGCATATTTCACGCCGTCCACCTGCTCCATCTCGTCGAGCATGGCGCGAACCTGCTTGGCGGGCAGGTCGGCGTCCACCAGGACCATGTGGGTCGAGGCAACGTCAAATTCCTCGCTGAGCTTGCTGCGGGAGACCGCGTAGTTGATGTCCTCCGGCAGGCATTTGCCCAGGTCGTAGTAGACCTCGTCGTTCGCCTTGGTGTAGCCGTAGAAGGCCGGGACGACGATCAGCGCAAAGAGGATCAGAAAAACCGGGAAGATCCGGACGAGCCGCGCAGCCAGCTTCCCCGTCCGGAGGATCAGCGGTCTGTGGCTGAGCTTCTGCAGGGGCCGATCCAGAACCAGGATCAGCGCGGGCAGCACGGTCACGCAGCCGATCACGCCCAGCAGAACGCCCTTCGCCATCACAAGGCCCAGATCGCGGCCCAGCGTGAAGGACATGAAGCAGAGCGCGATGAAGCCGGCGATCGTGGTCACGGAGCTGCCGACCACGCTGGTCAGCGTGTTGTGGATGGCCTGCGCCATCGCCTCCAGCCGGTCGCTGCAGCGGCTGCGCTGCTCCTGATAGGCGTGCCAGAGGAAGATGGAATAGTCCATCGTGACGGCGAGCTGGAGCACAGCGGAGAGGGCCTTCGTGATGTAGGAGATCTCGCCCAGGAAGTAGTTGGTGCCCAGGTTCATCAGGATCATCGCACCGATGGAGGCCAGGAAGACGAAGGGGATCAGATAGTTGTCCAGCAGAAGGAGCATGGCGATCAGGGCCATCAAAACAGCCAGACCGACGTAGATCGGCTCCTCCCGTTCGCAGAGGTTCCGCAGATCCACGACCAGGGCCGTCATGCCGGAGACGAAGCACTGCTTCCCGCAGACGGCGCGGATCTGCTCAACGGCCTCCATCGTCTCGTCGGCGGAGGTGGAGCTGTCGAAGAAGACGGCCATCATCGTCGAATGCTCGGTGTTGAAGGTCTGGTACAGGTCCTTCGGCAGCAGCTCCATCGGGATGGAGAGGTCCGCCAGCGAGTCGTACCAGAGAACGGTGTCCACGTGGTCGATCCGTTCCACCTGCTGCTTGAGCGCGGCGACCTGCTTTTCGGGCATATCCTCAAAGATCAGGAAGGAGAAGGCTCCCTTGTGGAACTCCTCCATGAGCTGATCCTGACCGACCACGGTGTCGATCTCTCCGGGCAGGTAGGTCAGCATGTCGTAATTGACGCGGGTCGAGACCATACCCAGAACGGCGGGGATCAGCAGGATCACGGTCAGGACCAGAATCGGAACGCGAAGGCGAACGACGCCTCTTGCAAATTTCATGTGCGTTCAAATCTCCTTTCCCTCCGCTCCTCGGGGTCGAGGAGCTGGTTTTTCACGATTTTTACCATCGTCAGCGCCACGCAGAGGTTCAGCGCGGCGTCTGCGATCAGGGCGGCGCCCATCAAAAGCACCAGCGCCCGGGCCGCGTCGCCGGAGCGGACGATCAGCAGCACGCCCGCTGCCCCGGACAGAACGGAGAGCGCGGCGGTCATCCACCAGGTCTCCAGTCCGAAGGCGCGGGCCTCGGCGGCGGTCCGCCATTTGAACAGGGCCTCCAGAATCAGGCAGATGCCGGAGGCGATGCAGAACAGATTCATCGTCAGCCCGGGCTGGAACAGGATCACGATTCCGAGGATCACCATCAGCAGGCCGAACTCCAGGTCGTACTGGAAGGCCAGGCGGTAGAGATCCCTTGAAAAATAGCCGATCAGCTTGACTGCGCCGAAGACGGTCAGGGCGACGCCGAAGAAGGTATCCAGCGCCTCCAAGGCGGCGTCCGGGCGGCAGAGCATCCAGATCCCCGCCAGCAGGAAGCAGACGGATACGACGATATAACCGATCTTCGCCGTGCGCATCGGCACAATGGAACGCAGCTTCATACGAACACCTCCTTGCGTTTCTGCCCGTATTCTACGCCGGCGGCGGGAAAAAAGAAATGGATAAAAAGATCACGGTGTCCGAAATTCAGACACCGTGATCAGATTTGACCGGAATTCAGACATCCGGGGCGATTTGTCTATCCGGCGGAAGCGCCGCGCCGATCAGACGGGCGAGCTCGGCGGCGTTTTTCTCCTCCAGCTCGAAGATACGGCGGATGGAGGCCGCCTTGTCCTCCGGCATCCCATCGCTGAGCCAGCGGAGAACCAGGCCGAAGCAGAGACAACTGTAATAGTTCGTCAGGATCTCGCGGCTTTCCGGGGGAATCTCCGCCTCGTCCGGCAGAGAGCTGAGATACTGCCGGATGAAATACTCGCTGACGTCCATCAGATAGCGCTCAAAGACGTCGCGGCTGACCGAGCGGTAGATGTGCATGATCGCGCGCCTGCGGTGGGAGGCAAAGTCGATCACCGTGTCGTAGCACTCCGTGACCGAGGTCACGGCCCCGCCGCGTCCGATGATGCGCTCGGCTTCCTGGCGCAGGATCTCCTCCACCAGATCGGGCAGATCCCGGTAGTGGTAGTAGAAGGAGTTGCGGTTGATCCCGCAGGCTTCCACAATATCCTTGACCGTGATGCTGCTCAGGGGCCGCTCGTCGAGCAGGGAAAGGAAGGTCTCCTGAATGGCCCTGCGTGTGAAGTTGGGCATGGTTCCTCCTCCTTCGGGAATTTGCGGAAAACGGTGCAGCCCGGAGACTGCACCGTTTTGCTTGCTTACATGGCCTCGTGGTCGATCATATCGTCGGTGACGCGGGATTCGGGGCACGCGGTCAGATTGTAGTCGCGGTAGACCTGCAGACCGGAGCCGGCGGGGATCAGCTTGCCGATGATGACGTTCTCCTTCAGACCGACCAGGCGGTCCACCTTGCCCTTGATGGCGGCCTCGGTCAGGACCTTGGTGGTCTCCTGGAAGGAGGCGGCGGACAGGAAGGACTCCGTGGCCAGAGACGCCTTCGTGATGCCCATGAGCATCAGGGTCGCGGTGGCGGGCTTCTTGAGCTCCGCGTCGGTCTCGCCGGCGTCGATCCGGGCCTGAATGGCGCGGTTCTCGGCCTCGATGCGGTCGTTCTCGGACTCGAACTCGGTCACGTCCACCGTGGTCTCGGAGAGGAGGTTGGTGTCGCCGGGGTCGTTGACCTTGACCTTGCGCATCATCTGGCGGATGATGACCTCAATGTGCTTTTCGTTGATATCGACGCCCTGCTGACGGTAGACGGCCAGAACCTCCTGGGTCAGGTAGTCCTGGACCTTCTCCTCGCCGCGGATGCGGAGCACGTCGTGCGGGGAGAGCGGACCGTCGGTGATGCGGTCGCCCTTCTGGACGACGTCGCCGGTCTTGACGCGCGGGGAGACGGAGTAGGGGATCTGATACTCCTTGACCTCGCCGTCCTCGGCGGTGACGGTGATGGAGCGGAGGGCGGTGCGGTGGCTGTCGTCCACGTTGACGGTGCCGGTGATCTCGGAAATCGTGGCCATCTTCTTGGGCTTGCGCGCCTCAAAGAGCTCCTCGACTCTGGGAAGACCCTGGGTGATGTCGTCGCCCGCGACGCCGCCGGTGTGGAAGGTACGCATGGTAAGCTGGGTGCCGGGCTCGCCGATGGACTGGGCCGCGATGATGCCGACGGCCTCGCCGGGATCGACCAGCTTGGAGGTCGCCAGGTTCATGCCGTAGCAGCGGGCGCAGACGCCGCTGCGGGCGCGGCAGCCCAGGACGGAGCGGACGTAGACCTTGTCGATGCCGTGGGCCAGGAACTTCTTGGCGTCGGTGTCGTGGAGCATGACGTCCTTGGAGTGCAGGACTTCGCCGGTGACGGGATCCAGCACGTCGTTGACCGGGAAGCGGCCGTGGATCCGCTCGCCGAAGGTGGCGATGGTCTGGCCCTTCTCC
Source organism: uncultured Eubacteriales bacterium (assembly GCA_900315595.1). Lineage (GTDB taxonomy): Bacteria > Bacillota > Clostridia > Oscillospirales > Oscillospiraceae > JAFRPC01. The sequence continues at coordinate 35,572 of OMZQ01000019.1, read as the reverse complement.
ACGATCTCGGACTTCCAGGAACCCTTCGTGGTGCCGCAGTCGTCCTCGCGGATGATGACCTCCTGGGAGACGTCAACCAGACGGCGGGTCAGATAACCGGAGTCGGCGGTACGCAGAGCGGTATCGGTCAGGCCCTTGCGCGCGCCTCTGGAGGAGATGAAGTATTCCAGAACGCTCAGACCTTCACGGAAGTTGGCCTTGATCGGGATTTCGATCGTGCGGCCGGAGGTATCGGCCATCAGACCGCGCATACCGGCAAGCTGACGGATCTGGTTCATGGAGCCGCGGGCGCCGGAGTCTGCCATCATGAAGATGGGGTTGAAGGTGTCGAGGTTCGACTGCAGGGCGTCGGTGACCAGCTTGATGGTGTTCTCCCATTCCTTGACGGTCAGACGGTAGCGCTCGTCGTTCGTGATGAAGCCGCGCTTATACTGGCGGTCGATCTTGACGACCTCGCGCTCCGCCTGGCGGATCAGCTCGTACTTCCGCTCGGGGATCGCCATATCGGCAATGGAGACCGTGATGGAGCCCTTGGTGGAGTACTTGTAGCCCAGAGCCTTGACCTTGTCGAGCATTTCGGTGGCGATGGTGAAGCCGTGGACGCGGATGCAGCGGTCGATGATCTTGCCGAGCATCTTCTTGCCGACCTTCTCCTGGATCTCCAGAGCCAGCAGATCGCCGTCGGACCGGTCGCGGAAGCCGAGATCCTGGGGCAGGGGGTCGTTGAAGATCAGGCGGCCGACCGTCGCGTCGATCATGCCGCGGTGCATGACGCCGTCGATCTCGCGCTCCAGATAGACGCGGATGGGCTCGTGCATATCCACGGCGTGCTCGTCATAGGCCACCATGGCCTCGTTGACGCCGGTGAAGCTGTGGAGGATCTCACGCGGGCGGGTCCCCTGATCCAGGGCGTCCTTCGCCAGCGCGGCGTTGGTCTTGATGAAGTAGTGATCCTCTTCCTTGATATCCTTCTCCGAATCCCACGCGTTGTAGACGTAGACGATATCGGTGGGGCTGAGCTTGCCGGCTTCCAGAGCGGCGGCGCACTCGGCCAGGGTCTCAAAGGCGTCGCCGGCCTCGTCGGGGCGGTCGTCGTCGTTGTGGATGCCGTTGCCGGTGGTCTTGATGAAGTGGTGGAAGCCCTCGGACGCGGGATCGTCCCAGCTGTTGCGGACGAAGACGGGATCGTCCATCGTCAGCTTGCCGCTGGAGATATACTGCATCGCGGCGTGGTTGGAGGGATAGTGGTTGATCGGGTAGCGCTTGTAGGTCAGGTAGTAGGTGCCGAGGATCATATCCTGCGTGGGCACGGTGACGGGCTTGCCGTCCTGCGGGCGGAGCAGGTTGTTGGCGGAGAGCATCAGCATTCTGGCCTCGGCCTGGGCCTCGGCGGACAGGGGAACGTGAACGGCCATCTGGTCGCCGTCAAAGTCGGCGTTGAAGGCGGTGCAGCAAAGGGGATGCAGCTTGATCGCGCGGCCCTCGACCAGGACCGGCTCAAAGGCCTGGATGCCCAGACGGTGCAGGGTCGGGGCGCGGTTCAGCATGACCGGACGGTCCTTGATGATGACGTCCAGCGCGTCCCAGACCTCGGTGACGCCCTTGTCGATCATCTTCTTGGCGGACTTGATGTTGTTGGCGAGCTTATCCTCGACCAGCTTCTTCATGACGAAGGGGCGGAAGAGCTCGATCGCCATCTCCTTGGGCAGGCCGCACTGATAGAGCTTCAGCTCCGGGCCGACCACGATAACGGAACGGCCGGAATAGTCCACGCGCTTGCCGAGCAGGTTCTGACGGAAACGGCCCTGCTTGCCCTTGAGCATATCGGACAGGGACTTGAGCGCACGGTTGTTCGCGCCGGTGACGGCGCGGCCGCGGCGGCCGTTGTCGATCAGGGCGTCCACAGCCTCCTGGAGCATCCGCTTTTCGTTGCGGATGATGATGTCGGGCGCATCCATCGACATCAGCTTCTTCAGGCGGTTGTTGCGGTTGATGACGCGGCGGTAGAGATCGTTGAGATCGGAGGTGGCGAAGCGGCCGCCGTCGAGCTGGACCATCGGGCGCAGCTCGGGCGGGATGACGGGCAGAACGCTCATGACCATCCATTCGGGCTTGTTGCCGGAAAGACGGAAGGCGTCCACGACCTCGAGCCGCTTGATGATGCGCAGCTTCTTCTGGCCGTTGGCGTTCTTGAGCTCGTCGCGGAGCTGGGTGGAGAGGGTCTCCAGATCGACCTTTGCGAGCAGAGCCTGAACGGCCTCGGCGCCCATGCGGGCGTCAAAATCGTCCTCGTATTTCTCGCGCAGATCGCGGTATTCCTTCTCGCTGAGGACCTGGTTCTGGGTCAGGGGAGCGTCGCCGGGATCGACTACGATGTAGTTGGCAAAGTAGATGACCTTTTCCAGCAGGCGGGGGCTGATGTCCAGCAGCAGACCCATGCGGGAGGGGATGCCCTTGAAGTACCAGATGTGAGAGCAGGGCGCGGCCAGCTCGATATGGCCCATGCGCTCGCGGCGGACCTTGGCCTTGGTGACCTCAACGCCGCAGCGGTCGCAGATCTTGCCCTTGTAGCGGATCTTCTTATATTTTCCGCAGTGGCACTCCCAGTCCTTCGTCGGCCCGAAGATCTTTTCGCAGAACAGACCGTCGCGCTCGGGCTTGAGGGTGCGGTAGTTGATGGTCTCGGGCTTGAGGACCTCGCCGTAAGACCATTCGCGGATCATTTCAGGGGAGGCAATACCGATTTTAATTGCGTCAAAGGTTGCATTAGCCATTGTATCTCTCCTCCTTATTCTTCTTCATCCCGGGAAGCCTTCGCCTCGGACTCGGCGACGACCTCCTGCAGGAACGTGGAGAAGGTATCCTCATCCTGCTCCTCGTCGTAGTTGTAGCCGGATTCGAGCACCTCGTCGGGATTGGTGACGAACTCTTCCTCGTGGACGTAGTCGGGATCGTCGGCGGTGTAGACGACTTCATCCTCGTCCTCGTCACGCAGCTCGATCTCGTCGCCGTTCTCGTCCAGGACCTTGATGTCCAGGCAGAGGGACTGCAGCTCCTTGACCAGAACCTTGAAGGATTCGGGCACGCCGGGCTTGGGCACGTTGTGGCCCTTCACGATGGCCTCGTAGGTCTTGACGCGGCCCGTCACGTCGTCGGACTTGACGGTCAGGATCTCCTGCAGGGTGTAAGCCGCGCCGTAGGCCTCCAGGGCCCAGACTTCCATTTCGCCGAAGCGCTGGCCGCCGAACTGGGCCTTGCCGCCCAGAGGCTGCTGGGTGACCAGGGAGTAGGGGCCGGTGGAGCGGGCGTGGATCTTGTCGTCAACCAGATGGTGCAGCTTGAGGAAGTAGACCCAGCCGACGGTAACGATGTTGTCAAACTGTTCGCCGGTGCGGCCGTCGTAGAGGATGGACTTGCCGTCCTCGCGCAGACCGGCGAGCTTGAGCGTCTCGCGGATGTCCTTCTCGTTGGCGCCGTCGAAGATCGGGGTGGAGACCTTCCAGCCCAGGGTCTTTGCGGCGTAGCCGAGGTGGACGTCCAGGACCTGACCGATGTTCATACGGGAGGGGACGCCCAGGGGGTTCAGAACGATGTCAAGCGGCGTGCCGTCGGGCAGGAAGGGCATATCCTCCTCGGGCAGGACGCGGGAAACGACGCCCTTGTTGCCGTGGCGGCCGGCCATCTTGTCGCCGACGGAGATCTTGCGCTTCTGCGCAATGTAGACGCGGACGACCTTGTTGACGCCGGGGCTCATCTCGTCGCCGTTGGCGCGGGTGAACTTCTTGACGTCCACGATGATGCCGCTCTCGCCGTGCGGGACCTTCAGGGAGGAGTCGCGGACCTCGCGGGCCTTTTCACCGAAGATGGCCCGGAGCAGACGCTCCTCGGCGGTCAGCTCGGTCTCGCCCTTCGGGGTGACCTTGCCCACCAGATAGTCGCCGGAGACGACCTCCGCGCCGATGCGGATAATGCCGTCCTCATCGAGGTCCTTCAGGGTGTCCTCGCCGACGTTGGGGATGTCGCGGGTGATCTCCTCGGCGCCGAGCTTGGTGTCGCGGGCCTCGGTCTCGTACTCCTCGATGTGGATGGAGGTGAAGACGTCCTCGCGGACCAGACGCTCGTTGAGCAGGATGGCGTCCTCGTAGTTGTAGCCTTCCCAGGTCATGAAGCCGATCAGGACGTTCTTGCCCAGGGAGATCTCGCCCTGGGAGCAGGCGGGACCGTCGGCAATGATCTGGCCGTCGGTCACCTGCTCGCCCACCTCGACGATGGGCCGCTGGTTGATGCAGGTGCCCTGGTTGGAGCGGGCAAACTTGGTCAGCTTGTAGTCGCGGACCTCGCCGGTCTCATAGCGGATCGTGATCCAGTCGGCGGAGACGCGGGTCACAACGCCCGTTCCCTCGGCCTTCAGGCAGACCTCGGAGTCCACGGCGCACTTGTGCTCCACGCCGGTTGCGACGATGGGAGCCTCAGTGACCATCAGCGGGACCGCCTGGCGCTGCATGTTCGCGCCCATCAGGGCACGGTTGGCGTCGTCGTTCTGCAGGAAGGGGATGAAGGCGGTGGCCACGGAGACCATCATCTTCGGGGAGACGTCCATGAAGTCGATCTGCTCGCGGTCCACGGCGATGATCTCGTTGCGGTGGCGGCAGGTGACGCGGGCGTTGACCAGGAAGCCGTTTTCATCCACGGGCTCGTTGGCCTGGGCGACGCGGTAGTCGTCCTCCACGTCGGCGGTCATGTACTGGACCTCGTCGGTCAGACGGGAGCCGACGTATTTGCCGTTTTCGTCATAGACCTTTTCCAGCTTGCGGAAGGGGGCCTCGACGAAGCCGTACTCGTTGATCTTGGCAAAGCAGGCCAGGTAGTTGATCAGGCCGATGTTCGGACCTTCGGGGGTCTCGATCGGGCACATACGGCCGTAGTGGGAATAGTGAACGTCGCGGACGTCGAAGGACGCGCGCTCGCGGGACAGACCGCCGGGGCCGAGCGCGGAGAGACGGCGCTTGTGGGTCAGCTCGGCCAGGGGGTTGTTCTGGTCCATGAACTGCGACAGGGGAGAGGAGCCGAAGAACTCCTTGATGACCGCAGTCACGGGGCGAATGTTGATCAGGCTCTGCGGGGTGACGGTCTCCAGATCCTGGACGGTCATGCGCTCGCGGATGACGCGCTCAAGACGGGTGAAGCCCACGCGGAACTGATTCTGCAGCAGCTCGCCCACGCAGCGCAGGCGGCGGTTGCCCAGATGGTCGATGTCGTCGGTGGTGCCGACGCCGTTGGAGACGCAGATCAGATAGTTGATGGAGGCAAGGATGTCGTTCGGCGTGATGTGCTTGGGCAGCAGGTCGGCGGCGTAATCCTCCACGGCGAACTTCCATTCCTCCTCGTCCCAGTTTTCCTCGGCGGCCTTGTCGAGCATGGTGCGGAGGGTGGCGAAATCCACCTTCTCCTTGATGCCGACGGTCTTGGGATCGAAGGAGACGAAGCGGGACATATCGACCATGCCGTTGGAGAAGACCTTGAGCTCCTTGCCGTTGGCCAGCTTCAGGACGGCCTCGTTGACGCCGTGGGCGGAGACCTCGTGGGCCTCGGCGCGGGTCAGGACGCGGCCGGCATCGAAGAGAATCTCGCCGGTCATGGGATCGGCGATCGGGGCGGCCAGCTCGTTGCCGGCCAGACGGGACCAGAGGTCCATCTTCTTGTTGAACTTGTAACGGCCGACCTTGGAGACGTCGTAGCGGCGGTCGTCAAAGAGCAGGGCGTCCAGATAGGATCTGGCGTTGTCCACCGTGGGGGGCTCGCCGGGACGCAGCTTGCGGTAGATCTCCAGCAGGCTGTCCTCGGGGCTGTGGCAGGTGTCCTTTTCCAGGGTGGCGGTGATCAGCGGGTCCTCGCCGAACAGATCGAGGATCTTCTGGTTGGTGTCCACGCCCAGGGCGCGGATCAGGCAGGTGATGGGCAGCTTGCGGTTCTTGTCGATGCGGACGCTGAACACGTTCGAGGGGTCCGCCTCGTATTCCAGCCATGCGCCGCGATAGGGGATCACGGTGGCGGTGTAGGTGTGCTGGTCGGCCTTGTCCACCTCGTCGCCGTAGTACATGCCGGGGGAGCGGACGATCTGGGAGACGATGACGCGCTCCGCGCCGTTGATGACGAAGGTGCCGCCGTTGGTCATCATGGGGAAGTCGCCCATGAAGATCTCCTGCTCCTTGATCTCGCCGGTCTCCTTGTTGCGCAGCCGGACGCGGACCTTGATGGGCCGGGCGTAGGTGGCGTCGCGCTCCTTGCATTCCTCCACGGTGTACTTGGGCTTGTCGTTCATGGTGTAATCCAGGAAGGAAAGCTCCAGATTGCCGGTGTAGTCGGTGATGGCGTCCGTGTCGCGGAAGACCTCGTGCAGTCCTTCCTCCAGGAACCAGTTGTAGGAATCCTTCTGGATCTTGAGCAGGTTGGGCATTTCGAGAATTTCCTGGTACTTGGCAAAGCTCTTTCGGAGGGTCTTGCCGAAATACTCGTCCTTAACCAATGCCATGGTGGTAACATCACTGCCTTTCTGAATGGTATGGTGGGATTGGATAATGATACGCCCGGCGCAGTTGGTATTTTTGTGAAAAAATCACTTGCAATCGCGGCCGGGCTGTGCTATACTGTGTACGGTAAAGGTGAAGTCTGCGGAATCTGCGATTACGCAGACCGGAGCGTTATTATATCATGTGCAAACCGTAAAGTCAATGGGCTTTGCGGATTTTTTTTGCGCGTTTTTCGCCCGCTCGCAACCGTTCCGCGTAGGGGCGCGTATCCACGCGCCCGGTTCCGCGAAGCGGAACAAATCGCCCGCAAGGGCGATGTTGCCCGTTTGAATAACGCGATCCCGTATCGTCATTTGCCTCCGGCAAATTGCATTCGTTCCGAGAATCCGTAGGGACGAGCATCGCTCGTCCGCGTTTGCGAAGCAAACAATTGCCCGCAGGGCAATCATGCCGCGTGTCGATCGGGATTTGCCTCCGGCAAATTGCATTCGTTCCGAATGCCGGACAAGCGATGCTTGTCCCTACGGCAGAGAATGACCGTTTTCGGTTTTTTTCGGCGGGGCTCTGTTGTCGATCCGTGCTGGCGCGTAGATACGCGCCCCTACGAGGCGCTGCGTCGGCGGGCGCGTGGATACGCGCCCCTACGCGGGGCTGGCAGTCGTCGGCGGGCGCGTGGATACGCGCCCCTACGCGGGGTTGCGTCGGGCGGCTCGACCTTCTTTTCCCATTTTCGCGCCCGGCGCATAGAATGGAGGGCACGGGGAAGGCCCGTGCGAAAAGGAGGTATTTCAATGGCGAGCTTCACCAATCAGGCGCACCTGTCCTACAACGGACGGTCCGTGGCCTCCAACGTGGTCACGGGGCAGATGCTCTCTCCGCTGACGCTGACCAAAACCGCCGTCGTGGACACCTACGCGCCGACCGACACCGTGACCTACGTGATCACGATCGTGAACTGCGGCGCGACGGCCTATACGGACCTGACCCTGACCGACGACCTCGGCGCCTACGCCGCGGGCGGGCAGACGGTCTATCCGCTCAGCTACACCCCGGACTCCGCCGTCTGGTTCATCAACGGGACCCGGCAGGCCGACCCGACCGCGTCGGGCGCGCCGCTGGTCATCTCCGGTCTGAGCGTTCCGGCGGGCGGCAATGCGGTCATCCTCTACGAGGCCGCGACGACTGACGCTGCCCCGCTTGCGGAGGGCTGCGAGATCACCAACGCCGTCACCCTGACCGGCAGCGGCATCGGCACCCCGCTGACGGCGCAGGCGACGGTCACGGTCGAAGCGCAGGCCAACCTGCGGATCACCAAGAGCCTGTCTCCCGCGGTCGTGGCGGAGAACGGCAGCCTGACCTACACCTTCCTGATCCAGAACGAGGGCAATCTGCCCGCCGGGGCGGACGCGGCAGTGGTCGTGACCGACACCTTCGATCCGATTCTCCGCGATCTGACCGTCACTCTCAACGGCGAGCCCCTGGCGGTGAAGACGGGCTACACCTATGACCAGACCACCGGCGCCTTCGCCACGGTCGCCGGGCAGATCACGGTCCCTGCCGCGACCTTCTCCCAGAGCACGGAAACCGGCGACTGGGAGACCGTCCCCGGCGAGGCGGTGCTGACCGTGACGGGCACGGTGGGCTGAGCCGCGAAGGGGAAACCCGCCCGAACACCAAAGAAGAAAGCTCCGGCGGCAGCCGGAGCTTTACTTATGGTATCTGGTTCCCGCCAGGATGTTTTCCGCGCGGTAGAGCTGCTCCAGCAGCATCACGCGGGCCAGATGGTGGGGGAAGGTCATGTCGGAGAAGGAGAGGCGGAGATCCGCCCTGGCCTTGACGGTTGGGTCGATCCCGAACGACGAGCCGAGCAGGAAGCAGAGCTGGGAGGTCTTGCGCAGGCTGACGTCGTCGATCGTCCTTGCCAGCGCCTCGGAGGAGAGCTTTTCCCCCTCCGGGGTCAGGACGCAGAACCAGGCTCCCTTCGGGATGCGGGCGAGAATCAGCTCCGCCTCCCGGCGAAGCCCCTCGTCGATCTGAGCCTGCGACGGGTTGTCGGGCAGACGGTGCTCCGGCAGCTCGGTCAGGCTGAAGCGGCAATAGCCGGACAGACGCTTTTCATACTCCCGCACGGCGTCGAGGTAGAATTTTTCCTTGAGCTTGCCCATGGCAAGCACGCTCACGCTTCGCATCAGACGTAAGCGGCCTCGCGTTCGGCTTCTCCCGCCGGCAGTTCCGCCAGCAGGCGGGCGGCCAGGCGCTCATACCGCCGGAGCAGATAGATCCGGAGCGGCTCCAGAACCAGAAGGCAGAAGGCGAAGACGATGGGCTCGACCCGCAGCAGCAGGCAGATGAACAGCACGATGGTCCGCAGATTGAAGGTCATCAGATTGGTTGCCATCACGAGCTTGCGGCTGGTTTGGTAGAAGGCGTCGGTCATGGCGTCGGACTTGCCCTCGACCTCGATCCGGTCCAGCATCCGCTGGGTGACGGGGGCGCGGCGCTCCTGGGTCCGGGTATAGGCGGCGTAGCAGGAGAGGGAGAAGCGCTCGAAGGAGCCCTTCTTCGCCCGGTCGCGTTCGGCCAGGATGTGCTTTGCCCGGCTGAGCTCCGAGCCGTGCGCGTTGTCGATCATGTACATGTGCAGGTTTTTGAAGTAGTCGGGGAGCTGGCTCTGGATCACGTAGAACACAAAGGTCAGCAGGCCCAGGGCCAGCATCAGGCCCGTCCAGACCGAGGGGCTGACGCCGAAAGCGGGCCGGCAGCTCGCCCGGAGCGCGGTCACGAGATAGAGACTGAAATAGACCGTGGCGTCGCTCATGCCGTCGAGCATCCGTCCGATCCGGCTGAAATGCCTGGTCTTCCGGGCAACCTGACCGTCGCTGGCATCAAAGATGGCGGAGAGGATCACGAGGGCGATCCCGCCGAGCGTCATCGGCAGATTGTCCCGGGCGATCAGCACGGCCCCGGCCACGCCGGAGAGCATGGAAAGGATCGTCACGGCATTGGGCACGATCCCCAGCTTCACGAAGAGCTTGGTGAAGCCCATCGCCAGGAAATCGATCACGTAGGTGTCGATCGGGTCGTTGATATTCTCGCATTTCCGGGCGGCGGCGATCTCCTCCCGGTATTGCTTCAGATTCTCATTCAGATGCAGAGATTCGTGTTTCATAGTGCAGCACCGCGGGCAGGGCCCGCTTCTTTCTGTATGATGATTTGGGGATCGGTCAGGACTGCCGCCGATCCCGGAAGCGGACGATCAGCGCCTTGACGATCACGATCAGACCGCAGAGCAGGATGCAGATATAGAAGGACGTGGTGCGGGACAGGAGCTCCAGATTGGCGGACTGCGTCTCGTTCAGGAAGGAGGAGAAGCCGTCGATCATCAGATAATCCGTAACGCCCATCGCCCCGGGGATCGGGACGCAGCAGGCGCCCAGAACGACGTTGCTCTGCATAGCGAACATCTTCGGCGCCATCGCCAGCGAACCGCCGCCGGCCAGGAAGCAGAAGACCGTCACCAGGATCTGTGCGGCGCGGTGAAAGAGATTGAGCAGCAGGGCCTTGACGAGCAGACGGCGTCTGCCGGCCAGCAGGTGGGTGGCCTGGCTGTAGCGCTCCATCGAGCGGCGGAGCTTTTCGCGCTTCTGGTCGGGGTGCCGCAGCAGATGCAGCTTTTTCAAAAGCCGCAAAAACCAGTCGCAGATGCGGAACAGAAGCTGCTCATTCCAAAGGAGCACCGCGTAGAGCAGGGACAGCCCAAGCTGGATGGCAGCGCCGATGATGATCAGGATCCGCCCAAAGCTGCCGAAGGCCAGGAAGGAGTTCGGATACAGGATCAGACAGACCAGACCGATCAGGACGATGGAGACCGTGTAGAGCAGCAGGTAGGTCAGCAGGACAACGGTGCAGATCACGCCGGGGACGCCGTCCTGCATCATATACCAGGCCTCCATCGGTTGCCCGCCCGTGGAGGAGGGGGTGATGGCGGAAAAGTAGAGGTCGGCGGCGGTGTAGGTCGTGCAGTCCCAGAGATTTCTGTGATAGCCGAAATCCCGGAGCAGGAGCCGGATCATCAGCGCGTTGAGCAGAACGTATGCCAGCATGCTCCCAAAGGCGGCGGACAGCCACCAGGGGTTGTTTCCGCTCAGATAGGCGCGGAAGTTTTCCAGCGAGAAGCCCTTGGCGTTCGAGGCCACGACCCATACGGTCAGAACTGCGATCCCGATGAAAACGATATTCCAAAGCAGATGCTTCTTTTTTCCGGGCCGTGAAGGAACAGCTTCGTTTTGCATGGATTACTCCTTTGAAGTTGCTTCAAGTCTGCCGAACAGGCGCTCCGCGCGGATTCGCCGTCCGAGAAGCTGGCCCAGCTCGCCGAAGGCAATGCCGCCCAGGATGTCGGGCCAGATATGCTGCTTGGTCAGAATCACGGAGGCAAAGACCAGCAGCGCGAAGATGAGCTGCGCCCAGGGATACCAGCGAGGCGTCCGGCGCATCCCGACCGCGCCGCGGAAGCAGAGCCAGCTCTGCATACAGTGCAGGGAAGGGAAGAGGTTCGTCGGCGTGTCCGAGCGGTAGACCCAGTCCAGAACGGCGGTGGGCAGGTCCCGGACCTCCACCGGCGGACGGCGCAGCGTGGTGGGATAGACCAGAAAGACCAGCAGAACCAGAGCCTCGGAGATCAGCACGCCCGACGTCACGCGGAAGCAGTGCGCCCGGCTCTCCCGGCAGATGGCAAGGAGGCCGACGGCCCACTGGGCGTAGGCCAGAACGTAGATGACGGCGAAGAACGGCACGCGCGGCAGCGCGTCGTCCAGGGCCGTGGAGACCAGATGCAGGCTGCGGTGGGTTTCCAGCAGCTTTGGAATATAATAGACCAGAAAATTCATCCCGATCACGCTCAGCGCCGGGAGCCAGGCGTAGGCCGGCAGCAGGCGGGTCAGATATTGTCTGCTCTTTTTCATGGGCTTCTCACTTCTGGGTTCAGAGACTTCAAGCTATTATACAGCATATCTATGAAAAGTACAAGTATTTTTTGAGCGGAAGCGGAAAAGAGTTCTTTAGGGATTAGGGATCAGGGAATAGGGATCAGGGTATAGATAACCCCTATTCCCTGGCCCCTAGTCCCTGATCCCTAGTCCCTAATCCCTGGCCCCTGATCCCTGCTCCCTGAAAAACGCCCTCCGCACCGGGAAGGGTGCGGAGGGCGTTTGGCGGCCTCGCCGGGCTTACGGCAGACGCTTGGCGCGGGCGTATTTGCTCAGGGGCTGGACCCGCAGACCGCGGGCGGCGGCCAGGGCTTCGATCAGGGCGCGGCAGGCTTCGGGATCGCCGGATTTCAGCTCCAGCTCCACCTCGCAGAAGGGCAGGAGCTTGATCTGTCCAAGCAAACTGCCGCTGTCCAGGGCCAGCTCTGCGGTCGTGCCGTCCGGCAGGCGGAGGGGGCGGGCGGTGCGGAGAAAGTCCGCGGCGCAGACCGGCGCAAGACCGGCGGCAGCGGCCTCCAGGATCGCCTCGGGCGCGCCGCGTTCGACCAGGACGGGCAGGGCGGCGGCAACGTCGTCCGCCGCAAGCTCCCATTCGCCGCGCAGCTTACCGGATGCAGGGTCCGCGCCGGGGAGCGGGGCCTTGCAGCAGACCACCGAGGTCTGATTCTCCATCCGGCGGCGGAGGGTGATATTCGCCGCCGCCAGCCGGCGGTCGTCAGTGTCCAGATAGACGGTCTGCATGTGATACTGCTTCGGCGGGCCGTCGAACAGACCCGCAAAGCCCTCCCAGGCGGGCAGCTCCGCCAGCACGGCCGGATTTGGCACGGCGTATTTCCATTCAAGCTCGGTAGACATTATTTCCTCTCTGCCAGCTTGATGACCTCGTAGGCGCCGTTGTATAGCCCGGCCTTGCAGTTTTCGAGGATGCGATTGTTCATCCGCTCCAGAATCTCCGGCTCGGACTGGAGCAGACGGAGCATATCCGTGGTCTCGCGGCCCGGGGCGACCTCATAGGTGCCGTCGCCCATCTCGGCGGAGTGGATCGCGCCCCAGATCTCATGTCCGCCCACGTGCTGGATGAACAGCTTGGGGATCGGATAGAAGGCCAGCTCGGAGGGCTTGGTCACCAGCACGTCGCTGGAGCGCATCAGCAGGTTCGTCACGTAGACCGCCGCAAAAATATCGTCGTGGCAGAAGCCCACGATGCCCTCGGCCTCGCCGGTGCGCGCAGACTCGGCGTAGGCGCTCGCGGCGGCGTAGTCGTTCAGGAAGAGCTTCGCGCTCGCCAGCTCCGGCACGGCCTTCGCCAGATTGTCCCAGACGTTCCTGTGGTCGCCCACGTTCACGAACAGGACGGCCTTGCCCGCGCGGATGTCGGGCAGAAGGGCGCGGATCACGTCGGCAAACAGGGCCTGCTGGGCGCCCGCGCCGCCCACGGTGAGCAGATAACGCTTGGCCTTGCCGTTCTGCACGCGGTCCAGGCGCAGGGCGGTGTCCTCGGGGAGGTTCACGACCAGCTCGTGGTCGATATAGTGACCGGTGTAGACGATATCGCCCTTGGGCATCGGCTTGAGCGAGCGGGTCTTGTCCATCCCGCGCAGAGCCTTGTAGCCCAGCCACGCGGATTCGGTCTGGATCGTGTGGACGCTGCCCTCGGCCAGATGCAGGGCCATCGGCCAGTTGTCGGGGATCGCGTTGACGACCCTGGTGAAGCCCGCGTGGATCGCGGCCTGGGCGGGCCAGACGTGGGTCGCCACGTAGGGCTTGTCCTTGGGCAGATTCTTCAGCAGATTCGCCATCAGCTCGGCGCTGGCCTGGTCGTTGGCGTTGTAGCTGAGCTTGCGGAAGCCCTCGGAGTTCAGCGGCTCCCAGTAGAGCTTGTTGAACAGCTTGGATTTCTGGCTCAGGCGGGAGCCCATCGAGTAGAGCTTGTTCTGGCCGCTGATGATGCCGGTGCAGATCGTGCCCTCAAAGGAATTGAGATCCAGCCAGACCGGCTCGTAGCCCAGGGCCTTCGCGCAGGAGGCCATCGCCATCGAGATGCGGTAGTGACCGAAGCCCATGCGGATGTTCCCGATGAAGATCGTTTTGTCGGAAAACTCCGCGCCTTCTCCGAGCGTCAGGACCTTCGTGCCGAGGGGGGCGAGGACGGCGTTTTCGGTCAGCGCGAAGCGGTAGTCCTTCCCGCTGTCGTCGCCGTACTTCTTCGCAAACTTCCGCTTGGTCTTCTCCGCTTTCCGGACGATCTTATCCGGCATCAGATTGCCGAAAATTTCTCGGGATTTTTCTAACATGGCAGTTGCCTCCTGTGATTTTTGTTGACATTTTCCACAACTTCTAATATAGTATAAGTACTGATTTTAGGCTATCATTCAGGGAGCCTTTTGTCAAGTGCTTATTTATGAAAAGGAGCGAAGAAATCCAATGAAACGCCTGAGCAAGAAGCAAATGATCATCTTTGCGATCGGACAGCTTGGCTGGTCCATTCTCAGCGGCATAATCGGGGCCTGGTTCGTCACCTTCTATCTGCCCACCCAGGGCGATATTAAGGCCGGAGCCATCCAGTTTATCCAGCCCGGTCTGGTGATCCTGGGATTCCTGACCATCCTGGGCCTGATCACCGCCCTGAGCCGAGTCTTTGACGCCGTCACCGACCCGCTGATTGCCAATCTCTCCGACCGCAGCAACAACAAGCGCGGCCGCCGCATCCCCTTCATGCAGAAGGCTGCCATTCCGCTGTCTGTGGTAACCGTGCTCCTGTTCTGCGCCCCCGTGGAGGCCATCAGCGGCCTGAATATCGTCTGGATCTCCGTGTTCGTGGTGCTGTTCTATCTGTTCATGACCATGTACTGCACCCCCTACACCGCCCTGATCTCCGAGTTCGGCAAGACCCAGGACGACCGCATGTTCATCTCCACCGCCATCTCCCTGACCTTCTTCGCCGGCACCATGCTGGCCTACACTCCCTTCGTCTTCGCGGGCATGCTGCGCGGGGCCGTGGGCTTCAACTGGAGCTATCGGATCTGCTTCATCGTGCTGTCGGTCATCGCCTGCATCTGCATGCTGCTGCCCACCTTCCTGCTGAAGGAAAAGGAATTTGTGGACACCAAGCCCTCCAATTCCTCCGTCTTCAAGTCCCTGACCGCCACCTTCCGCAACCGGGAGTTCCGGGTCTTCGTCGCCTCCGACATCATGTATTGGGTTGGCCTGACCCTGTTCCAGACCGGCCTGCCCTTCTTCGTCAAGGTCTCCATGGAGCTGGATGAGGGCATGACCATGGTCTTCATGGGCGGCATGACCGTGCTCTCCGCCTGCTTCTATCCCTTCGTCAACGGCTTCGTCCGCCGCCACGGCAAGAAGAAGATGGTCATCTTCGGCTTCCTGGGTCTGGCCCTGGCCTATCTGATTACCGCCCTGATCGGCGTGCTGCCCCTGCCCGGTATGATCTTCGGCGTGGCCATCTGCGTCATCGCCGCCTTCCCCATGGCCCTGCTGGGCATCATCCCCCAGGCCATCGTGGCTGACGTGGCCGAGGCCGACGGCATCGAAACCGGCGAGAACCGGGAGGGCATGTTCTTCGCGGCCCGCACCTTCGCCATGAAGTGGGGCCAGGCCCTGGCCATGCTGGTCTTCACCTCCCTGGCCATCATCGGCACCACCCAGAGCGCCAACTCCAACGAGATCACCGCCTCCGCCCTGGGCCTGCGGATCGTTGCAATCGTGGCCGTGAGCTTCTGCACCCTGGGCGCCGTGATCCTGGGGCTCTACAACGAGAAGAAGGTCATGAACACCATCGAGAACAAGAAGGGAACGAAGTAAGCCATGGATCTGGAGCTTCTCACCGTCCTTCCCGTCGGCGTCCGGCGGGAGGAATACTGGAAGGACGGACGCTACACCGTGACCCTCAGCAATCCCACGGACGAGCCCGTGGAGCTGGAGACCGTCTGCGCGGTGTTTCACTTCGACTTCTCCGACCGGGACGTCTTCTTCCTCAACGGCTACCAGAGCTGGACCTACAGCCCCGAGCGCAGCCGCAGGCAGTTTGACAAGGCCATGCAGTTCGTTCCGAAGGTGCTTGACCGGAAATTCGGCTTCTCGCAGTACGGCGACGGCTATTTTGCCGACCCCGTCTACCGCCGGGATCTCCGCGCGGGCTGCAAGAAGGGCTATACCTACGCCTACGTCCGGCGCGGTCAGCTCTATCATCTCTTCGCCTCCGTGGCCGAGCAGACCGGCTTCACCCGCATCGTGCTGAACTCAGCCGACAGCACCGTCACCTTCAAAAAGGACTGCGCAGGCCGCGTTCTGCAGCCGGGCGAGGTCTATACCGGCCTGGATCTGATCTTCTGCGAGGGCGGCGAGAACGAGGTCTTCGACGACTGGTTCCACGCGATGGGCGTCCGCCCGATGCCCGCCAGCCCGAAGGTCGGCTACACGAGCTGGTACAACTGCTACCAGAACATCTCCGAGGCGCAGATCCTCCGCGACCTCGAGGGCATGCGGACCCTGCCCCGGAAGCCCGACATCTTCCAGATCGACGACGGCTTTGAGCGCTTCGTCGGCGACTGGCTGGACGTGGACGAGAAAAAGTTCCCGAACGGCGTCGCCCCGATCATCGAGAGAATCAGAGCCGAGGGCTATCAGGCCGGGATCTGGCTGGCTCCCTTCGTGGCAGAGAAAAACTCCGCCCTCTTCCGCGACCATCCCGAATGGTTCCAGTACAAGGGCAGCAAGCCCGTCTTCACCGGCGCGAACTGGTCCGGCGGCCTGGCCCTGGACCCCTGCAACGACGACGTCCGCGACTATATCCGCCGGAGCGTACAGCACTATAAGGATATGGGCGTCACCCTGTTCAAGCTGGACTTCCTCTACGCGGCCTGCATGACCGCCCGGCCCGACAAGACCCGCGGCGAGATCATGGCCGAAGCGATGGACTTCCTGCGCGAGGTCTGCGGCGACGCGGAGATCCTCGGCTGCGGCGTTCCGCTGGCCTCTGCCTTCGGCAAGGTGGAATACTGCCGGATCGGCCCGGACATGAGCCTGGACTTCGACGATAAGCTCTTCATGCGGGCCTTCCACAACGAGCGCCCCTCCACGATGCACACCCAGCGCAATACGGTCTTCCGCCGCCAGCTCGACGGACGTGCCTTCCGCAACGACCCGGACGTCTTCCTGCTGCGCGAGGAGAACACGACCCTGACCGCCGAGCAGAAGCACACGCTCGCCGTCGTCAACGCCCTGTTCGGCTCCGTCCTGTTCGGCAGCGACGATTTCGGCGCCTACGACGAAAAGAAGCGCAGGCTCTTCTCCGCCCTCTGCGACCTCCAGCGCGCCGAGATCCGTTCGGTGGAGCCCGGCGCGCCGGGCAAGACCCAGACCGTCGTCGTCACCTACCGCCTCTCGGGCGAGGAAAAGACGCTCCGCCTGGAAATCTGAAGCCAAAACCCCGCCTCAAGCCGAATGGACTGAGAAAATAGTCCCGGAAAAACAGACGGCTCCCAAGCCCTTTTTGAGCCTGGGAGCCATCTGTTTCTTTTGATCATTTAACAGCTAAATGAGGGGCTGTGAAGAAATGGAGTGTTTTCTACTCCTTTTCTTCACAGCCCCTTAAATCTGTAATCAGGAATCAAGCATTCCTACCGCAGTCTGAAACTGCGCCTTGCCTTATTCCTCGTTCTGCGCGAGCAGCAGGTCGATGGCGGAGTCCAGGGCGGCGGTGTCCACGCGGTCGGCCTGACCGTTGTCCATCATCTCCGCGACGTTGTGGTCGAGGGGCAGGTGGGCCAGTACGGCAAGGCTGTACTCCTTCGCCAGCTCCTCCACGTGGCTCTTGCCGAAGACCTCGATCTTTTTGCCGCAGTCCGGGCAGGAGAGCCAGGCGTAGTTCTCCACGATGCCCACGATGGGCAGATTCATCATCTTCGCCATGCGCACGGCCTTGGCGACGACCATGGAGACCAGATCCTGGGGGCTCGTGACCAGAATGATGCCGTCGATCGGCAGGCTCTGGAAGACCGTCAGCGGGACGTCGCCCGTTCCGGGAGGCATATCGACGAACATATAGTCCACGTCCTCCCAGATCACGTCGGTCCAGAACTGCTTGACCGCTCCGGCCAGGATCGGTCCGCGCCAGAGGACCGGATCGGTGTCGTTTTCCAGCAGGAGGTTGACGGACATGACCTGGATCCCGCTCTCGGTGACGGCGGGCAGCAGACCCACGTTCTCCATCGCCTCGCAGTGATCCAGATGGAAGGCCTTGGGGATGGACGGGCCGGTGATGTCGGCGTCCAGGATGGCCGCGCGGAGGCCGCGCTTCTGGGCCGCGACCGCCAGCATGGAGGTGACGGTGGACTTGCCGACGCCGCCCTTGCCGGAGACGACCGCATAGACCTTCTTGACCTTCGCGCTGGGATTCAGCGGGGCCAGCAGGCTTTCAGTCGTGCGGGAGTCGCAGCTTGCGCTGCACGATGCGCAGTCGTGATTGCATTCACTCATGGGAAATACCTCTTTTCAATCGTTGGTGTGTGTTTGACCATATATCAATTTATTTGATCACAAGAAACCAGAGCAGGACCAGTGCGCCGAGGGCGATGCGGTACCAGCCGAACACGCGGAAATCGTGCCGCTTCACGTAGTTCATCAGGAAGCGGATACAGGCCAGCGAGACCGAGAACGCAACGGCCATGCCGAAGAGCAGAAGACCCAGCTCGCCCGCCGTAAAGTGCAGACCGAACTTGACCAGCTTGATCAGACTGTAGCCCAGCATCGCCGGGACGGCCAGGAAGAAGGTGAACTCCGCCGCCGCCACGCGGGAAACGCCGAGGATCAGCCCGCCCAGGATCGTGGAGCCGGATCTCGAGGTGCCGGGGATCAGCGAAAGGACCTGAAACAGGCCGATGCCGAGGGCCACGGACCAGGGCATATCCGCCACGGTCTCATACCGCGGCTTCCGGGCTTGGTTCGCCCGCTCGATCAGCAGGAAGCCCAGACCGTAGACGATCAGGGCCGCCGCGATCACGACCGGGGTGTGCAGATGGGCGTCCACGTAGTCGTCCAGCAGGACCGTGGCGACCCCGCCGGGCACGCAGGCAAGGACGACCTTGCCCCACATGGTCATCACGTCCGCACGGACGGGCGTGCCGCCCTTCGTACCCGGCCGCCGGAAGGGCCAGAGCCGATGCCAGAACAGAACCACCACGGCCATGATCGCGCCGAGCTGGATCACGATGAAGAACAGCTTCTTGAACGCGGCGGACGCCTCAAAGGGAATGAATTCGTCAAAGAGCAGCAGATGTCCCGTGCTGGACACGGGCAGCCACTCCGTGATCCCCTCGATGATCCCGAGCAGCAGGACCTTGAACAAAGAAATCATAGAACCTCCGGAGGAACAACGGCTTGCAGCCGTTGTTCTCTTATTTTGCGGTTAAGCGCCGCTCCATATAGCTGTGGGCGGCGGTCTCAACGGCGTCGTCCAGCGGGGCCAGCTCTGCAGAGCCGTACTTGCGCGTCAGCGCGGTTTTCAGGATATGATCCGCCAGGATCGGATTCTTCGGCAGCAGACAGCCGTGAGAGTAGGTGCAGAACACGTTCTTGTATCTTGCGCCCTCCATGCCGTCCTCGCCGTTGTTGCCGTATCCCGCCAGCACCCTGCCGATCGGGCGGATGCCGCTGCCCAGATAGGTCTTGCCGGAGTGGTTCTCGAAGCCCACCACGGTCTGACCGCCCAGCTCCTCGCAGGTGAACATATAGTTGCCGATCATCCGGTCCTTGTGGCCCACGGTGTAGAGATCGAGGGCGCCGGTGAAATCGCACTGCTGACCGTCCCAGGTCTTGTAGTACGCGCCGAGCATCTGATAGCCGCCGCAGATCGCCAGGAAGGTCTTGCCGTCCTCGATCGCGGCCTTGATCTCGGCGGTCTTGCCGCCCTTGAGGTCCTCCAGCAGGACCTCCTGCTCAAAGTCCTGACCGCCGCCGATGAAGAACAGGTCGTAGTCGGAGGCCTTGAGGGCCGTGCCGATCGAGACCTCGCTGACCGAGACGTCGATCCCGCGCCAGCCGAGGCGCCTGCGCATACAGACCACGTTCCCGCGGTCGCCGTAGAGATTCAGAATATCGGGAAACAGGTGGCAGATTTTCAGTTCCATAAGCTCCTCCTATTTCTCCCAATACTGCTTGACGCCGTAGTTTTTGCTGATCGTGGCGCGCAGATCGAGCATTGCGGTGTAGGTCGGCATGATGAAGGCCGGACGGTCCTGCGCCAGGATCGCCTTGCAGAGCTCGGAGTAGTCCTTGATCACGCGCAGCTTCTCCGCCGGAACGCCCGCGTACTTGAAGCGGGTCGCCATGTCGTCGGCGCGGACGCCGGAGACGTAAACGCCGCTCAGCAGGTCGCCCAGCTCGGTCAGACGCTCAAAATCCACGTCCCAGATCCAGCTCACGTCCTTGCCGTCGAAGGCCCGGTCGTTCAGACAGGCCACGAACAGGAAGGGCTCGGTGGAGGCGGTGAGGAAGTTCAGCACCTGATTGCACCCGGCGGGGTTCTTGATCAGGATCATGCGCAGGCTGTGGCCCTGGATGTCGAACTTTTCCATCCGTCCGAAGCCGCAGTCGAACTGCGACAGGGCCTTGTTCACGACGTCCAAGTCCAGCCCCATCGCCTGACCTGCCGCCATTGCGGAGACCGCGTTGTAGATGTTGTAGCCGCCGGGCAGGGCGACGTT
The DNA here is from genome assembly GCA_900315595.1 of uncultured Eubacteriales bacterium. Taxonomy (GTDB): domain Bacteria; phylum Bacillota; class Clostridia; order Oscillospirales; family Oscillospiraceae; genus JAFRPC01. The sequence goes on along the minus strand of OMZQ01000019.1, from coordinate 15,334 downwards.
CGTCTCATACCGCTTCCCGTTCGCGGAGATGACGATCTCGGAGTGCTCGGTGTCGGAGGTCCGGACCTCCTCCACGGCGATCGCGGGCTTGGGCCGCGCGTAGCCGCACTTCGGGCAGCGGTAGCCGCCCAGATGACCGTAGGTCACGTAGTCGTAGACGTATTCGCTCTTGCAGCGGATGCAGTAGGGCGCGTCGCTGACCTCCTCGACCCGGCTCTTATAGATCGGCACGTTCACGCCGTAGAACAGGACCTGATTCGGCAGCTCGTCCGCCAGAGAGGCCGAGAGCGAGTCGTCGGCGTTCAGGCAGACCACCGCGTTTTTGCAGCCCTGCAGGCCGATGCGGATGTTGTTCAGCGTGTGCGTGACCTCGCCGTAGCGGTCAAGCTGGTCGCGGAAGACGTTGGTGACGACCACGGCCTTCGGATTGACCAGACGGCCCACCTGCTTGAAGGCGGCCTCGTCGGATTCGATGACGGCATAGGGGAAGCGGCACTTGCCGCCTGCGGTGGAATGGACGGCGAATTCCGCCGTGATGCCGCTGATCAGGTTTGCACCGGTTTTGTTGGCAAAATAGGAGATTCCGGCGTCGATGAAGGCCTGCTCGATCATGCGAGAGGTCGTCGTCTTGCCGTTGGTACCGGTCACGATCACCGTCGTGACGGTCTTTGCCAGCTCTCCGAGCAGGTCAGGGCAGATTTTCAGGGCCAGCCGGCCGGGGAAGTCGGTGCCTCCGCGGCCCAGCAGCCGGATCGCCGTACGGGCCAGCTTGCAGGCCAGGACGGCAAAAAAGACCTTTATTTTTTTCATACGGAATCAGTATAACACAACCGGAACGATTTTACAACAAAAAACGCGGAAGTTCTTGAGATTATCCGAAAAGTCTGCTATACTGACCTAAAATCTGTATGAATCGACGGAGGAATCGGATATGCGCTTTCTTTCCTGGAACGTCAACGGGCTTCGCGCCTGCGTGGAGAAGGGCTTTCTGGATCAGTTCCATAGCCTTGACGCCGACTTTTTCAGCCTGCAGGAGACCAAAATGCAGCCGGGTCAGCTCACGCTGGACCTGCCCGGCTACGAGCAGTTCTGGTACTCTGCGGAGAAAAAGGGCTATTCCGGCACGGCGGTCTTCACGAAGCACAAGCCCCTGTCCGTCCGCTGCGGCGTCGGCGTGGAGGAGCTCGACCACGAGGGCCGTCTGATCACCCTGGAATACGAGAATTTTTACCTGCTCACCTGCTACACCCCGAACGCACAGGACGGGCTCAAGCGGATCGACTTCCGCATGCGCTGGGAGGACGCCCTGCGCGAATACATGAAGCAGCTTGACGCGGTCAAGCCCGTGATCTACTGCGGCGACCTCAACGTCGCCCATGAGGAGATCGACCTGAAAAACCCGAAGACCAACCGCGGCAACGCGGGCTTCTCCGATGAGGAGCGGGGCAAGTTCTCCGAGCTCCTGGCCGCCGGGTTCACCGATACCTGGCGCTTCCAGCATCCCGACGCGGCGGAATACTCCTGGTGGAGCTACCGCTTCCACGCCCGCGAGAAGAACGTCGGCTGGCGCATCGACTACTTCGTCGTCTCCGACCGCCTCCGCGACCGGATCCGGGAAACCAAAATCCACCAGGAGATCTTCGGCTCCGACCACTGCCCGGTCGAGCTGGTGATCGACCTTTCGGCACCCATCCAAAACCTCCCCTGACAAGGGGAGGGGGACCGGCGAAGCTGGTGGAGGGGTAAGCTGCCGACGAGCGCGCTATCGAAAACAAGGCATTCGTCCGACCTTACCCCTCCTCCGCGTTCCTGCGGGACGCTCCTCCTCCCCTTATCAGGGGAGGTTTTTTCTATCGCCTGTTGACTGGTGACGATTGACCAAATTTTCCGTTTTCAATTCTCAATTTCAACGCACGGCGGCCCGGCTGGCAGATTTTCCGCTGACTGCCTTTCGTTCTCCTCCGGCGCTTCCGGCTGCTCCGCCTCCGCCCATTCCACCGCTCCGTCCCGCAGAGGCAGGACCAGCCATTTCGTCCCGCCAAGCTCCCGCGGCTCCATTGCAGCGGCGTACTCCGCCAGCGGCAGGGGCGGGCAGTCCGCCGGGAGGGCCAGAAGCTGACGTGCCTCCGCTGCCTGCGCCGCGCCGTCCGGCTCCGCCTCGTCCGCCGGGGCGAGCAGGGCAAAGCGGATCTCCTCGCCCTCGACCGTTCCGACCCAGGGCCGGAACGCGCCCTCGGCCCCGCCCGCAGTCCAGCGCTCCGGCGGAGCCGGTACGGCCCGGCGCGAGAGCCGCCGGTGCAGGCAGAAGCCTGCCGCCCCCGGCACGAAGACCCCGAACGGCTCGGACTCCAGGCCCGTGACCCCGTAGAGGCGCAGGATCTCTCCGGTCCCGGCGTTCAGCCTGGCCTCCAGCTTCCAATACAGCCCGTCTTCCTCCATCCGAACCGCTCCGGCGGCCTTGCCCCGGTACCAAATCGTTTGCTCCAAATCAAACCACGCTCCCTTCCGCACATTCTATGCGGAGGGGAGCGTGCTTCATGCTTATTTCAGGCCGAAGCTGACCTCCAGCGCGTCGTCCACGCGGCGCATCTGGTCGTCCGTCAGCCGGCCCATGTGCTCGCGCAGGCGGCGCTTGTCAAGCGTCCGAACCTGCTCCAGCAGGATGACCGAGGCCTTTGGCAGCCCGGTTTCCGGCCCCGTCACCGTGATGTGGGTGGGCAGCCTTGCCTTGCCGAGCTGGCTTGTGATCGCCGCGGCGATCACGGTGGGGGAATGCCGGTTGCCGGTGTCGTTCTGCACGATCAGGACCGGACGGGTCCCGCCCTGCTCGCTGCCGACCACCGGGCTGAGATCGGCGTAGAAAATATCTCCGCGTCTGACGTTGTCCATACTGCATCACACTCCGCGTAAATCCTGCCCCTATTCTTCCACGGGGAACGGGGATTTATACTTCCGTGCCATGCTATGCGCGCGCGTCGAAAAACGTCAGTTTTTCAGACGATGTACTGTAAAATATCCAGCCGCTGGTCGCCGTCCAGATAGATGCGCGGGATGCGCTTGTTGATATCGCAGAGGATCTCGTAGGTGATCGTGTTGAGCTGCTCCGCCATCTCGCTCAGCGGGGCCTCCGCGCCGCCGTCGGAGCCGAAGACCGTCACGGTGTCGCCCACGGCGGCGTCCGGGACCCCGGTCACGTCCGCCATGCACATATCCATGCAGATCCGCCCCACCACCGGGACCCGCTTTCCGCGCAGCAGGAAGCAGGCGCGGTTGGAAAGGGAGCGGGAGAGCCCGTCGGCATAGCCGATGGAGAGGACGGCGATCCGCCTGGGTCCGGGCGTGACGTAGGTGCGCCCGTAGCTGACCGAGACGCCCGGCGCAAAGTCCCGGATCTGAGAGACCGTGGTCTTGAGACTCATCAGCGGGCGCAGATCGAACCGCCCCTCCATCTCCGGGCTGGGGGCCAGACCGTAGGTGGCGATGCCTGGCCGGATCATATCCAGGGCGTACTCCGGATGGAGCAGGGTCGCGCCGGAGTTGCAGCAGTGGCGCAGCTCAAAGCGGACGCCCATGCCCTCCAGGGCTGAGATCATCTGCAGAAAGCGGTCGAATTGCAGGCGGGTGAAGGCCGCGTCGTCCGGGTCGCAGGAATCGGCGACCGGGAAGTGCGTGAAAACGCCCTCCGGATAGATATGCTCCATCCGGGCAGCGGTGCGCAGCTCGTCCGCGGTCTGCCCGTTGTCATAGGCGAAGAAGCCCAGCCGGGACATGCCGGTGTCCAGCTTGAGATGGGCCTTGAGCCGCTTGGCCGTACCCCGCAAGGCCTCGTTGAGCTGCCCGGCGTATTCCAGCGAGTGGATCTCCTGCCGGATGCCCATGTCCACCAGGTCCTCGGCGTAAAACGGCGGGGTGTAGCCCAGGATCAGGATCGGCTGGCGGATGCCGCCGCGCCGGAGCTGGACGGCCTCCTCCATGTTGGAGACCGCCAGATAGTCCGCGCCGAGCTCCGACAGCCTGCGGCTGATCGGAAGGGCGCCGTGACCGTAGGCGTCGGCCTTGACCACGCCCAGAAAGCGGCAGTCGGCGGGCACCATCCCGCGCAGAAGCCCGTAGTTGTGGGCCAGATTGTCCAGTGAGACGTCAGCCCAGGTTCTCCTCAGCAGTTTCATTGCTTCCTCCGTATCCGGCCTCCGTGCGGAAGCCGGTGATTTCTGTTTTGCAAAGCACCTCTCCGCCCAGGGAGAGCTCCGCGCGCGTCGGCGTGCCGTCCGGGCCGAACCAGGTGAAGACCTTCATGCAGTCCTCGTCCCAGCCCAGCTCATAGACGGCAAGCGTTTCGTTCCCGTCCGGGCCGGACGAGGCGATATAGCCCTCGGTCCAGGCGCGAACCAGGGTCGCGGGGACCGCAAGCGGAGCCAGTCGGGCATCCTCCGCCAGACCGAAGGCCGCCGCCGTGCCGTCAAAGCACAGCTTCCCGGTCCCGCCCTCCATCCGGGCGGTGATCCCTGCCACGCCCTCCGGCGCGGTCACGGTCAGCGCGGCGGTCCCGTCGGTCCCGCAGGCGCAGTCCAGAGCGAATTCCCAGACCAGCCCGTCCAGATCCTCCGCCGCCTCCAGATGAAAGCCGCAGCCGCCCGCTGCAAGCAGACCGGTGCGGAAGTCCATCGTCGCCTGAACGGTTTTTTCCTTGCCGCCGCAGGCGCACAGCAGGCAAAGCAGCATCGGCAGTACGGCAAGCATCCGCCGCACTGAGATCACGTCCTATTTCAGAAATTCGGGCAGACAGGCGATCATGTCCGTCGGCGTCATCCCGTATTCGCCCCAGGCCTCGGCGCAGAAATCACCGACCGCGCCGTGGAGCCACGCCCCGGCAGCGGCTGCGTCCAGCGGCGCAAGCCCCTGACCGAGGAGGGAGAGGATGATCCCCGCCAGCACGTCCCCGCTTCCGCCGGTGGCCATGCCGGGGTTGCCGTTCGGATTCAGCCAGACCTTCCCGCCGCCGAGGGTCAGCGTCCGGTGGCCCTTGAGCAGCAGGGTCACGCCCCAGCGCTCCGCAAGCGCCTTCGCGCTTTCGTAGCGGACCTCCGGCGCGGGATCCCCGCCGAGCCGCCGGAACTCGCCGTCGTGAGGCGTCAGAATGACCGGACAGCCTGCCTGTCCCAGAACATCTATATGCCCCTCCAGACAGTTTATGCCGTCCGCGTCCAGGATCACGGGGCATTTGGCGTGGGTCAGAACGGCGGAGACGGCGTCCAGAATGGCTTCGCTCCGACCGAGACCCGGCCCGATCAGACAGGCGTCGCAGCCCTCCAGCCGCCGGACGATCTCCGGAACGGCCCGGGTGTTCAGCCGCCCGGCCTCGTCGCAGGGGAGGGGAAAGACCATCGGCTCGTCCAGCTTCTGGGCGACGATGGGGTAGACGGCCTCCGGCACGCCGACGAAGATCAGCCCCGCGCCCGTGCGCAGAGCGGCCTCCGCCGCCAGACAGGGCGCGCCGGTGTAGCCGACGCTTCCGGCCAGGATCAGGACCCGTCCGAAATTGCCCTTGTGGGCGTTTCGGTCCCGACGCGGCAGCAGCGCATCCACCTTGTCCTCGTCCATGATCCTGCAGCCGTCTCGCGCAAGCTGCTGCATCCGCTTCAAAGCGGCATTCATACGCGTTATCATGGCAATCGCTCCTTATAAAATGATTCAGGCGTCAGGCGCGGAAGCGGGTCGCGTATCCGCAGCGCTGACAAAGCGGCTCCACGGCCTCACCGCGCCGGAAGCCCTCAATCACGGCCTGCGTGCGGGGACGGTCCAGAATCGTTTGCAGGTCCTCCCGCAGCAGATTTCCGAGCGGGACGTCCCCCTCGTGATCCAGACAGCAGGGGACTACGGTCCCGTCGCAGAGCACGCCGAGCTGGTCGCGCAGACCGTAGCAGAAATGGCTGGCGCTGATTGCCTGCTCGTTCAGATCCGGCCAGCGGAAGGTCTCGCCCCAGTTCAGATAGACGCCGGGGGCAAGACGCGACCCGCCCCGGCTGGGCGTCCAGGGCTGCGGGAAGCGCCGGGCCAGAGCCTCCAGGATCTGCCCGTTTTCGCGGTTCCGGCCCTTCGTGTCCGCGCCGTCCAGATTCCAGAGCCGGAGGTTGATCAGAACCCCGCGCGCGGCGGCCTGCGCCGCGAACTCAGCGCACTGGTTTACATAATTTTCCGCCTCTCTGCCGCCGTTTCCCTCGAAGGACTGCAGCGAGAGATTGACCTTGTGCAGGGTGGGCGCGTTCAGCAGGGTCGGCCCGGCCTGGGGCAGCAGGACGGCGTTCGTGGTCAGGATCACGCGGAAGCCGAGATCTCCGGCGATCCGCAGGAAGGTCTCCAGCTCCGGGTGGAGCAGCGGCTCGCCCATCAGGTGAAAGTAGAGGTACTCCGTCCAGCCGGAGAGCCGCCGGGCGATCGTCTCAAAGTCCGCCGCAGTGAGAAACCCCGGCGCCCGTTTCGTCTTCGGGCAGAAGGAGCAGGAGAGGTTGCACACGTTCGTGATCTCCACGTAGGCCTTTGCAAACCGCACGGCGGGTCCCTCCTCGTCCTTGTTTGAAACTCTATTTTACCACAGTTTTCCCGGCCTTGCAAGTGTTTCGGGGGAGAAAGTCGGCGGAAGGGGCGCAGGTAACAGTTCAGCCCCAATCCCAGCCGCTGAATTGAGAATTGAAAAGGGAGAATTGAGAGGGAGGATTGAAATTGGCTGCGCCAACGTTCCGAAACGCAGCGCCTCGTAGGGGCGCGTATCCACGCGCCCGCCGACGACCGCCAGCCTCGTAGGGGCGAGTATCCACGCGCCCGCACGGATCGACAACAGAGCCCCACCGAAAAAACCGAAAACGGTCATTCTCTGCCGTAGGGACAAGCTTGTCCGGCATTCGGAACGAATGCAATTTGCCGGAGGCAAATGACGATACGGGATTGTGTAATTCACACGGGCAGCATCGCCCTTGCGGGCGATTTGTTCCGCTTCGCGGAACCGGGCGCGTGGATACGCGCCCCTACGGCTCCTAATCCCTGATCCCTATTCCCTAATCCCTGATCCCTAGTCCCTGCTTACCTTACCGGCAGAATTGTGAATTCCGCCTTTACATTTTTCAGCGGCTGTAGTATAATTATAAGAGGGTGAAAGCCCGCGGCCCTTGTTCGCCGCATCTATATGAGAAAGAAGGATGAAAACGATGCAATACACGATCCTCGGAAACGATCTTCCCGTCGTTACCTGTAACCTTGCGCCCGGCGAATCCATGATCACCGAGCGCGGCTCGATGTCCTGGATGTCTCCCAATATGAAGATGGAGACCGCTGCGGGCGGTCTGGGCAAGGCCTTTGGCAGAATGTTCAGCGGCGAAGCGATTTTCCAGAACATCTATACCGCCCAGGGCGGCCCCGGCATGATCGCCTTTGCCTCCAGCTTCCCTGGCTCCATCCGGGCGGTCCAGATCACCCCGGGCCGCGACGTGATCGCGCAGAAGGCGGCCTTCCTGGCCTCTGAGCGGAGCGTTGAGCTCTCCGTCCACTTCCAGAAAAAGCTCGGCGCGGGCTTCTTCGGCGGCGAGGGCTTCATCATGCAGCGCCTGTCCGGCAGCGGCATCGCCTTCCTGGAAATCGACGGCGCCGCCATCGAATACGATCTTGCGCCCGGTCAGCAGATGATCGTCGATACCGGCTACCTTGCCATGATGGACGCCACCTGCTCCATGGACATCCAGACGGTTCCCGGCCTGAAGAACAAGTTCTTCGGCGGCGAGGGTTTCTTCAACACCGTCATCACCGGCCCCGGCCGGATCGTGCTCCAGACCATGCCGATCTCCGGCGTCGCCGCCGCGATCCGCCCCTTCATTCCCACCGGAAAGTAACCGAACCGACCGCACCCGCCCGGCCTCCGCGCCGGGCGGGTGCGGCCAGCTTGCTAGGGCTCCGACAGAGCCTTCCCCCCTTGGGGGGAAGGTGCCGAGCGAAGCGAGGCGGATGAGGGGTCGTTTCGACAAGGCAATCGGGTTTCGGCAACAGGAGCCGTAGGGCGGCCTGACCCCAGGCCGCCGCGCTGTCTGCCACCCGGTGGGACGGCGGCCAGAGTCTGGCCGCCCTACGGCTCCAGTTCCCCGTCTCCTATTGCCTATTGCCTGCTGCCTATAAACCTTAGTCCCTGATCCCTAGTCCCTAGTCCCTACCCCCCGGCGCAGAAACTCTTTTTTCAAACTCTGAAAAAAATACTTGACAAACGATTCCGGTTTCGGTATAATCTTCATGCTGTTCAGCCGTCGTTTGTCGGCGGACGGAATATGGCGGCATAGCTCAGTTGGTAGAGCACCCGGTTCATACCCGTGTTGTCATCTGTTCGAGTCAGATTGCCGCTACCAGGCCCGTTGGTCAAGTGGTTTAAGACACCGCCCTTTCACGGCGGTAACATGGGTTCGAGTCCCGTACGGGTCACCAGGAAAAATGCTTCATTTGTCGATCTGACAAATGAAGCATTTTTTTCATGAAGCCGCCCCTGTCGGGGCGAATGAAGCGAAATGAAGATGCTTCGCGAAGGAAGGAATGAGGACGGGAGAACTGAAATCAAGCGATCCGCAGGTCCGTAGGGGCAGGGTCCCACGGCCCGCCCGGCTGCGGAGAAACGCAGCGGCGAAGGCCCCGAGCCCATCCATGCGTAGGGCGGCCAGACCTCTGGCCGCCGTCCCACCGGGCGCAGACAGCCCTGCGGGCTGCGGGCTGAACTGCTGCTTTTCGGTTGCCTATACAATGCTTTGGTACACCTTAACGCACGCTTTCCCAACAAAGACGTTTTTTGTCTCTGACAGAAGGCGTTTATTACTCCTCCCAGAACAGCTCGTCCAGGCGCTTGTCCAGAGCCTTGCAGATGGCGATGCACAGGCGGATGGTGGGGTTATAGTCTCCCTTTTCGATGGCGTTGATGGTCTGGCGGGATACGCCCACCAGATCCGCCAGGGCCGACTGGGACAGATCCTTCGCCGCCCTGGCCGCCTTCAGGCGAAGGTTTTTCATGTTCCGTCCTCCGTTTCCCTGCGATTTTCCATCCGGCGCCGGATGAGCACGCCGGCCGGCGTGGATAACCAAGCAATTGCATACAGAAAATACATGAATACGTATGTCAGCATTCCGTCTTGAACCAGTTCTGTCATTCTCACGATCCCGTTGATTCCGAATGTCAGTCCCGCAACCAAATCGCTCCAAGGAAATTTCCCTTCCTCCAACCGCTTATCCGGCGAGATCTCGTATATTACGCCATAAAACTTGTCCACCGAACCCGCCAGGAAAATACCTGTCGCCAAACACAGGCCGTGCGCCATGAGGGGCCGGTTCAGGATCAGGCAGAGAGAAAGATACAGGGCCGCCCAGATCAGGATCGTATAATATGCCTTCTGGGACGCCTTTGCATTCAGGAGCTGATACCGCTCGTCCTCCTTGTTCTTCGCCTGCTGCGTTCTTCTGACACGCGCGACGATATACGAAACGGCGATCAGCACGACCAAAAAAGCAATAGCTATCAGTGTCCATTTTTGTTCCGATGCGTCTTTGAATATCATATCCATTCCCTCCCTTTCAGGATCGGGCAGGCGGAGCGCCTGCCCCTTATGGCCTCATGATACATCATGTGCGTCTTTTTGTCAAGTATATTTTACAGATTATTACTTATGTCAGACTTTTGAAAACGGAAGTTAGGGGTTAGTGGTTAGGCAATAGGCAAAAGGCAATAGGAGACGGAGTCCCATACGCAGGGCGTTACGATCCGCAAACACCCCGTAGGGGCCGGGTCTCCCGGCCCGCACGTTGCGACCCGATCCAGCGTACCCCCGGGACGGGGAACCCGTCCCCTACGCAGCCTGCCTGATTGCGCAAAACGGCGATTGAATGATCGTATTACGCTTGCCTGATCCGGAAATATATGATAGAATAGAAAAAACACGGGAGAAGAATCCGGCAAGGTGATAAAAGCCGAACCCGCGAAAATGTAAGGAGGTCCATCCCATGAAACTGCACCATTCTTTCAAGCTGTTTTGTCTGATCCTCGTGCTGGCGCTGCTGGTGAGCGGCTGCCGGAGCAACGCGCAGAAGCCGGACGCGACGGCTGCCCCTGCCAACGACGCCTCGGCTGCTCCCTCTGCGGAAACCACGGCGGCCCCGGCGGAGACCACCGCCGAGGCTGCGCCGGAGCAGACCGGCTTCGTCTTCTCCACCACCGACCGCGACGGCAACGCCTGGGATCAAACCGCCTTTGCCGACAATCGGGTCGTGATGGTGAACTTCTTCGAGCCCTGGTGCGGCCCCTGCGTCTCGGAGATGCCCGAGCTCGAACGGCTCTATCAGGACTACAAGGACAAGGGCGTCCTGCTCATCGGCGTCTACGCCACCGAGGAAGGCGTGGAAGACGTCCTTGCCCAGACCGGCGTGACCTACCCGATCCTGCACTACACCGAAGCGTTTGACGCCCTCCAGACCGGCTACGTGCCCACCACCGTCTTCTTCAATTCCACCGGCGAGATCGTCGGAGACACCGAGATCGGCGCCCACAGCTACGACGAGTGGGCCGCCATCCTGGACGGTCTGCTGTAAGCCCCGCAGCCGCCGCAGGGCTGCGCCTCCTTCAGCAGCCGGCGTTCAAAAGCCCGTGGGCCGGGCTCCGGCGGACGGCAAGCTCGGCTCCGGTCCCGTCCAGCTCGCAGCGCTTCACCCCGCGCAGCAGAAGCTCCGCCAGCGGCGTCTCCACGCTGTCCTGAATGCGGTGCCGCAGCGCCCGCGCCCCGGCGGGGTCGCCCGCGCAGGCTGCGCCGAGGCGGGCGGCCGGCTCGCCCCGGACCGACACGCGCAGACCCTCCGACTCCGCGCGAAGCAGGACCTGCCGGAGCTGCTTTGCGGCGATCCGCGTCAGCACGCCCGCGTCAAGGGGCCGGAAGCGGACGATGGCGTCCATTCGGCCCAGCAGCTCCGGGGAGAACCGGCCCCGCAGCCGGTCGCGTTCGCTCTGTCCGGACCGGGCGAAGCCTGCCGCCGCCTTCGGCCCATCCTCGCCCGCGTTTGCCGTCATGACGATCAGGGCGTTGCGGAAGTCCGCCGTCCGCCCCTGACTGTCGGTGAGGCGGCCGTCCTCCAGGATCTGAAGCAGCAGGGCCAGCACGTCCCGATGGGCCTTTTCCAACTCGTCAAAGAGGATCAGACTGTAGGGCTTCGCGCGGACCCGTCTGGTCAGCTCTCCGCCTTCGCCGTGGCCCACGTAGCCGGGGGGCGCGCCGATCAGCCGCGCCGCCGTGTGCTCCTGGGCGTATTCCGACATATCCAGCCGGATCATCGCGTCCTCCGAGCCGTAGACGACCCCGGCCAGGGCCTTGCAGAGGGCGGTCTTGCCCACGCCGGTCGGCCCGGTCAGCAGGATGGCAGCCGCCGGACGGTTCCCGGCGCAGAGCCCGGACCGGCCCCGCCGCACGGCTGCGGCAACGGCGCGGACCGCCGCCTCCTGCCCCAGAACGGCCCGGTTCAAAACCTCCTCCAGCCCCAGCAGAGCGGCCCGGTCTCCGGTTTTCAGCCGCTCCAGCGGGATGCCGGTCTGTCTGCGGACGGTCGCCGCCACGGCCTCCCGGTCCACCCCCGCCCCGCTTCCGAGACTGACCGCCGCCGCGCTCTCGTCCAGCAGATCCAGAGCCGAATCCGGCAGACTGCGCTCGGGCAGATAGCGCTGGGCCATCCGAACCGCTGCGTCCAGCGCGCCGGGGAGAATATGGACCCCGTGGTGGCGCTCCAGGGCAGGGCAGAGGCTTTGCAGGATGCGCAGGGTCTGGCCCGCGTCCGTCGGGGCCACGTCGATGCGGCGGAACCGCCGCGCCAGGGCGGGGTCCTTCTCCACGTGCCGGCGGTACTCCTCGTCCGTCGTCGCACCGACGATCTGGACGCCGCCCCGGCCCAGGGCGGGCTTGAGGATGTTTGCCGCGTCGATGGCGCCCTCGGCCCCGCCCGCGCCCATCACGGTGTGCAGCTCGTCGATGAACAGGATCACGTCGCCTGCCTGGGCCGTCTCCTTGAGCAGATCCCGGACCCGCTCCTCAAACTCTCCGCGGTACTTGGTCCCCGCGACCAGGGCCGCCATGTTCAGACTGTAGAGCCGCTTGCCCCGCAGGCAGACCGGCACCCGGCCCCGGAGCAGCCGCTCCGCCAGCGCCTCCGCGATCGCCGTTTTTCCCACGCCCGGCGGCCCGACCAGAGCCGGGCTGTTTTTCTGCCTGCGGCAGAGGACGAAAACCAGCTCCTCCAGCTCCGCGTCCCGGCAGAGCACCGGGTCCCGCGGCCCGCGCATCGGGACCGCAAACTGTTCCAGGATTCGCACGAAGATCCGCTCCCTTCCGATTCTAAAAACCGGAATGATTCTGCCCGCGCAGACGGAGCGGGAAACCGTTAGCCCAGGCTAATTTTCAAAAAGTTCATGATTCTCCTATTGCAATTTTTTAAAATTCTGTTATTATGAATTTGCAGCAAGAAACAACCCCAACCGTAAGGAGGAAAAACCATGGCTTACATGATCACTGACGCCTGCCTGAAGTGCGGCACCTGTGCGGATACCTGCCCGCTCGGCATCATCACCGAGGGCGAGACCCAGTATGTGATCGACGCCGAACAGTGCGTCGAGTGCGGCTCCTGCGCCGCCGCCTGCCCTGTCGAAGCGATCAAGCTCGCGGAGTAAGGTACGCAAAAAAAGGATGGCTCCCACGGAGCCATCCTTTTTTATAGGAGAATGCCATGCACCCTGAATTCTTCCACGGAAGCCTGAAATTCTACCAGTCCGAGGACGCGTTCCGTCTCGGCACCGACGCAATGGTGCTTGCGGATTTTGCACGGATCCCGCCCGGAGCCGCGGTCTGCGACCTCTGCGCCGGAACCGGGGCCGTCGGCCTGCTCCTGCTGGCGCGGGACCGGAGCCTGAGCGTCACCGCCGTCGAGCTGCAGGAGGCGTCCTGCGCGACCATGCGCCGGAGCGTCGCAGAAAACGGCCTCGGCGACCGGCTCACCGTCCTGTGCGCCGATCTGCGCGCGCACCGGACCGCCCTGCCGCACGGGGGCTTTCGCCACGTGGTCTGCAACCCGCCCTACGACCCGGTATCCGCCGGAGCGGCCCCGGAAAACCCTGCCGCCGCCATCGCCCGGACCGAGGTCTGCTGCACGCTGACGGACGCCGTGACCGCGGCCCGCTGGCTGCTTCAGACCGGCGGCAGCCTCGACCTGGTCCACCGCCCGGAGCGGCTGACGGACGTTCTGACCGCCCTCCGCGCCGCAGGTCTTGAGCCCAAGCGCCTGCGTCTGGTCCGGCACCGGGCCGATAAGCAGCCGTCTCTGGTCCTGATCCGCGCCGTGCTCGGCGGAAGGCCCGGCCTTGCCGTGGAGCCGGATTGCGTGTTATACGAAGCGGACGGCGCGCCGAGCGCCGACTACCGCAGGATCTATCATCTCCAGGAAAGGAACGAATCATGCCCGGAATCCTCTACTTAGTCCCCACGCCGATCGGCAACCTGGGCGACGTCTCCGCCCGTGCCGCCGAGACGCTGAGCGCCGTGGATTTCATTGCCGCCGAGGACACCCGCGTCTCGGTCAGGCTGCTCAATCATCTGGAAATCAAAAAGCCCCTGGTCAGCTACCACGAGCACAACCAGGCCCAGAGCGGGCCGAAGATCCTGGCCCGTCTGCAGGCGGGGGAGAGCTGCGCCCTGGTCACGGACGCAGGCAGCCCCGCGATCTCCGACCCCGGCGAGGGACTGGTCCGGCTCTGCGCCGAACATGGCGTCCCGGTCTGCGCCATCCCCGGCCCCTGCGCTGCCATCACGGCCCTGAGCGTCTCCGGCCTGTCCACGGCCCGCTTCGCCTTCGAGGGCTTTCTCCCGCCGCAGAAAAAGGAGCGCCGCCAGCGCCTGGAGCGGCTGGCGGCGGAGGAGCGGACGATGATCTTCTATGAGGCGCCGCACCGACTGCGGGAGACCCTCGCGGAGCTGGAAGCCGCCTTCGGCCCGGAGCGAAAGATCAGCCTCTGCCGGGAGCTGACCAAGCTCCACGAGGAGATCCTGCGCACGACGCTCCACGGAGCCGCGGCGCACTACGCCGAAGCCGAGCCCCGGGGCGAGTTCGTGCTGATCGTCGCGGGCAGCGAGCGGCGGGCCGAGACGGTCACGCCGGAGGCTGCCGCCGACCTCGCCCGCAGCCTGATCGCGGACGGAATGAGCAAAAAGGACGCGGCCAGGCAGGTCGCCGCCGAGACCGGCGTCTCCCGGAACGTGATCTATAACGCGCTCATCTCCGGCTCGTAAGCCGGCGTCTCCACGGTCTCGGCGGTGATCGCCGAGACCTCGAAGGCCGTCCGCCGCGTCGTGGTGCCGTCGGCAAGGGTCTTGACGTACTCCCGGCTCTGGAGCCGCCCGGTCAGATGGAGGCGGTCGCCCACGCTGCAGAGGGCCACGGTCCGGGCGGTCCGGCCCCAGAAGATGCAGGGGACGTAGTCGGTCCGGTGATAGGGCCGGTTCACCGCCAGCATCACGTCGCAGATCTCCCGACCCAGGGGCGTCCGGCGGTAGACCGGGTCCTTACAGAGGACCCCGGTCAGCTCGATCCGGTTGTCCGCCCGTTCGCAGAGCCCGTCCAGATCCTCGGCGTAGACCGAGATCCGCAGATGCCGCCCCGTCGGGGTCACCTCGTTGTAGGAGCGCACCTGCCCCGTGACCGCGACCCATTCGCCCGGACAGAGGTCCGCCGCGTCAAGCAGCTCCCAGTCCGTCAGGACGTTCAGCCGGTCCACGGTGCCGGAAAGCCGTTCCACGGCCAGCACGAAGCGATAAAACTGCCGCCCGTGGTTCTCGTGCGAAAAGCTCGGCACGGAATCCATGATTCCGCACAGCCGCGCCTGATTGATGATCGTTTCTTCCATTGGTCCACCTCGTTTTCAAATCCTGAAACAGGATATGAACCGATCGGCCCGGATAGAACCCCCGACCGTGCCGCCCGCCGACGACCGCCAGCCTCGTAGGGGCGCGTATCCACGCGCCCGCCGACGCAGCGCCTCGTAGGGGCGCGTATCCACGCGCCCGCCGACGCAGCGCCTCGTAGGGGCGCGTATCTACGCGCCCGCCGACGCAGCCCCGCGTAGGGGCGCGCATCCACGCGCCCGCACGGATCGACAACAGACCCCCGCCGAAAAAGCCGAAAACGGTCGTTCTCCGCCGTAGATAATATGAAGTGACTCCCGACTTGCAAAACGTGGATTTACCTGTCATAATGTGAATAGCCAAACCACAAATACAGGAATTACCACAAACAA
>OMZQ01000039.1:9380-24757 GCA_900315595.1 uncultured Eubacteriales bacterium | reverse complement strand
GGTCTTGGGGGTCGGGCAGCCGGCAGCACGCCACAGGAAGGTGACAGCCTGGCAGCGGTCAACGGTCTTGTCCGGGCTGAACTTGGTCTTGCTGGTGCCGTTCGTGATCTGCGGATCGTGGGTGTAAGCCCAGTCGATGGCAGCATGCTCGTCGGTGCCGTATTCGGGCATATCGGTGAACATGGCGCACGGGCAGTCATGGCCGAGCTCGATCTCGATGACCTCGGACTCATCCAGTCCGTCCTTCTCGTTCCGCTCGGCGGTGGCAACCATGACGGTGGTCTCCAGAGCGTCGGCGACGTAGGTGAAGTTCAGGGTGAGCAGAGCAGTCTCAGCGGGGATCTCATCCACGGAGGCGTAGGCGAAGGTGATGACGCCGGTGCGAAGCGCGGGCTCGTCACCCTCAGCGGGCTCGTTGATGACGTGGCTGATGGCCTTGTAGGGCAGTGCGGAGACAGCGTCCACGTAGGTCAGCACGTCGGCATTGTAGGTGACGGTGAACAGGCCGTTGGTGACAGCCTCGTCCTCGGTCAGCACGATGGAGACGGTGCCGTCCTCGACGGTGGTCGCGTCGGTGATCTTGCGGAGGTCGGTCTTGATGGTTTCAGCCTTGATGGCGTTGGTGCCGCCAAACGCAGCCTTGCCGGTCTCGCCGAACTTGGTCATCTCGGTGGTCGCATCAAGGACCGTGTCCAGACGGCCGAAGCCAACGTCCATGGTCTTTGCTTCGCGCTTCTCGATCGCCTTCATCGGCACAGCCTCAAAGGCGTCGCCGGTATCGGCCTTAGCCTCGAAGACCTCAACCTGGTCAACGTAGAGATTATACTGGTCAACGGCGTCAAAGTGACGGATCGCGACGTAAACCTCGGGCTCGCCGGCGAAGTCGTCCAGAGAAAGGACCTGGTTCACGTATTCGGCAGTTGCCGCAGTCTCGGGCAGAAGCTCTACCATCTCGTCGGGGTTCGGGGTCGTGCCGGCGTAGACGGCATAGTTCTCAGTCCAGTTGGAATTGCTCTTTCTGACGTAGAAGGAGAAGTTCGCGCCGGTCACGTCGGACAGGTCGATGGCGGGGGTAATGGCCCAGTTGTCAACGCTGGTGCTGGAGTTCCAGCGGCTCTGCAGAGCGCCGGTGCCCTCGTAAGGATAGCTGGAGTTGGTGCTGACAGCGAAGGTGTTGCCGTCGCCGTCACGGTCCAGCATGGTCCAGCCAACGACGTCGGAGGCGGACTCGAAGTACCAGCCGTTGATCAGGCCTTCGGGCGGGGTCCAGGGCTCGATGTCCTGCTGATCCACAACGGAATCCAGGGCATCGTAGGTGCCGGCCAGACCGGCGACGTTCTCGGCGTCGAGGGTGCCGATCAGGTTGACAACGTCATCCTCTTCTTCAGCCATGAAGTCAAGGTACCAGATGTTCTTGGTGCCGTTGTCGGCAATGACCAGACCGGCTTCGGCGTAATCCACGGAGTCGTCGCCTTCAACCTGGGAGGTTCTCAGGAAGGTCATGGACATGTCGCCCGGGTTCTGCGCAACGATACCGGTGTCAATCATCGGCTGAACGTCCGTGCGGCGGCCGCCGACGAAGTCAATGCCCACGTAATACAGGATGCCGTCGGAGCCAAGGATGTAGTAGTCGTAGATCTGAACCGTCTCGCCGTCGCCGCCGTCGATCTCCTGCATGCCGCCGAAGGCAACCGCAGTCGCGCCGGGCATGAAGGAGCTGAGGTTCAAACCGGTGAGGGTCGGGTCAAGCAGGTAGCCGTTTTCGGTGACGAAGAACGTCTTGACCTCGTTGAGCTTGCCGTTCTCCATCAGGTGAGTCGGATAGTTGGTGAAGTCAACGGCGGGGTAAGAGGGATACTGGGACGCATTGAATGCGTTCCACTCGGTGTTGGGATCGTAGGTCTCGGCATTGAGGACAACAGGAAGCTGCGCATCGTAGTCGGCGATGTAGAGCCTGCCCGCACGGCCGCCGCTGATCACGTCGCCGTCGGAGGCGACGCCCTTCTTGGAGGCGATCGCGCCGTCGAGGCTGATCTTGGTGAAGCGGGAGCCGTTGGCGTCGGTGACCTGAGCGGTCACGAAGCCTTCCACAACTCTGAGGCCCTTGACCTTGACGTTGACGGTCTCGGTCAGGTGTTCGCCGGCCTCGTTGACGTCAACGGTGGTGATGGTGATGGTGGTCTCGCCTTCCTTCAGGCCGGTGACAACGCCGTCCTCGAAGGAGCAGATCGTGGGATCGGCCACCTCGGCGGTGTACTCGTTGGTCTCGCCAAGCTTGATCTTGACGTTGATCTCAGCGGTCTGGGTCTCGAAGAGAACCAGGTCGGTGGGATTCACCTTCATCATCAGGTCGGTGGCGGGCTCATACTGATACAGGCCGGTGACGGGCCACACGTCAGCGTTGAAGTTGCCGGTCTCGCCCACGCGGGAGAGATCGTTGGTGTCGATGGCGTACAGGTGGGCGAACTCGTCCGCGCCGTTGTACATGGCCAGGAACAGGAATTCGCTCTCCTCGTCATAGACGGTGGAGGCCCAGACGGAGTTGGTGGCGTCAGCCACGCCGGTCAGATCCAGGCCGGTGTTGCCCATGTCGTTCCACATGATGGAGCCGCTGTGGTTCATCGTGAACGCATACAGCTCGCCGCTCTCAGTCAGGCCGTAGAAGACAGCAGCGTTGTCGTCGGTGCTTTCGCCGTCGTCATAGACGCCGCGGCCGACGTAGGAGAAGGTGGCCATGGGATCGGTGCCGAAGAGAGTGTTGCTCAGATCGAAGTAGATCAGGCTGCCTGCCTCGGGATCGAACATGGTCAGGTAGGTGCCGTTGTTGTTCGGGCCGATGACGGAGCCGACGTTGAAGCCCATTTCGGCAAAGGCATCGCGGAAGTCCTGCGGCAGCTCGTCCGCGTCGGACGGGATCCACATGGAGACGATGCCGCCGAGCTGCGTGACTTCATAGGTGTCGGCGTCAAAGGCATACATGGTATCGTCCGTGGAGCCGTAGACGGTCTCACCGACGTGCGCACCCCAGCGGAGCTGGCCGACGACGGCGAGAGCTTCCCACTCGGAGGTGGCGTTGGAGTTGAAGACGGAGGCCTGGCCCTTGCCGTCCTCATCCCAGATGATGCCGCGGATCTCAACCGAAGGCGGCAGCGTCACGGTCACGGTGACTTCGGCGGCAATTTCGGGATTGACCACGCTGGCAACGGTAATGACGGTCTCGCCCTCGTCAACGGCAGTCACCAGGCCGTCCTTGACGGTGGCAACGGACTCGTCGGCGGAGGTCCAGGTCACGTCCTTGTCGGACAGCGTCCAGGGCAGGACGATCACTTCAAGCTGGGAGACCTGACCCTTCAGCATGTTGAGATGGTCGGGAATGACCTCAATGCCGGTGGGCTCGTCAGCGGGCTGAACGATGGCGCTCTCATCGGGAACGATGAACAAGCCTCTGACAGCACCGGCCAGACGGGCGGAAGCATTGCTCGCGCCGGTTCCGGTGCCGGCAACCTCGTTTGCACGAGTCGCAGCGCCGGTTTCAACGTCAACAACCCACAGGATGTTTTCAGTATCCTGCGTGTCGCTGTTGTTGCCGGCCAGATAGAGGATGTCTTCGTTGTGGTCCCAAGCAAGGGAGCCGCCGTTGGAGTAGTTGGCAGCGCCCATGGTGCCGACCAGAGTCGCTTCGATCTCGTCAGCTTCGACGGGCTCCACGGGTTCGGGATCAACCGGTTCGGGGATTGCGCCGTCGGGGATCACGATTTCAACGTCGTCGATGTTCAGGATGAACATATTGGTGCAGTTGAAGTGACGGATCGCCACATAGACCTCTTCCTCGCCGACAAAGTCGGACAGATCGGCGGTCTTGTTCTCGTACGCGCTGGTCGCGACAAATTCGTCGGAGATCATCGTCATCGAGGCGGGATCGGCGGAGGTGCCGGCGTACAGGGCGTAGTGCTCGTCAGCGTAATTTTCGTCCTGCGCAGCAGCCCAGACGGACAGAACGGCGGAATCAACGCCGCTCAGATCGAGGGCGGGGGAGATGGCCCAGTTGTCGGGCGTCAGAGCGGCAGAGGTGTCGTTGTTGTAGGACTCGGAGTAGATCACGCCGTCGCCGGAGTGCGCGGTGTGGTTGCCGGAGCCGGTGTTCACATGGTAGGTCCAGTTGTAGCCGTCGCCGTCAGAATCCACGAAGGTCCAGCCGGCAGCCACGGGATCGGTCTCGAAGTCCCAGGCATAGGCGGTCTCGCCCTCGACGGGCTGGTTGGGATTCACGGGAGCGAACCCTTCGCCGTCCAGCGTGAACTTGTAGAGCTTGGCGTTGGTGCCGCCCTCGTTCGCGGTGTAGTACACACCGTGATCGTCGATGGCCAGACGGTTGGCGGGCGTGGTGGCGCCGGGCAGGGTGACGACAGCAACAGCCGTCAGCTCGCCGGTGACAGGATCAAGACGGTAAACCGTGTTGTCCTCGCCCATCGCGTAGAGCTTTCTGTTGGAGGAGTTGAAGGCAAGGTCGTAGATGGTGCCGGTCACGTCGTCGTATCTGCCGACGCGCTGCGCATTTTCCATCTCATCGAACTTGGAGACGTAGAACCAGCCGTCGTCGGCAGCCATGAAGACGTAGCCGTCGGCGTACTCGGCAGCGACCACGGAGAAGTTCGTGTTCGCAAACAGATCCAGGCCGGTGTGGGTGGTGAAGTCTTCGATGACCGTGAAGGTGCTCCAGTCGATCATCATCTCATAGACGTAGGACAGGGTATCGGGGTCGATCTTCCATGCGCGGTTGCCCTCGCCGGGCTCCACGGTGGTCTTGTCGGTGACAAAGCCGATCATGGTGCCGCCGTAGTTGGAAGAATCGTCCGCGCCGCTGCCGCCCAGGGTGACCTTGAAGGCAGCTTCGTTGCCGGCATAGTCGCCGACCACAAGCATAGCCTCGTTGGGAAGCTTCACGCCTTCTTCAAAGACAACGGGAACCTCAACGGTCTCGCCGGGAGCGCTCTGCTCGGGAACGACGCCAGCGTAGGTCTCGGTGCCGGACTTGTTCGTGACAGCAACGTAAGCAATGTAGTTGTTGTCAGCGGCCTTGACGGTGATGTTGCCGGTGACAAGGTCCATGAACGCGCCCTGGACCTCGGGAACGGTGTTGTCGATCTTGACGGTGTACTTGATGCCGGCACCGTCGCCAACGAGACCGTTCTCCAGAACAGCACGGAAGCCGGCGTCGGTCAGGGAGCCGGAGGTGGCGACCTCGCCGTTCAGCTTGGCAGCCAGGATGCCGTAGTACTCAGGCAGCGCGTAGAAGCCGACGGTGACAACGTCGTCTTCCTTGACGCCCGCAGCAGCCAGCTTCTTGCCCACGTTGTAGTTCGCGGGAGAGGTGTTCTGCCAGGTGCCGCCGTTGACGTAGTAGTACGCGCCGTACTTCTGGGTCGGGGTGATCTGGGAGTACAGAACCTTGCCGTTTTCATCCTGAACCGCGAAGCCCAGGTTGGCCAGGTTGCGGATGTTCAGGTAGTTGTACGCGGCGATGGTGTCTTCGCTGTTCATGGCCAGACGCTCGACGGGGAACTCATCCTCGACAACATAGGGGTTGCCCATGTAGATGAAGCTGTCGCCGTCGGCGTTCTTCATGGTCAGGTAGTTGATGTTGGTGTTGCCGATGTAGGGCAGCTTGCCGGTGCCGTAGGCTTCGTCAATGACGGAGGTACGGTCGAGCATAGCGGGATCGGTCCAGGAGCCGTAGTAGCCCAGGATGGGGATGGAGTGCATGACGTCCATCGCACCCTCAGCGTCGGCCACGGGCTCGACGTAGGTGTAGCCCTGAACGTAGAAGCCCTTGGTGAAGTAGTTGTTGAGGAAGGCCACGTCACCGGGATCCAGAGTCAGCTTGACGTTGACCTTGGTGGGCTCGGTGATGGTGATGGTGGGAGTCGCAGCGTTCTCAAGGAGCAGCTTGGCGTCGTAGGAGGTGATCTTGCCGTCGCCGTTCACGTCGGCAGCCTTATCGTCGAACTTGTCGCCCTCTTTCTCAGCGCCGGCGATGTGGTTCAGGATGGCCTGAGCGTCGTCAGCGTTGGTCTCGCCGTCCATGTTGACGTCTGCATCGATGAGGTAAGCATCCTCGTAGGTCACGCCGTTGACCTCATAAACAGCCTTGGAGCCGATGAGGGTGGTGGCGGTATCCTGCAGCATGCCGTAGCCGGCGTTGCCGGCGATCCACTGGATGAACATATCGGTGCGGAGCGTGAATTCCTTGCTGTCCTCCAGAGGCATGACAGTGAAGGAGTATTCATACTCGCCCTTCTTCTCGGGATCGTCGCCCAGCTCGATCTTGACCTTGCCGTCCTTGGCGGTGTCGGGGAACATCGTGGAGCCTTCGTCCACCGTAATGATAGACTTGGCGTTGATCGCGTCGTCCACGTGGGCAAGACCGGCGCCGACACGGATGACGGGCCAGTAGTTGCCGTCCGCGTCAAAGACGGGATGCGCGGTGGACATCAGCAGGGAGTTGATGAGCTGGCGCTGCGTCATGCCGGTCTTCGTGCACAGATCGTTCTCACGGATGTACTGGCCCAGCAGGCCGGCCATGCCGTTGACCTGGGGAGCCGCCATGGAGGTACCGGACATCAGCTCGTACTGGTCGTTCTCGCTCTGCGCGCTGCTGCTGCCAGTGTTCGCACCCCAGACGGAGTAGATGGAGCCGCCGGGAGCCAGAATCTCAGGCTTCATAACCAGCGTGCCGGGAACGCCGTAGGAGGAGAAGGAGGAAACCGTGACGGTATCGGAGGGCTCGCCCATGTTGAGCTCGATGTCGGTGGAGATGGACATCTTGCCGGTGTAGTACAGGACGTTGCCTTCGTCGTCGAGAACGGGCTCAGCCTCAGCCTTGATGGCGTCGCCGTCCGCCTTCGTGATGGAGACGGCAGGAGCGGTGTAGTTGTAGCCGGTGAGGTTCATGTTGATGACGCCGGTGGTGTTGTTGATGATGATGACGCCGGCAGCACCCTGTGCAACAGCCGCGTTGGCCTTGGCAAAGAAGGAGGAGGTGCCGCGGTAGCACATCGCAATCTTGCCGGTCAGAACTTCGCTGCCGAGCGCAAGGAACTGGTCGCCTTCCTGACCAACGTGATCGTTGTCGTCAACGCCGGGGCCGTCCACCAGGACGAAATCGTACTCGGGGCCTGCGATGCTGACGATGGGGGAATTGCCGTAGCCGCTGGTCTCAGAGTAGAACACGTGACGGTCACCGAAGAGCAGGGGGCTGCCGGTCTGGCCGGCATTGTCCACGGAAGCAACCGTCAGGGAGTTGGTGAAGGAGCCGGGGCTGCCGCCGGTGACGTAGTTGTTGTCGTCGATGTACAGGTAGGGATACGGCATCGCGGAGTTCTTCGGGGTGTCGTACCACATACCGCTGTTGCCCATGGAGATCGAGCAGACCATGCCGTTCTCAACGAGCTTGTTCATGACCGCTTCATAGCCGTTGGAGAAGCCGAAGCCGGCGGCGCTGGAGCCCAGAGACAGGTTCGCGGAATCGCAGCCGAGGACGATGGCGTCCTCAATGGCGACCATGTAGTCGGAGTCGTAAGCGCCGCCGCCCTTGCCGAAGACCTTCATGGTGACGATCTGGGCGTCGGGGGCAACACCCTGGGTGCCGACAGCCTCAAGAGCGGGCTTGAACTCGTCGCCGACCTTGACGAAACGGTTGGCGGCGGAGATGCCTTCGACGTGAGAGCCGTGCTCGCCCTGGGAGTCTTCCATGTGGGTGATGTAGGTGGCGCTCTTGTCTACGTAGTTGTAGCCAAAGCCGATCTTGGTGCTGAAGTGGGCCTGCGCGCCGGTGGTCTGAGCGTTGAGCTGATCCTTGACGGCGTCGATCTTCTCGGCGGTCAACAGGTCAAGGGTAGCGACGTATTCGTCGTAGCTCATGCCCTTCTCGGCGGCAGTCTGTGCCAGGGCATATTCAAGGGCTTCACCGTCGAAGGACAGGTGATCCTTGTCGATGCCGGTGTCGATGACGGCAACCTTGCTGCCGGCGCCGTAGTAGCCGGTGCCCCAGACGAGGTTGGAACCGATCATGCCGGAGGCGGTGCCGTTGTTGGGCTCGTCCGCTTCCGTGTCAGTCTGCGGCTCATAGCGGTTTTCCAGGAAGACTTCCTTGACGCCGGGAATGGCGCGGATGTCGTCCAGTCTGCCGTAAGCCACGTTTGCGGAGATGATGTTGGCTGCGAGTGTCAGGTTCCACTTGACGTCAAGCTTGGAACCGAGCACCTTCTCGATCTTGGCAGTCATCTCGGCCTGCTCGGCCTTCAGGCTGTCACGATAGGAGACGGCCGCGGGGTTGGTGCCGATGTTTTCCAGTTCGTAACCGGCGTCAACGGTGGACGCCTTGTCCAGAACGATGGAAACGCGGACCATCTCGCCGGGCGCATGCTCAGCTTCGACGTCAGCGGTCTCAGGGGCTTTGTTGAGCTTCTGAGACGCCAGTGTACCAGCTTCTACCGGGCTGAGCTTCAGTTCGACCAGATTCTCATTGACCCTCTTGGCGCTATCCGCACTGACGTACGGAACCATGAAGGAAGAGAGCATCGCAACGACCAGAAGCACCGACAGAAGACGACGGTACAAAGGTTTGTTCTTCATAGTCATTTCTCCTTATTTAGAATTTATATCGAGCGTCCCGAGCGGCGCACAATATACGGACAGAGTTCAGACCGGCACACGGGTGCAAATGAGTCTGATTTGGTACTCTCTATTATACCACGAAATCAGCCAAAAGTCAAGTACTGCTAACCCTTGCGATCCCGTAATTTTTCGTGCAATCTGCCCAATCAGCGAAGCGAAATAATCAGCCCGAATAGAAATTCTGCATATTCGAAATTGCATTCCTTTCCCAAGAAAAATCAGGCCCCCCGGAGACCGGGAGGCCTGATAGATTCTCAGGACTGATCGGGATCAGACACGGGCCGCCTTTTTGGCAAGACGCTTCTTCTTGCGCAGGCGGACGCCGTTCTTGTCGGCAACGGAGATGCCCAGGTAGGCCAGGATGACGTTCATCACCGGCATCAGCCAGTTGAAGATCGCCCAGGGGCCGTAGCCGCCGGCGCCCCAGATCGGGGTCTTCAGCGTGGTCTGCATGTAGGCGCCGCAGGTGTTCCAGGGAACCAGCGCGGAGGTGATGGTGGCGGAGCTCTCCAGCGCGTTGGACAGCGCCGCGGGATAGACGTCCATCTTGTCGAAGTCCTCGGCGTACATACGGCCGCCGATGATGATGGAAACGTACTGGTCGGGCATGGCAACGTTGGAGAAGATGCAGGTGCCCTCGGCAACGGAAACCAGACCGGCGGGGGTCTTGACGATCTTCTTGATCTTCTCGACGAACTTGCCGAGCATGCCGGTGCCCTCCATGACGCCGCCGTACATCATGGCGATCATGATCAGGGCGATGGTGTTGCCCATGTTGCCGATACCGCCGCCGCCGAGAAGCTCGGTGACTGCATTGTTGACCGTGGCAAGGACGTCCTCGCTGTAGAGGCTGGAGGTGAAGGTGAAGCCCTCTTCCAGCGCAAAGCCGTCATAGCAGGTGTCGATCAGGGTGCCGAAGGTGGAGCCGTCCTTAAAGATGACAGCCAGCACCGCACCGGAGAACAGGCCCATGGTCAGGCCGGGGATCGCGGGGACCTTCAGCGCAATGGCAACGATGACCACCAGGGGAGGCAGCATCAGCAGGGGGTTGATGTTGGGGAAGGCCTGCTTGATGGCGTCGCCAAGGGCGTTGGCAACGGACATATCGCCCGCGCCGACCGTGCCGGTGTAGAAGGTGCTGTGGAAGCCGAGCAGATTCGCGTTGGCTGCCAGCGGCATCAGGGCGAAGATCGCCAGGGTGACGATATAGGTAATGCCCGTGGGGATCAGCATGAACTTGACGTGGGTCATGACGTCCGTGCCGGCCATCGCGGGGGCCAGGTTCGTGGTATCGGACAGGGGGGACATCTTGTCGCCGAAGTAGGCGCCGGAAATGACCGCGCCGGCCGTGATGGCGGGGTTGATGCCCAGGCCGTGGGAGATGCCCAGGAAGGCAATGCCCATGGAGGCCGCCGTGCCCCAGGAGGAGCCGGTCGCGATGGAGGAGATGGAGCAGATGACCATGACAGCCGCCAGGAAGAAGCCCGGGCGCATGATCTTCAGACCGTAGTAAATCATCGCGGGAACGACGCCTGCACGCATCCAGACGCCGATCATCATGCCGATGACCAGAAGGATCATGATGGACTGCAGCGATCTGCTGATGCCGTCGATCATCATCTTCTCAAGCGCGGACCACTTGAAGCCGATCATCAGGGACGCCAGGACCGCCACGACTGCCGCCAGGAAGAGCGCTGCATGGACGTAGTCGACCTTTTCGACCAGCAGGGCAACCGCGATCAGCGCCACGGTGATGAGCAGAACGAGCACGGACTGCCAGAACTTGGGCTCCGGCTTGCGCGCCGTCTTCATTTCTTTCTTTTCTTTCATGAAGCGAATACCAACCTTTCCATTCCGAAACTGCGTATCCGGCCGTGCAGGCACACACGAACCACCATACTGGTTTATCATATCATGGGAAACCGGGTTTGTAAAGTGAATTTTTGTGAAATCCGCGGCAAATGCAAGCCCCCGGAGGACGATCCTCCGGGGGCTTTGGCCCTTATTTTTCGGCGCTGCGCTTCTTCATCAGCTCGCGCATGCGCTGGCTGTGGTCCAGGATGCGCTTGCGCATGCGGAGGTTCTTCGGCGTGACCTCCAGCAGCTCGTCGTCGGCCAGATACTCCAGGCACTGCTCCAGCGACAGGACGCGGGGCGGGGTCAGGCGGATGGCCTCATCCGAGCCCGCGGCGCGCATATTGGTGAGCTGCTTCTTCTTGCAGACGTTCACCGCCATGTCCTCGTTGCGGTTGCAGGCGCCCACGATCATGCCGCCGTAGACCGGCACACCCGGCCCGATGAACATATAGCCGCGGTCCTGAATGCCGCCGATGCCGTAGGCAGTGGTCTCGCCGGTCTCGGAGGCGACCAGGGAGCCGGTCTTGCGGCGCTCGATCTCGCCCTTGACCGGGGCGTAGGAATCGAGGACCGAGGACATGACGCCCTCGCCGTGGGTATCGGTCAAAAACTCGCTGCGGTAGCCGAACAGGCCGCGCGACGGGACCAGGAATTCCAGGCGGTAGCGGCTGCCCATCGGGGTCATCGAGGAGAGATCGCCCTTGCGCTGACCGATCTTCTCGATCACGGCGCCGACGGCGTTTTCCGGCACGTCCGCGACCATGCGCTCAATGGGCTCGCACTTGACGCCGTCCACGGTCTTGAGCAGGACGCGGGGCGTGGAGACCGAGAACTCGTAGCCCTCGCGGCGCATCGTCTCGATCAGGATGGACAGGTGCATCTCGCCTCGCCCGGCCACGTTGAAGGCGTCGGTGCCCTGGGCGGAGACGCGGAGGGAGACGTCCTTGAGCAGCTCGCGCTCGAGACGGTCCTTGAGGTTGCGGGAGGTGACGTACTTGCCCTCGCGCCCGGCGAAGGGAGAATCGTTGACCGCGAAGGTCATTTCGATGGTCGGGTCGCTGATCTTGACAAAGGGCAGAGGCTCCACGGTCAGCGGGTCGCAGACCGTGCGCCCGATGGTGATGTCGGCAATGCCGGAGAAGGCGACGATCTCGCCGGCGGAGGCTTCCTGGATCGGCACGCGGTTCAGACCGTCGAAGGCGTAGAGGGCGACGATCTTGCCCTTCTCCTGCACGGAGGGGTCGTGGTAGTCGCAGATCGCGACCTCCTGATTCTGGCGGATCGTGCCGCGCTCGATGCGGCCGATGCAGATCCGGCCCACGTAGTCGTTGTAGTCCAGGCTGGAAACCAGCATTTGCATGGGGCCGTTCGCGTCGCCCTCGGGGGCTGGGATATAGTTGACGATGGTTTCGAACAGGGGGATCAGGTCCTTGCCCATCTCGTGCGGGCCGTAGGCCGAGATGCCCTGGCGGGCCGAGCAGAAGATGGTCGGAGAGTCGAACTGCTCCTCGGTGGCGTCCAGATCGAGCAGAAGCTCCAGGACCTCGTCCATGACGGCCTCGATGCGGGCGTCGGGACGGTCAATCTTGTTGACGACCACGATGACCTTGTGGCCGAGCTCAAGCGCCTTTTGCAGGACGAAACGGGTCTGGGGCATCGGGCCCTCGGCTGCGTCCACCAGCAGGACGACGCCGTTGACCATCTTCAGGATGCGCTCCACCTCGCCGCCGAAGTCGGCGTGGCCCGGGGTGTCGACGATGTTGATCTTGTAATCCTTATAATGTACTGCGGTGTTCTTGGCGAGGATCGTGATGCCGCGCTCGCGCTCGAGGTCGCCGGAGTCCATGACGCGGTCCACGACGGCCTGGTTTTCGCGGTAGATGCCGCCCTGCTTGAGCATCTCGTCGACCAGGGTGGTCTTGCCGTGGTCAACGTGGGCGATGATGGCGATATTTCTGATTTTCTCCTGAGGGACCATATCCGCTCGCTCCTTTTCTTGTCTGAGGGAATCCGTCTTTCATAACCCCAAGAATATAGCACAGTGTACAAATAAATGCAAGTATTTTGGGACAAGTTTTTTGCGGAAAACGAGGTTTTATCGGCTCTCCCGTTCCAGAAGGTCGATCACGTCCGCCACGGCTCCCTCCCCGCAGGGGCAGACCAGCGGAATGCCGGCCTCGCGGACCGCCGTCTCGCAGTCGGCGGGGGCGAAGGCCCGGTCGGCCTCCAGCAGCATGGACAGGTCGTTGCGGGCGTCGCCCACGCAGATCAGCTCGCGGCCCAGCTTCTTCGCCACCCGGCGGGCCATCGCGCCCTTGCTGACGCCGGGGGCCTGGACGTCGATGATCCGCGGCGCGGCCCGATCCACGACGAGCTCCGGCCAGTCGGCGGCGATTTTCGCCGCGGCAAAGTCGAAGCGGGCGTTCTCCTCGGGCGGAACGCGGGTGAAGAACTGCGGCACGGAATCGTCGAAGAAGGTGCCGAGCAGAGAGGCCTTGAGGATCGGATACGGCATGGTCTCCACGGTCACGTGGGCCGTCGCGGTGTCCGCGCGGCGGTAGAAGGCGTCGCGCATCGGCTCGTCACCGATCAGGTAGTGATAGTCCTTGCCCTGGACCTCCAGATGGAGATCCGGGAACTCCCGCGCCAGGTACTCCAGCAGGGCCCTGCCCTCCGGGATCCAGACCGCGTCAGCCAGGGTCTCGGTCCGGTAGTCGTAGGTCGCGCCGCCGTTGTAGAGGATCAGGGGCGTGTTATAGGGGATCTCCGGCGTGCGGGCGCGGAACATCGGGGCGCTGCGCCCCGTGGCGACCGTGAATGCCCCGCCGCAGGCCATGAAGCGCTCGATCGCCGCTGCATTCCGGGCGGGGACCCGGCTGTCCGGTCCGGTCAGGGTGCGGTCGAAGTCCGCCAGCAGAAGAATGTGAGAAAAATCAGGCATGAGAAACCGACTCCTTTCGTTCGATCAAATCGCGGAAGCGCTCGATATTCTCCGGCTTCGGCGCAAGCGCGCCGGACTGCTCGGCATGGATCGTCTCAACGATCCGTCCGTTGATCGGCGTGGAAACGCCGAAGCGCTTTCCGTATCCGCAGACGACGCCGTTGATCGCGTCCACCTCGCAGGGCTTGCCGTTTCGCAGGTCCTGGAGCATGGAGGGGACGATGCCGCTGTGCTTCTTCATTGCAATCGGGAGCAGAAGCTCGGCAAAGATCCGCTTCGGCACGGTGCGGTAGTAGAACAGCTTTGTGACGTCCTTGCCCTGGACCGGGGCAAAGGTCACGCCCGCGGCGCGGCCCACGTCGATGCACTCCTTCATGCAGCGCACGGCCAGCTTCCGGGGCAGAGAATGGTCGGTCACGTCCCCGAAGGTCCCGCCGATCACGGTGCCGATGCCGGAAAAGGCTGCGTTGATCAGGAGCTTCGACCAGCGCGCGCCGGAGAGATTTTCCTCGATCGCCACGGGGCACATGGTCTCCAGCACGGATTGGACCGCAGCCAGCTTCTCCGCCGGGACACCCGGCATGCCGCCCATGTGGAAGGACAGCGCGTTCGGATCGCTGGTCAGCCTGACCCGGCCGGGGGCCTCCAGACTCGCGCCCCACTCGACCACGCAGCCGATCGTCCGCGCCTGGCCGAGGATCTCCGCGATCCCCGGCTCCGGGATGCCGTTCTGCAGGGTCACGAGGACGCCGTCCTCACCCAGGAAGGGCTTCAGGAAGGTGACGACCTCGGCATTTTGAAGCTGTTTGGTCATCAGGAAGACGACGTCGTAGGTCCCGCACATCTCCTCGGGAAGCAAGGCCCGGACCCGGACGGTCTTCTCGACGGTCCCGGTCACGACCGCCCCATGCGCCCGGAGCGCTTCCACGTGGGCGCGGTTCCGGTTGACGAGATCGACGTCGATCCCGCCCTCGGTCAGATAAGCGCCAAGCACCGTTCCCAGCGAGCCCGCGCCGTAAATTGCACATTTCATATAGATGGTTCTCCTGTTGCGTTGGATTATGCGTTGATCAAAGCCTTCTCCCCTCGGGGAGAAGGTGGCTGCCGCAGGCAGTCGGATGAGGGGCGACGGCAGACCGCCTCCCGCTGCACGCGCCCGCCTCCCGGACTCCATTCAAAGCCTTCTCCCCCTCGGGGAGAAGGTGGCTGCCGCAGGCAGTCGGATGAGGGGCGACGGCAGACCGCCTCCCGATGCATGCACCAGGCAGCTACCGAAAACTGCCCAGGTCAACAAAGGAAGGGATATGCTGAATGATATCCTCGCAGACGCCCATGAAATTCTGCATCACGTCCAGATTAGAATATCGCAAAACCGTCAATTGCCGCTCCTGCAAATACAAGTCCCGCTCCCGGTCGCTCGCCTTCCCCGCTTCCTCGTAGTGTTGGCTTCCGTCCAGCTCGATTACGAGATTCGCGCAGGGAATATAAAAATCCAAAATAAAGGGGCCGTAGACCTTCTGCCTGTGTACCGTAACGGGAAGCTGCTTCAAAAAGTCGTACCATAGATGGCGCTCCTGCTTGGTCATGTTCTTTCGCAGGACCTTGGAGTTGGACGTAAGACGCGGGTTTTTGATCGTTTCCATAGCGGACCTCCCTGCGGGGATTTTGGGTGGGGGTTTTGCGCTTTGATCGGAAGGCCGGCGGTCGTCGGCCCTCCCTCATCCGTCTGCCTTACGGCAGCCACCTTCCCCCTCCCGCTTTGAGCGGGCGGGGGAAGGCTCTGGGCGGGGCCTGCAGAGTTGGCACGCTCGTCCGAGGTCGGCAGTCGTCGGCCCTCCCTCATCCGTCTGCCTTACGGCAGCCACCTTCCCCCTCCCGCTTTGAGCGGGCGGGGGAAGGCTCT
>OMZQ01000039.1:0-9342 GCA_900315595.1 uncultured Eubacteriales bacterium | reverse complement strand
GTCCGAGGTCGGCAGTCGTCGGCCCTCCCTCATCCGTCTGCCTGCGGCAGCCACCTTCCCCCTCCCGCTTTGAGCGGGCGGGGGAAGGCTCTGGGCGGGGCCTGCAGAGTTGGCACGCCGGGGGCGTCTATGACAGGCGCGGAAGGTTGGCGGCGGCAGCGGAAAGGATGGCTTCGGGGTCCGCGCCGACCAGATCCAGGCCCTCGGCCTGGATAAGCTCCGCCTCCGGAATGCCCCAGTACAGGCTCGACACCTGGCGGATATACGCGAATCCGAGGTTCGTCCCCATCACGGGACCGCCCGCCGTGGAGACGTACCAGAGCTTCTTCGCCCGGCATTTCCCGTGCGGGACGCCGTCGGCGGTGAAGGTGAAGGTCAGGCCGTTGACCATAACCTGCTCCACGAAGACCTTGACCGACGCAGGGAAGGAGCAGTCCCAATACGGCGCGGCAAGCACGACGGCGTCGGCCTCCACGAGGGCGCGGGCGGGCTCGAACGCAGGATCGGCATAGTCCCCTGCCGCAAGCAGAGCGTCCCGCCGGGCGAGGGTCTCGGCCGTGAGTGGGCGAAGGTCCATCTGCTCCAGATTCAGCTCGCGGATCTCGCCCTGCCAGCCGGAAAGAAGCTCCTCCGCAAGCCGCCGGGTCCGCGACTCCGCCCGCACGCAGGCGTTGATAAACAGTAAGCGTTTCATAGAAATCCCTCCGAATCAGTTTCGCATTATATCACAGATCTGGCCTGTAATCAAGAAAAACCGCTTTTGGACCGAAACGAAAGCTTCCCCCGCCGACGGCGGGGGAAGGAACTCATGCGGGGACAGCGGACAGGGCCGTTCCCAGCAGGATCGCGCCGACGGCGGCGGACAGCCCCAGCGTGACCCAGAACAGGATTTGATTCGCCCTGCCGTCCGAGCGGCAGATTTTCAGACTTGGGAACCATCGGACCGGAAAGAGGAGCTGGACGCCGCGAAGGTTCAAAAGGTCTGCGGCCAGATGGGAGGCATAGCCGATCAGAAACGGGACCGCGGCAGGTCGGCAGGCAAACCGGACCGCCCCGCAAAACAGGGCCATTCCAAGCAGCGAATGGGTGAACGTCCGATGCTCCGTGCGGCTGCCTGCAATCAGCAGCAGGAGGAAGCCCAGCAGACCCGCTCCGACCGCAACGCCCCAGTGACCGGTCACGTACCGGAACATTCCCCCGCCGACCGCGCAGTCCAGGATCAGAACCGCGCCGACGAAGACGCCGCAGAGGACCTTGATCCAGGCGGCCTCCCGCACGCGGCGTTTGTTCTGCCTCCTCTTTTTGTTCTGCGCGTCCACGTCCACGACCCAGCCGCCCAGGGCGCCCCCGGCGACCGCAGTGATCACGCCGGGGACCGTTTCCGGACAGGTCAGGATCAGGGCGGACGCCATGCCGAGGGTGATATGCGTTTTGCTTAACATAGCGATTCCTCTCCGCGCGGCCCTCAGCCGAGCAACGGGCCGTTCTCTTGTTTCTGCCTCAGGGCCTTCCGCTCATTCTCCGAGCGTCCGGTTCATCAGCTCCATGGCTTTGTTCATGCTGGCCATGAACGCCTCGTCCGGGATCAGGGCGATCCCGTGCTCGTCGGTGAGCACGATCAGCCGCTGGCCGCCGGTCAGCCCGAACAGGTCCCGCGCCCCCTTGGGGATGACGATCTGTCCCCTGTCGTTGATCGCGACGGAGCCCCAGATGTTCTTTCCCTTCGGCGAGGGCGGAATCGCGCCGATCCCCTCCACCGGCTCCGTCCGGATCAGGCTGTCCACGGTGGTTCCGTAGGCCTCCGCCAGAAGGGCGCACTTCTCCACGTCGGGAACCGTCGCCCCGGTCTCCCACTTGGCGTAGGCCTGCCGGGAGATCCCGATTTTCTCTGCGATTGCCTCCTGCGAAAGCCCGTGGACGTTCCGCAGCATCACAAGATTGTCCTTCAGCATTTCACGATGCTCCTTACGCTTATA
Organism: uncultured Eubacteriales bacterium; assembly: GCA_900315595.1. Lineage (GTDB taxonomy): Bacteria > Bacillota > Clostridia > Oscillospirales > Oscillospiraceae > JAFRPC01. The sequence continues at coordinate 7,366 of OMZQ01000039.1, read as the reverse complement.
AGTCGATTGCTTCAAAGCGCGCGCAGGCGCGCTTGCAGGATAATACGGTGATCAGCAGGAAGCCCGCAAGCCCGCCCGCCAGCAGGCCGAGCTGCAGACCGAGCCTGTCCGTGCCGAAGGCGTTCAGCGCCTCCAGTCCCGGCACGTGGTGCATGGCCTCCGCGATCAGGATGACCGGAAACGCGACGATGAGATAGGTCACGAAGGGGCGGGCAAAGCGGTAGGCCGTTTTGAAAAAGCCGCCAACGAAGATCCAGTTGAACAGCCCGAAGATCAGGCAGGCCGTTCCCAGCGCAAAGAAATTGGCGTTCATCAGGGCGTTGGCGCGATAGACCGCCGACTGCGCGAATACCGTCATGCGCAGGACGACGGCAAGGGCCATCAGCAGCAGGGCGGCGCACTCGATCAGGCAGACGAAGGCGTATTTTCCTTTCACCACGTCCCGCTTCGCAATGGGAAGCAGGACGGAGAACACGACGTCGTTGGCTTCTCTGGCCGTCTGGAAGCTCTGGAAGATGCCGAGGGTCACGAAAAAGACGCCGATCAGAACGGGATAGCCGGGCAGGAAAAAGGTCAGTCCGAAGAGGATGAAAAGATAGGACAGCACGGACGCGCTCAGGCGCATTTCCTTCCGCAGAACGTTACGCATGCGCCGCACCCCCTTCCAGCCGCAGCATCGTATCCTCGAGGCTCTCTCCCGCAGCGGAATACTGCCGGATGAAGTCCGCCTTCGGCTGGGCGGCGACCACGCCGCCGTTTGAAATGTAGATGATATCGTCCGCGCACTTCTCAACGTCGGAGATGATATGCGTGGAAAAGAGCACCGCGACGCCCTCCTGCTTCAGTCCCAGAAAGACGTTCAGCAGCTCGTTCCGGGAAAACGGGTCCAGCCCGCTGGTCGGCTCGTCCAGGATCAGCGCCTCCGCCCGGTGCGAGAGCGCCAGCATCAGGTTCACCTTGACCTTCATACCCTCCGACAGCTCGAGCGGCGTTTTCTCCTCGTCGATGGAAAACAGCTCCAGATAGTTCCGGTAGGTTTCCTCGTCCCAGGTGTCGTAGAAGCGCTTCACGATCTCTACGACGTCCCGGATCTTCTTCCGCGGGTACCAGGCGACCGTTCCCGCCGAATACCCGATCCGCTTTTTGATCTCCGCCTCGTTCTCCGAAAAGGGCTCTCCGAAATAACGGACCGTGCCACCGTCCGGATGAACCATGCCGAGCATGGACTTGATCGTCGTCGTCTTCCCGGCGCCGTTTCGACCGATGAAGCCGGCAATCCGCCCGCGCTCCAGACCGAAGGACACGTTCTTCAGGGAAAAGGACGGGTAGCGCTTGACAAGGTTCTCAACTTCCACAATCAACGTGATCGCCTCCAAGTTTGATTTGTATGATGATTGTAAAGCATCGTTGCCCCATCGTCAACCAACCGCATTTAACAAAATAATCCGTTTTTTGTTCGTTTTGGTTGCGTGTGCCGCTTCCGGTCCCTCGCATGCCCGCGTTTCCCGAAGAAAGGTTCTTTTTGGATTTTATCATACCCCGCCCGGAATGGCAACCGCAAGGAAACGTCTTGCGAAAAATTTTCAATTCAGGCTTGACAGGCGAACGATCGGTCACTACAATGCAAGGCAGGATGGGCAGGCGGCCGCCGCAAGGGATCGCTTGCAGCCGTGCGCGCTGCGAAGCCCGTCCGGCAGCCGGGAACGAAAGAAGGAGACGAAGGATGCGCTATCATACGGGTACGTCCAGCTTGAGCTGGAGGCGGTCGCAGAAAACGAACACGCCCTTGCCCTGTACAGGAGCGTGGGCTTTGCGGAATACGGCAGAAATCCGAAGGGCTTCCGCTCCCGGATCAGCGGGTGGCAGGCGGTCGTTCTCATGCGGCTGGAGCTTTAGAAAAGAAGGGTCTTCGGGCGGCTGGCGCTGCGGATGAAGGCGGGATCGGGCCGGTACGGACGGTCTCGCAGCGGGCTCCGTTCCGTCGGGTGGCGGAGAAGGGCTGCATTGGAGGAAGAAAAGCGATATGGATCTGATCGATATGACCCTGCGCGATCGCCCGGCGCTTCGGGACCGTGCGGCAGCCTGGTTTCACGAAAAATGGGGCGTGCCGACGGAGGCCTATCTGGACTGTATGAATGCCTATCTGAATCGGGAGACGGAATGCGGCTGGTATCTCTGCCTCTGCGGTGAGCGGATCGTCGGCGGGCTGGGGGTCATCGAAAACGACTTTCACGACCGCAAGGATCTGACGCCGAACGTCTGCGCGGTCTACACCGAGGCGGACTGCCGCTGCCGGGGGATCGCCGGGCGGCTGCTGCACATGGCGGTAGAGGATCTGCGCGCCAACGGCGTCTCGCCGGTCTACCTTCTCACCGACCACACCGGGTTCTACGAGCGCTACGGCTGGGAATTTCTCTGCATGGTGCAGGGGGAAGGGGAACCGGAGCCGTCAAGGATGTATATCCACAGATAGACCGGAAGCGCCTCGCGTACAACAGAACAGGGTTTGACGTGCGCAGCGGCAGGTCCGTCCGGTTCCGCCGCCGCGCAAAGATCCCCTCCGGGCGCCCGCGGGCGGGTGCTTGGAGGGGATCGTCTGTTTTGATCGGGTCATTGCGGCTGCGGGCGCGTACGCTTCGTGCGCCGCCCGCCGGGAAGGGGGATCAGTTTTCGGCAGCCGGGGCCGTCTCGATCCATTCGATGCAGCACTTGAGCATCTTGGAAAGCTCGGCGCGGGTCGCGCCGTCCTGCGGGCGGATCGCCCCGCCGGAGCCCTGAATGATGCCCACGGCAACGGCCCAGGACATCGGCTCGGACGCGTAGCTGCTCACGAGCGACGCATCCCGGAAGCCGCTGTAATCGGCTGAAGCGCTGACGTCCTTCCGGGCGATGTACTGCGCGTAGCGGTAGAGGACGGCGACCGCCTGTTCGCGGGTGATCCGTTCACTCGGAGAGAAGGCGCCGTGTCCCGTGCCGCTGATGATGCCGCAGCGTGCGGCCCAGGTGACCGGCACAGCATAGTAGTCGGCCTCAGAGACGTCGCTGAACGGCGGGACGACTTCCATTTCCGGCTTACCGGCCATCCGCCACAGCACCGTGACGAGCATTGCGCGGGTCATGCTGGCGTTCGGGCTGAACTTGGTCTTGGAGGTTCCGATGAAGAGTCCCCGTTCCAGAACGAAGGAAACGCAGCTCGCGTACCAGGCGTCCCAGCTCAGATCCGAGTAGGCGTCGTAGAGCGCCATCGTAGAACCGCAGCGCACACAGGCGCCGTCCACGAAATCGTGGCCCAGCGGCTTGAGCTCCTTGACGATGCTCTGCCCGCAGTCCACGCACTGATAGGACAGACTGCCGGTTTCGGTGCAGGAGGAGGGCGAAAGGACGGAAACGTAGCGGTGCTCATAGGTGCCGACCTCGCCGAGCCAGTAGTCCAGGTCCACCAGCGTGTTGACGCCGGGCATTCGGCCTGCGCCGTACTGCCAGAGATTCGCGCCGGAACGGGCGTTCAAAGTCTGGACCGTATCCGGGGATACCGTTCCGTTCGCATCGGCCCACTTGGCGACCCAACTGACCCGGGATTTGTAATACCCATCCGTGAGCTGACCGTTCCAGGGGCTCTCGCTGGCATAGACGCCGGTGCGAAGATTGAACTGGCCCAGATAGTCGCAGAAGGTGCTGATCGTCGCCAGGATCTGGTCGTTCGACAGGGTCGTCAGGACGCCCTGATCCTCTACGTCCATGAAGACGGGAAGCGACGGGTATTTGCCGGTCTGCCAGATCTTGGCGAGGACGAAGTCCGCCTCCTCCATGGCCTCCAGCTCGTTGTGGGCGATGGAATAGAAGTACACGCCGTAGGGGATGCCGTTGGCCTCGCAGCCCTGCACGTTGTTTTCATACTGCGGATCGTAGTTCAGGGTGCCGTCCAGGGCACGGTAGCCGATCCGGATGATGGCAAAGTCAATATAGGGAGCGAGGGTCTGCCAGTCAATGACGCCCTGCCACTGGCTGACGTCCACGCCGGGCCGAAGCAGCATGCCGGCCCCGCAGACGGCGCACTCGTCGCCGGGGATGGAGGCCACGCAGCTATGTTCATAGGACACAGGCCGATTGTAGTTTCGGCTGTAGAGCCGGTAGCCGCTGCCGAAATATTTCTGCTGCAGGCGGACCAGACCATCGTTTCCGGTGAACCAGGTGCTGCGGCAGCAGCACATATGCGGATCGCCGGTCCAGGCGGTCGACTCGGAGATCTCCACGCCGAAGATGCTGCCGTCGGTATCATAGGCGACGTCCGTGACCAAGACGACGTGCTGGATATTGCTGCCGTTGACGTTCAGGAAATCGCCGACCTGGATCAGGGAAACGCTGCTCTGCTTCTGCGTTCCGTAGGCGTAGATCCCTGCGGTCGTGCAGCGCTGGGGCAGATCCAGCGCCCAGGAGACGAAGGCGGAGCAATCCACGCCGAAGGACGGACCGCCGCGGTAATAGGTGCAGCGGCTGGTGTACATCTTGCTGTTGACGTCGTTGACCGCGCCGATGAACTCCTCCAGAGAAGCCGCCCAGGGGACGTAGTGACCGCCATAGCCGCTGACAGCCTGGCAGTAGGGCAGACCCGTATAGGTCACGCCGGCCTGATAGGTGCAGTAGCCGCCCCAGCTCCGGATATCCTGGCGGGGCGTCCAGCGGATGCTCGTCATCTGACGGGCGCGCCGGACCGTATTTTCCACGTCCGTCGAAACGGCGCGGCGGGGATATTCCTCCATGCCGTCCGTCTCCTCCGCCGTGGGCAGAACGATCTGTACCGGAACGTTCACGCCGGAGGCGGGGGCGGAGGGCTGCTCCGGCTCAGGCTTGACGGAAGGCTCCGCAGGCGCGGGCGCGGTGGGTTCGGCGGGAGCGGGAAGCGTCGGTTCCACGGGCGCAGGCTGGGTGGGAGCGGGCGCGGGTTCGGTGGGGCTCGGTGGGAGCGGGCTCGGTGGGAGCGGGGGCGGGCTCGGTGGGAGCGGGGGCAGGCTCGGTGGGAGCGGGCTCAGCGGGGGTCACAGGTTCCGGCTCCGTCGGGGCGGGCGCGGGCTCCGTGGGCTCCGGCTCAGCAGGTTCCGGTTCCGTGGGTTCCGGCTCCGTGGGTTCCGGCTCCGTGGGAGCCTGGGGATCCACCAGATAGTCCTCCGGATCGATATCGGTCTGCTCCGGGACGGTATTGTTCACGGCGGGAGCAAGCGGAGCGGGCTGGTTGATGGCAGCAGCATCCACGTCCTCCAGACCGTCGTGGGCGTGTTCCGCGCCTTTGGCCTCGCGGGCGAGGATCTCGTCCTCATCGAGGGTCTCGTCTCCGGCGGAGACGTTCACAAGGGAAACGCCGGTGTAGGCCGACGGCTGGGCTTCGCCGACGAAGGCACAGCCCAGGTCGATCTGATAGTTCACGCCGCCCTGCGTGTAGACCAGAACGCCGCCGTTCGTCTCAAAGTCCACGTAATAGCCGTCCACGTGCTCGGCGATCAGATAGTTGTCCGCGTGGAGCCTGTAGTCAAAGAGCGTGCCGGAGGCCCAGATCAGGCCGCAGCCCGTGGGCACGAAGCTCCAGAGGTTTTCCGCAAAGCGGATCATGCGGAAGGCGCGGGTCTCAAGCGAGAGCTCCATGACGGAGTGATCCACCAGGAAGACCATGCGGCTGCCGTCCACCACGTAGAGCTGGCGGAGCTCGCCGCTGAAATTATCCAGATAGACGGTCTCGGTCCCGGAGGCGACGTCATAGCCGACCAGGTCAAAGCCGTCGTCGTGCAGACGGGCCATATAGAGCACGCCGTCAACGTAGTTCAGGCAGGCGGCCTGCTTCGCGTAGACGGGGGTTCTTCCGCGGTTCGACTGATATACGTATCCGTCGTCACCGACGTAGAACAGGCCGTCCTCCGTCTGGACCCGGCTTCCGCCGGCAAGCATATCGCCGGAGAAGGTGCCGAGGGTGCAGAAAGGATCGGGTCTGCCGGTCGCCCCGACCAGCGGCACGGCGCTGATCAGCACCAGGATCGCCAGCGTCAGAGCGGTCAGTCTGTTGAGCAGATATTTCATCGCGCGTCCTCCAAATTATGTAAACCGATCAGTTCGGATGGGTACCGATAATTACAGCATTATAATTCTAATCCAAACCGCACGATTTGTCAACACTTTGTAACCGATTATTTTGTCGAACGCTCTGAAAAAAATTGGAAAACCTATGGCAAACGCCGGGGTTTTATGGTATGATGGGCACACAACGCAAACAGGAGGGTTTTCCATGGATATTCTGAAAGCATTGGCCTCCCTTCGCAATCCCGTACTGGACAAGCTCATGCAGGGCGTCACCTATCTGGGTGAGGAACTGGTTTTCATGGCCGTGGCTTTGATCCTGTTCTGGTGCGTGGACAAGTGGAAGGGCTATTTCATCCTCGCCGTCGGCTTCATCGGCACGATCCTGAATCAGTTTCTGAAGCTGGCGTTCCGCGTCCCCCGGCCCTGGGTCAAGGATCCGTCCTTTGAGATCGTCGAATCCGCCCGGAACGGCGCGGGCGGCTACTCCTTCCCGAGCGGTCACACGCAGAACGCGATCGGCACCTTCGGCGGGATCGCACGCGGCACGAAAAAGACCTGGCTCCGGGTGGTGCTGATCGTCCTTTCCTGCCTGATCGCCTTCTCCCGGATGTATCTGGGCGTCCACTACCCCACCGACGTGGGCGTCGCCCTGGTGACTGCCGTGGTCCTGATCTTCGTGCTCTACCCCATTATGCAGAAGGCAAAGAACGATCCGCGCTGGATGTACGGCGTGCTCGGCTGTATGACCCTGGTCGCGATCGGCTATCTCTGCTATCTCAACCTCTGGAAATTCCCGGCGGATCTGGACGCAGACAACTACAATGAAGGCCTGAGCAACGGCTGGAAGCTGTTCGGCGCGTTGGTGGGTCTGATCGTCGCCTACTCGATCGACGAACGAAAGATCCGCTTCCGCGAGCAGGCGCCTCTGCCCGGACAGATCTGCAAGGTCGTGGTCGGTCTGGCGCTGATCGTCGGGCTCAAGTCAGGGCTCAAGGCGGTCTTCGGCATGATCTCCGACGGCGCGTTCTGGGACGCGGCCCGGTATTTCCTGATCGTTGTGTTCGCCGGCGCCGTATGGCCCCTGAGCTTCCCCCTCTGGCAGAAGGTCGGCGGAAAAAAGTAACCCGAAATCTGGTTATCGGTTTTACGCAGCCGAACAACTGAATGCGGCATCCAACTGAGTCTGAAGCGTTTCAAAGCTGCCGTAGATAATATGAAGTGACTCCCGACTTGCAAAACGTGGATTTACCTGTCATAATGTGAATAGCCAAACCACAAATACAGGAATTACCACAAACAA
>OMZQ01000018.1 GCA_900315595.1 uncultured Eubacteriales bacterium | reverse complement strand
AAGTACTTGCCGCAGACGGTGCAGCGATAGTAGGCGGTATGGCCTTCCGCGCCGCAGGTGGGCGCAACAGCAGCCACATACTCCATGGTATGCTCATGCTCGGCCACAACGGGATCGGTCCAGTAGTAGGTGGTGGACTCGGTGGTCTCCTTCCAGAACTGGGTCTTGTTGGTGGTATAGCCGGTGTTCACAACAAAGTAGCTGTTGGAGCCCTTCACCAGATAGGTGTACTGGGTGCTGGCAACGTTGGCAACCTTCATGCAGATGTTATACAGGTCGTACTCCACATTCCAATCAGAGTAGTCGGCCTGATAGCTCTGCATGTTGTGCAGGTAGGTGCTCTGGGTGCCGATCCAGAAGCCGGAGTTGTTGTTCTTGATGGTGTAAGCGGAACCGCTCTTGGCCAGCTCAAACACATAGTCCGCAGGAACGTTGCGCAGGATGTTGCCGTCCAGGGTCATGCCGGTGTTGGCATAGGCCACGGAAGCGCCGGAGGTGGAGTTCTCGATGCGCTGATCGGAGTAGGTGGTCTTCAGAGCGATGAGGCTGGTGTCCTTGCCGGAGGTGATAACGTAGTTGCCGGACCAGTCTGCCTGATTGTCGGCCACAAGCTCGTAAACCAGATCCGTGCTGCCTTCCACGCGGGTGTAGACGGCGTAGAGGGTGACGTTGCCGGTGACGGTGTAGGAAGCGCCGGGGGCGTAGATCTCGGGGGCCTCGGTGGTCTCGTCAAACTGGGAGGTGACCCAGCCTGCGAAGGTCCAGCCGGTGGCCGTGGTGCTCACGGTAGTGGGCAGGGTGATTTCGTCGTAAACCAGAGCGCTCTGGCTGCCCTCGGGGCTGCCGGAAGCAACGAAGTTCACCGTGTAGGTGGGCTTGGGCGCGAAGTTGACGCGGACGGTGCAGTCCTCGGTGGCAGCGACGGTAATGGTGTTGCCGTTGATGGTGCAGGTAGCGGTGCCGGAGATCACGTCGCAGCTCTCCACGTAGTAGCCGGCGGCGGGAGAGGCGATGATGGTGGTGCCGTTGACGGTGACGGTGCCGTAGCTGTTGTTGTTGGAAACAGCGGTCACGTTGAAGGTCACGTCGTCGGTGTAGGCCTTGATGCGGTAGTCGCCGTTATCCGGGCAGTCGGTCCAGGAGCCGTTGGGCTCTTTGTAGTAGGAGGTGTTGCCGTGGTTGACGTGGGTCCAGTTGGCCCAGGAGACCACGTTGCTGTCATTGAAGCTGGAATCATAGGGGGTGTGGACGTACTTGCCGCTGTCGTCTGCCTCAGGAACGTTCTGGGTGAAAACGACGGCAAAGGTGTCGCCGGCAGACAGGGGAACCGGATTGTTCAGCGGGATGGTGTAATAGCCGGAGAAGGTCAGCGTGCCGGTCTGAGAGGTCATCAGGGTGCCGGAGGAGGGGTTGCCGGTGGTGGGGTTCTTGTAGATCTCCACGGTGTAGGTCATGCCCTCGTCCCAGCTGCAGAGGGCGACAGCCTTCAGCAGCTCGCTGCCCTTGGCAGTGAAGACGTTGGCGACCTTGGTGTTGTTGGCGAAGCCGACACGGTTGCCGACGCCGAAGGTGACGATGTTGCAGGAGCCGTCGTACTGATAGTTGTGGGCGTAGTTGTCGATGGGCTCTGCATCGTAGAAGTAGATGTAGCCCTCGAGGACGGAGGTGTCCTCATAGGAGATGTACGTATAGCCCTGATTGAACTGACCGGTGCCCCAGGAGTTCTTGCAGAGCCAGGCGCCGGCCTTGGAGGGCTTATTGGGGGAGAATCTGGAAGCAGCAATGCTGTCGTCCCAGCCCACGATGGTGATGGCGTGGTTGGCCCACTTGTGGGAGCTGCTATCCTGGCTGGAGGTGTCGATCGTGCAGGTGTAGGTATAGGCGCTGCCGGTCTCGTAGTAGCTGATGTTGCCTGCGCCGTAGTCCATAATGTGCTGCTTTACGGCTTCGATATTCGTCGCGGGGACCCAGACGGAGTTCTGCACGTGGCAGACGTTGTAGTTGTAAGAATAGTCGCTGCTCAGTCCGGAGCTGGCAACCGTGCTGGCCTTGCCGTAGGCCAGAGCGGAAGTCGTCTCGGAGGCGGCGCCGCACCAACGCTGCAGGGTGTAGGCGGACATTTCGCCGTTGCCGCCGGAGTCCAGGCAGGAATCGCTGCCGGTCAGGGTGCAGGCGTCGCCATTGGTCATGCTCTCAGCATCGTAGGCGGTGGAGTAGTTGAAGAAGCAGTGCTGCGTCTCGGACAGGTTCAGGCTGGTGGTAGCAGCGGAACCGTTGCCGACGCGGACGCCGTTCTTGATCATGTAGGCCTCGACGCTGCCCATGGCTGCGTGAGCCCAGCAGGAGCCGTAGGGGTTCTGGTTCTTGACGGAGGTGATCCAGCCCTGCGTGCGGCTGTCCCACTTGCTGGGCAGGTCGCGGGTCGGCTGTGCCACTTCCGTGCCGTTGAGCTGCATGGATTCACCGCGCAGATAAGCGTCGGTGACGGCCTGCGTACCAACGTGGTACTGGTGAATCAGGCCGTAGTTCCGCGGCTGATCCAGGGATTCTTCTTCCTTCTCGAACTCCTGCGCAGAGGCCGCGACCGGGAATACGCCCAGGACGAGGACCATGCAGAGCAGAAGGGCGAGAATGCGCTTGGTAAGATGCATGTTTTCGTCTCCTTTGACTATTATTTGGAATTTCGCATGAAACGCGATTTCCTATTTGAATATTTTACCACTTTTTCACCAGATGTCCAGAGAAAAATTTGTTCATTTGTATTGTTCACAAAATCAACAAAACTCCCGCTCCGGTCGAAGCAGGACGGAGCGGGAGAATTCCGGTATCGTTCAGGCCGTTTCCAGGGCGGAGACGGCAGCGGCAAGCCCCCGGGCGATCTCCTCCGGCGGGAGCGAGGGGGGCAGAGGCCGGTCGGGATGCGCCTGCCTTCGCGCCTCCGCCTGGGCTGGGGTCAGCGGCACGTGGAGAAAGCCTCCCCGGATCGCGGGGTGGCGCGCCGCCAGATGGTGCAGAAGACCGTACATCAGCCGGTTGCAGACGAAGGTCCCGGCAGTGTTGGAGATCGAGGCGGGCAGACCGGCGGCGCGGACAGCCTCGGTCATCGCGCGGATGGGCAGGGTGGAAAACCAGGCGGCAGGGCCGTCCGGCTCGATGGGCTCGTCCACGGGCCGGAAGCCGGCGTTATCCGGGATCGATGCGTCGCACACGTTGATCGCGACCCGCTCCGGGGTCAGATCCGTCCGCCCGGCCGCCTGACCGACGCAGAGGACGGCGTCCGGCAGCAGCTCGTCCACGACGGCGGCAACGACAGCCGCGCAGCGGCGGAACTCCGTCGGCACGGTCAGCTTCGTCAGCTCCACCGTCCCGATCCGGTCGGGCAGGGCGGAAACGGCCTCCGCCGCGGCGTTCACCCGCTCGCCGCCGAAGGGATCGAAGGCGGTGATCAGCAGCCGCATATCAGTAGGGCAGCAGCGGCGCGGAGCCGTCGTCCTGCGCCTGCTCGACGGCGCGGATCTCGGCCTCATAGCTGTAGGCGTCGTTGACTCTGACGGTCACGGTATCGCCGACGCAGGCGCCGAGCACGACCTTGCCGAGGGGGGATTCCAGGGAGATCAGACCGGCGTCGGGGTTCGTCCGCACGGTGGAGACCACCTGGATCACCATCTCCTCCTCATCCTCGGGCAGATAGAGGGTGACCTTGTCGTAGAGCTTGACGCCGTTGGGGCGGCCGCGGTCCTCGTCGATGAGACGGGCGGTCTTGATCATGTTTTCCAGGTAGCGGGTGCGGGAGTCGTTCTTTCGCTGCGCTTCCTTGGCGGCCTTGTATTCGTAGTTCTCGCTCAGATCGCCATAGGCGCGGGTGCGCTTGACCTCCTCCATGATGGCGGGGCGGATCTTCGTCCTGCGCTCCTCCAGCTCCTGCTCCATGAGCTCGATGTCCTTTTTGGTCAGTTTGTCATGCATCTCGTTCCACTCCTGTTCTTGCGTAGCGTGTTGTCATTTCCCGGATCTCCTCCGCCAGCGCTTCCTCCGGCAGAGCGGTCAGCCGCCAGCTCCAGTTGGACGCGCTGAGCGCGCCGGGGGCGTTCATCCGGGCCTCCGCGCCGAGCTCCAGCCAGTCCTGAAGCTGGCAGATGAAAATGCGGGCCACCGTACTCATGCCGCCGCGGATCATGCCGCGGCAGTAACCCTCGGTCTGGTTCAGGCCCAGGTATTTTACGGCCTTGCCCACGGTCTCCTCCGATTCCTCCGCCAGCCACTGGGCAAGGGTCAGATTATCGTGGGTGCCGGTGTAGAAGACGCAGTTTTCCACGGCGTTGTGGGGCAGATAGTCCCCGTTTTCGCCATAGAAGCCGAATTCAAGGACCTTCATTCCGGGGAAGCCGGAATCCGCGAGGAGCTGCCGCACCTCCGGGGTCATGTAGCCCAGATCCTCGGCAATGTACTCCACGCCCGGCAGGACCTTGAGCGCCCGGACCAGCTTCATGCCGGGGCCCTTGACCCACTTGCCGTTTCGTGCGGTCGCATCGCCGTAGGGAACGGACCAGTAGCTCTCCAGTCCCCGGAAGTGGTCGATGCGGATCACGTCAAAGAAGCGGGCGGCGGCGCGGACCCGGTCCTGCCACCAGGCAAAGCCCTCGGCCTCGTGGGCGTCCCAATCGTAGAGGGGATTGCCCCAGAGCTGACCGTCCTCGCTGAAGCCGTCGGGCGGGCAGCCCGCCACGGCGGTCGGGCAGAGGTTCTGATCGAGCTGGAAGAGCTCCGGGCGCTGCCAGACCTCGACGCTGTCCATCGTCACGTAGATCGGAATGTCGCCGATGATCTTGACGCCATGCTCCTTCGCATAGGCGGCGAGCCTGTCCCACTGTTCATAGAACAGGTATTGGATAAAGGCATAGCAGGAAATATCCTCGCGCAGCTCTGCGCGGAAGCGCTCCAGGGCCTCCGGCTTCCGGGTCGCCGCTGCGGCGGGCCACTGGTTCCAGGGGAGCATGCCGAACTTTCGTTTGAGCGCCATAAACAGGCCGTAGTCCTCCACCCACGGATTCTCCGCCCGGAAGGCCGCGAATTCCGCCGCGCGGACCTGCTTGCCGCGGTCATAGGCCCGCTCCAGCAGGGGCAGACGGAAGGCGTAAAGCGCGCCGTAGTCCACGCGGTCTCCGGTCAGCTCCGGATAGTCCGCCAGATCGCGGGGCTCGAGCAGGCCCTGTTCGAGCAGGGTCTCAAGATCGACAAAGTAGGGGTTCCCGGCATAGACCGAGCAGCTCTGATAGGGACTGTCGCCGTAGCTGGTCGGGCCGATGGGCAGAATCTGCCAGTAGGTCTGCCCGGCCTGCTTCAGAAAGTCAAGGAAGTCGAAGGCCTCTTTGCCGAGGGTCCCGACGCCGTACTTCGTGGGCAGAGAGGAGACGTGCAGCAAAATCCCGCTTTCGCGTTTCATATTGGTTCACCTCATTCGGTCGTAATCGCTTCTCACAATCATACAGTATAGCAAAGATCCCGGGAAATCGCAACCGATTTTTCTGTTTTCCCGCAGGGATGAAGCCGCGCGCCGGCGCATAGACTGACCCGGAAGCAAAAGGAGGAGATCAGATGCAGCATTTCAAGCAGCGCGCCATGGCGCTGGCCCTGAGCCTGACCGTTGCAGCGGGGATCGCGGGGCTCTGGCGGCTGACGCGGCCCGCGCCGAAGGCGGCGCCCGTTGGGTCCTGGGGTCTGTCCTTCCCCACGGAGGGCGAATGCCCGGTCGGGAACGCAGCGCCGGAGGCGCTGGCGGAATTTGACGCGGCCTTCGTGGGCGATCCGTCGGAGCCGGTCATCTACCTGACCTTCGACGCGGGCTACGACAACGGCTATACCGGGAAGATCCTCGACGTCCTGAAGGCCCGCTCCGTCCCGGCGGCCTTCTTCGTGACGGGCAGCTTCGTGGACCGGAACCCCGACCTGGTCCGGCGCATGACCGAAGAGGGTCACATCGTCGGCAACCACACCTATCACCACTACGATATGGCGAAGATCGCAGACGAGGCCGCCTTCACCGCCGAGCTGCGCGAGCTGGAGGACGCCTACCGCGCAGCAGTCGGGACGGAGCTGCCGAAATACTACCGCCCGCCGCAGGGGCTCTACAGCGAGGACAATCTGCGCATGGCCCAGGCGCTGGGCTACAAGACCGTGTTCTGGTCGCTGGCCTACGTGGACTGGCAGCAGGACAACCAGCCGACCAGCGAGGCAGCCTTCGCCAAGCTGATCCCGCGCATCCACAACGGGGCCGTCGTCCTCCTGCACAGCACCTCGGCCACGAACGCGGCGATCCTGGACGATCTGCTTGACCGCTGGGCCGGGATGGGCTTCCGCTTCGGGACCCTGGACGAATTGTTTGCACCATAAAAGCGTCCCCGCATAAGATGGATTGAGCGAAATCCTCCCGAAGCGCTTCGGCTTTGGGGGAACGCGGAAATATCATCTTCGGGAGGCTTCGATATGTGTTGCAATAATGGGTTTGGCGGTAACAACTGGTGGATCATCATCCTGATCATCCTGCTCCTGTCCTGCGGCAACAACGGCTTCGGCGGCTGCGGCTGCGGCTGCAACAACAACTGCGGCTGCAACAACAACTGCGGCTGCAACAACGGCTGCGGCTGCAACGACGGCTGCGGCTGCTGAGCAAAACCGATCATACCGGATAAGGACACGCGGGGCCGGCTCCTTGGAGCCGGCCCCGGTTTTCGTTATTCCAGCTCGTCGAGGTTCAGGGAGAAGCTGTCCAGGCAGTGAGCCAGGAACCAGTCGAGCTCGGGCAGGCGCATCGCCTCCAGCGCCTGCCGGGTCTGGCGGGCGGCGGACTCGAATTCCGCGTTTCCGGCCTTGAGCTCCTCGATGCACTTGATATGGGCCGAGAGCTTGTCGGCGGCCTTGACGATATCGTGGCTGACCGGGTCGTCCTCGAACAGATAAGGCGCCATCGAGGGGCGAAGCTCGGCGGGGAGCATGGCCAGCAGCTTTTCCCCGCTGACGCGCTCGACCTGCTTGTAGGCGTTCTTGATGGCGGGGTTGTAGTATTTGATCGGCGTCGGCAGGTCGCCGGTCAGGATCTCCGAGGCGTCGTGGTAGAGGGCGGCGGCGGCGCAGCGCTCGGGATCGGCGTCCAGACCGAGGATATCCCGGCGGATCAGGGCGAGGCTGTGGGCCAGGACGGCGACCATGTGACTGTGCTCGGCCACGTTTTCGGAAAAGGTGTTGCGCATCAGGCCCCAGCGGGTGATATAGCGCATCCGGGAAATCAGAGCGTAGAAGCGGAATTGCATGGCGGTCTCTCTTTTCTTATTATAATATCGTCAGAATTCGCCCGCGGCGTACATCAGGGCGGCGAGGGCCGCCAGCGGAGCGGTCTCGCAGCGGAGGATGCGGCGGCCCAGGGTGCAGATCTTCAGACCCGCCGCCTCGGCCTGCGCGGCCTCCTCCTCGCTGAAGCCGCCCTCGGCCCCGGTCATGACGGACGCGGTGCGGAAGGGCGCGGCCTCCACGGCGGCGCGGAGAGTGCGGCTGCGTTCGTTTTCATAGCAAAAGATCGGCAGGTCGGCCCTTGCCGCCTCCGCGAGCGCGGCGGCATAGGAGGGCAGGACGCGCACCGTGGGGATCCGCCCCCGGCGGGACTGCTCCGCAGCGGAACGGGCGATCTTCTGCCAGCGCTCCAGCTTTTTGGGCAGGCTCTTTTCATCCGGGCGCGAGACGCAGTAGCGGGAGGGAAAGGCGACGAGCTCCGCCGCGCCGAGCTCGGCGGCCTTCTGGATCACGTGCTCCAGCTTGTCGGCCTTCGGGAAGGCCAGATACAGGGTCACGCCCACCGCGGCCTCGGCGGGGCAGGCGCGGGTCTCCCCCGCCAGATAGTCCCCCGTCTCCGTCAGCGCGGCGGAGCATTCCAGCCCCTGCCCGTCGCAGAGGGTGATCTCCTCGCCGGGCCGCAGGCGCAGGACCTTCGCATGCCGGTCGTTCTCGCCGTCCAGCCGGAAGATTTCCCCAGCCGCGGGGAGGGTTTCAACAAAAAATCGGGCCATATTGGTTCCTTTCTCGTTCCGCAGCAATCGGCGTGTCGGTGCGTTCATCCGGGGCCGGCAGTCGCCGACCCTCCCTCATCCGTCTGCCTTCGGCAGCCACCTTCTCCCTCCCTCTTCGAGGGCGGGAGAAGGCTCTGGGGAGCGTCCCGCAACGCCGGTGCGTTCGACCAGGGCCGGCGGTCGCCGGCACGGTCATCGCCCTTGCGGGCGAATTGTTTCGCCTGCGGCGAAACCGGGCGCGCAGTGCTTGTCCCTACGGCAGAGAATGACCGTTTTCGGCTTTTTCGGCAGGACTCTGTTATCGATCCGTGCGGGCGCGTGGATACGCGCCCCTACGAGGCTGGCGGTTGTTCGGCGGGCGCGTGGATACGCGCCCCTACGAGGCGCTGCGTTTCGGCACGTTGGCGCAGCCAATTTCAATCATTTTGCGGGAGCAAAACACTGCAAATTCTCAATTTTCAATTCTCAACTCTCAATTCGCCGCCGCGGCGGGGCCGCTACTCCGTAATATGGGCGTGGTTGTTGATATGATCCTGACAGTAGCAGCGGTAGCCCGCGCATTTGGAGCAATAGCGGAATTCAAGGCCGGGATTGGAGATCTCGGTCCGCCCGCAGACCGTGCAGCGGAAGCGGGCGCCGTCGCGGGCGCGGGGCGCGTTATAGACCGTGCCCTGTTTGACCGCGCGCTTCCAGCTTTTCTGCGTCGGATGCCAGCGGATGAAGTCGGGCAGGAGGTTCGTGATCTGCTTGCCGAAGAACAGGACGTAGTTCAGCAGGGCGACGACCGGCAGCAGCCAGGCCAGGTAGGGGAAGGTCCCCGGCTCCAGGGTCCGCACCATCACGATGATCCCGCTGACGACGCCGACGGCGGTGAGGATCAGGTCGATCAGGCCGAGCCACTTCATCTTGACCGGGATGACGAAATAGATGCGTACCATCTCGTTCGGCAGGACCGTCGCCACGGCCAGAAAGAGGCTCAGGTTGATATAATGCGAACCCGCTTCCGCGCGCAGGAGGAGGGCGGCAAGGTCGGTCAGCAGGATGCCGCTGAAATAATAGACGTTCAGCCGCAGGGTGCCCCAATACTGCTCCAGGATCTGACCGCACCAGTAATAGAAGAACAGGCCGATCGCGCCCCAGAGGAAGCCGGTTTCCACCAGATAGGTCAGCGGGTAGGTGATCAGACGCCAGACCTCTCCCCGCAGGATGGAGGCGCGGTCAAAGATCAGCAGATAATAATAGAACAGCGGATTGCTCTGATTGAGCAGATACAGCAGGTAGACCACGACGTTGCCGATGGCAACGTAGAGCATCAGGTTTCGCAGACCCCGGTTCCGGTTCTTATAAAGAAACCGGTGCATCTGTACGATTGGATTTTTCATAGGCTTCCCTCCATTCGGGTTAGTTCCAGTATAGCCCATCGGCGGACAGATTTCAAGAAAGAATCTGTAAACAAATCAAGGCCGCACTTGCATTTCACCGCCCGGCTGTGTTATGATAGAAAAAACGTATGCTTCGGAGGCAAGCCATGAGTATTGTCAAGGACACGTCCCTGGCCGAGTACGGCCGGATGAAAATTGCCTGGGTCCGGGATTTCATGCCCGCCCTCGGCGCGATCCGCGAGCGGATGGAACGCGAACGCCCCTTTGCCGGGATGAAGATCACCATGTCCATCCACATGGAGGCCAAGACGGCTTACCTGGCCACCTGCCTGCAGGCCGCCGGGGCTGAGGTCCACGCGACGGGCTGCAATCCCCTCTCCACGCAGGACGACGTGGCGGCGGGTCTGGCCTCGCTGGGCGTGGAGACCTATGCGATCCACGGGGTCAGCGAAGCGGAATATCAGGAGCTCCTGGTCGCGGCCCTCTCCTGCCATCCCGATCTGATCATTGACGACGGCGGCGATCTGGTGAACCTGCTGACCGGGGACTATTCCCACCTGGCCGACCGCCTGATCGGCGGCGGCGAGGAGACCACCACCGGCATCCACCGCCTCCTCGCCCGGGCGAAGGCCGGGAAGCTGCCCTTCCCGATGATGGACGTCAACGACGCCATGTGCAAGCACTACTACGACAACAAATACGGCACCGGCCAGAGCGTCTGGGACGCCATCATGCACACCACCAACCTGCTCGTGGCGGGCAAGACCGTGGTCGTGGCAGGCTACGGCTACTGCGGACGCGGCGTGGCGATGCGGGCCAAGGGCATGGGCGCAAACGTGATCGTCACCGAGATCGACCCGATCAAGGCGCTGGAGGCCTCGATGGACGGGATGCGCGTGATGACCATGGATCAGGCCGCGCCGGAGGGCGACATCTTCGTCACCGTGACCGGCTGCCGCGACGTGATCACGAAGCGGCATTTCGAGGTCATGAAGCACAACGCCTTTCTCTCCAACGCCGGACACTTCAACGTGGAGGTCAACGGCGAGGCCCTCCGGCAGATGGCGGTCCGCGTCTTCCCGCGGCGGGCCGAGATCGTGGGCTACGAGCTGCCCGACGGGCGCGTGCTGAACCTGCTGGCCGAGGGCCGTCTGGTCAATCTGGCCTCCGGCAACGGCCACCCGGCTGAGATCATGGACACCAGCTTCGCCCTGCAGGCCCTCTGCCTGGAATACATGAAGGACCACGGACGCGGGCTGAGCCACACGGTACACGAGGTCCCCAAGGCCATCGACGAGGCGGTTTCCCGGCTCAAGCTGGCGGGCGTCGGCATGGCCGTCGATACCCTGACCCCGGAGCAGGAGGCCTACCTTTCCGGCTGGGAGGTATAGCCCCGCACCAAACCGCCCCGCTCCGCATAGAATGGGGCAGGAGGCGGTATCATGGAACTTCTGCTCGGCGCGCTGCTGACGGCGGCAATCTTCGCAGTGCTTGTCTGGGCATCCGCCCGGCTGCTTCTGCCCCCCGGGACCCTCTGGGCCGTCCTGCCCGCCTCGGGCGACGGGGCGGGGCTGGAACAGACCTATTGGGCCTGGCGCCTGCTGCGCCGCATGGGCCTTTTGCGCCGGCCCCTGCTTTTGCTGGATCTGGGTCTGGACGCGCAGGGGCGTCAGATCGCGGAAG
The DNA here is from genome assembly GCA_900315595.1 of uncultured Eubacteriales bacterium. Lineage (GTDB taxonomy): Bacteria > Bacillota > Clostridia > Oscillospirales > Oscillospiraceae > JAFRPC01. Next base: position 23,750 of record OMZQ01000018.1, on the reverse strand, counting down.
CGCTGACCCGTCTGGGCGAGCCGGTCCTGCTGGTCGCAGCGGGCAGTCTGGACGCATATTTTGACACGGAAGCCGCATTGGAGTGAATACCTGAATGGAATCGGAACGGACACAACTGGAGGGCAGCGTCGCTGCCGTGGTGTTTCAGAACCCGGAGAACGGCTACAGCGTGCTCCGGCTGAACGCCGGCGGCAAGGAGCCCGTGACCGTGGTGGGCGTCGTGCCCAGCACCTCGGTGGGCGAGCGCCTGCGCGTGGAGGGGCGGTGGATCGAGCACGCCACCTATGGGCGGCAGCTTGAGATCACCTCGGTGGAGCGGCTGATGCCCGAGGGCCGGATCGAGATCCTGGCTTATCTGTCCTCCCACGCGGTCCGGGGCATCGGGCCGAAGATGGCGGCGAAGATCGTGGAGCGGTTCGGCGCGGAGAGCCTGAACGTCATTGAGCACGACCACACCCGGCTGGTCGAAATCAGCGGCATTTCCGCAGCCAAGGCCGAGGAAATCCACGAGAGCTTCCAGTCCCAGCAGGGGCTCCGGCATCTGGCCGAATTTCTGACGCAGTGCGGTCTGCCCGCAGAGCTGGCCGTGCCGATCTTCCGCGCCTACGGAGAGCTGTCGATGATGGCGATCTCCGACAACCCCTACTTCCTGACCGGGGAGGGCTTCCGGGCCGACTTCGCCCGCGTGGACGCCTTCGCGCTTGCCCAGGGGATGGACGGCGACGACGAGCGCCGCGTGGACGCGGGCATTCTGTATGAATTGGATTACAACACCCGCGGCGGGCACGTTTTCGTGCCCCGCGAGGCTCTGGTGCGCGTCACGGCGGAGTTTCTCCATCTGAGCAGCCAGACGATCTCCGAGGGGCTGGAGCGCCTGGCCGCCGAGGAGCGGGTGATCACCGATCGGGTCGCGAATCTGGAGGCCGTCTATCTGCCCGAGCTTGGGCAGGCGGAGCGGTATCTGGCGGCCCGGTTCCTGGAAATGGCGGGCAAGGCCCCCGCCCTGCCGGTCGATCTGGCCGGGCTGCTGGCGGGGGTCGAGGCCGCGGCGGAGATCCGCTACGCCGAGCTGCAGCGGGAGGCCATCCGCGCCGCCGCGACGGAAAAGCTCCTTTTGGTCACAGGCGGCCCCGGCACCGGCAAGACCACGACCCTGCGCGGCATTCTGGATCTCTACGACCGGATGCACTGCAAGACCCTCCTGGCCGCCCCGACAGGCCGCGCCGCCAAGCGGCTTTCCGAGCTGACAGGCCGCGACGCCAGCACCGTCCACCGGCTGCTGGAGGTGGACGTTTCGCCGGAGGACGGGCAGATGGTTTTCGTCCACAACGCCCGCAATCCCCTGCACTGTGACGCCGTGATCGTGGACGAGACCTCGATGGTCGATCTGCCGCTGATGTACAGTCTGGTCCAGGCCCTGCCCGAACGCTGCCGTCTGGTCCTCGTGGGCGACCCCGACCAGCTCCCGTCCGTCGGCCCGGGGAACGTATTTTCCGATCTGATCCGCAGCGAGCGGATCCCCACGATCCGGCTGACCGAGATCTTCCGTCAGGCCAGGGAGAGCCTGATCGTGATGAACGCCCACCGCGTCAACCACGGAGAAAACCCCGAGCTGGACAGGAAGGACCGCGATTTCTTCTTCCTGCCCCAGCGCTCCGACGAGGGCCTCTGCCGCACGGTCACGGACCTCTGCGCCCGCCGCCTGCCGCAGAATATGGGGATCTCGCCGGAGGACGTGCAGGTCCTTTCCCCCACGCGGAAGGGCGAGACCGGGACCCACGCCCTGAACCGGCTTCTGCAGGCCGCCCTCAACCCGCCCGCGCCGGACCGCGCGGAGAAAAAGCACGGCGATTTCACCTATCGCGTGGGCGACCGGGTCATGCAGATCCGCAACAACTACGACTTGATCTGGAAGCGCCTGGGCGGGGGCGGGATGGGCTCCGGCGTCTTCAACGGAGACGTCGGGATCATCCGGGCCATCGACGTCCGGGAGCAGAATATGACCATCCAATTTGACGACCGCGAGGCCGTCTACACCTGGGACATGCTCTCCCAGCTCGAGCCCGCCTACGCGATGACCGTCCACAAGAGCCAGGGCAGCGAATACCGCGCCGTCGTGCTCTGCTGCTGGAAGGGAACGCCCCTGCTGCTCAGCCGCAGCATCCTCTACACGGCGATCACCCGCGCCAGGGAGCTGCTGATCCTGGTGGGCGACGCCTCCGTGGTGTCGTACATGGTCCAAAACGACAAGAAGCAGAAGCGCTACAGCGGTCTGCGCTGGCGGCTGCGGAACGCGGAAGCATGAGCGCGGTCGTCCGCCGGCTGCTCGATCTGGTCTATCCCCGTCGGTGCGTCTTCTGCCGCCGGATCCTGGAGCGGGAGCCCGGCTTCGTCTGCGACGACTGTCTGACCCATCTGCCGCCCGCGCCGGAGATCACGGGCCGCGGCGAGTTCTACCAGACCGCCGTCGGCGCCTGCTCCTACGCCGGCAGCGTCCGCGAGGCGGTGATCCGCTTCAAATTCAGCGGCGCCTCCTTCTGCGCCGAGCCCTTCGGCGCGCTTCTGGCCGACGCGGTCCGGGGAAAGCTGGACGGAGCCTTCGATCTGATCACCTTCGTCCCCATCAGCCGTCTGCGCCGCCGGGGACGCGGCTACGACCAGGCGGAGCTGCTGGCGCAGGCCGTTGGGTCCGCCCTGGGCATGCCGGTCGTCCGCACTGCGGTCAAGGTGCGCCACACCGGGCGGCAGTCCCGGCTCAGCACGGCTGCGGCCCGGCGGGCCAACGTCCAGAACGCATACCGGGCCTTCCGCCCGGAGCAATGGGCAGGCAAGCGCCTGCTCCTGATCGACGATATTCTGACGACCGGAGCCACGGTCTCCGAGGTCAGCCGCGTGCTGCTCTCCGCCGGGGCAAAGGCCGTCGTCTGCGGCGCCTTCGCCGTTACACCACTCAAAGAAAGCAGTTGATTTTATGTCATTCTTATCCAAGGACCTGGGCATCGACCTGGGAACCTCCAACGTCGTCATCTACGCCGAGGGCAAGGGGATCGTCCTGCGTGAGCCCGCCGTGGTCGCCGTGGATCAGAACACCGGCAAGGTCCTCAAGGTCGGCGCTGCGGCCCGGAATATGCTGGGACGGACCCCGGGTAACGTGGTCGCCCTGCGCCCGATGGCGGGCGGCGTGGCCTCCGACTATGAGATGACCCAGAAGATGCTCGCGGAGTTCTTCCGCACGATCTCGCGCTACGCCTTCGTCAAGCCCCGCGTCATCATCTCGGTCCCCTCCGGCGTCACCAGTCTGGAGGAGCGGGCCGTGGTTCAGATCGCCCAGGAGGCAGGGGCGCGCCGCGTCTATCTGATCGAGGAGCCGCTTGCTGCCGCCCTCGGCGCGAATCTGGATTTCTCCGGCCCCGACGGTCACATGGTGGTGGACATCGGCGGCGGCACCACCGACATCGGGGTGCTGACGATGAACGGCGTGGCCCGGTCGAGCTCCATCCGCGTGGCGGGCAACGCCTTTGACGAGGCCATCATCCGTTATCTGCGGAAAAAGTACGGCCTGCTGATCGGCCAGACGACGGCGGAGGACGCCAAGATCCTGGTCGGCTCGGTCTTCGACCGCGGCGAGCCCATCGTGACCCAGATCAAGGGCCGCGACTTCAAAACCGGTCTTGCAAAGGAGCTTATGCTCTCCTCGGCGGACATGGTGGAGGCCCTGCGCCGCCCCGCCCGCCAGATCACCGACGAGATCCTTTCGGTTCTGGAGCAGACCACGCCGGAGCTGGTGGCGGACATTGCCCGCAACGGCATCATTCTGACCGGCGGCGGCAGCCAGATCTGGGGCATGGACAAGCTGATCACCGACCGGACCGGCATGCGCTGCACCGTGGCGGACGACGCCGACTCCTGCGTGGCCTACGGCTGCGGCAAGAGCCTGAGCTGGATCAACCGGATGCAGGAGGGCCCGCTCAACTTCGCCCGCCGCAAGCTGCTTCGGGAATAAGCCGCCAACGCGAAAAACCGTTCAAAAACCTTCGGGTTTTTGAACGGTTTTTCTGATATACGGCGCGATCAGCTTTTGCGCTTGCGGAAGAGGTATTCGTCCAGCTCGGTCTTGACCTTCTCCGGAATGTCGCGGGAGACGGGGCAGACCGCGGACATGGCCATGCGGCGGGTGAATTCGGTGATGAAGGCGATATCCGCCGCAAGCTGATCCATGGAGAGCAGGTCCAGCAGGTCGTAACGGCAGTGGATCGGGGCCACGCCGCCCGGCGCGATCCGGGCAAAGGACAGGGCGGGGACGCCGTGATCGGCAAAGGGCGTGGAGTCGCTGGAATAGACGCCGATCCTGGCAGACACGGGGAAGCCGAGCTCCGCGCCCACGTAGGAGAGGTAATGGACCAGCTTTTCCTCGGCGGAGACGCAGGCGATGAACTTGCCCATGACGGAGCCGATCATATCCAGATTCACGTTCAGGGCGATCTCCGGCAGCAGCTCCTCATGGTCGCGGACGAAGGCCTTGGAGCCGAGCAGACCCCGCTCCTCGCTGCCGCAGAAGACCAGGCGCAGGCCGTAGTTCAGCTCCTTGTCCCTGAGCGCGTCCAGAACGCCCAGCAGACCCACGCAGCCGGACATATTGTCGTAGGCGCCGTGGGAGAGGGCGGTGGTATCATAGTGGGCGGAGAGGGTGATGAACTTGCCGTTTTTGCCCGGAAGCTCAGCCACGACGTTGTGGGATTCGCCCTCGTATTCGCGCTGCTGCACGGTGATTTTGACCGTCCTTGCGCGGCTGCGCACCAGCTCGACGGCGTCCGAGGTGTGGAGCATGGCGCACAGGACCTTCCGCTCCTCCCCGACCACGGCGGCGCGGAGATCGCGCTCGTCGATGTCGCGGATGGGATAGTAGGGGTTGCCGTACTGGAAGAGAATGCCCTTCGCACCGGCCTCCATCAGATCATGGTAGGGGAAGAAGCCGACGCCGCCGGCGTCCAGCAGGACGATCTTGTCCTTTGCACCCGCGATGGAAACCGGGTCCTGCGCGGGCATATAATAGAGCTCGCCCTCGACCTCGCCGCTGCCGCAGCAGAACACGCCCTTGCAGGGGATCTCTCTGCCGTCCGCCTCCACGCGGGCGGTCTCGATCTCCGCCATGGCAACCGGGAAGGCCTCCAGCCGGGCGGGGACGCCCAGAGCCTCGCACTGCTCCTTGAGGTAATTTGCCACCTGCAGCTCCTCGGGGGTGCCGCTGCGGTGGACGAAGTCCGTATCCAGGAAGATTTGCTGCATCTTTCTCGTATCCATATTCAGGCTCCTTTCCGTTTTCTGTACAGTCGTTATCCGTCTGCCAACGCCCTTGCGCCCTGCAGGAGCTTCGCCGTTTCCTCATCCAGGCGGTCGGCGCGGCCGCCGAGCACGGCGCGGGCCTTGCGATAGGGGCCGTAGCCGACGTTCGTCATGTGGATGTCGCTGCCGAGGGCGACGACCCAGCCGTCGTCGATCCAGTTCAGAAGGTGTTTGCGTCCGAAGTGCCGAACCAGAGCGTCCGCGTTGACCTGGCCCTGAACGCCGAGCGAGAAGTAGTTTTCGATGACGTTCGGGTCGTAGCGATCCACGTGGGCCAGGATCGGGATCAGGCCGTCGTCCTGCATCCGGTCGAAGGTCTCGCCCATGTTGCCGGCGTAGCCGTGGAAGGTCAGCTCGGAGAGAATGACGCCGGTGCCGGAGACGCAGAGCTCCTCAATGCCCGGCAGATGGTCCAGGCCGACGCACATGTGGACCTCCGCGCCCAGAAGGATGCGGATCGGACCGCTGTAGCGGTTGATCAGCTCCGAGGCCGTCCGCTCCCGGCGGCGGAGAAATTCCGAAAAGCTGTCCGACTGGGGGTAGAAATGCGGCGTGGCAACGATGGTGTCCACGCCGGCTTCCTCCGCGAGCGCAAGCTGGCGGAGCGAGGTTTCCAGCCCGTCGCTGCCGTGGTCCGCTCCGGGAAGAATGTGCGCATGAAAGTCAATCAACGCCGATCACTCCTTTGCGGAAGTATCCTCTGTCTGTTCCGTGTTCTTTTTGGCGGGCGTTCCGGCCTTGCTGTCCGTGCCGGAGCTGCTGTAATAGTAGTTGTTGTAGTAGCCGTGACTGTAGCCGCTGCGATAATAGCTCTTGCCGTAGTAGGCGTAGCGGCTGGAGCGGTAGTTGCCGTAGTGGGTGGCGCTCTTGCCGTTCACGTCGTTGAGCACGAAGCCGACCACGTTGCCGTTCATCTGCTGGATCGTGTCAAGGGCATAGCTCAGCTCATAGAAATGATTTTTGCCGCTCTGGGCCACGAAGACGTAGCCGGTGATCTTCTCCGCCAGAATGACGGCGTCCGAGACCACGTTGACCGGCGGGGTATCAATGATGACGTAGTCAAAATACTGCTTCACGTAGTCCAGCAGACTGTCCATCTGCGGGGAGGCAAAGAGCTCCGCCGGGTTGGGCGGGATCTGACCGGAGGTCAGCACGTGGAGGTTTTCGGTCTCGGTTTTGCGGATCTTGACCTCGTTGGTCAGACCGGCCAGGATTTCCGACAGACCGTTCTTGTTCTCCACGCCGAAATAGCGGTGGACCGTCGGCTTGCGCATATCGCCGTCGATGAGCAGGACGCGCTTGGCGGTAGAGGCGATGGAGATCGCCAGGTTGACCGCGTTGGTGGTCTTGCCGTCGTGCATCATGGCGCTGGTCACGGCAAAGACCGGGCATTTTTCGCCGCGCCCGGTAAAGAGCAGCTTGGCGCGGATGCCGTTATAGGCCTCGCGGACGGCGAAGGGGCTGGTTGCGGACAGCATCCTGGTCTTGGCCTCGTTCTGCGTGCGCGGGGTACGCAGAACCTTCTTTCCAAAAGCCATAGCCTACTCCTTTCCCGCCACATAGGCGTTGGCGCCCTGCTTCTCCACGTTGGCGAGGGCGGGAATGGTGCCGAGCACCGGAATGTCATACTGCCGGGCCAGATCGTCCTCGCTCCAGACCGTCGTGTTGGTCAGGGTCCTGAGCACGAAGAACAGGCTGGCAAGCAGGAAGCCGATCAGCACGCCGGTGACCGTGTTCCGCTTCACGTCGGGGTAGTAGGGCGCGCCGGGCGTTTCCGCCTCCTCGACGATCTGCACGTCGCCGGTCTTGACGACCTGCTTGGCATACTCCACGCCCTTCTGCGTGACGGTGTCCGCGATCAGCTTGATATTCTTCCGGTCGCTGGAGGAAAAGTTCGCCATGAAGATGGAGGTCTTGGTCGTCGTCATGCTGGTCATGGCCTTGAGCGCCCCGAAGCTGTAGTTCACGCCCTTGCTTTGCAGCTCCGCCGCCGCCATTTTCATCACGGTGTTGGAGCGGAAGATATAGGCATAGTTGACGGCAAGCTGCTGGTTGGAGTTCAGCTCGCCGGAGGTGATGGAGTCGTTCTCCTCGCGGTGCATGGAGCTCTCGGCATAGAGCGTGACCGTCGCGTGGTACATTTTGGGAATGCGATAGGTGGTATAGGCCCAGGCCAGGAAGCCGACGAGAGCGGCGCTGAGCAGGATCCAGACCACATTCCGAAGCAGCACGCGGAGAATATCCTGAATGCTAAATTCCGCTTTATTCAATGGTTACCTGCTTTCCGAGGCCGCGGCGCGCGGCCCCTGCAAAGTGTTTCTTTTCTTTGGGTTATTAATCATTATAGCAGTATCTGCAAGAAAAAACAATGTTTTTTTTCGGAAGATTTGGCAAAGCCCACGGCGCAGATAACCGTTCAGCCCACGGAGGAAATTGGGATTTGTCGAGCCGACGCATCCACGCCGTAGGGGACGGGTTCCCCGTCCCGCGGTACCGATTCGCCGCGTCGTGACGTGCGGGCCGGGAGACCCGGCCCCTACGGGCGAGCGTATCATTCCCATTTGTATGGGCTGAGCTGCTACCGCAGCAGTACGCAGGCGAGGACCGCGCAGATCGCCAGCACCAGCATGAGCAGGGCAAAGGAGAGGTTGCCCGTGATCTGGCGTCCGGTCTCCCGGACCGTGCGCCGGATGCGGTAGAGGCGCTCTGCATACCGCGTCCGCCCGGCGCGTTCGCCGCCGAGGCGGGCAGCCGCCCGGTCCAGCTTCTCGCCCAGGCGGTAGCTGACCGTATCGGCCACCTTGTTCTCACGCCGCTCGGCGCTCTGGCGGAAGACCGTGCGCTGCAGGGCGACGACCAGAGCGTCCAGACTGTCGCTGAGCGCGTGGCTCAGCGTGCGGGTCCGGGCAAAGAGGCCCTTTGCCGCAGGACCGGTCACGCGGTTTTCCCCGAAGATCGCTCCGAGGCGGCTGCCGACTGCCATCGCGCCCTTTGCCAGAGGCCCGGTCACCCGGTTTTCCCCGAAGAAGGCGCAGAGCCAGCCGAACAGGCCGGGCAGGATCCGAAGCAGCAGCGGACGGTAGACCAGATCCTCCAGATCCAGCCGCGCGGGCCAGCGGTTCAGATAGACGCCGCGCCGCATCATCCCGGTCCGCACGACGCAGCCGTAGACCGCCGCGCCGATCGCAATCGAGATGGCTGCGCCCTTGAGATTTTCCGCCGACAGATAATGGACCGCATGGGCCGGCGCTTCGCCGTGCAGGAAGTCCGACGCAAGGTCCGCGACGGCGTTCATCGTATGATCTGCGGTCAGGCCGAGGATCGGAACGACCAGGGCCGAGAGGCCCAGGGCCAGGGCAGCCGGGCGGGAGAGATAACGCTTCATCCCGTCGAACTCCGCCTGCCGCGTGGGGTGCTTTTCCACGAAGACCGCAACGAACAGCTTGGTCATATAGGCCGCGGTCAGCCCGCCGGAGAAGAGGAAGATCCACTCCACCGCCGTCAGCCAGAGCGAACCGGTCAGGTGCGCGCCCTCCACGATGCCCTCGTGCAGAAGGGTCTTGCTCACGTAGCCGTTGAGCAGGGGGACGCCGCCGATGCCCATTGCGCCGAGCAGGAAGGCGGCCTTGAGCAAGGGCTTTTTCCGCCCGAAGCCGCGGATATCGTTGAGGTCGAGCTGATGCAGATTCCGGAACACCGTACCGGCGCAGAGAAAGAGAACCAGCTTGAAGACGGAGTGATTGACCATGTGCAGGACGGTCCCGCGGGCAGCCAGGGCGTTCTCCTCGCCCAGAATGCCCATCATGCCGACGCCCACCAGGATGAAGCCGATCTGCGACATCGACGAGCAGGCAAGGGTCCGTTTGAGGTCGACGGAAAACAGGGCCAGCACCGCACCGAGGAGCATCGTCACCGTGCCGAGGGCGAGGATCACGGTTCCCCAGGCGGGATCGCCTCGGAAGAGCTGACAGGAGACGGCCAGGATGCCCCAGACGCCGGACTTGGTCAGCGCGCCGGAAAGGAGGGCCGAGGCCGGGGCCGGGGCGACCGGATGGGCCTTCGGCAGCCAGATATGGAGGGGGAACATGCCCGCCTTCGCGCCGAAGCCAAAGAGGATGCAGGCAGCCGCCGTATAGAACACGGGCCGCTTGCCCGCCGCCTGCGCCGCGGGATAGAGGGCGTCGAGCTCCAGGGTCCCCAGCCGGGCGTGGAGAAGGAAGATTCCCATCAGGGCGACGAGGCCGCCGATGACGGCAACGGCCAGATAGGTCTTGGCCGCGCGGATCGCCCCCGCCGTCTCCTCCTGGATCACCCAGGGGAAGGAGGTGAAGGACATGATCTCAAAGAAGACGAAGGCCGTATAGAGATCGGCGGACAGGAAGACGCCCATCGTTGCGCCGAGGGTCAGGAGCTGGAAGAAATAGTATCGGTTGCGGTTGTGGTGATGGGCGAAATAATCGGGAGAAAAGAGCAGGGTCATCGCCCACATGAAGGAGAGCACCAGACAGTAGACCGCGCGGAAGCCGTCGTATTTCAGGCGCAGGCCGAGACCGCAGATCCCGCCGAGCTCCGCCGTGAGATCGGCGCCCGCAGAGGAACGGAGGAAGTACGCCGCAAGGGCCAGCGCAAGCTCAACGAAGCCGACGCCGATCGCCAGCGCGTCTCGTCCGCGCTTCGACCGCCGCCCAATCATCCACCCGACCGGCGCTGCCGCCATCGGGAGGAAAATCATCAGCAGTAAGAGCATGGCCTTCTCCTTTCAAGCCTCGATTGGTGTGTCCTTCCCCCCCTTGTGGAATGGCGGCGGAAGGGGTGTCCTTCCCCCTTGGGGGGAAGGGGGACCGCCGCAGGCGGTGGAAGAGGGGTCCTTCCCCCTTGTGGAATGGCGGCGGAAGGGGGTGTCCTTCCCCCTTGGGGGGAAGGGGGACCGCCGCAGGCGGTGGAAGAGGGGGCCTTCCCCATCAACCCTCCCGCAGGTGCCCGATCTCGATCTCCGCAGGGATATGCCGAACAATGTCCGCGCACACACCGTCGAAGTTTCGGTGCACATCCAGGTTGGAATAACGCAGTACGGTCAACCCGAGATCGTTCAAATCGCTGTCCCGCTTCCGATCAGACGCGATTCCTGTATCAGAATAGTGCTGACTTCCGTCCAGCTCGATCACCAGTTTAGCCTTGGGGATATAAAAATCGACGACGTAATTTCCAATGACCTTTTGTCGCTTGACGACCACGGGGAGAGGCTGCAAAAAGCATTTCCAGAGCTTGACCTCTTCGCGGGTCATGTTCTTCCGCAGAGTTTGTGCAATCGGCGTCAGATTTGATTTGCTGTGCTTCATGGTTTACAAAACACCTCTTCCACCGCTTCGCGGTCCCCCTTCCCCTTACAGGGGAAGGATTCTCGTTCCGTATCGGAAGGCTGCTGCTTCTTCTGTACGGCTCTCGTCCGGAATGTGCCGCCTTCGGCGGCAGCACCTCTTCCACCGCTTCGCGGTCCCCCTTCCCCTTACAGGGGAAGGATTTCCCGTACCGGAAGGCTGCTGCCTCTTCTGTACGGCTCTCGTCCGGAATGCGCCGCCTTCGGCGGCAACACCTCTTCCACCGCTTCGCGGTCCCCCTTCCCCTTACAGGGGAAGGATTCTCGTTCCGTACCGGAAGGCTGCTGCTTCTTCTGTACGGCTCTCGTCCGGAATGCGCCGCCTTCGGCGGCAGTACCTTCCCTTATGAATGGGACACGATCCGCTCCACAGCGTCGATGATCGGCTGGGAAAAGAGGCCGGCAGCCAGGGTCGCCAGAGCCAGGAGGACGTCGGGAAGGTTCATTCGCCAATCCGCCTCGCAGCGGGCGGGCAGGGCGCGGCGCGGAGCGGCGTCGCGCGGGAGGATCGGCCCGGCGGGGCCGTCCCTGCGCGGGAACCAGGCGCGGGAGACGACGGTGAACATATAGATCGCCGTCAGCAGGGCAGAGATCAGCAGGGCCGCCGCCCCTGCGTAGGCAAGGGTCGTGCCCGCCTCGGCGGAGGCTGTCAGCAGATACCACTTGCTCACAAAGCCGTTGAAGGGCGGGATGCCGGTCAGGGCCAGGGCCGAGACCGTGAAGCAGGCGAAGGTCAGGGGCATCTTCCGGCCCAGGCCGTCCAGCTCCACGTTGTATTCCCGCCCCGTCCGGTGCAGGACCGCGCCGGCGCAGAAGAAGGCCAGGATCTTGATGCAGGCATGGGCAGCCATATGGAGCAGACCGGCGGCAAGACCGGCGGAGGTCATCAGCAGAGCGCCGAACAGCACGTAGGAGAGATTCGCCACCGTGGAGTAGGCCAGACGCCGCTTCCAGTGCGGGCATTTGACCGCCATCACGGAGCCGTACAGGATCGTGAAGATGATAAAAAGCATCGGCACCCACTGAGCCCAGGTCCCGGCCAGCAGGTCGGTCCCGAAGCAGAACCAGGTCAGGCGGATGACGGCGAAGGCTCCGGCCTTGACGACGGCAACCGCGTGGAGCAGGGCAGTGACCGGGGTCGGCGCGACGGCCGCCCGGGGGAGCCAGACGTGGAGCGGGAAGACCGCGGACTTGACGCCGAAGCCGAAGAAGCCGAGGACGTAGAAGATCCGCGTGATCTCCGGCCCGTAGGGGTGGCCGTTCAGGAGGCCGCCCAGGGTGAAGCTCCCGTCGGCCCCGTTTGCGATCAGGAAGATCATCGAGGCAAAGGCGAAGGCCGCCCCGCCGAGGGAGAAGAAGAGATAGGTCCGCGTCGCCTTGCTTGCCGCGCGGGTCATCGGGTGGAGGACCAGAGGCATCGTGGCAAGGGTCAGCAGCTCATAGTTGAAATACAGGGTAAAGAGGTTGGACGACATCGCCACGCCGAGGCTGGCGGCGTAGGACATCGTGAAAAAGCTGAAGAAGGCGATTTGCCGCGGCTCATGCTCCATGTAGGACAGGGCGTAGAGAACCGTCAGCGGCCAGAGCGTCGCCAGGATCCCGGCAAAGAAGCGGCCCAGCCCGTCGAGCCGGTAGGCAACGACCAGTCCGTCGGTGAAGGAGGCCAGGCGGAAGGTCGCGGTCGAGCCGGTCAGGATCAGCGCCCAGACCAGGATCGAGGTCGCGCAGGTCAGGGCAAGCGCGAGCAGCTTCGCCGTTCCGGCCTGTTTCTTTTTCAGCAGCAGAAGTCCGGCGCCTCCGAGCATCGGCAGCAGGATCGCCGCAAGCATCCAAACGGGAGCCATGGTACACCTCTCAGAACAGGCCCTCTGCCAGCGCGGAGAGGGCGTTGACCAGAGGCGCGGAGAAGATACCGAACAGCAGGGTCAGAGCGGAGAGGATCAGAACGGGGACCCACATCCGCGCGCCGCCCTCGTCGTTTTTCGGCGGCAGGGCGGGGCAGTCCTTCCCGGGGAAGAAGGCGTCGATGGAGATCGGGAGCAGATAGCCCGCCGTCAGCAGGGCCGAGACCAGCAGGATAACGGGAGCCAGCCAGGAGAAGACCGGCAGGCCGGAATGCAGGGCCCCGCCCGCAAGATACCACTTGCTGACAAAGCCGGAGGCAGGCGGAATGCCGATCAGGGCCAGGGAGGCGATCGTAAAGGCCCAGAGCGTCTTCGGCATGACCCTTCCATAGCCGCGCAGCTCGTCCACGCGGGTCTTGCCCGCGTTTACGATGACGGAGCCCGCCACCAGGAAGAGGCAGAGCTTGATCGTCGCGTGGAAGACCACGTGGAGCAGGCCGCCGAGCGCTCCCTCCGGGGTCAGGAGAAAGAGTCCGGTCAGGACGTAGGAGATCTGGCTGACCGTGGAGTAGGCCAGGCGCTTTTTGAACACCTTTTCCCGGTAGGCCATCATGGAGCCCATGAAGACCGTCAGCAGGGCAAGGCTCAGCCAGGCCGTCTGGACCCAGGTTCCAGCCAGGAAGTCCGCGCCGACGCAAAAATACACCAGACGCAGAATGGCAAGCACGCCCGCCTTGGCAATGATGCCGGACAGGACGGCGGAGGCGGGGGCCGGGGCGACCGGGTGGGCCGTGGGCAGCCAGCCGTGGAGGGGATAGAGACCGGCCTTGGCTCCGAAGCCGATCACACCGAGAAAGACGGCGACCCGCAGGACGTTCTCATGGCCCGCCAGCTTTCCGAGATCGAGATTTCCGCCCGCGCGGAAGTCCAGGCTCGTGGAATAGGCCGAGAGGAAGAAGATCGCGGCCAGGCCCAGAAACGCGCCGGCGATCGAATAGAACAGATACTTGAGGGCCGCCTGAATGGACTCCTTCGTGCGGTCATGGAGGACCAGGGGCATGGAGAGCAGGGTCAGCGCCTCAAAGAACAGGTACATCGTGACGAGGTTTTTCGACAGATCCATGCCCGCGAGCGTGCCGAGCGACAGAAGGAAGAAGGCATAGAAGGAGATCTCCCGTCCGCCGTGGGAAAGATAGCGGAAGGCGTAGATCCCGGTCAGCAGATAGCCGTAGGCCGCCACCGCCAGAAACAGGCGCGAGACGCCGTCCATCCGCAGGGCGAGAACCAGGGAATCCGACATGGCGAGCACGGTCAGCTCCGAGGCGGGCGACAGGAGCAGGCCCGTCACCGCAGCGGCCTCAAGCACGAGGATCGCCAGCACGCAGAGATGCAGGGTCCTCTTGCTCCGGCCCCGGAGCAGCGGCAGCGCCGCCCCGCCGGCCAGCGGCAGGAGAATAACAAGGCACATGAGCAGGTTGGTCACAGGAGTCCCTCCTATCAATTGAATTGACGGTATCAGAGCACGGACAGGCCCTTGGTCAGCATCTCGATCAGCGGCTGGGCGAGGATGCCGCAGACGACGTTCTCCGCCGTCAGCAGGATCGCGGCGAAGGCGTAGCCGGGCTGGGTGCGGAGCCGCACCGGCGGCACGGGGGTGACGCCGCGGGTATTATAGACGCGGATCAGGGTGCGCGCGAAGTAGAAGGTATTGAGCACGGTGGAGATCGCCAGGGCCAGCAGCGTCGGGACCAGCAGGCGGTTTTCGCGGAAGGCCGCGAAGGCGAACAGATATTTGGCGATAAAGCCCATCGTCAGCGGCACGCCGATCATGCTCAGACAGCCCACGGCAAAGGCCGCGCCGGCCGTCGGGTTTCGGTGCGCCGCGCCCTGCAGGGCCTTGAAGCGCTTCCGTCCGCCCGAGGCCTCCGACAGGCGGGAGGCGGACAGGAACAGAGCGGGCTTGGTGATCGCGTGGGTCAGGATATGGAACAGAGCCGCCGCGGTGCCGAGCTCCGGCGACAGGCCGACGCCCATGAAGATATAGCCGATCTGCGCGGCGGAGGAGAAGGCGATCATGCGGAAGACGTCGTTCACCCGGATGGCAGAGATCGAGCCCACCACCATCCCTGCGACGCCCAGAACGTAGAGCACGGACTGGATCCCGCTCGCGTAAAAGACCTCCACGCCGAAGACGCAGCGGATGATCTTGATGAGCAGGAAGATATAGCCCTTTGTCACCAGGCCGGAGAGAATGCCCGCCGAGCAGGGCGTGGAATAGCCGTAGGTATCCGGCATCCAGAAGTGGAAGGGAAAGAGACCGCTCTTGATGCAGAGGCCGAGGGTGATCAGGCACATGGCGGTCAGCAGCGGCGTGCGGGATTCCCCGCTCGCCCACAGGGCAGCCACGGCAGTCTTGAGATTCGGCATCAGCAGGTGGCCGGTCAGCGAATAGAGGAAGACGATCCCCAGCATGAACAGGCCGGAGCCGATCAGCGAGAAGATCATATAGCGGACCGCTGCAAGGGTCGTGCGCCCGAGCTGGCGGATCATCAGAATGCCGCAGGCGGCGATCGTGCAGATCTCGATGAAAACGTAGCCCGTAAAGAGGTCGTTCGTATAGAGCAGGGCCAGAAGCGCAGCCAGCACCAGATCGACCATCACGAAGTAGAGGTTCTGCTTGGCGGGCTCGATATCCCGCTTGAGCTCCCGGTCTCCGCCCACCACGCAGGCAAGCAGGACGAGGGCGAAGATGCCGGAGACCAGCGGCTCCAGAATGCCGAAGCGGAGCTCGTTGCCCCACGGCGCCGGGAAATGGCCCATCGTGTAGGTCACAGCCGTCCCGGTTTTCAGCCCGAGAAGCAGAACGGGGACGGAGGCTGCAGCCACCAGCGCCGCCAGGATCCGCGTGACCCAGGCCGCGGGCTTCGCCCGCAGGACGGCGCTCACCGCCGAGGCGAGCAGACACCCGACGACGGAGAACAGAGGAAGGTTCGCGGCAAAGCTCATTTCTTCTCCTCCTCTTCATCCTTCGCCATCAGATAGATCTTGTCCAGATCCAGCGTGTGATAGCGCTCGTAGAGGCGGACGGTCAGGGCCAGCATCAGGGCGGTCACGGAGACCGAGACCACGATGCCGGTCAGCACCAGACCGGCGGGCAGGGGATTGACGTAGGCGGAAGCGTCGGTGACGCCGTCCGTGATAATCGGCGGCTTGCGGCCGGAAATATAGCCCAGCGAGGTCAGAAAGAGGTAGGCTGCGGTATCCATGATATTCAGACCGATGATCTTCTTAAAGAGGTTCCGGTGCAGCAGCAGGGTCGTGAAGCCTACGGCAAAGAGGACGACCGCCGCAACCGGAATGCGATTCTCCCAGAGACTTTGCAGCATCAGACCCGCCCCCTTTGGAACATCGAATAGAAGCCGTACATCGTCAGCGCGACGATCAGCCCGACGGCGACGTTCAGCGGCAGGATCAGCCCCGCCGAGAGGATCGCGCCGGGGGTACCGTTACGGAAGATCGTCTCCAGATGGTTGGCCCCGCAGAAGAAGGAATAGCACTTGGCCGCGCTGTAGAAGCAGAGGGCCGAGGCGATCCCGACGCGGAAGACCCTTCCGCTGACGATCCGCTCCAGCGGCTCGAAGCCGAAGGCGATCACGTAGAGGATCAGGCCGCCGCCGAGGATGGCCCCGCCGGCAAAGCCGCCGCCCGGCCCCAGGTGGCCGTTGAGGATCACGTAGACCCCGAACAGCAGGATAACCGGCACCTGGACCCGCGCCGTGCCGCGCAGGATCGGGTCGCCCTCCATGATCCGCCGGACCGAGGGCGGCTCCTCCCGTCCTCCGCCCGCCGCGAGCAGCAGGATCATCACCGCCGTCGCCGCCGTGTAGAGCACGTGGGATTCGCCCAGGGTATCGAAGGCGCGGTAGTCCAGGATCACGCCAGCCACGGTGTTCACGGCTCCGGTCTCGTCCAGGCCTTGGGAGACGTAACGCTCCATGACCTCGTTGTGGGGCGGGTTGTCCGCCGCGCCGTAGGGCGGCAGGGCAAGGACGGCGGACAGGAGAAAGGCCACCAGGACCGCGCTCAGCGCGGCCGCCAGCACGGGATACAGCCGCCGGAAGCCGCGCGTCTCCCGCTCGCTGAGCGACACAAGCGGGGGAAGGTCCTCCTGCCGGACGTCGTGCTCGACCGTCGGAACGGGCGGGTCGGGGTCGATGGACGCGGTCAGGTCGAAGCTGCCCGCGTCCCAGGCGCGCAGCCGCTCAGAGAGCTTCGGTTTCGTCTGTTTCTTCATGCCGGACCTTCTTTCGGATGTCACGGAGTTTTTTGAGCGTGATAAACAGCAGGATGCTGGAGATGCCCGCGCCGACGGCCGCCTCGGTGATCGCCAGATCCGGGGCCTGGAGCAGGACCCAGATGACCGACATCATCACCGAATAGGCCATGAAGATGATCAGGCAGACCAGCAGGTTTTTGCTCTGACAGGCCGCGATCCCGCAGACCACGATGCCCGCAAGCAGCAGAAGCTGAAACAGGTCCAGACCGTTCACGTGCGGTCCTCCTCCCTGAAATGGTTTTTTGCGTCCTCGTCGGTCAGGTATTCCATCCGGCTGACCAGATGCGAGGCGATGGGGCTGCCGACCCAGAGGGCGGCAAGGATCAAAAGCAGCTTGGGCAGGTATTCCAGACTGTGCGAGGCGAAGGCCAGACCCAGCAGGATCAGAAAAATCCCCAGGGTATCCAGAATGCCCGCGCTGTGCATCCGGTTGAGGACGAAGCGGAAGCGGTAGACGCCCGCCACGCCGCAGAGCATGCAGAGCACGCCCGCGCAGAGAAAGACCCCGCAGAGCACGGTCCAAAGGGCTTCAGGCATCGTCGTCCTCCCTTCTGTGCGAGGCGATGTAGTTTTTCACCAGCACCACCACGGCAAGGAAGCTGATCAGGCAGTAGATCAGCCCCACGTCAAGCAGCCAGCTCTGCCGGAGCAGGACTGACAGAATGCAGATGCAGGCCGTGCTCATCGTGCCGATCATGTTGACGCCCATGATCCGGTCCGCGACCCGCGGCCCGCGAATGGCCCGCAGCAGGGCCAGGAAGATGCCGACGGCCAGCGCGAGCAGCGCGGCGATCAGCAGCCGATCTCTCCAGACGTCCATCTCAGGCCTCCATTCTGCGCAGCAGACGCACGATCCTGCCGTTTTCGGTGTCCTCCAGCAGGCCGGGTCGGATGCAGTGGACCGTCAGGACCCCGTCCTCGCTCTGGACGGTCAGGGTGCCCGGGGTCAGGGTGATCGCGTTGGCAAGGAGATAGCGGGCAAACTGCGTCTTGAGGTCGGTGCGGACGCGGACGACGGTCGGGTCGATCCGGCGCTTCGGGCCGAGGATCGTCCCGATCATGCCGAGATTCGCCCGGACGATCTCCCCGAACAGGACGGCCAGAAACGCAGCGAACAGCGGTGCCTTGCGCCACAGCCGCAGCTCCGTCCGGGGACCGTAGCCAAAGAGCAGGCGGAGCACAGCCGCAAAGATCGCGGTCAGCGCAAGCCCGAAGAGCACGAGCTCCGGGGTCAGTCTGCCGTTGATCACGAGCCAGAGCGCAAACAGAAGCAGATACACGGTTTATCCCCCCCGGTTCGTTCGGAATTGAGCAAATGTGATCGAATATAATTCAGTATATCACAGGCTGGCGGGAATTGCACGGAATTTTTCCGGAAATCGCGCAAATTATTTCACCGGCGCCGCAAGAATCATTTGACTTTCCCGCCCGAATCGGATAAAATACAGTTCGCAACCGGGCCGGACAGCCGCGCGGCTGCGCCCAACGGCGCTTCCGTGAGGAAAGTCCGGGCTCCACAGGGCAAGGATAACGGGTAACACCCGCCGAAGGCGACTTCAGGAAAAGTGCAACAGAGAGATACCGCCCGCGCAAGCGGGTAAGGGTGGAAACGTGAGGTAAGAGCTCACGCACCGGCTGGGAACAGTCCGGCGCTGTAAACTCTATCCGGAGCAACACCGTGGAGGAGACAGAGGTCTGCCCGACCGTCTCCGAGGAGGTGGCATGGAGCGGGCCGGCAACGGTTCCGCCAAGATAGATGGCTGTCCACGACAGAACCCGGCTTACAGGCCCGATTGCACGCAAAACCGCCGCGCTCCGACGCACAGCGTCGGAACGCGGCGGTTTCCGCGTATCAAATCCCCGCCCGGCGAGCGTAAACCGTGAAAGAAAAAGAATACGCAGAACAGCCCCCATCTGTTATGCAATATAACATTCTTGACAGCCTTGTCCAAAGGCTGTATGATATCATTGACGGTTCTATATCGGTGCTGCAGGAACACGGGGAACTGCCCCCTGTATGATCCCCTTGTATTGATTGAATCATTCCATATGTCAATTCGGTACGCGAGGTGCTGAGATCCATGTATACGACAAATCTAATCATTGCGCATAACGTAACAGAAAAAGCACAATTACGTTCCTGCCTGGATCGTGTGTGTTCTGTTCATAATTGCGGAATCCTGCACGATGCAAAAGAGGCGCTTCTGGAACTATTCTTTGTTCATCCTCAGGCGGATGATTTGTGCTTCGAGCTTTTTGACCTTTCAGACACCGATTCTTCCGGATTGTTCCTCAGCTCAAATTATCCCCCATTACCAACAGAATCTTGTGGAGAATCATACTTAAATCATTGTTTTGGAATTCTCAGGGAAGTTGTGGAAGCAGCGCTTTCGTTCTGTTCTGTCGTTGAAATCTTTATAACCAGATATCGTGCTTCTATGGAAGATTTTTCCACACATGCCGTAGAGATCAATCAGCTCACAGAATTGTTGCATCATTTATTCCGTGAAAGCCTGAATACAGACGGAATCGACCCGGAGATTCATCTGTTTGTTCCCTGTGCAGCAATCAAACGCACAGCGTTGGGGTGCACCGGCGGGGACGTAGGGGCGCGTACCCACGCGCCCGGTTCCGCGAAGCGGAACGAATCGCCCGCAAGGGCGATGTAAACCCGCATGAACGATGCGATCCCGTATCGTCATTTGCATCCGGCAAATTGCATTCGTTCCGAATGCCGGACAAGCGATGCTTGTCCCTACGGCAGAGAATGACCGTTTTCGGGTTTTTCGGCAGGGTTCTGTTGTCGATCCGCGCGGGCGCGTAGATACGCGCCCCTACAAGGCGGGCGGTCGTCGGCGGGCGCGTGGGTACGCGCCCCTACAAGTAGCAATCGTCGGCGGGCGCGTGGGTATGCGCCCCTACAAGTAGCAATCGTCGGCGGGCTTCGGCCCTCCCGGAATCAGGGGACGGGTCCCGATTGACCCGCCGCGTTCCGACGCACAGCGTTGGGACGCGGCGGTTTTTTTGCTGTTCAGGTTTGAGCGCGGCCCGGAACGGGTATCATCCCGGTGAAGCAGAAACGCAACGGGGTGGTAAAATGAAAGGAACACATAGGCTTCGCAGGCTCCTCTGCCTTGCTCTGGCCGTGGGAATGATCTGCACGCTGACGCTCGCCGTCGGCCTGGCCGCGAAACAGCGGCGTCTGGCCGGGAAGCTGATCCGTCTGCACGTGGTGGCAAGCTCGGACGCGCCGGACGACCAGGCGCGCAAGCTCCTGGTCCGGGACGCCGTCCTTCCGGTGGCGGCGGCTCTGACCGACGGCTGCGCCGACGCGGACGCTGCGCGCAGGCGTCTGGCAGCCGGACTGCCGGAGCTTGAGACCGCCGCGCGGTCCGCCCTGCGCTCTGCGGGCAGCGACGAGCCGGTCCGCGTCAGTCTGGGCAGCGAGCTCTTCCCCCGGCGGGATTACCCGACCTTTTCCCTGCCCGCCGGACCCTACACCGCCCTGCGCGTAACCGTCGGCGCGGGGAGCGGGCACAACTGGTGGTGCGTGGCCTTCCCGGCCCTCTGCCTGCCGGCCACGACGGAGGGACTGGCCGACGCAGCGGAGACCGCCGGTCTGACCGGGGACGAGGTGGATCTGATCACCGGGGATTCCGCGCCGGTACGCCTCAAATTCCGGGCCCTGGAATGGCTGGCGGAGCTATTTGGGTAGCGTTCACAATTCGTTCTCAAATTTGCCACAAAAGGTTTACAGGTTTTTAGCACTCTCCCCTTGACAGTGCTAAAATTGGTGGTATAATAAAGCCAGAACAAAGGAAGGGAGCAAAAAGCTTCCCCACCCCCTGCTCCAAATCAAATGTACAACATGTTTGAAAGGAGAAATGACTTATGTCTATGTTGATGCCCAGAATTTTTGATGATGATTTCTTTGATGACTGGATGCGCTGGCCGACCCTCCGCGGGCTGGACGACACCGAGCGGAAGCTCTACGGCAAGCATGCCCCCCACGTGATGAAGACCGATATCCGCGAGCACGACGACCACTACGAGGTCGAGATCGACCTGCCCGGCTTCAAGAAGGACGAGATCGAGCTGAGCCTGGAAAAGGGCTATCTGACGATCAGCGCCTCCAAGGGCCTGGACGAGAACAAGACCGACAAGGAGGGCCGCGTGATCCGTCAGGAGCGCTACGCCGGCGCGATGCAGCGCAGCTTCTATGTCGGAACCGGTCTGACCGAGGAGGATATCAAGGCCCGCTTCGAGGACGGCGTCCTGTCGCTGAACGTCCCCAAGAAGGCCGCTCCCAAGCTGCCCGAAAAGAAGACCATCTGCATCGAAGGCTAAGGTCTGAGATCCCCGCCCCCGCCCGGCGTTCAATCCGGGCGGGGGCGTTTTTGTTACGCCAGCGCTTCCCAGGCTTCCGCGAAGACGATGGCGGGAACGGGTTCACAGCGGGCGGTCAGGGTCTGCTGCGTATCCCGGAAAAACACGCCGGCCGGGGTCTCGCGGCAGAGGCATCCCGCGCCGGGACAGAAGCGCTCCGGCAGCGCAGAGCCGGGGTCTTCCGGCTCCGCCGCTCCGCAGAAGGGGACAAAGCAGGAGATCGGGGCGGCGTCCAGAACGACCGGGCCGTACCGCTCCCGCTGCCGGTCCAGCCAGCGGTCGAAGCGCCCGCGCGGCTCGTACGGTCCCACGAGGACGGCTGCGTGGGGCAGCTCCGCCCAGGCGGCGGGAACGACCGTCTCGATCCCTGCGGCTGCAAGCTGCCGGACCAGCTCCGCCAGGACAGGGGTCGTGGCGCGCTCAAAGTCGCAGACCACGAGCGGCGCTGCCCGCAGGGCAGCCGCCAGCTCCGCGACGGCGCTCTGCGCGGGCGGAAACCGGTCGTCCAACAGGACCCCGTCCGCAAGCCCGCCCGCCCCTCGGCGGAGCCCGCCCGCCGCGTCAAAGCCCCAGCCCGGCGTGAGGCGCGGCGTGAATTTTTCCGAATTTGCGGCAAAATAGATGCAATTTTTCATGGACAAGACCCCTCCCGTGTGTTATACTAATATACTGTGAGAACCTATGAAAGGGAGGCTCCGACTATGCCCTTTTCCCTGCTGCCGAAGGCGATCTTCCCGGCACTGACCGATATTACGCCGGAATACCTCCGCGATCACGGGCGGCGGCTGCTCATGCTGGACTTCGACAACACGATGCTGCCCTATACCTCCAAGATTCCCACGCCGGAGCTGCTGGTCTGGATCGACCGGATGAAGCGCGGCGGGATCACCCTTTTCGTGGTCTCCAACAGCCACAAGCAGAAATCCCCCGCCTTCTGCAGGGCGCACAACGTCGGCTGCGTCACCCACTCCAAAAAGCCCACGGGCCGGGGCATCCGCAAGTGCCTGGAGCGCTGCGGCTGCCGTCCCGACGAGGCCGCTCTGGTCGGCGACCAGATCTACACCGACGTGCTCGGCGCGAACTGCGCGGGCGTGATGTCGATCCTGGTCAAGCCCATTCACCTTCATAATATCTGGCTCAAGCTCCGCCACGCTGCGGAGAAGCCTTGGATATGGATTGCAAGTAAAAGGAGAGTGTTCCCAAAATGACAAATCTGGAAAAGTATCTTTCTCTGCTCGACGCCGGCAAGTATGACGGCCTCCTGCTCACCAGCGCCATGTCGCGCAAGTACTGCGCCGAATTCAACGTGGACGAGGGCGTTGCCATCGTCACGAAGAAGGGCTGCCGCTACTACACCGACTCCCGCTACATCGAGACCGCCGAGAAGAACCTCAAGGGCTTCGAGGTGATGATGGTTTCCAAGAACAACGGCTACGTCAAGCTGCTCAACGAAGCCATTGCCGACTTCGGCGTGACCACCCTCGGCTTCGAGGAGGCCTATCTGACCGTCGCCGAGTTCCGCTCCTACGAGGAGAAGCTGAACGCAAAGCTGGTCCCCTGCCAGCAGGACATCAACGCCTTCCGCGTGGTCAAGGAGGAGTATGAGCTCCAGCGGATGCGCGAGGCCCAGGAAATCACCGACCGCGCCTTCGCCGAGGTCTGCACCCGCATCCGCGAGGGCATGACCGAGAAGGAGCTGGCTGCCGAGCTGATCTACTGCATGTACAAGAACGGCGCCGACGATCTGAGCTTCAAGCCCATCGTCGTTTCCGGCCCCAACACCTCGATGCCCCACGGCGTGCCCGGCGAGCGCAAGCTCCGGAAGGGCGACTTCATCACGATGGACTTCGGCGTCATCTACAAGGACTACTGCTCCGACATGACCCGCACCGTCGCCCTCGGCTATGCCACCGAAGAGATGAAGAACGTCTATTACACCGTTCTGAAGGCCCAGACCACCGCCATCGCCATGACCAAGGCCGGCGTCACCGGTCAGGCCATCGACGGCACCGCCCGCAAGATCATTGCCGACGCCGGCTACGGCGACTACTTCGGCCACGGCTACGGTCACTGCCTGGGCATGGAGGTCCACGAGGCGCCCAACTGCAACCCCTCCAACGACAAGCCGATGCCCGCCGGCTGCGTCTCCTCCGCTGAGCCCGGCATCTACATCCCCGGCAAGTTCGGCGTCCGCATCGAGGACTGCGTCATCATCAAGGAAGACGGCGTTGAGGATCTGGCCCACAGCCCGAAGGACCTCATCATCATCGAGGCCTGAAAGCCGGTAACCGTTCAGCCCACGGAGGAAATTTGGATTTGTCGACCAGGCAATAGGCAGCAGGCATTAGGCAATAGGAGACGGGGATCCGACAGAGCCTTCCCCCCTCGGGGGGAAGGTGGCATCCGGCGTCTCACGGAAGCCGGATGACGGATGAGGGGGGTATCGACCACCGATTCGTATATT
>OMZQ01000021.1 GCA_900315595.1 uncultured Eubacteriales bacterium | reverse complement strand
ATCCGAATCGTCCACGCTTTTCATTTGCTCAAGATCAAGAGAGAATCCGACGGGTTTGGCTTCGGTGAAATGCTCGGCTCCAACTGGTGGATCGCGCTGGTTCTCGGCGCTCTGCTGACCCTCTTCGGTGTCATCGTTATCCTCAACCCTATGCTGGGACTTGGCGTGATCGGCGTACTGATCGGCTGCGGCGTTATCACAGCGGGTGTCAACCTGATTTATCTGGGCTGCAGCCCCTGGATTCTGTAATCAGCAAAAGGAACGAAACAAATATCGTTCCTTTTCAATCCCTACGGTGGTCGGCGCGGAGTGGCCGGAATAGAGCACGGTGTTCTCCGGCAGCAAAAAGATGACGGTTTGGATGCTTCGCAGGAGCTGAGCCCGGTTTCCGCCGGGGTACTGGTCGGTGCCGATGCTGCCCTTGAAGATCGTGTCGCCCACAAAGGCGATTCCGGCAGCCTTATCATACAGGGTCAC
This sequence comes from uncultured Eubacteriales bacterium, assembly GCA_900315595.1. Classification (GTDB taxonomy): domain Bacteria; phylum Bacillota; class Clostridia; order Oscillospirales; family Oscillospiraceae; genus JAFRPC01. Next base: position 36,081 of record OMZQ01000021.1, on the reverse strand, counting down.
GGAATCCGTCGTATGCCCCGGGGTGTGGAGCACCCGCAGCCGCAGGGAGGGCGCCTGTTCATCCGTGAGCGTCTGGCCGTCCCGGAGAGATTCGACGCGCTCTACGGTCATAGGCGGTCCACAGTAGATCGAAAGGTTGACTTTCGGGTCCGTCAGGTACGCGCCGCTGGCTTCATGGGCATAAACCGGGACGCCCAGTATCTGCCGCAGCTCGTTCACCGCGCCGAAGTGATCGAAGTGCCCGTGGGTCAGCAGGATGGCGTCGATGTGCCAGCCGTTTTTCCAATCATGCAGGACTCGAACTTGCGCAAAACCCAATTGGGGCGCAATTCGAGCCTCGGATCAAGAATTTTTCCCGGATTTCGGTGGATCCCCTCCCCCGGAGACAACAAAATATTGAAAGCAGCAGACAGTTTTCAAGATATTGTTTCTCCGAAATCCTGTCTGCTTTTTTCAAGTCATTGAACGGATCATTGAACAGCTTCCTCCAGACAAGCCCAGGTCCTGGGAGAGTCTGAACAGCATCTTCCTGAATGCGGTGATGCGCTGAATCCTTCTGTTTTTATTGAATTCCCTTTAGAAAAAGGAGAGCAACTGGTATAAAACAAAGCTTTGCCAATGCAAATCGCTGCGTGTGCTGCAGACTGCACAGCGGAGAGGCGTATTAACAGCGAAATGGCCACACATATGCAGGTGGATAGGTTGAAGCCCTGCGCGTCCCTGGTTCAAATCCGGGAGATCCCACAAAAAATTGCGGCATTGTGGACTTTCCACAATGCCGCACACGCTTTGATGGGTTTTACTCGCTGGTCAATCCGGAAACATTCGATGTCTCACACTTTCACGTCCGGATTCTTCTCACCGAACTTTTCCTTGAGCATTTCGCAGATCTCGCTGCGGGCTTTGCCCTGCTTTTCCATGCTCTTGATGGTCTTGTAGGCGGCAAAGAGGGTGGAGGGGCCGATCTCGGAGCTGAAATAGCCGATGCCCTGGTTCCAGGCCAGCAGCTCAAACACGTCGTCCAGGGCGGCGCTGTCCAGCCCGTGGATGTAGGCCTTCACCAGCTCCCGGGTGGCCTGGCGCATCCGGCCGGCGCCCACCGCATTGGTCAGAGAAAGTAACAACCGGATCTCATAGGGCAGATGCCGGTGCTCATCGTTCCAGGTCAGATCCCAGAAATTGACGGCGATGTTTCCCAGCTTCTCGTCGATCAGCGGCATGTTGGTCAGGGCTGCCGGACGCATGGGTATGTCGGTTTCCTCCTGCTTCACTTCCCTGCGGTAGAAGTAGGCGTGGAACTCCGCCTCGCCCTTTTGCTCGGTGAAGTGCTCGAAGCCCAGACCCTCCATCACCTCATACAGGGGGATGGGGTCGAAGCTCTGTACGATCTCCAGGCCGCTCCCGGCGGGCTGCTGCATGGCCTGCTTTTTGAGGCCCTGGAAGAAATTACCCTGAATGCCTCTGACGTCGATGGTCTTGAACGTGCTGATCTGATCCTTCCAATCCATGATACAATCCTCCTCAGTCCAAAATCCTGCCGTCCCGGGAGATGGTCACCACCTGCCAGGGGAGGAACTTGCCGCTGTTGCGCAGGGCGGTTTCCGCTGCCCGCTGAAGACCGCCGCAGCAGGGCACCTCCATGCGGACGATGGTGACGCTCTGAATATCGTTGTCCCGGATGATTTCGGTGAGCTTTTCGGAATAATCCACGCTGTCCAGCTTGGGGCAGCCGATGAGGGTGATCTTGCCCCGCATGAAATCCTCGTGCAGGTTGGCGTAGGCGTAGGCGGTGCAGTCGGCGGCGATCAGGAGCTTGGCCCCGTCATAGAATGGCGCCCGGGTGGGCACCAGCTTGATCTGGCAGGGCCACTGGCGCAGCCGGGAGACGGGCTTTGCAGCAGCGGGCGCGGCAACTTCATCGGGCTCGTCCTTGGCGAGGCTCATATATTTCGAGCCGGGACATCCTCCGCCCGGATGGTGGGGCATCTGACGCACGGCCTCCACGATGGCCTTCTTTCGCTGGCTCTCCTTCACGGCTGCCTCGTCATAGGCGGGCGCCTCCCGCTCCTCAAAGGTGATGGCCCCGGTGGGGCAGTTCGGCAGGCAGTCGCCAAAGCCGTCGCAGAAATTCTCCCGCATGAGCTTCGCCTTGCCGTCAACAATGTCGATGGCCCCCTCGTGGCAGGCCTCGGCGCACAGGCCGCAGCCGTTGCACTTCTCCTCGTCAATGTGGATGATTTTTCGTATCATGGTCAATCCCTCCTGTTTTGTTCTGACCCCATTATACGGATCATTTCTCAAAAAATCTGTATCTGCAGATACACAATTCTGGTTTTTTGTTGTATAATCGCAGCAGATCATCATGGAGGAGCGATACCATGGATTATGCTGTACTTGAAAAAAGCGTTCTGTTTTCCGGGATCCCGGCAAAGGAACTGCGGGAAGCGCTGGAAGCAGTCCCACATCATATCCGGAGCTATGACAGGGCGGAGATTGTGTTTCATCAGATGGAGGAAGCCAACCGGATCGGCCTTCTGCTGGAGGGCAGCGTCCAGGCGCAGAAGCCCTTCCCCAACGGGAGCCAGATCAACGTTTCGGTCCGCAGGCCCGGGGAGATCATCGGAGCCGCCGCTGCGTTTTCCAAGGGGCAGAAATTTCCCTGTGACATCGCAGCACTGGAGCCCACCACGATCCTCATGTTCCGAAAAGAAGACGTCCTTCTGCTGCTGCAAAAGGACGTCCGCATCATGAATCATTTTATGTCGGAGCTTGCCACCGCGGCTTATATGCTGCAGCAGCGGCTGGAGCTGCTTTCCTACAGCGGGATCGCGCAAAAGGCCGCCTGCTTCCTGTTGATGCAGGCCCGGCAGTCCGGGAAGCCGGTCGTCAGGATCCCTGGATCGGTCTCCAATTGGGCAATGGTCATGAACGTCTCGCGGTCCTCTCTGCACCGGGAGTTGAAAAAACTGGAGGCAGACGAAATCCTTTCCTACGCCCCGCCCACCATTGAGATCCGTGATCCCGACGCGCTGCAAAACGTGCTGAGCAAATAGTCCTGCTGTTTTGCGATACCATTTTCTTGCCTCGTGGTGCAGTCGCCGCACCTGCATTATGTAAACCTGGAGGGACACGTCAGGCAGGTGATACTATCTTCGCCTCCCGGGTGATACGCTGCCTGGCTCGCGGGTGATATGGTCTTCGCCTCGGGGTGATACTGTTCCCATCACATGGGTGATATACGACAAAGGCAGAGCTGAAAGTCGGTATCTTTTTTGCTCTACCCTTCCATATTGGAGAAATCCGAACTTGAAGCCGGTTGGCAAAGGGTTCGGATTTCTTGTTTTTATCGAGCAGATCGGAGAGCTGCAAAAAACACAGTTCTGAGACCAAAGAGGCCCGGCAGGGAGGCAACCACGCTTCCCCGCCGGGCCTTTTTCTGTTCTCCTAAACTACTTCAATCTAATGTGATGCCCAACAGTTCTGTGTGAAACACGAAGGCCTCTTTCCCTTCTGAGTATCCAGCGCTTCCGCTTATTTTCTGTGTTTCCTTTCTTGTTTTCTGCAGAAAAGATACAATTCACGGAAAATCGCTTTACTTTGACATAGGAATATTATATAATATTAAGATGGAAAAGGTGTGGCAACGCATCTCTTACAGAAAGGCCGTGCATTATTATGAAAATAACACAAAAAAGAATCCTATCGTTGCTTTTCATGCTGCTCTTCCTGCTGTCCGGCTGCTATTCCGTGCCGGAGCAGGCGTCGGGCGGTGGACGAGCAGAGGCGGGTCCGGAGAAAAGCGCGGATACCGGAGCAGTCGCAGATACGCAGTCGGGCGCTTCGGACGTTTTTCAAGCAAAGGGCGCATTTCATGCCGACAATCTCCTGCTTGCACAGCGCGGGATTTCCGTTTTTCCGACGGAAAGCGGCTTCTTTTTCTCCGGCTCTGCAAGGTTTTATGACCTGTCCCAGAAAACCGCGTTCACGCTTTGCAACGTACCCGGCTGCCTCCACAACAGCGAAAGCTGCCCTGCGTATTTCAGCGGAGTTCTCGCTTTGATGGAGCACGAGGGAAAGCTTTTTGTGTTCTGCGAAGCGGGCAGCGGCTTGATCCTCGTCTGTGCCGACCTGAAAACCGGGGAGCGGAGAACGCTGGAAAGCTGGCAGCCTGTCGCGCTGGGGGATTCTGTTGTTCTGTCGGGTACGCCCTTCTATTCCACGGGAAGGCTGTATTTTAAGTTGGGAACCTCTGCGGGGGATCACTATTCCGAGCAGTGCTTTCTCTGTGACTTGCCGGAGGGCGTGCTGAGGAAATTCGGCGGTGAAAATGAACGGGAGGGCTTCGACTTTCTTGGCGCCTATGGGGAAAGGGCCGTCGTTGCCTGGTCTATACGGGACGAAGATCCGCAGCGCTTTGACGAGTTTTTGTCCCAGCACCCGGAGCTTGACCCGAAGTCGCACCCGGACGCCGATCCGGATTCCGCATATTCCGCTTATCTGGACGACTTTCAGCGGCAGCACGTGAAGGGCGAGCTGCGCCTGTACGACCTGAAAAGCGGCGGGTATGAGCCGCTCCTTCCGATCCTCGCAGACGGCTCGGAGAACGCCCCAAATGTGTTTTTCTCCTCCGGCGGGAGCTGCTACGGAAGGTATCTGCTCTATACGCTGGGCGACTTTGACGGCGCAGAGACGATCTGCCGGTATGATCTCGAACACGGAACGGTGGAACGCTTGGTAGACGGCTCCCGTTTCCTGAACGGCTTTCTTTATGATGACAGGCTGATCTATCTGGAAAAAGACGAAAAGCAGGAGCTCCACGTCCGCGTCTATGACCCGGAGACGAAGGAAAACCGGGAGCTTGACAATGCGGGGGAAACGCAGATTATGGCATTCAGCATTCACGCCGAAACAGCGGACGCCTTTATCGGAATGTATCAGGGCAAAGATATGTGGATAACCAAGGCGGATTTCTACGCCGGGCGCTTTGAAAATGCAGTATCCTACTGAGGTGAGCAAAATGGAGCTTTGCTTTCACGACCTGAAAAAGAATTATGGCAGCAAGCAGGCGCTTCGCGGGATCAGCGTGAGCCTGCGGGAGGGCGTCTACGGACTTCTCGGACCAAACGGCGCAGGAAAATCGACGCTGATGAACATTCTGACTGGGAATTTGCACGCAAGCTCCGGATACATTTCCCTGGACGGGGAGGATGTGCGCGCCATGGGGACACGCTATCAGGCGAGAATCGGCTATTTGCCCCAGCAGCAGTGCTACTATCCGGGCTTTACAGCAGAGCAGTTTCTGTATTATATCGCCGCCTTGCGCGGCATGAAAAAGCCGGACGCATCCAGGCGGATCGACGAGCTTCTTGACCATGTCGGTCTCTCTGACGTCCGCCGAAAGCGCCTGTCCGGCTTCTCGGGAGGAATGCGGCAGCGGCTGCTGTTTGCGCAGGCCGTGCTCGCCGATCCCGATATACTCGTTCTGGATGAGCCCTCTGCCGGTCTCGATCCGAAGCAGCGGATTCAGCTTCGGAATCTGGTGGGTGAGCTTGCCAGAGACAAAATCGTGCTTTTTTCCACGCATGTTGTTTCAGACGTCGCCTATATCGGCAGGCGCTTTCTCTTCCTCTCGGACGGCGCGTTGATTCGCGACGGAAGCTATGCCGAGCTGACAAAGCCGCTGGCGGGTAAGGTCTGGGAGCTGCGCGTACCGCCGGAGCAGCTGGAAGCTGCCTCCTGCTTTGGGACGCTCTGCGCGCAAAGCCGCGCCGGAGAGGACTTTCTTCTCCGCGTTCTCTCGGACACACGCCCTCCCTTCCCGGCGGAGAATGTCACGCCCTCGCTGGAGGACGTTTACTTGGACTGCTTTGGAGGTTGAGCCATGCGCTATGAGTGGAAAAAGCTGCTGCAAAGAAGGCCGATCCGTCTGGTCCTGATCGGCCTTTTTCTTCTAAATGCAACGCTTTTTTATGCTCGCTGTACGGTGAGAAGCGGCGGCTTCTCCCCGGCTGATGCGGCGAAGAAATATGACCGCGCGGATCTGGCGGCTGAGGCAGCGCAGCTGGAGGCATGCCTGCAGGCGGGCGGATGCCCGGAGGATTCCGGGCTGGTGACCGGAGACGCCGCTGCGGAGCTTGCGCTCGACAGAGCGCTGCTTGCGGAGAAGGAAGCCGTCGCGCAGTACCCGGATTACCTTCGCAGTCTTCTTGCGGAAATAAAGGCGCGGCTGCAAGCGGGCTTTTCCGGCAAGCCGGGCGATTGGGAATACCGTGCGCAAAAGGCGGTGCTTGCGCGTTATCAGCGCCTGCTTCCCCTGCGCCCGTCGCCGTCCTTCGGCGAGGGAATCGCGGTGTTTTCCGGCTGGTTCGGGAGCGATATGATCCTGCTTTTGGCGCTCCTCACGGCAGGGCTTCTGCTCTTCCCGGAGGAACGGACGTCCGGCACGCTTCTTCTTTTGCGCTCGACCCGTTACGGGCGTGGAAGGCTGTTTCTTCAAAAGCTGACGACGATGCTGAGCTTTGGCTTTTGCGCGCTGATTCTGCTTTATGGAACAGATGCTGCAATTTCCGCTGTGGTACTTGGATTCGGCAGCCTCGCGCGCCCGATCCAGACGGTTCCGGGCTTTTTGTCCTGCCCCGCGCCACTGACCGTGATTGGCTACATCTGCATGGCGGGGCTGGAAAAGCTGCTTTGGCTGACGGTAACCGTTTGCGCTGCCGCGTTTCTCTGCGCGTGGGCAAGAAGGCCCATGCACGCCGTCCTGTTTGCCGCGGGGGCTTCGCTGCTGTCGATTTTCCTGGGCAGCGCCCGCCTTCCGTGGCTGCAATGCCTCAGCCTCAGCACGCAGAGCGATCCGTCTCGGCGCTGGTCAGCCTGTAGAATGCTGAACCTTTTCGGATTGCCGATTTCGGAGCAAACAGCGTTTCTTCTTTGCTGCGGGCTTCTATTGCCCTGTTTTCTGTTCGGCGGATGGTTCGCTTTCTGCCGCCGGGATACCGTCACGCCTTCGCGTGGTCCGCTCTCCGGTCTGCCGATCGGCAGACATACGTGCCTTGGGCGCCATGAAGCACGAAAGCTATTGCTCGGCAGCGGCGGCGCTGTGCTGCTGCTTCTGCTGCTTGCGGCGGAATATGGTCTTTGCATGCAGCTTCCACACCAGGTTACGGACTATGAACGATATCTACGGGGGTATTCTGCGGAACTCTCCTCCGGCTCGGACGAGGAAAACCGCGCGTTTCTGGACGCGGAAGCGGCGCGCTTTGCAAAGCTCCAGGAGGAGATCGATTTTTACGAAGCCCGCTGCAGCGACTTTTCGGAGCTCCAGGCTTTGACGGCAAAGCAGAGGCGGGAGCTCAAGGCACAGCCTGCCTTCGAGCAAGCAGACACGCAATACCGTTCGCTGCGGCCGGGCGAGCTGTACGTACACCCCACGGCATATCAGCGCCTGTTCGGCCCGCAGGGAATCCAAAATGATCTATGGAGCACCGCGCTGCTCGGGCTCGTGCTCTCGCTTGCGCTCTCGCCCTGCTTTGCGCGTGAACAGGAAACGGGCGTGCTCACCCTACAGAAAACCGCCGGAGCGCTGGGCCGCGCGACCAGAAGCAAGCGGCATCTCGCGGCAGGTTTGGCGCTGTCGGCTGCGATTGCAGCATATTTGCCGCAGATGGCCATCATCGGCGGCACCTATGGCCTGGCGCGGCTTTATGCGCCGGCAGGCGGGCTGCCTGTGTTCTCCGCCGTGCCAGGACTGCGAATTTGGCAAGTTTTTGTCGTCGCGTGGCTGGCAAGGTTTGCCCTCTCCGCCGCAGAAGCTCTGATGATACTGGCTCTCTCCAAAAGGCTGCGGTCCACGGTCGTCACGATGCTGATTTCCATGGCGCTTTTTGTCCTGTTGCCTATATTGCTTCTGCTTTTTTAGCCACGCAGCTTCTTTTAAATCGCTGCTCCCCATGCGGGCAGGCTTGAACCGTCCCCTTGATGATTGATAATAAAATAGGTGATGGAGATGCTTAATATTCGTATTGCAAAGAGTTACACGATTTACAAAGGTATTGATCGAGAGATTGGAATAGATGATGTTATCCCTCCAAAACTGTGCAAAAAGGAGACTGAGCCATTTCTGAACGAATATTTTCAGTATATCACAGATACCATGCTATCGCCGCTCAATGAAGATACATTCCGGCGGATTTGCGATTACTATCGATCCTTGAATCTGCGTGGAGTGCCATGCGAAGTTGTCGCCGGCGACGATAAGCCTCTATCGGATGTGTATGGAAATTCTCTGCTTTTTTTGGGGATTGATGTTGCTTTTAAGTGCAGTGAATCTCTGCTTGAATCTAACTGGGATCTTCTTCCACGAGAGCTTTTGAATGAATACTGCCTATGCAATCGAATGGAAGATATCCCTGCCGTAATCAATGCGTGTAGACATGGAGGAAATGATTGGAAGCCTTGTTGGGTTTACCAGGTCTTGATATGATTTAAAGCGAGTTTTCCGGTATCAAAAAAACAGCTCCTGGGAGGACGTCTCCTGATTGATTCAGTCAATCCAGCGCATCTCTGAACTGCGTATGAAAAAATAGAACAAGATCTCGCCACTATGACGAGACCTTGTTCTTCTTTAAGGCTGTTTTTTTACAGCCCCTTTTTTCGGGTCGGCGTGGGCTACCCGATCGTCACGATAAAGCCGTCCACGTTGTTGCCGGAAATTGTGTAAGTCCCGTTTACCGGAACATACACCTGATCCCTTGGACAGTAATAGATCTCGTAGCTCCTGCCAAGGCAGGTTACCTGCAGGTGCTCCCCGGAAAAGGGAAAGCCCCGCAGATAGTCGATGTACTCCTCCAGGCAGAGGTCGTTTTCCGCCATGACGCTGGCGTGGGGGAGACCCACATAGCGGAAATGCCAGGATTCATAGCTGATGCCGGTGATATTGCTTTTATGCGGCGGATAGCGCTGGATAAAGCCGTATTCCCAGGCGTGGGCAACCGCCCAGGCATAGGCGCCGGTGCCGTCAAAGCCGCCGCTGGTCCCGGCCGCAACATCGTAGGTGTCCAGATCCACCGCCAGGCCGGTATGATGCTCGCTGCGACCGGGGAGAGCCAGATACGCGTCGGCGTGGGCCTGACCCTTCGTGTTCACGGCGTTTTGGTAGAGAAATACCTGGTCCTCGTAGCTGCGATATCCGGCCACAATGTTGATGTCAGAAAGCCCGGTTTCTTCGGAGAAGGCGTCCATCCAGGCGTTCAAAGCCTCCATGGCGTCAGGGGTCACACTGAGATAAATGTCCTTCACCAGATAGCTGTCGGTCTTGTTTTCATAAACCGACAGGATTTGCGGCAGCGCAGGGTCGTAAGCATGGCTTTGGTTGACGAGCACAAGCGAGCCGGAGGATAACGCTGCCTCCGGCTGGGGCAGCAGCATCCAGTCGTCTGTTGTCGGGTCAACAGAAGGAACGGAGGAGACAGACTCCGCTGCTGTGCGCTCTGGCATAGAAGCAGGATTCTCAACCGAACCGGCGGATCCGGCGGTGCTTTCTGCGCTGCTCTTCCGGCATTGGGTCAGAAGCAGAACCGTCAGGAGAAGCAGGCACAGGACAATGCCGCCCAGAAGAATCTGCTTTTTGCGCCGCGTTCGATGTATTCTGTCGCTTCGTTTGATTTGCTCTGTCGTCATATCGTCAGCTCCTTTGCGGTTTTCTGTAGTATCGCAAAGCAGACCAACAAAGCGGCAAACCAACGGCATCAAAACGGAATCAATTGAAGGAAATGAAGCCCTCCGGGAGGGACAGCTCAAAGAGCATTCGGTATTCCTCCGTGCCTTCCGTCAGTAAGAGTGTTCCCGTGTAATAAAAATCATCGGCAAAGTCGAGTTTTATGCCTGCTGTAAATGCAGAAGACGTTCTGGCCTCAAAATGTCCGCAGAACGCCTCTGACAGGCGGTGGAGGATGGCTTCCTCGGAGTCCAGAGCGCCGCCGAAATCGTGGAACAGGCTGTCCCAGGCATCTGGAGAACCGAAAAAACTGCATTTCAGAATGAGGCCCGTCTGATCGTCGATCATGGCCTCCCAGTTCCAGGCCTCGTTCAGGCTCACATGAACGACCCAGACGATCATTGTGCCGTATGCGGGAGCGGCGGAGATCATGGGTGTAAGATCGCTGCGGCCCTGCAGAACAAATGGATACCCGGTGGCCTCCAGCAGGAACTGCTCCGCAATCTTTGCCGCGTCCTGCTTCTGCAGATAAACGCCTTTCTGCAGGGGTGTGGTGACGGCGGTCTCGATGGGCTCCTGAATGAACCGTAACCGAGCGGCGATGTCCAGATCAGACTGATAGTTCAAATCGATTTGCCGGATCTGCGCGGTGGAAAGCTTCCTGCCCTCAACGGCGTCTTCGATCCGGAATACAGTCTCCGGCAGGATCCAGCCAAACAGGGCCGCAGCCGCCAATATTGCGAAAAGTGTAAGCAATTGATACCGTTTCATTCCGACACCTCCGGCAGACACAGGGTTACGCAGGTGCCTTGCCCCTCCCGGGAGGAGAAGGAGATCGTCCCCTCGTGCAGCTCCAGAATCCGGCTGCAAAGGGTCAGGCCGAGTCCCACACCGCCCTGGGCCCGGGACCTGGACTTATCCACCCGGTAGAAGGCCTCCGTCAGGTGGCGGATCGCCTCCTCCGGCATCCCCTGTCCATTGTCCAATACGCGAATCTGATAGATGCCTCCGAGGCTCTGCCCCAGAACATAGATGTTGCCGCCCTCCGGCAGGGCTTTCCTTGCGTTGTCCAGCAGATTCACAATCACAGAACGGAACAGGTCCGGCTCTGCGCGGCAGACGCCCGGGCCGCATCTGCATTGCAGGGTAATCCCACGGGCCTGATAAATGGACCGCAAATGTGTCACCAGAGCCGATACAACGTCCCCGATTTCCACGGGACTCAGGGTAAGCTCCCTGTGCTTCAGCAACAGCAGATCCAGCAGCTTCAGGGAAAGGGATTCCAGCCGTTTGCCCTCGGAAAAGATATACTGCGCCGCCTCCTGGGACTCAGAGGCATCCAGACTTTGGCTTCTCAGAAGATCCGCATACCCGATGATCGAGGTCATCGGCGTTTTTAATTCGTGGGCAAAGCTGCCCATAAACTGCTCCTGCCGTTCCATGGTATCCTGCAGCTCCGTGATGTTCTCGGAAAGACGATCAGCCATGCGGTTCAATTCACTGCCCAGGGCGCCGATCTCATCCTTCGGCATGCGCTGAACTCTGGCGTCCAGGTTTCCGGCCCCCAGCCTCTTTGCGACTGCGCCCAGTCGGGAAAGCGGCTTTGTCAGCAGCCAGGAGAGCAGCCAGGCCGTCCCGCCGCCGATCAGCAGAAGCAGCAGCAGAACGCTGTGGTACGTGTGGAGCTGCGCCCTTCTGGCCCCGTAGATCGGGCTCACGTCATACAAAATGTCAAGCTGCAGCGGCGCAGTGTTGGTGCGGACGGCAGCGCTGAGCTGGAGAATGTGATAACCCTCCCGGGTATAAACGGCGATGGTGCAGTCATCGGCGGGGGAGAGCTGCCTGGGCTGCATGCCGGTCTGATAGACCGCGTCCCCATCCTGGGACAGACATACCCCCAGCTGCCCGGAGGCGTCCATCCGGTCGAAGGCTGTGCGAATGCTGGAAAAATCCTGCTGGATATCCACAAGATTGACCAGCTGAACCGTTTGCAGCGTCATTTCATAGGAGCGGATGGCGCTGTTTTTCGCCTGCTCCAGGCTGCTGTGAAAGCTTTGGTGAATCAAGATCGCGTCGCCGATCCCATAACTCAGCGTCAGCAGCCAAACCATCGCCAACAGCATTTTCTGACGGAATTTCATCTCTCTGCCTCCAGCCGGTATCCGACCTTCGGAACGGCGTGCAGCAGGTCCTCCCATCCGATTTTTTTGCGCAGTCGCTGCACGTGAAGGTCAACGGTTTTGCTGCCGTATGGGAAATCCTCGTTCCAGATGCGTTCATAGATCGTCTCGCGATAGAGCGCAATGCCCGGGTTCCGGGCAAACAGCAGGAGCAGCTCATACTCCTTCGGCGTCAGAGGAATTGCTTCCCCGTCCCGGTACACCAGCATCGCCTGGGTGTCGATGACGAGGCCGCCGATCCGCAGCTCTGTGTCGGTTTTGTGATAACGGCGCAGCACAACGTTCACCCGTGCCAGCAGCTCCATGATTTCAAAGGGCTTGACGATATAATCCTCCGCCCCCATGTCCAGTCCCTTGACCCGGTCGGCAACTGAGTTCCGGGCCGTGAGAAAAATCACCGGAATCTCCATGGGACGGATGTATTCCATGAGGGAAAAGCCGTCAATTTCCGGCAGCATGATATCCAGAAGGATCAGGTCGAAGCGCCGGCTTTCCAGAATATCCGCAGCCTCAGCGCCGTCATAAGCGCAGCAGCAGGCATATCCGGCCTTTTTCAGGCTGAGCCGAATCAGATTGGAAATGGGCTTCTCGTCCTCAACAATCAGAATTTGGATCATAATTGCACCTCCGATCCTATCATACATCAAACTTGCATCAATTTGGCATCTTGATCGTAATTTTTTTCGAGGCCATGATTTGGGTGTTTTTTAGCGCGATTTGGATAAAGCTCCATCGGATAAGTGATAGGATCGATTCGCAATCAAAGAAAGCATTTTGTTCTGCCGGCGTTGATTTGAATCAAATTATTTATAATTTATGATTCGTCGGAATGCACAAATAATCCGCAATAAGGCTACACATCAATCACATCAATCAGGGGACGGTTCTCTGATTGATTTTCCAATCGACCCGAAATAAATGTCAATCAAGGAACCGTCCCCTGATTGTGCATATCAAGGACATGCGCATTATATCGGAAAAAGACAGCTATTACGTGTAGAATATGCTCTGGTCTAAAATCAATAAAATGTATTTTGAATTTGGTTCCCAATCGAGCGCTTGACTTTTTTCACAGCCTTGAGTATACTAAGCCGAGACACGAACCATCAGAATTCAGAGATACGCTTGGATTCGGCGGTTTTATGGAGCAAAACTAAATCGGCAAGAGGAATCGCTATGATCGAACAAGTTACCTTATCGAACGCCGCGGCGCTGGACGAATTCGTTTTGGCCCATCCGAACGGCCATTTTATGCAGACCTCGCTCTGGGGCCGCGTCAAGACCGACTGGCCCTGGCACGGGCTGATCCTGCGCGGCGCTGACGGGCAGATCCGCGGGACCGTCGCCCTGCTGGAGCACAAGATGCACCTGGTCGGCACCCGCTTTTTCTACGCCCCGCGCGGACCGGTCTGGACCCGCGGCGACGATCAGACCTTCCGCGACCTGATCGATGCGGCGAAGACCTACGCCAAAAAGCACGGCGGCTGCTTCCTCCGCTTCGATCCCGAGGTGCCCGAGGAGGATACCGCCTTTGCCGATCTGGCCCGCTCGATGGGCTTCTCCATTGACGCTGCAACGGACTTCTCCCTCTATCAGCCGCGTCTGGTCTATATCAGCGACCTGACCGGTCTGACGCCGGAGACCCTGGAATCCATCTATCACCGCACCTGCCGGACGAAGATCCACCGCGCCCAGCGCGGACCGCTGGTCGTCCGGACCGGCACGACCGCCGACCTCGACGACTTCCACGTGATGATGGAGGCCACCGCCGCCAAGAATCATTTTTCCGCCCGGTCCACGACCTACTTCCGCGAGCTGCTGGAGGGTCTGGGCGACCACGGCGTCCTCTTCCTGGCGGAGCTGGACGGCAAGCCGATGGCCGGCTCCATCGCCTGCTACGCCGGGCAGACGGCCTCCTTCCTCTACGGCTGCTCCCTGCCCAGCGAGCAGAATCTGAACGGCACCGAGCTTCTGCAGTGGCACATGCAGGCCGAGGCGATCCGCCGGGGCTGCACCCGCTTCGATTTCCGCGGCGTGGAGGGCCTGCCCACCGAGGACAACCCGGTCTACGGTCTGCACCGCTACAAGCAGGGCTTCGGCGCGAAGTACGTCGCCTGGGTCGGTCAGATGGATCTGATCGTCAAGCCCCTGGCCGCCAAGCTGACCTACGCGATCATGAACCGCCGCAAGACCGGTCAGATCGTCGCCCCGGAAAAGAAGGACGAAGCGCAGCAGACGGAAGCAAAGTAATTCGTGAAAAATATGGATCGCCCGTCGGGCGGTGGGAGCTCCGCCGCCCGACGGGCGATTTGTGCTTCTGTCAGTCGTCTTCCTTCTCGAAGGTCTCCACGGCCTTTTCCAGCAGGTCGCGGATGGGCAGATTCTGCGGGCAGACGCCCTCGCAGAGACCGCACTTGAGGCACTCGGAGGCCTTGCCGTGGCCCTCGGTGAGGACGGTCCTGTAGTAGCGGGGCTGGTTCCAATCCTTGAACTGGCTGTACTTGTTCAGGCAGGAGAAGATATCCGGGATCAGGATCCCCATCGGGCAGCCGTCGGTGCAGTAGCGGCAGGCGGTGCAGGGGATCAGATTCTGGGCGCGGAAGAGGTCGCGGACCTTCTCGATCGCCGCGCCCTCCAGCTCGTTCAGGGGCTTGGGCTCGACCATGAAGGAGAGGTTGTCGTTCATCTGGTCCAGGTCGCTCATGCCGGAGAGGACCATCGCCACCTGCTCAAAGCCCGCGGCGAAGCGCAGAGCCATGCTGGCGGGCGTCTGTCCGAGCTGCTCATAGAGCGTTACGGCGTCTTCGGGCAGACCCTTGACGAGCGTGCCGCCCTTGATCGGCTCCATGACGATGACCGGCTTGCCGTGGCGGACGCAGGTTTCGTAGACGCGCTTGGAATCCACGGCGACGTCGCCGTAGTCCAGATAGTTGAGCTGGATCTGGACGACCTCGACCTCCGGGTAGGCGGTCAGGATCTTGTCCAGGACCTCGGCGGTGTCGTGGAAGGACAGGCCGACGTGGCGGATCTTGCCCTCGCGCTTGAGCTCGAAGGCGGTCTCATAGGCGCGGCAGGCCTTGAACTGCTCAAAGTTCCGGGCGTTCTGAGCGTGCATCAGATAGAAGTCGAAGTATTCCACCCCGCAGGCTTCGAGCTGGGCTTCAAACAGGGGCCGGATCTCGGCCTCGGTCTTGAAATAGCTGCCGGTCAGCTTGTCGGTCAGCAGGTACTCGCTGCGGTCGTGGCGGCTGGTCAGACAGCGCTTCAGGGCGGTCTCGCTCAGCCCGCTGTGGTAGCCGTGGGCGGTGTCGAAGTAGTTCAGACCGGCGGCAAGGAAGGCGTCCGCCATGCGGCTGATCTGGTCGTAGTCCAGCTCGTCCCCGATTTTCGGGAAGCGCATGCAGCCGAAGCCGAATTTGCCGTGGATCTCCGGGAAGAAGGGATTGTTCATGCAGAATCGCTCCTTTTTATGTATTGTCATGGAAATACCGATCAAAATACGCCGTCGCCTCCCGCCGGTTGCGGAAGATCTCCTCCTTCAGCGCTTCCAGACTGGGGAATTTGCGCTCCGGACGGAGATAGCGGTAGAACTCGACGGTCAGCTCCTTGCCGTAGAGGTCGCCGTCAAAGTCGGAAAGCCAGGTTTCGACGGTCTGCCGGTGGCCGCCGACGGTGGGGCGGGTGCCGATATTGCAGACGCCGGTCCGGCTCTGACCGTCCACGGTCCCGCGCACGGCGTAGACGCCGCGGGCCGGGAGCAGGATCTCCGGCGCCGGCAGGAGGTTTGCGGTCGGGAAGCCGAGGGTATGGCCCAGATGCCGCCCCGGCTGAACCACGCCGCTCAGCGTGTGCGGGTGGCCGAAGAAGCGGATAGCGGCCTCCGTGTCGCCCGCTTCGACCAGCGTTTTCAGAAAGGTGGAGGAGACCGTGATCCCGTCCATCGTCAGCTTTTCGATCACGTCGCAGCCGAGTCCGCGCTCCGCGCACCAGGCGGAGAGCTTCTCGGCGTCGCCCTCGCCCCGGAAGCCGAAGCGGTAGTCGTAGCCGCAGACCAGATGGGCCGCGCCGTAGTCGCAGACCAGGGCTTCGGCAAAGTCGGTCCAGCGCTCGTGGCGCAGCTCGTCGGTGAAGGGCAGGACGAAGACCTCGTCTATCCCGTACAGCCCGCGGATCAGGCGGATGCGGTCGTCCACCGAGGTCAGCAGGCGGCCGTCCTTGCCGGGGCTGCGGTCAAAGGTCAGGGCGGCGGCAGAGCATCCGCTTGCCCGGGCAAGCTGCGCCGTGCGCGAAAGCAGGGCGCCGTGTCCGAGATGGACGCCGTCAAAGAATCCAAGCGCGATCACACGGTTCATGTATGGGACCTCCGGGGGAGATTGGGCGATTGAGAATTGAGAATTGAGAGTTGAGAATTTGTCGATACAGCGCCGCTACGCGCCAGCCGACGACCGCCGACCTCGTAGGGGCGCGTATCCACGCGCCCGCACGGATCGACAACAGAGCCCCGTCGAAAAAACCGAAAACGGTCATGCTCTGCCCGAAAAATCGGCGGCTCCGCTTGCGGACCTACACCTCAAAGAAGCTCTTGAGGGTGGTCAGTTCTCCGGCGGAGACCTTTGCCAAAAGGAGGAATTCGCCGGTGCCGGAATAGACGCGGTATTCGCCGTCCTTCAGCTTTGGGGTATGCAGGGGCGCGCCGTTGCGCAGCTTGCGTTCGGCGTTCTCGGCAACTTTGAGGGCGGGACGGTCGGAAAAGAGGCTGTCCGTGGGCAGGAGCAGGGCCTCCGGGTCATCCGCAGCTAAAATCTCCGCCATCGTGTGACTCCGGGTGACGTCGTACGCCCCGGCGCTGGTGCGCCGCAGGGCGGACAGACATCCGCCGCAGCCGAGGGCCGCGCCGATATCGTGGCAGAGGGTACGGACGTAGGTCCCCTTGGAGCAGTGGACGCGCAGCCGCCAGTCGGCGCCTGCCCCGCCCAGCAGGTCCAGGGCAAAGATCGTGACGGGACGCGGGGCGCGTTCCACCGCCTTCCCCTGCCGGGCCAGGGCGTAGAGCTTCTGGCCGTTGACCTTGATCGCGGAATACATCGGCGGGATCTGCGCGATCTCTCCGCGGAACTTGTCCAAAGCCGCCTCAAGCTGCGCTTGCGTCACGTCAACCGCGCGTTCTTCCAGCGTCCGGCCCGTGACGTCCTGGGTATCGGTGACGAGACCCAGGCGCAATCCGGCCTCGTAGACCTTGTCGGCGTGTTCAAAGAAGGGCACGGCCCGGGTCGCCCGCCCGATGAAGATCGGCAGAACGCCGGTTGCCATCGGGTCCAGGGTG
This sequence comes from uncultured Eubacteriales bacterium, assembly GCA_900315595.1. GTDB lineage: Bacteria > Bacillota > Clostridia > Oscillospirales > Oscillospiraceae > JAFRPC01. Next base: position 18,863 of record OMZQ01000021.1, on the reverse strand, counting down.
CCGCCGTGACCCACGCGTTTTTCGTGGAAGACGCCGCGCAGCTTGGCGGCAACGTCCTGGGAGGTCCAGCCCGCGGGCTTGTCCACGATCAGGATCCCGTTCGCCATTACAGTTTCACGTAGTCCGCGAGGACTTTGAGCAGGGCGGAGCGGATCGCGGGGATGCCGCCGGGCACGGAGGCCCCTGCTGCGGCGGGGTGGCCGCCGCCGCCCAGCCGGGCGCAGATGGCGGCCGCGTTGAAGGCGGCGCTGGAGCGGAGGGAGAGCTTGCCCATCCCGCCGTCCACCTCGCGGAGCATGGCTGCCAGCTCCACGCCCTCCACGGAGCGTCCGAAGCCGGAGATGTCGTCCACGTCGTCCTCGGTCAGACCGAGCTCGTCCATGACGGCGTTCGGGATCGCGGAGACGGCGACCTTGCCGTCCGCGAAAAACTCCATGTGCTCGGTCAGATAGGCCTCCAGACGCAGGCGGGCCTTGCGTTTGATCTCAAAGAAGGTGCGGTTGATCGGATGGACCTCCGCTCCGGCTTCCATGCAGGCTGCGGCGCAGCGGAAGGTTTCGGCGGTCACGTTGGAATAGCGGAAGCAGCCGGTGTCGGTGGAAATGGCCACGTAGAGGGCCTCCGCCATCGGCCGGTCCAGGCGCGCGCCGAGCAGGGGGCAGAGGGAAATTAAGATCTCGCCGCAGGCGGCGTGGGTCTCGTCGGCATAGGTCCGGGCGGCAAAGCCGCTGTTGGTCCCGTGGTGGTCGATGGCCAGGTCTACCTTTGCGTTCTCCATCCCGTAGGGAAAGAGATTGGGCCCGGCGACGTCCACCGAAACGAGGGTCCCGCCCCCGGTCCCGGTCAGACCGGTCCAGTAGGGGGCGAACTTCGGCGTGATCTGGGGGTTGGGATAGACGGCCGCCCGTTTCCCGATCGCCCGGAGCATCCGGCAAAGGGCGGCGGCGCTGCCCACGGTGTCGCCGTCGGGGCGGCGGTGGGTCAGGATCAGATAGTCGTCGTGGGTTTTCAGATACTCCGCCGTCTCAGGCAGGGTCAGTTTCTTGGTCATCGGGTTCGTCCTCCGGGATGTCAAGGGTGGAGAGAATGTCGAGGATCCTTGCGCCGTAGGTGATGGAGTTGTCCTCTACCCAGACCAGCTCCGGGGTATAGCGCAGGCTCAGACGGCTTGCAAGCTCGTGCCGCAGATAGCCGCCGGAGGATTTGAGGCCCTTGAGGACCTCCTTGGACAGGCTCTTGTCATAGACGGAAACGAAGACCTTGGCATAGCGCAGGTCCGCGGTGGTGTCCACGCGGGTGACAGAGACCATGGTTTTCTGAACGCGGGGATCCTTGAGGGTCCGCAGCAGGTCGGAAAGCTCCCGCTGGATCTCCTCGTTGATCCGTCCGATACGATTGGAAGGCATGGTAATGGCTCCTTATGATCGCGGCGCAGGCGGAAACCGCATACGCGGGTGGATGTCGTATGAAATGGGATGAAGGGCGGGGCTCTGCCCCGCCCTGTCTGAGCTTAATCGCGGTATTGCTCCATGACGAAGCACTCGAAGATGTCGCCCTCCTTGAGGTCGTTGTACTTCGCAACGGACATGCCGCATTCGAAGTTGGCGGCGACCTCCTTGACGGAGTCCTTGAAGCGCTGCAGGGAGCCCAGCTCGCCGGTGTAGATGACCACGTTGTCGCGCAGGACGCGGACCTTGCTGTCGCGGGTGACCTTGCCGTCCTTGACGTAGCAGCCGGCGACGGTGCCGATCGCGCTGACCTTGTAGAGGACGCGGACCTCGGCGTGGCCGATGACGACCTCGCGGTACTTCGGGGCGAGCATGCCCTTCATGGCGGACTCGATCTCCTCCAGGCATTCGTAGATGACGCTGTAGAGCCGGATATCCACGTCCGCGCGCTGGGCGGAGACCGCAGCGGCGGCGTCGGGCCGGACGTTGAAGCCGACGATGATCGCGTTGGCGGTAGAGGCCAGCAGGATATCGCTCTCGTTGATCGCGCCGACGCCGCTGTGGATGACCTTGACGGCGACTTCGTCGTTGGAGAGCTTGGAAAGGTTGGCCTTGACGGCCTCGGCGGAGCCCTGGACGTCGGCCTTGACCAGGATGTTCAGCTCCTTCATCTCGCCCTTCTTCATCTGGTCGAAGAGGTTTTCGAGCGTGACCTTGGAGCGCTGCTTTGCCAGCTCGTCCTTGGCCTTCTGCTTGCGCTGCTCCACCAGCTCGCGGGCCATGCGCTCGTCCTTGACGGCCTCAAAGGCGTCGCCCGGCGCGGGGACCTCGCCCAGACCCGTGATCTCCACGGGGACGGAGGGTCCAGCGTGCTTGATCGAGCGGCCCTTGTCGTCGGTCATCACGCGGACGTGGCCCACGGAGGTGCCGGCGATGATGGTGTCGCCCTGGTTCAGGGTGCCGTTCTGGACCAGCAGGGTCGCGATCGGGCCGCGGTTCTTGTCCAGACGGGCCTCGATGACGGTGCCCTTGGCGGAGCGGTTCGGGTTGGCCTTGAGCTCGCGGAGCTCGGCGGTGAGGATCACGGTCTCCAGCAGCTCGTCGATGCCCATGCCGGTTTTGGCGGAGATGCGGCAGACCTCGGTGTCGCCGCCCCATTCGGCGGGAACCAGATCGTGCTCGGTGAGCTGGGTCAGGATGCGATCCGGGTTGGCGCCCGGCTTATCCATCTTGTTGACAGCCACCACGATGGGGATCTGGGCGGCCTTGGCGTGGTTGATGGCTTCGATGGTCTGCGGCATGATGCCGTCGTCGGCGGCGACCACCAGGATTGCAACGTCGGTACACATCGCGCCGCGGGCGCGCATCGAGGTGAAGGCCGCGTGGCCCGGGGTGTCCAGGAAGGTGATCGGATTGCCGTTGATGCGGACCGTATAGGCGCCGATGTGCTGGGTGATGCCGCCGGCCTCGCCCGCGACCACGTTGGTCTTGCGGACGGCGTCGAGGAGGCTCGTCTTGCCGTGGTCGACGTGGCCCATGACCACGACGACGGGGGGACGGGGGACCAGCTCTTCGGCGGTGTCCTCGTGGTCGTCAAAGAGGCGCTCTTCGATCGTGACCACGACTTCTTTCTCTACCTTGCAGCCGAGCTCGGTGGCGATGTACTCGGCGGTGTCAAAGTCGATATTCTGGTTGACGGTGGCCATGACGCCGTTCTTGATCAGGCACTTGATGACCTCGGCGGCGGTCTTCTTCATCCGGGCGGCCAGCTCGCCCACGGTGATCTCGTCGGGGATCTTGACGGTGAGCGGGGTCTTCTTGATGGCTTCCAGACGCAGACGGCTCAGACGCTTGCGCTCGTCCTCGCGGGACTTGGCGCTCTTGCCGCCCTGCTGCTTCTTGTTCTTGTTGCCGATCTTCTGCTTGCCGCCGGTCCGGTTCTGGTCGCGCTCGGAGATCAGGGTGTCGGCGTGGTCGTCGAAGCGGGCCGCGTTGACCTGGACCGCGGAGGTGTCCACCACGCGGCGCTCGCGCTTGCGCTGGGGCTCGGCGGGCTTCTTCTCGGCGGGCTTCTGCGCGCCGGGCTTGGCATTCTGGGCAGGAGCGGGCTTCTTGTCGTCGGGCTTGGCGGCGGGCGCGGCCTGGGCGGCCTTCTTTGCCTCGGCCTCGCGCTTTGCGGCCTCCTCGGCCTTCTTCTTCTCCTCGGCTTCCTTCTTGGCGAAGGCCGCGGCGAAGACCGTCTCCACCGAAGCGATCTGATTCTGCTGGGTCAGAGAATCGAAGATCACGTTCAGCTGGTCCTCCTCCAGCACCTGCGCGGTGCTCTTGGGCTTTTCAAAATATTTTTCCACGATTGCGGCAATATCCTTCGGAGCCATTCCGAAATCTGCGGCAACCTCCTTGATGCGATACTTCACAAAACTCATACAGCCACCTCCAGCTTAACTTTTCCGTGTTTTCGTGTGCCGACCGTTTTCGGCACGATCCTTCACCCGGCGGACCCGTTCCTCCAGATCCGCCATCAGCGCGGCGTCGGGCTCCGGCAGGGTCCTGGCAAAGGCCAGGGCCAGAGAGACGTCAGTGAAGGCCGCGACAGCCACGGAGGGCCGTCCCAGGGCTGCGCCCAGGGTCTGCTTGTCATAGGCCAGCGTGATCACGCGCTGGCGGGTCCCCTCCGTGCGCGCCAGAACGCGGCGCACGGTCGCCGGACCGGCGTCCGCCGCCAGGAGGACCAGTCTGGCGCGATGCTCGGCAAGCATGGCGCCGACGGAGTCCTCACCGGTCTGGAGCTTGCCTGCCTTTCGCGCAATGGAAAGCAGGCCGAGGGTCTTATCTGCGTTACGTTCCATGTTCCTCCTCCATCTGCCCGGTGAGGGCGTCGTAGATTTCCGGAGGAATCTCCACCTCCAGCGCGCGGGCGATCGCCCGGGAGCGCAGGGCTTTTTTCAGGCAGTCGGGGTCGTGGCAGACGTAAGCGCCGCGTCCGGGCGCTTTGCCGCGCAGGTCAAGCGAGACCGTCCCCTCCGGAGACCGGACGACGCGCACCAGCTCGCGCTTGGGCTTCATCTCCCGGCATCCCAGACACTGCCGCAGGGGTATTTTCTTGGGCATGATCGGCGGATTTCCTCCTTTCATCGGAAATGCTTCGGTTTCGGTCCGGGCTGCCCGCAGGATCGGGAAGCCCGAAGGCGAATTGGATCGGAAGGCGATCAGGCCTCCGGCGCTTCGGCGGCGCTGGCGGGCTTGATGTCGATCTTGTGGCCGGTCAGACGGGCGGCCAGGCGGGCGTTCTGGCCCTCCTTGCCGATGGCAAGGGAGAGCTGGTCGTCGGGAACCAGAACGCGGAAGGACTTCTCGTCGGAAAGCGGCGTCACGGAGATGACGTCGGCGGGAGCCAGGGCGGCGGCGACGAACTTGGCCGGGTCCTCGTTCCAGACCACGATATCCATCTTCTCGCCGTGCAGCTCGTTGACCACGGCGGCAACGCGGGAGCCCTTCGGGCCGACGCAGGTGCCGACGGGATCGAGATTCGGGTCAACCGCGTGGACGGCCAGCTTGGTGCGGGAACCGGCCTCGCGGGCGACGGACTTGATCTCCACCTCGCCGGAGGCGATCTCGGGCACGTTCAGCTCGAACAGGCGCTTGACCAGACCCGGATGGGTCCGGGAGACGATGACCTGCGGGCCGCGGCTGGAGCGGCGGACCTCAACCACGTAGACGCGGATCAGGTCGCCCTCGATATAGGTCTCGCCGCGAACCTGCTCGCCGGAAGCGAGCCAGGCGTCGGTGCGGTCGTTGCCCTGACCGATGCGGACGGTGAGATCGCCGGTGTTGGGATCGACGCGCAGAACGGACCCGGTCATGATCTCATGCTCTCTGGAGGAGAAGCGGTCAAAGATCATGCCGCGCTCGGCCTCGCGGATGCCCTGGATGATGACCTGCTTGGCGGTCTGGGCGGCGATGCGTCCGAAGGCCTGGGTCTGGATCTCCTCGTTGACCAGGTCGCCGAGGGCGCAGTTCGGATCGATCTTGCGGGCGGCCTCAAGCTGGATCTCGGTGGCGGGGGTGATGACCTCGTCCACGACCTCCTTCTGCGCGTACATCCGCAGGGCGGACTCGTTGAGCTCTACGAACACGTTGTCGGTATAGCCGGCGCGGTCCTTTTTATAGGCGGCAAGCAGGGCCTGGGTGATCTTATCGACCATGTAGTCCGCAGGGATGCCGCGCTCACGCTCAAGCTGCTTGAGCGCTGCGAAGATTTCGGTATGGGCATTGTTGGTGTTGTTGGTTGCCATGATCTCTTCCTCCATTATCTGTATCAGTCAAAATCCGCTCTGAGCCGCACCAGGGCGACCTGGGATTTGGAAAACGTCAGAGTCTCGCCGCCGTATTCCACGGTGACGTCGCCGTTGTCATAGCCGCGCAGGACGGCGGGATACTCCCGCACGCCGTTCAGGGGCCGGTAGAGCTTGACCAGCACCTTCGCGCCGAGAAAGGCCGCAAAGTCGGAGGGCCGTTTCAGGGGCCGCTCCAGTCCGGCGGAGACGACCTCAAAGCGATAGCTGCCCTCGATGGGGTCCTCGCGGTCCAGGATGGGGTCCATCGCGTGGGAGACCTCCACGCAGTCATTGATATTTACGCCGCCGTCCTTGTCGATATACAGGCGCAGGAACCATTCCCCGCCTTCGCGGACGTATTCGACGTCCCAGAGCGTGCAGCCGTGTTCTTCGACCACGGGCTGGGCGAGGGAGCGGATTCGTTCCGTCACTTTCATCTGTTTTGCCTCCGCAGGTGGATCAGTGGATTTGAAATGGATTTTACATAAGGAAAGAGAGGCTTGACGGCCTCTCTAACTTACTTCCTACCTAATGACGGGGGGATTATACCACATCTTATATAGAAAAGCAAGTATTTTTCAAAAAGATTTTTGAAAAATACTCGCTTTTCTAACCAGTCAGTCGGGAAGCTGGGCGCGGCGGACGTGCTGCTCGAACCAGTCGGTGATCTCCTTCAGCCGGCGGAGGCGATGCGTGGGCTTGCCGGAGCGGGAGAGCTCGTGGTTTTCGCCGTGGAAGAGGCAGAGCCGGGCTTCCACGCCCCGGTCCACCAGGGCCGCGTACATCTGCAGACCCTGCTCCAGCGGACAGCGGTAGTCCTCGTCGGAGTGGATAAAGAGGGTCGGGGTCCTGACGTTTTTGGCATAGCGCAGGGGCGAAAGGCTCCAGAGCTTTTCGGCGTTGTCGTAGATATTGCCGCCGCACTGGTCTTCGGCAAAGTAGAAGCCGATGTCGGAGATGCCGTAGAAGCTCAGCCAGTTGGAGATCGAGCGCTGGGAGGCCGCGCAGACGAAGCGGTCCGTGTGCCCGATGATCCAGTTGGTCATAAAGCCGCCGTAGCTGCCGCCGGTCTCGCAGACGCGCTTGGCGTCGATCTGCGGGTAGGCCGCCAGGACTGCGTCGGTGAAGTCCATCAGGTTCGCGTAGTCGGTGTCGCCGTAGTGACCGCGGATGTCCATGAAGACGTTCGTGCCGCCGTCGCTCCCCTTCGGATTGCAGAAGAAGACGAAGTAGCCCAGAGAGGCCCAGACCTGCATCTCGTGGTAGAAGACCGGGCCGTAGACCGTCTTGGGTCCGCCGTGGACGTCCAGAACGGCGGGATATTTCTTTGCCGGGTCAAAGTCGCGGGGCCGGAGGACCCAGCCCTCGATCTCATAGCCGCGGCTGTGGACCGTCAGGGGCTCCGGCTGGGCCACGTAGCGCCCGTCCAGGGCGTCGTCGTGGAAGTGGGAGACGCGGACGAGTCTGCCCACGGCGGGGTCGTATTCGTAGAGCTCCTGCGGCAGCATATCGAACAGGCCGATGATGAGGAAGCGTCCGCCGTCCACGTCGAAGCCGTCCACGGAGCCTGCGCCGGTGAAGACCGGAACGTCGGTGCCGTCGGGATTCAGGCGGTGCAGATAGGCGTTTCCGCCGCGGGTGGTCAGATGGTAGAGGGCGCCGTCCGCAGCGACGCGCTGACGGTTCCCGCCCAGGCGGCAGTCGCTGCCGACGGAGTTGTACATGTTGTACTCCTCCATCCGGAGCAGGTCGATCTCGCCGGTGGTCGGGTCGATGGTATAGACCCAGGCGTTCTCGTTCAGACCGTGGCGCTGGGCCTCGGTGGCGAGCAGGAGGACCTTGTCCCCCACGACCTCCATCCCCTCGGGCCGGAGCGTCGCGTGGTCGCGGATGGAGCGGCTCATGCCGGTTTTCCAGTTCAGAGCGCGGAGCTTGAAGCCGCCGAGCTGGAGCTTGCGCTCCCAGCGGGTGACGGCGTAGAGGACCTCGTCGCCCAGAATCGCCACGGCGGAAACCTCCTCGGGCGGGGCGGTGACTGCGGTCACGCGGAAGGGCTCCAGCCCGACCAGAAAGAGGGAGCTGCGGCTGCCGTTCGTCACGCCCTGACCGTTGCCCCAGAAGGGCAGCTCGTCAAAGACCTCGTAGTCGGCGTCGGCCTCGCGCTCGGCCCGGACCTTCTTGCGGGTCTCCTCGTCGGCGTTCCAGAGGTCGGGGTGCCGCTTGTCCACGTCGGCGGTGACCAGGAAGTGGGTCTCGTCCAGGACGCGGAGGGTGGAGACCTGCATCGGCAGGGTCATAAAGGGCAGAGCCTCGCCGCCGCGCACGTCCAGAACGTAGTAGGCGGTGAATTCCTCCTTGGCCTCGGCGCGCTTTTTCTCCTTTGCCGAGCGGACCGCGGGAAAGAGCAGGCGGTTTTCGTCCAGCCAGACGAAGCCGGACTCCTTGCCCAGATCGGTGAGCTGCCGGATGGCGTGGTGCTCGTAGAGCCAAAGCCGGCGCTCGTAGCAGTTTTCCTCCTCGTTGGCGTTTGCGACCACAAAGGCGGCCTTCCCGCCGCCCGGGGCGAAGCGCAGACCGGAGAGGAAGCGATAGGACAGAATATCCTTCTGTTCAATGGGCAGCATGGCGGTTCCTCCTCAGCGTGCCAGATAGCCCGCCAGGACCTGCAGGGTCGCCAGCACGCCGTCCTTGTGGCTGCGCTCGTAGCCGTGGGAGGCGTAGACGCCCGGCCCGATCAGACCGTGACGGATGTCCCATCCGGCCCGCAGGGTGGCCTCCACGTCGGAGCCGTAGTGCGGGTAGACGTCCAGCTTGTAGTCCGCGCCGGCGGCCTTGGCTGCGGCGATCAGACCGGTGACCACGTCGTAGCTGTACGGGCCGCCGCTGTCCTTGACGCAGATGGAGACCTGATGCTCGGTGCATTGCAGACCGTCGCCCACGCAGCCCATGTCCACGGAGATCGACTCGGTCACGCCCGCCGGGACGGAGCCGGAGCCGCCGTGACCGACCTCTTCATAGATCGTGAAGTGGGCGTAGACCCGGCGCTTGGGGGTCAGGCCCTCGTCCTTGAGGTACTTGGCCAGACCGACCAGGATACCGGCGCTCAGCTTGTCGTCGAGGAAGCGGCTCTTGATGTAGCCCTTCTCGGTCACGCGGGTGCGCGGGTCCAGACAGACCACGTCGCCCACGTCCACGCCCAGGGCACGGACGGCGTCGGCGGTGAAGGCGGGCTCGTCCAGAACCAGCTCCAGATTGTTGTAGTCGGGAACGGTGGTGCGGAGATTGTCGTTGACGTGGGTGGAGGCGTTGCAGAGCTGGATCGTGCCCTCCAGCACGCCGTTGAACTTGGTATAGAGACGGCAGTTTTCGGTGTTTGCCATCACGGGGGGCAGACCGCCGAGGGAGGTCAGGCGCAGACGGCCGCTGCCCTTGACCTCGGCTACCATCGCGCCGAGGGTGTCAATATGGGCCTGCAGAAGCAGACCGTCGTTCGCGTCCTCGCCGCCCAGATCCACCAGCACGCCGCCCTTCACGGTGCGCTTCGGCTCATAGCCGAGATCGGAAAGCTCCTTGAGCAGGACCTCCTCCGCCGCGCGGGTGAAGCCGGAGGGGCTGTCCGCAGCCAGCAGCCGCTGGGTGACCTGCACCGCGTATTCCATGTATTGCTTCATTTGTTCCATGCTTGCAGCTCCTTTGTTTTTGATCGGTTTCATTATAGCATGAGGCCCGGGTTTTGGCAATCCCGGATTTGTTCCCCTGATCCCTGATCCCTGGTCCCTGATCCCTGCCCAATCAGACCGGGATATCCTCCCAGGGGAGGATGCGCATGGGCTCGTGGGTCAGCATCTCGCGCTGTGCGTCGGTCAGATGGGATTTTTTGACGATCAGCTCGTAGGTGTATTCGCGGAAGTACCGCTCGCTGCACACGAAGTAACCCTCCTTGCCGACGTCCTTGCCCCAACTGTTTTCGATCTTCCAGCGGTCGGGCTTGCCGTTTTCGTCCAGATGGACGCCGATGAGCAGCATTGCGTGGGTGCCGTTGGAGGCGCGGTATTCCAGCCGCTTCTGCTTGGTGGGCATCTCCAGCTCCACGCCGCCCAGAAGACCTGCGTAGTCGAAGCTGTCCGGGTCCCAGACGCCGGTCTTGCGGTCGCCGTAGGCGCCTGCGTCGCAGGCGAACCACATCGCGTCGCCGCCGCGCAGGGAGGCCAGGGCCAGCGCCTCGAACTCATCGAAGGGCAGGTTCAGGGCCAGAACGTTCTTCTCGGCCATGTTGCCCAGATAGTGGAAGGTGAAGGGCTCGTGCATCGGGGTCTTCCAGGTGGGGGCGTTGTCCACCTGGATGTATTCGCTCAGATCCACGCCGACGTATTTCCGATAGAAGTCCTGCGGGGTCAGACCGCGATCCTCGCGGAACGCGCCGTCCTCGCCGCGCCAGGTGAAGTCGAACTTGTCCACCGGCTCGCCGAAGGTGATGCAGAGCAGCTTGTAGATCTCCCGGAGCATCTCCAGGCGGCGGGGTTCGGGGTCCTTACCCGCCGCGATCCAATCGCGGAGCTCGGCGGCGTCGCGGCGGAGCAGGGTGTTGAGCAGGGTGCGGCCCTTCTCGGTGTGGGAGGACTGCCAGGTTTCGGGCATGACGGATTTCGGCACCAGACCGTATTTTTCGATCAGGTCCACGGCCATGCACCAGTAGCCGCCGTCGCCGATCCCGGCCAGAATATAGTTGACCTCACGGTCGGTCAGGGGCTTGGCTGCGGTGTCGATGATCCAGCTCAGGAAATTGTTGGACTTTTCCAGCTTGTCGTAGAAGGCCAGATAGTTCTCGGAGAACTCAAACTGCTTCAGCCCCAGCTTCTCCGCCACGCCCTCGCGCAGGAGGTTCAGGGCGGCGAACATCCAGCAGCGCCCGCTCTTTTCCTGGGCGGTGATGCCGCGGGTCTTGAGCTCGATGGTGAATTCGCCGTTCAGCTTCGCGGCGTTCATCGGGATAAAGGCCAGATCCGCCAGCTCCGTGCGGGCAGCGGCAGCCGTGGCGGTCTTTGCGGCGCGGTCGTTCTCGTAGGCTTCCCGGAAGGCAAGCGTCTGTTCATAGGTCAGTGTGTGCATGGAAATCCCTCCATTTTCTTTATTTCGAACCAATTATACCATGCCGCAGCCGGGAATGCCAGCCCTATTTTCCCGCCGAACGCCCTGAACCGGCAAGAGCGCCGCGCAGAAAGATCTGCGCGGCGCTCTTGCGATTGCAAAAGGGCTCAGCGGTACTGGACCTTCAGGCCCTTGAGATACAGGGGGTTGACCTGGGCGGTGACGCGGTCTCCGATGGAGCAGTCGATGCCGTTGACGTCCACCACTGCGTGGACCATGCCGACGTGACCGAGGACGCGGCACTTCTTGCCGTTGACCTCCACGATGATCCGCCGGGGGATGAAGAGGTATTTCAGGTTTTTGAGGATGTTCCGCAGGCAGTCGCGGCGGCGGTAGAGGTCGTTTTCCCGCTCGGCGGTGAAGCCGTTGTACCAGCCCAGCCCGATCACCGCCACCCGCATCTGGGATTTGGCCTTGTAGCCCGCGCCGTAGCCGATGGTCTGGCCCTTGGGGATCTCCCGGACCTCGTCCACGGTGCATTCGGCATAGCCGACCCGCCGCAGACCGAGCCGCTCCTTGAAGCTGAGCCGACCGAGGAAGGCGGAGCCGATGCGGACGGCGTCCATGTGCATCTCGGGGTGGCGCACGAAGGCGTGGGAATTGCAGCAGTGGGCCATGCCGGTCTCGTATCCGGCTGCGTTGAGCCGCTCGATCAGGCCGGTGAAGGCCTCAAACTGGGCCTTGGTCGCCTTTTCATTGCAGAACGCGCTGTGGAAGTGAGTAAAGATGCCGCTGATCACCAGATTCTTCATATACTCGTAGACCGAGATGATCTTGTCCGTATCCTCCGGCTGGAAGCCGAAGCGGCCCATGCCGGTATCGATGCAGAGATGGACCTCGGCCATCGTGGAGCGGGCCGCGGCGATGCCGTTGATGGCAACGGCGGTTTCGTAGGAGCCGACGGTCAGGATCGCGTTGAGATCCAGCAGCTCGTTGATCTCGGCAGGGTCGGCGGTGGAGCGGAGCATCAGGATCGGCGCGTCGGGGAATTGACCGCGAAGCTGTTCGACCTCCTTGATCTCAGTGACGGCGAACCGGTCGATGCCGTTTTCATGCAGGAGCTTGGAGAAAGGGACCACGCCGATGCCGTAGCCGTTGCCCTTGAGCACGCCCCAGATCGGGATCGGGCCGGCAAAGCGCCGGATCGCCTGGATGTTGTGAATCAGCGCCTCGCGCTCGACCACGTAGACTTTCATGACGACACCTCTTTTTCTCTCGTCCAGCGGGCTTATTTCCCGCGGTTTTTGATCAGATAGACGCGCTTGCGGATTTCCTTGAAGGCGGAGGTGGATTTCTCGATCAGCTTGTACCAGAACGGGCTCAGCACCAGATCCATCTCACCGACGAACTCGGTGTAGTCGCCGTTGAAGCCGCGCTTGAATTTGACCAGACCGTAGAGCGGATGGTCCTCGCCCACGTCGCCGGGCACGCCCCGGAAGTCGTAGACGCGGCAGCCCTTTTCCACGGCCCAGCGGATCATCTCCCACTGCAGGAGGTAGTTGGGCATATAGTTCCGGTCCTCGTTGGAGCTGGCCCCGTAGAGATACCAGACCTTGTCGCCGTACCAGATCGCCAGGGTTCCGGCGATGGCCTTTCTGCGGGTCGTACCGTCCTCCTGCGGCTCGTCGATGAAGGCCATGTAGAGCCGCGCGTGCTCGCCCAGATTGTCCAGCATGTCGGCAAAGTACTGGGGCTCGCGGGTGACGAAGCCGTCGCGGACGCCGGTGGTCAGCATCAGCCGTCCGAACTCCGGGACCATTTCCTTGCCGCAGATCTCCACCTGCACGCCCTTGCGGATGGCAAGGCGGATGTTGTAGCGGGTCTTCTGATGGAAGGAGGCCAGCAGCTCCTCCTCGCTTCGTCCGTTCAGATAGAGCCGGAAGACGTAGCGGGGCTGGATCGCCTCAAACTTCTCGCCGCCGGACTTGATGATGAAGCCGCTGCGCTTCATATAATCGGTGAAGGCGGTCTCGGAGGAGGGGATATCGGGGTCGATCTTGATCACGTAGGCCTTGAACTCCTTCGCCAGCTCCTTTGCCCGGGCAAAGAGCTCGTCCATCGTGGCGTAGTCGTCGATGTCGCAGACCGGGCCGCGGCTGGCGTACATCATGGCCCGCCCGAAGCCGGGCATCTTGCGGATCAGGACGGAGAGAGAGCCCTTGATCTTCCCGTCCGCGCCGCGGCAGACAATGGCGCGCCAGGTCCAGGCGGGTTTCTGCTTCGCCCAGTAGGAGCTCTGCGCAAAATTGCCCTTCGGATGGCCCTGCACGAAGGCCTCGTACTCGGCAACGGTTTTTTCTGTGATGATTTCTGTCATAATGCGGAAATACTCCCTTATACAGCATTCTCCCTACAGTCTACCACAAAGCCTGCTGTTTTGCAAGGGAAAATTGGGCAGGGATCAGGGACCATGGATCAGGGACCAGGGACCAGGGACCAGGGATCAGGGACCAGGGATCAGGGACCAGGGATCAGGGACTGGGGATCAGGGGCGTAACTGTTCAGTCCATGCCGTAGGGCGGCCTGACCCCAGGCCGCCGTCCTGCGGCTGAATTGAGAATTTTGAAAAGGGAGAATTGAGAATTTGCGGTCTCCCTGCGGGAGGATTGAAATTGGCTGCGCCAACGTTCCGAAACGCAGCGCCTCGTAGGGGCGCGTATCTACGCGCCCGCACGGATCGACAACAGAGCCCCACCGAAAAAAACCGAAAACGGTCATTCTCTGCCGTAGGGACATCGCTTGTCCGGCATTCGGAACGAATGCAATTTGCCGGAGGCAAATAACGATACGGGATCGCGTTATTCATACGGGCAACATCGCCCTTGCGGGCGATTTGTTTCGCCTGCGGCGAAACCGGGCGCGTGGATACGCGCCCCTACGTCCACACTGCCCTCCCGCATCCCGCAGGGCTGAACGGTTTCCGTTGACAATCGCGCCGGCATCGGCTATCATGGACGCAGATGAAAAAAGGGGGGATCGGCATGACGCGCTGGCATCTGTTGTTTTCGGGCCGGGTGCAGGCCGTGGGCTTCCGCTACTGGGCCAGGCGGATCGCGGAGGATCTGGGTCTGACCGGCTGGGTGGAGAATCTGGACGACGGGCGCGTGGAGGCGGAGGTCCAGGGCGAGCCCCCTGCGCTGCGGCAGTTCCTCCTGCGTCTCAAGGCGAAGCCCTATATCCGCGTGACCGGCGTGGAGCTGACCGAGCTCCCGCCCGCGGCGCACGAGCGCGGGTTCCGGGTGCGGGGCCTCGGCTTTTGACGCAGCGAAAAGCCTTCCCCCCTCGGGGGGAAGGTGGCATCCGGCGTCTCACGGAAAGCCGGATGACGGATGAGGGGGGTATCGACCACCGATTCGTATATTCAACCGTCTGCTTGTCGGAACGTCCCCCTCATCCGTCTCGCTGCGCTCGACACCTTCTCCCCAAAGGGGCGAAGGCTTTGCGTTCGGCAAATCGGGATTTGCCGATTTCTTGCGTAGGGCGGGCTGACCTCAGCCCGCCGCCGATACGCCGGTGGTCATCTGATGCGACAGCGATCTCTGAATAAGAGGAATGATTTCCGGCAATACTAAACGCACGGTGAGCGCTTCACCGTGCGTATTTTCTGACCATATCAATAAAAGGAGTCGATCCCATGAACACGAACAACTTCGGTCAGTCCGGCCGCAATCCCAACCACTGCATCGCCTGCACGGTGCAGCAGTGTGCGCACCACTGCGGCAGCGACAACTACTGCTCCCTGGACCGCATTCTGGTGGGCACCCACGAGTACAACCCAACCGAGGACCAGTGCACCGACTGCAAATCCTTCCTGAAGAAGTAAAAGAACAGCGGCACAGCATTCGGCTGTGCCGCTGCAACGGGCCAAATATGGTTTTTTTTCACGCTGAAGCGCCCCACAAACGGAGATCCGTTTGTGGGGCGCTGTCTTGCTTAGTATTACTTGCCCATGTTCATCTGAGCGGCGACCTCAGCGGCGAAGTCTTCGACCTTCTTCTCAATGCCCTCGCCCTTTTCAAAGCGAACGGCCTTCACGAAGGTGACCTTGCCGCCCAGCTTCTTGGCGGCGTCGGCGATGTAGTTCTCGACGGAGCCCTGGAACAGGTCGGAGCGGACGAAGGCCTGCTGCAGCAGGCAGTTCTCTTCGTAGAACTTGTTCAGCTTGCCGGCAACGATCTTTTCCTTGACCTGAGCGGGCTTGCTGGCCATCTTGGGGTCGGCGTCCATCTGCGCGAGCTGGACCTTCTTCTCCTCCTCGAGGACGTCCGCGGAGACCTCGGACTTATCCCAGAAGCGGGGATTCAGCGCAGCGATCTGCATGGCGACGTTCTTGCCGATCTCGGTGGCGTCGATGCCGCCTTCGACCTTCAGGTTGACCAGAACGCCGATCTTGCCGCCGGCATGGACGTAAGCCACGCTGGTATCGGTGTCGAAGCGGACGAAGCGGCGGATCTGCAGGTTTTCACCGATGGACATGACCTTCTCGGGGAGGATGCCCTCAACGGACAGCTCGGAGCCGGGGAAGGGGCACTTCTTGAGGGCGTCCACGTCGGCGGGGTTGGAGTCCACGACGACCTGAGCGATGCCCTTGACAAACTCGACGAACGGAGCGGACTTCGCGCAGAAGTCGGTCTCGCAGTTGACCTCGACGACGGCGCCGACGTTGCCTTCGACCATGGCGTAGGCCATGCCCTCGGCAGCAATGCGGCCGGCCTTCTTGATGGCCTTGGCCAGGCCCTTTTCACGGAGCCATTCGATCGCCTTGTCCATATCGCCGTCACAGGCGGAGAGGGCCTTCTTGCAGTCCATCATGCCGACGTTGGTTCTTTCACGCAGGGTCTTGACGTCTTGAGCGGTAAATGCCATTTTATTGTTCCTCCTGTAAATTTGTAAGTACCGGCAAAGAGGCTCCTTGCCGGTACGAAGTTTTGGATTATTCCTCCGTCGCAGCGGCGGGTTCGGCGGGCGCTTCCTCGGTCATCTCGAGCTGCTCGCCCTGACGGCCCTCGACCACGGCGTTGGCCATGGTGGAAGCGATCAGGCGGATGGCGCGGATGGCGTCGTCGTTGCCGGGGATGACGTAATCGACCTCGTCGGGATCGCAGTTGGTGTCAACGATGGCGACGATGGGGATGTGCAGCTTGCGGGCTTCGGCGATGGCGTTGCGCTCCTTGCGGGGGTCAACGATGAACAGCGCGCCGGGGAGCTTCTTCATCTCCTTGACGCCGCCGAGGTACTTCTCGAGCTTGGCGATCTCGCCCTGATGCTTGATGACTTCCTTCTTGGGCAGCATGGCGAAGGTGCCGTCAGACTCCATCTTGCGGAGCTGAGCCAGACGGTCGATACGGGTGCGCATGGTCTTGAAGTTGGTGAGCATGCCGCCGAGCCAACGGGCGTTGACGTAGTACATGCCGGACTTCTCGGCCTCTTCCTTGATGGCGTCCTGGGCCTGCTTCTTGGTGCCGACGAACAGGAGGCTTTCGCCGTTCTCGGAGAGCTGACGCACGAAGGCGTAGGCTTCCTCGAGCTTCTTCACGGTCTTCTGGAGGTCAATGATATAGATACCATTGCGCTCGGTGTAGATATACTGCGCCATTTTGGGGTTCCAGCGTCTGGTCTGGTGGCCGAAGTGGACACCGGCTTCCAGCAGCTGCTTCATGGATACGACTGCCATTTTGATGTTCTCCTTTTGATTTTTGTTTTTCCGCCACCCCGATCATCTCCGCCGCCTACCCCGCAGGGCACAAGGGACGGATCCTGTTGGTGTGTGGATTTGAATCGGCATGGGCGCTCTTTCACCCATGCCGACGTATTATACACGACGATGCAGAAGAATGCAAGCACTTTTTTATAAAATTCCGTGTTTTTTCTGCGGATTTTCCGAACCGGTACAGTCCTCAGCCCGTAGGGCGGCCTGACCCCAGGCCGCCGCGGTGCCAGCCGGGCTGGCGCTACAGCTTCCGGCGGCGCGGCGGCCGACCGGCCTGACAGGCGGACAGCTCCGCCTCGACCAGGATAATATCGCTGCCGATCTGACGGATGCAGGGCCAGGGAATGCGGTAGGAGCCGCAGCGGCCGAGCAGCCTGCTCCAGTGAAACGGGCCGGGAACGTAGATCGCGCAGATCTGCCCGCCGGGCAGATCCACCTCGATGTCCCGCACGAACCCGAGCCGACACCCGTCGCAGACGTTGACGACCTCCTTGCATTGGTAATCCGAAAATCTGCATACTGCCATAGGATTCCCTCCTTAGGAAAAGCCTATGCGCCGCACGCGGGAATTATGCAGGAAGCCGACTGCCCCAGCCAAATCGGATCTCTCCGCGAAGGAAGACCGCCAAATTCTCAATTCTCCCTTCTCAATTCTCAATTCAAACGCAAAACCGGCGGCATCCGATCAGATGCCGCCGGTTTTGCGCTTGTTTTAGCCGCCGAAAACGCTCAGCAGGAAGCCTGCGGCGATGGCGGAGCCGATGACGCCGGCCACGTTCGGGCCCATGGCGTGCATCAGCAGGAAGTTTCTGGGATTGGCCTTCTGGCCCTCGATCTGGGAGACGCGGGCGGCCATCGGCACGGCGGAGACGCCGGCGGAGCCGATCAGCGGGTTGATCTTGCCGCCGGAGACCTTATACATAATCTTGCCGACAGCCAGACCGCCGACGGTGGAGAAGCAGAAGGCGAGCAGGCCGAGGACCACGATGTAGAGGGTCTGGGCCGTCAGGAAGGAGGTACCGGCCATCGTTGCGCCGACGGAGATGCCGAGGAAGACCGTGATGATGTTCATCAGGGCGTTCTGAACGGTGTCGGACAGGCGCTCGGTGACGCCGCACTCCCGCCAGAGGTTGCCCAGCATCAGGCAGCCGATCAGCGGCGCGGTGGAGGGCAGGAGCAGGACGCAGAAGATCGTGACCACGATGGGGAAGATGATCTTCTCGGTCTTGGAGACCGCTCTGGCCTGGGTCATGACGACGGTGCGTTCCTTTTTGGTCGTCATCAGCTTCATGATCGGCGGCTGGATCATTGGGATCAGCGCCATGTAGGAGTAGGCCGCAATGGCGATGGCGCCGAGGAGCTCCGGGGCGAGCTTGGTGGTCAGGTAGATGGCCGTGGGGCCGTCCGCGCCGCCGATGATGCCGATGGAGGCGGCCTGCGCGCCGGTGAAGCCCAGGAAGTTCGCGCCGAAGAAGGCGAAGAACACGCCGAACTGGGCGGCAGCACCGAGGATCAGGGAGGAGGGACGGGCGATCAGGGGACCGAAGTCGGTCATCGCGCCGACGCCCATAAAGATCAGGGAGGGGTAGAGACCCAGCTTCACGCCGATATAGAGGATATCGAGGAAGCCGCCCTCCTTGAGGATGGTTCCGTAGCTGTGATAGGCGGGGTTCGCCGGATCGAGGAAGGCGTTCCAGAGATTCGGATGATACAGGGCGTCCGCCTCGGTCAGATTCATGAAGTAGCTCACGTTGACCAGCAGGCAGCCGAAGGCGATGCCGACCAGCAGCAGGGGCTCAAACTTCTTGACGATGCCGAGATAGAGCAGCACGCAGGCGATCACGATCATGACCGCGTTCTGCCAGCCGCCGTTCTGGAACAGACCGGCAAAGCCGGAGCTCTCGAGCAGGTCGCTTAAAATTTTACCAACGTTCATGGACTGCCCTCCTTACGCGAGGACAACCAGGGCAGCGCCGGTATCGACCTTGTCGCCGGTCTTCACGACCACCTGGGCGACGGTGCCGTCCTTGGGCGCAACGATCTCGTTCTGCATCTTCATCGCCTCAAGGATGATCAGGATCTGACCGGCCTTGACCGTGTCGCCCTGCTTGACGTCCACGCGGACGATGTTGCCGGGCATCGGGGCGGCGACGGGCTCGCCGCTGGCCAGGGAGACGGGCGCGGGCGCGGGGGCGGCGGGCGCAGCGGGAGCGGCGGCAG
>OMZQ01000044.1 GCA_900315595.1 uncultured Eubacteriales bacterium | reverse complement strand
GCAGTCGGCGAATACACGGCTGTCCTCAGTCCAGTTTGCATATGCAACCGCTGTTTTTATCTCTACGATTGGCTTCGGCAGGTCATAACTACCGCTTTGTGCAGTGCCGAAGAGCATCTGCCGAATCCCGTCAATATACGCCTGCTTGCGTTTTTCCACCACAGCGGGGTCTTCATCTTTCTGGCTAATCCAGTACTCTGCGATATAGCTTGAAACCGGGTTTTGCCACGGAATGATGATAACGTCCTTCTCATCAATATCATAGGTGGAAAGGATTGCCCGCATTTCAGCAATCGAAGCCCCTTTCAGGTTTATCAACTCTTCAAGCGTCTTATTACGGTTCGTACCGAGCATCAGTCCGCAGGAGTAGCTGTCTGGCGCCATCTGCCATACATAGAGTTCGAGGCCTTTAAATGTACTCAGATCAAAGTACTCAGGATATTTTACTCTTAATGAGTCCATGTTGATCTCACCCACGCCGGTTTTGGCAGTAAAGTTAAAATCGAGCAAAAGCTCCTCTGCTACCGAAGGGTTCGTGATCCTATAGGTGTAAGACGGTTTTACGCCGTTATCTACCCATATTTCATCGAATCTTTCATTAAAGTTGAGCTTTAGTTGTTCATTTATAGTAATTGTAAAGACCTTGCTTCGGTCTTCATCTCTGCTTTTTGAAACCGGCCTGCGGTCAACTTTTATTTTGCTCATTGTTGCAATAAAGCGGTTCATGTCCGAATCATTACAGGCAACCTCATTATTCAAATACTGAACCGAAAAAGACTGAACATCGATCAGGGCCTTATTCATATCTGCTTCGTCAGTACCCCATTTTGTAAGCGCCGTTCCTGCCGGGTTTGTAAGGAAGCACACGCCTGTCACAACGCAGGCTGCAACAGCGATAACGATGATCCAAAATGCAGGCTTTTTGTAGTTCAAAACCCCCTTAATGCGTTCTTTCACACCCACCTCGCCAAAAGCGAGCGGGCAGGCTGCAATTCTCTTTCTCGGGAAACTGCAGTCCAAGAGCGCCTGTGAATACGCTGCCATATCATCCTTATCCATATCACGAATGACCTTTTCATCACAGGCCATCTCGATATCCCGGCAGAGCAAAATATAGGCAATCCAGCATAAGGGGTTAAACCAATAAACAGACAGCAGTAAAAATCCAAGCGGTTTCCACCAGTGATCATGTCGCTGTAAATGTGCCTTTTCATGGCGAATAACATGCGCAAGCGTTTTGCCGCTCATGGAAGATGGCACATAGATAACAGGCCTGAACACGCCCAGGATAAACGGCGCTTTGACTTCATCACAAGCAAGAATCCTTTCACCGGCAGGAACGCATACGGAGAGCGATTTTTTCAGTTTTAAGTAACTGATCAACGCATAACCCAGCATTATGACTATACCGGCAATCCATAGAATTGCCGCAACAGGGATCACAATCTGTAGCGGATTTGCGCTGTCCGTCGGAGCCGGTGTAAATGACTCTGCTACGACCGGGTTAACAGCTTCATTGACGATTGTGATACCGGAATTGATCGCAGGTTCGGGCTGCAGGGCAATATTCGCGGGGATCGTTTCACTGCTTGGAATCAAGCTGAGAACACTTTCAAACGAAAAGGGACATATAAGCCGAATGGCGACAAGCCCCCAAAGAAGACATGGTATCCATTTCGGCGCTTTTTTCAGTATCAATCTTGTCAGAACGACCGCCAGGATCAGCCAGCTCGCCGTCATGCTCATATTTAGAACTTTGAGGAATACTGCGCTCATGCTTACCCTTCCTTTCTAAAGGAATCTATCATTCTCTGAATTTCGTCTGCTTCTTCTGCCGATATGTTTTTTCTGGAGATAAACGATGCGACAAAGGCCGGCAGAGATCCCTGATAAGAATCCTCAATAATCTGTTCGCTCTTTGCGGAATAGAATTCCTCCCGGGAAACCAGGGAAGATACTATGCCGTCCCTGTTCTGAAGCAACCCTTTTTCGCACAGCTTGCGGAGAACCGTATAGGTAGTCGGTCTCTTCCAGCTCAGTTCCTTCTCACATATCTTTGCCAGCTCACCGGACGCAATCGGTTCGTGCGCCCAGACAATATCCGCAAACCGTTCTTGTATGGCTCCAAGCTCATAGTCTTTCATGGTTCTGACCCCCTTCTTCCTGTTTATTCGGATAAACTGCATTTGTAGTTTACTCGAATAAACAGGCTTTGTCAAGGGGTTCAAAGCAATTCATAAAAAAAGAGCTAACTGATCCGACAAAAATCAGTTAGCTCCTAATCTATGAGTTATGCTTAAAGTGTTGTCAAAACGTTGTCACGAGGCAGCTTGAAACCTCAAAACTCAGCATTTGTGCGGGTTCGCAGCGTTTTCCGGATTATTCGTACTCAGGCGTTCGGCACGGTGCCGTCGTTATCCACCTGCTTGCCGTAGACGACGAAGCGGGTAAACAGGAATTCGGTCACAAAGTTCAGGAGCATCGTGAGGATCTGGACCAGGTTGCCGTTCCAGCCGCATTGCTTCACGAGCCAGTCGCCGCCGATCGTAGACAGCGGGGTGAAGACGCAGTAATAGCCAAAGACCTTTGCCATTGCAACCGGCACGTTCGCCGCCGAGTGGAAGGTGAATTTCCGGTTGACGGTGAAGTTATAGACCACCGAAAGAACAAGCGAGATCAGGTAGGAGGGCCAGTAGTCCCAATGCAGGACGTTGTACATCAGCAGGAAGGTCCCCTCCTGGATTAGACCGGCGGAGATAGAAAAAAGGGTGAACTTCAGGGTTCGGATCAGTTCCTTGCGCTTGTTGGTCATAGCATCGCATCCTTTTCATTTTATGCTTTCTTTTTTCGGAGAAATATGGTATTCTGACAGAGGGGTGATCCTATGTCGAGATCGGAAAACCAGAAGCTGAAGCTGCTGGTCATCAAGGAATATCTGGAGCGCAACACCGACGAAAACCACTACGCCACTCTGGCCGAGCTGACCGCCTGGCTGGAGCAGAAGGGCATCACGGCGGAGCGCAAGAGCATCTACCGGGATCTGGAATGCCTGGAGGAATTCGGCTGCGACATTCTGCGCAGGACGGGCAAGAACGCCGCCTATGCGATCGGGTCGAGGACCTTCGACCTGCCGGAGCTCAAGCTGCTGGCGGACGCCGTGCTTTCCTCCAAGTTCCTGACGGAAAAGAAATCCAGCCAGCTCCTGCAAAAGCTCGGCACGCTCACCAGCCGCCACCAGGCCGTGGCGCTGCGGCGGTCGATGGTGGTCAGCGGCAGGGTGAAGTCCATGAACGAGAGCGTGTTTTACAACGTGGACGACGTTCATCAGGCGATCCTGGCCGACAGCCAGATCACCTTCCGCTACTTTGAGTGGGACCGGGAAAAACAGCGGGTCTACCGCAAGGGCGTCCGCACGGCCAGCCCCTACGCGCTCTGCTGGGACGACGAAAACTATTATATGATCGCCTACACCGAGGAGCACGGGATCACACACTTCCGCGTGGACAAAATGACCGGCATCAAGCAGACCGGAACGCCCCGCGTACAGAACGAGCAGACCCGCTCCATCGACCTGGCCGCCTACGGCAAGCAGGTATTCGGGATGTTCAACGGCGAGCCGGTGCGGGTGCGGATGCGGTTTGAAAACGCGCTCGCGGGCGTGGTCATCGACCGCTTCGGCAAGGACGTCATGCTGATCCCCGACGGACCGGATCACTTCGTCTGCACGGCGGATGTGAAGATCTCTCCCCTGTTCTACAGTTGGATCGCCGGCTTCGGCCCGCGCGTGCGCCTGCTCTCTCCGGAGCGGGTCGCAGAAGGCTTCCGGGACCATCTCCGGCGGATCCTGGCGGTCTATGACGCAGAGACTTAATGCTCCTCCATCAGCGTGATCATCTCTAAGACCGGGAGCGGAACGTAGGCGGAGATGTCCTTGTGATAGCCGTGCAGCTCCTTGACCATCGTGGAGGAGACCGCGATGTTGTTGGCGCGGAAATAGACGTATTCGAGGTCGGGGTTGATCAGCTTATTGACCGCAGCCACGTTTTCCTCGTAGTTGTAATCCATGTTGTTGCGAAGGCCGCGGATCATATAGTCCGCGCCGAAGAGCTTCGCAAATTCCGCGACCAGGCCCTCCCAGACGCAGACCTCGCAGTTCGTGATCCCGTTGTCCCGTATGGTGCGGCGCATGGCCTCTGCCATTTCGGGGGCGGGGAAGCTGCGGCGTTTTTCGGAATTGACGCCGATGACCACAAAGACGTGGTCGAAGATGTCGGCGGATTTCTTCACCATGTCCAGATGGCCGTTGGTGAAGGGATCGAAGGAGCCGGGGTAGATTGCTGTTCTTGCCATGTTTGCTTCCTTTCGTGGAGTATCACACGGGCGCCGCTTGCTGCGGCGTCTGCTGTTTTTTCGGCGGGATCATCGGATTCCAGCGCCCGTACCGGCAATAGAGGACGAACAGGATACAGAGCAGGACGTTATGCCCGATCATGCAGGCCCAGGCGGAGACCAGTCCGAGGTGGAAGAAGTGGGTACAGATCCAGGTGCCGAGGATGCGCACGCCCCACATGCCCGCCACGTTGAAGATGAACGGCGCACGGGTCTTGCCCGCGCCCATCAGCATGCCCTCCAGCACGATGGAAACGCCGTAGATCGGCTCGGAGACCGCCACCATGCGCAGGACCGTACTGCCAAGGCGGATGACCTCCGGGTCGGAGGAGAAGACGCGGACCATCTGGGGGGCAAAGGCAAAGAGGAGGCCGCCGGAGACGATCATCATGCCGACCTCAAGCGCTGTGATGAGCGCGGTCAGATCCCGCAGACGCTCGCGGTCACGGGCGCCGATGGCGTTGCCGGTCAGCGTGGCGGCAGCAGCCTGCATGCCGTAGCCGGGGATATAGAAGGCAGATTCCACGGTATTTGCGACGGTATGCGCCGCAGTGGAGAGGTCTCCGAGCGCATTGATCATGGATGCAAAGACCACGTAGCCGAGGGACGTAGCAAAGCGCTGGAGCATATTCGGCAGGGCGATCCGCATACAGGGCCGTAAAACGGTCCAGTCGGGGCGGATCGAACGGCCGCGCGGCGAGACCGAGCGATGGCGGAACAGGGCGACCGTGATAGCCACGCCGCCGAAGACGAAGGAGATCGCGCTGGCCAGGGCAGCGCCGGTCACGCCGAGCCCCGCGCCCCAGGCGGTCATGTGCAGGCCGAAGACGGAGATCGTCCGCTTCGGATAGATCAGGAAGAAGTTCAATACGACGTTGATCAGATTGACGCCCAATCCAATGCGCATCGGCGTTTTGGTATCGCCTGCGGCCCGGAGGACCGTGCCGAAGATCGTGGTAGCGGTCCGGGCCAGCATGGGCATGTAAAGGATCCGGAAGTAGCGCGCGGCAAGCGGCTGGAGCCCCGGCTCCACCTGCATCCAGGCAGGCACGAAATCGGAAAGGCCGACCGTGAGGACCGTAAAAAACCCGCCTGTCACCAGGACGGCAAGGACGGATTGTGCTGAGACGCGCCTGGCGCGTTCGCCGTCCTTTGCTCCGAGCGCCTGAGAGATGGCGGCCAGGAAGCCGATGCCAAAGGCATAGATCGTGCTGCCGACCAGCCAGTTGACCGTGGTGGTGGAGCCGACCGCAGCCGTGGCGTCCGTGCCGAGCCGGCCGACCATTGCCGTATCGATGTACTGGACGGCAGTCTGCATAAGTTCTTCGAGCATCGTGGGCCAGGCCAGGGCAAAGACCACCGGCAGCAGGGCGCGACAGCGGGATCGGGCAGATGAGCGTATCATGCGATTCCTTCCGGTTTCATCAGATTTGATCGTATACCTCCGGGCAGACCTCGCGGACCTTTTCGCGGATGGCGAGCAGATCCAGGAAGGTCTCCGGGCGGCGGGAGAGGTCGCGGAGCAGGGCAGAGGGATGGTAGATGGAGGTATACCACACACCGTCCCGGAAGACCCATTGGCCGTGCCGACGGGTGATGCGATAGTCGGGCTCGATCAGCACGCCGGCGGCGATCCGGCCCAGGCAGATCACGAGCTTCGGTCTGAGCAGACGCATCTGCTCATAAAGCCAGCCGACGCAGGCCTCCTGCTCCTCCGGCTTCGGGTCGCGGTTGCCGGGCGGCCGGCATTTGACGATATTGGCGATATAGCAGTTCCGGCGGCCCAGGTCAACGATGGAAAGCATCTCGTCCAGAAGCTGACCCGCAGCGCCCACGAAGGGCTCTCCCTGCAGATCCTCCTGCTGACCGGGTCCCTCGCCCACGAACAGGACGGGACTGGTCTGCAGACCGACGCCGAAGACCAGCTTATGCCTGGTCTTCCCCAGCTCGCAGCGCTGACAACCCTCGCAGGCCGCGCGCAGGCTCTCCCAATCGCCGCTCATCGGCGGCTGTCCCTCTGGTTCATAGCCTGGCGGCGGGCGGCGCGCTCGCGCTTCTTCCGGAGCTCCCGGCGGCGAAGCGCGCGGAAGGCCACGTTGCGCAGGACCAGGATCAGAAAGAGACCGGCCAGAATGAGAACCGGAACGTACCAATAGTGCAGGATCTTCTGGAAGGTTGACCGTTCCCGGAGCGGCTTGTCCGTGCCGGTGATGTCGGTAATCACCTTTTCGACCTCCTTGACCTGGACGTCGGTCAGCGTGATCAGGTCGGTTTCGCCGGCCAGCTCGCCGTCATAGTACATCCGCAGACTGCCGACCTTCTGCCCCTTATTCAGCGGAGCCACAAGCTGCTTCCCGTCCTCGGAGGTCGCCTCGGGGTCGAGACTGTAGTCGTAGGTGACAAGCTCGCGGTCATAGTCCTTGGGCAGCAGGCAGTTGATATCTGAGGCAGGGATCAAAACCACGCCCCGATCATCGTCCGCAAACTGGACCTTTGCGGGGATGGCGGGAAATACCTGATCCCCGCCGAAGGCCAGCTTGGCGTACGCGAAGTTATCGAAGCCGTAGATGAACAGGCGCTTGGCCTGAACGAAGCTGTCGTAGCGGGTGGAGCCGTCGGACATCATCAGCGTATCCGCGCCCATGATGATGCACAGCAGATCCAGATTGCCGTCGGTGGCGCGGGAGATCACACAGCGGCCCGCGGCGCTGGTGTAGCCCGTCTTGATGCCGCTTGCCTTGTCGTAGTAGTAGGTATAGTAGTTGTTATCGTCGGAGAGATAGCGGTTGCCGTCAGCCAGGATCAGATAGTTGGTCGTGGTCAGCCGCTTTGCGTCGCTGAGATTCGTCGCCGGGACGGTATACTCCGCCGTGGAGGTGATCTCGCGGAAGGTCTCGTAGGTCAGCGCCTGACGGGTGATGATGCTCATATCGCGGGCCGTGGTGTAGTGGCTGGAATCGTGCAGGCCGTGCGGATTGGCAAAATGCGTTCCCGTGCAGCCCAGCGACTTTGCGGTCTCGTTCATCATGTTCACGAAATCCGGGACGCTGCCGCCCACGGCCTCGGCGATCACGTTCGCAGCCTCGTTGGAGGACACGACCATCAGATAATACAGGCAGTTGCGCAGAGACATGGTCTCGCCCACCTTCAGGCGCACGATGCCGCCCGCATCCGCGATGCCCTCCACGGCGGTCTCGCTGACCGTGACCTTCATGGTATCCAGCACGTCGCCCGCGTATTTGAGGGCGACGAGGCAGGTCATGATCTTGGTCAGACTGGCCGGGTAGACGGTTTCCTCTGCGTTTTTGGCATAGACTACGATGCCGGAATTCAGCTCCAGCAGCAGGGCGGTATCACAGCCCGCGTTGTATTCCGGCGCATCGTCCAGCAGGTTTACGCGGTATTCGGAAGGATCGTCGGCCCAGGGGACCTCGGTGGACGCGGCGGTGCTCTCCGTCTGATCGTCCGCAGCCCATGCGGGCATGGCAAGCGCGGAGGTCAGCAGGACCAGAGCCAGCAGCAGAGATAATACTTGAATCTTTTTCATAGAAATCTCCATTTTTTGCGAAAACATGGATTGCCCTGCCGCGGGACTCTGTGCTATAATAGCAGGGGATGCCATGATGCGTGATACTTCTTCACGTAGATTATACCAGAAATTCTCCGTATGTCAACGGAAAGGACAAAAGGAAAATGAAAATTGGAATCGTAGACGACGAGGAGCTGCTGGTCAAGGGAATCAGCTATAATCTGGAGAGCGAGGGCTATGAGGTCGTGGTCGGAAGCGACGGGGCCCAGGCTGTGCAGATGGCAGCAGACCCGGAGCTCGGACTGCTGATCCTGGACGTGATGATGCCCGTCATGGACGGGCTGGAGGCCTGCCGCCGGATCCGCAGGTTCTCGGACGTGCCGATCATCATGCTGACGGCGAAGACCGAGGATATGGATAAGCTGCTCGGCTTTGACCACGGCGCGGACGACTATCTGACCAAGCCCTTCAACATTCTGGAGCTCAAGGCGCGGATCCGGGCGATCCTGCGCCGCAGCGGCAGACAAAGCGCTGAGAGCCGGATCACCCGCGGCCCGATCACCCTCGATCCGCAGAGCCGGAACACCTATAAAAACGGCGTGCCGGTGGAGCTGACCGCGAAGGAATTCGACCTGGTGGAGCTGCTGATGCGGAACCCGAACCGCGTCTATTCCCGGGAAAAGCTGCTTGACATCATCTGGGGCGACGACTACCGCAGCGATATCCGTACCGTGGACGTACATATCCGCCGAATCCGCGAAAAGCTGGAGCAAAACCCCGCCGTTCCGGTTCACATTATGACAAAGTGGGGAGTTGGATACTATTTTAAGGCATAGTGAAAATCGCAAGTCCGCCCCCCGCCGGGGACGCTTCGCCGATTTTATCCGCAGCTCGCAGCTTCGTCACGCAGCCGCCTACGTCCTGATCACCTTCGTCGGTCTGCTGCTGTTGAACCTCTACGCGCCGATGGCGATCCGAAACCTGCTCTTTTCCTCGCAGCGGACCGCCATGACCGACAAAGCCCAGCTCATGGCTGCCAGCTTTTCCAGCTACGAGCATTTGGACGCCGAAACCGTGCGCGAGGTGGTTCACTCGGTCAACGATCTGCACACGACGCGCCTGCTGGTGACGGACCCGGACGGGCGATGCCTTTATGATTCCCAGACGACCGGCTCGGCGGAGGGAAAGCTGACGCTCTTTCCCGAGATCGCGGAGGCTCTGTCCGGAACGGACGTGGTCTACACGCGGTACAAGAACGATCTGTTCACCAGCAAGGCAGCCATGCCGCTGATGGCCTACAACCGGCTGATCGGCGCGATCTATCTGCTGGAAAACGACCGGGATCAGGCGGAGCTGCTGTCCAGCCTGCAAAAGACCCTGTTCTGGATCTCGGTGGGCATCGAAGCCCTGATCATTCTGCTCTCCATGCTGTTTTCCATGCTGTTTTCCAAGCGGATGCGGAACGTCCTGCAATCGGTACAGCGGCTGGACGATGGGGATTATTCCGTGCGCCTGCCCAGCCGCGGCAACGATGAGGTCGCCCGGCTCGGCAAGGCCTTCAACGACCTGGCGCAGCGGCTCAAGCAGTCGGAGGACGTGCGAAAGCAGTTCGTTTCCAACGCCTCGCACGAGCTCAAGACGCCCCTGGCTTCCATCAAACTGCTTGCGGACTCCATCCTGCAAAACGAGATGGACGAGGCGACGACGAAGGAATTCGTATCGGACATCGGCAACGAGGCAGACCGTCTGACCCGTCTTTCGGCCAAGCTGCTGGAGCTGACGCGGCTCGACAGCAGCCCCGCCGAGGAAAGACAGGCCGTTGCCGTTGCTCCGGTTGCGGAACGGGTGCTTCGTATGCTGCTGCCGCAGGCGCGGAAGCAGGGCGTCACCCTGGATCTGGTCTGCGGTCCGGCGGAAACGGTTTTGGCCTCGGAGGACGATCTCTATCAGGTTCTTTTTAATCTGGTAGAAAACGGCGTGAAATACAACCGCCCGGACGGCTTCGTGCGTATGACTGCCGAGACCGATCCGGAAGCCGTGACGATCCGCGTGGAGGATTCCGGCTATGGCATTCCAAACGAGGCCAAGCCCCACATCTTTGAGCGGTTTTATCGCGTGGACAAGGCGCGGTCGCGGAAGGCGGGCGGAGCAGGTCTCGGGCTCTCGATCGTCCATGACATGGTGCTCCGAAACCGCGGGTCCGTGACCGTTGAGGACCGCCCGGGCGGCGGGACCTGCTTCGTGCTGACGCTTCCGCGGCCAGCCGCAGAACGGGAGGAGACGCCATGAAACGAATCACAGCTTTGATCCTTGCCCTGCTGCTTCTGGTCGGCTGTGCGCCGGACCGCGCGCAGAAGCCTGAGCCGGTGCAGCCCGTCACCTTCTTTTACCGCACCGTGGAGGTCGAGTTCTCAGACGAGTCCGGTCTGATCCGCAGCGAGACGCGGGATCTGGGCGGCGGGAGCTTCTCCATGACGGATATTTTTTCCCTGTACTTTGGCGGCCCGTCCAGCAAGTCTCTGGTCTCCCCCATCCCAAGCGGTACGAAGCTGCTCGGCGCAGAGCTTTCCGCCGGGGAACTGACGATCCGATTGCAGGAGGACGCCGCAGCCCAGTCCGGCATCGACCGCTCCGTCTTTCTCGCCTGTCTGGTCAAAACCGGTCTGGCTCTGGAGGGCGTTCGTTCGGTACGCATTCGCAGCTCCAGTCCGGGCGACAAGCTCATACCGGATCAGGTTTTTTCCGACGAGGACATCCTGCTCTATGACAGCGGCGAAACGCCGAAAACGACGACTCTGACGATCTACTTCTCCGACTCTGAGCGCCGGTATCTTTTGGCGGAGGAGCGGACCATCCCCTATCTGGAGGTGGAGGAGCAGCCGTCCTACGTCATACGCGCGCTTCTGAAGACGCCGCAGACCGCCGGCCTGGTCTCGCTTTTGCCCGCAGGCACTTCCCTTCTGGATATCAACGTGAAGGACGAGACCTGCAAGGTAGACTTTTCG
Organism: uncultured Eubacteriales bacterium; assembly: GCA_900315595.1. Taxonomy (GTDB): domain Bacteria; phylum Bacillota; class Clostridia; order Oscillospirales; family Oscillospiraceae; genus JAFRPC01. The sequence goes on along the minus strand of OMZQ01000044.1, from coordinate 995 downwards.
CCGGAATTTTACGCAAACCGGCCAACGGACGAACGCGGCGAGCAGTTGGTGCTGCTGAGCATCACGGATACGCTCTGCGAGCTGCCGGAGATCAACCGGGTCGAGTTCTACGTAGAGGGCATCCGGCTGGAGGACTATCAGACGCTGGACCTGACCGAACCCTTCACCGCAGACAGCAGCGTGATCGGCCCGATCCGAAGCGAGCTGAACGAATACGAGGGGATCCTCTGTCTGCCCGGACAGTCGGACGCGGTTTTGCACCGTCTTGCCGTACGGGTCAGGCAGCGTGTGAACGTCTCTCTGGAGGAGGCCATCCTGACCGCCCTGCATGCCAGAAGCACCCAGAACGGTCTTCGCAACCCCACGGCGGCGATTCCGGCTCCGCTGGCGGTTTCGGTTCACGGAAAGCTCGCTGTCGTAGAGCTGGCAAAGGGCTGTCTGGACGGTTTGGAGCCTGCGGATCGAACCGAGGTCCTGCGGTGCATGACGGCGACCCTCGTGGAAAGCACGGGCGTCCTGCAGGTCCGCTTTGAATCGGAGGGGATCTCGCTGACAAACGTTCCCATGACGCCCTCGCCCGATTGGTTTGCCGTTCCAGACGGCGAACCGGACGCAGAGCAAGGCGGCGCAGAAGAATAAAGCATCGTTCAGCGTGACAAGCGCCGGACGCGCACAAGCAAAAAGGAATGGCCCGAGGGCCATTCCTTTTTGCTTGGTTCAGTTGAAACCGTTCGGTTTCCTCTGCTTACTTGTTCTTCAGCAGGATCTCGGCGGCGTCGCCGTAGTTGACCATCGCGACCATCAGATCCTTCAGGTTCTGGGGCGCGGAGGCGTTGTTGTAGATCTTGCAGCCGTAGGACTGAACGTTGGTGTGGTAGGTTTCGCTCACGACGTTGCCGTTCGCGTCCTTCACGACGGCGGTCAGCAGGCTCCGCATTTCGGCGGCGTTCAGCACGTCCATCGTCGCGGCCTTATAGCCCTGGTAATCCGTCCAG
>OMZQ01000047.1 GCA_900315595.1 uncultured Eubacteriales bacterium | reverse complement strand
TGTCGTCGCCGAACTCGCAGTCGTGGGTCTCGGTCTCATTGCAGACGGAGCAGGTGCGGCTGTGGGTGCCGTCGTTGTTGGAGGTCCAGGCGCTCCAGTCGTGGCCCAGAGCGGGGACTCCGACCGTTTCACGGGAGATCTCCTCGCCGCACTCGGTGCAGTAGACGACGGAATCGTAGCTGCCCGCAGCGGTGCAGGTGGCGGCGACCTCGTTCTCGATCACAGGAGCAGCGGGGGTATGCTCGTGCTCTTCGCCGATGATCGTGGTGTAGAAGGAAGCGCCGACGGTCAGGCGGTAGATCAGGAGCGTCGTCGTGCCGGCGGTTCCGTTCGAGCCGGCCATGCGCCAGAGGTACTGATTTGCGCCGGTCAGATCGGAACGGCAGGAAAGGTAGCGGTTGGTCGAGACGCTGTGCAGCTTGAAGTACCCTTCTTCGCGTTCAAGGGCCCATTCGGTCCGGTTTGTCTGGTTGGCTGCCAGATTGTTGCTTCCGGAGGTGTAAAGCCAGCCGTTTTCCTCATCGCCCAGATAAAGGGTGTTGTCTGCGGTGTAGTGGACGGTCCAGGTGTTCTTCTCATCGGCGGCAATCGTCGCAGCGTCGTTCGTGAAGGTGAAATTCTTCACGTAGGAGGTGCCGGAGGTCTCCTGATACATGGCGTAAACGCCGCCGGATTCCACGATCACAAACTCGTCCAGCTCCTCGGGGCTCTCGTCAACGTTGAGCAATTCAAGCGTGCTTCCTTCTCCGTAGGCGTAAAGCGCCTTGAGCGTGACGTCGGCTGTGGGCTTGTAAAGACCGGTCAGAATGGTTTCGGGACGGGTCTCGACGTTGTCATAGTCTTCCGTGACCCAGCCCAGGAAGGTATAGCCATCGGGAGCCTCTGCGGTGGGCAGGGTCGCTCCGACAACGGAGTTGACGGTCATCGGGGCGACGGCTGTGACGCCGGTGGGAACCGTGAAGGTCAGGGTGTAGTCCACGCCGGTCTCGCTGGTGTAGCTGTCCACGAAGGAGTAGCCGCAGACGGTGCAGGTGTGGGTCGTGTAGCCCTGCTCGGTGGGGGTGGGAGGCGTCACAACGTCGGTGTAGGTGCAGTTGACGGTCTCAGCCGCGCCGCAGACGGAGCAGACGTGCGTGTGCGTGCCGTCGTTGTTGGCAGCCCAGTCGCCGTAGGTGTGATTGCCGGTGGCGGGGATCACGGTATCATCGGCGATGATCTCCGTGGCTGCAGCGGCGTCGGAGAAGTACTTGCCGCAGCCGGCGCAGTACCAGTATTCCGTGTTGCCGTCCGCGCCGCAGGTCGGAGCCAGAGCAGCGACGTGGGTCAGCGTGTGGCTATGCTCGCTGCCGGTCGGCGCGGTGGTATAGGTCACGGTCTCTCCGCCGCTCTTCAGGTAAAGCTGGATCGCCTGCTGACCGGTATAGGTGCTGGATTTGTAATAGCGGAAGCGGCCGCCGGTATTGTAGCGCAGGATCGCGCCGCCCTGGGAGGTGATGTCCGCGTTGCCTCCGGTAAAGTCGATGACGTTCGTGTAGACGGTGTTCTGGCTGGAGAGCAGGGTATTCGCGGTGTTGGATGTTGCGCCGATGTAGTAGCCGGATGCGCTCTGAATGGTTTCCGCGTCCGGATCGATCGTGAAAGCGGCGGCGTCCGTGGCTGCAGTGGAGGCGATCTTGTCGTCGCTGATGGTCACGGAAATATAGTTTCCGTCCGCGTCAAGCTTGTCCAGCCCGCCGTTGAACGCAAGCGAGCCGGTCGTGTATACGATCAGGTATTCGCCGAGGACCAGATCCTCCGTGGAATCAATGAGAACGTAATCGCCGCCCTCGCCGGAACCGGCTTCGGATTTCGTGTAGACGGCGTACAGGGTCGCGTTCGCCGTCGGGACAAAGCTCGCGCCAAGCGCGTAGTATTCAGGCTTAGCCGTGGTCTCTGCAATTTCGGAGGCAGACCAGCCGCTGAGGGTCCATCCGTCCACGACAGTTGCAGCCGTGGGCAGGGTCACGGTGTCGCCGGCATAGACGGTCGCGGTGGAATAGACGCTGCCGTTTGCCACGTAGGTCAGGGTGACCTGCTCTCTGGCTGCAAAGTTGATTTGAACGGTGCAGTCGGAGGTCGGATTGACCGTGAAGACGTTGCCGTTCTGGGTCACAGCGGCAGTGCCGGAGGTCACGGTGAAGCCCGCGGCATAGTAGCCGTCGGCGGGGGAGGCGGTGATGGTGGTCCCGGAGACGGAGACCGTGCCCCACGCGTTGTTGTTCGAGGTCGCGGTCACGGTGTAGGAGGACGCAGCGGAGCCGCCGGAGGGGGTGGAGTAGTTCGCGGGAACGGACTCGCCAAAGAGCTGGAAGGCCAGCTCGGGATAGTCCACGAAGACGTTGCGGACGCCGGTGATGTCCTGCACAACGTCGTTGCGGCCCATCTCCCAGGTGTCCACGGGATCCTCACGCATCCACTTGAGCAGGACGTCCTTGCTCTCGATGACGCCGGAGGTGCCCCACATGTTGCTCCAGATGTCGTTGCTCGAGGTGCCGTATTCCGTGTAGATGAACAGCAGGATCCGGGCGCAGTCGCCGCGCACGTTGACAGCGGTGGAAACCGTGTTCGGGTCAAAGTAGCCGGAGCTCTCGCCGTAGGCCGTGTTGCCGCGGCTGGAGTTCTCGCTGACGGCGGTCGGACGGAGCATCACGATATCCTGGGAATCGTTGGAGTCGGTATTCGTGTTGGTGTCAGCATCCTTGGAATGGGGCCAGACGTGCTCGCGGTTCCAGGTGGCGCCGCTGTCCCAAGAGCCGGTGACCTGCGTAGAGGAGTAGAAGGAGGAGATATAGCTGATGTTGCTGTTGACGCAGTCGGTGTAGCAGTACATGGGACGGGTCGCCTGGTAGCTCGTGTGCGTCGTGTGCTTTGCGGTCAGCATATTCTGCAGAGCCGTGTAGAGCGCGCTGCTCGTGGCGTTGCTCTGAGAGGTGCCGCCCGCTTTGGCAGACAGGGTTTCGTAGGAATAGCTGCCGGTGTAGTAGTTTTGCGCGTAGGTGGTGAGGAAGGTGCAGTTCTCACCTCTGGCACCCCAGTTCTTGAGATAGGTGCCGCTGGTGTCATAGACGACGTCCGAGGCCTTGGTATAACCCGTCGGCGTGCCGGTCAGGTTGGCTGCGGAGGCGGTCATGGTCAGCCCTGCGAACAGGGAGACGACCAAGGCCATCGCCAGCAGGAAGGAGAGCGTCCTTCTGGATACGGTGTGCTTCATAATGAATCCTCCATTATTCAGATTTCGGTCATGCTTGGGTGTTCAAATCTTACCAGAAATCTACATGAAAATCAATGCGGCAGCCCTCATTTTTTTGAAAAATGTCACAAAAATTCCCCAACGCCCTCCAGACGCTCCGAGATCCGGGCGGAACATGCAGAAATCCCCGCCCGGCTTGAACCAAACCGGGCGGGGATCGGAGCAGAAAGAGCGCTTACGCGCGGCGGACCAGGCGCTTCAGGCGAGGCCAATACCAGGATCTTCCGAAGACCAGAAGCTCTGCGAGCAGGCCGAGCGGAATCGCGGCAAAGACGTCCACGATGGAATGCTGCTTGACGAAGCAGACCGAGATGGAGATCAGGCCGCAGAGCAGGCAGATCAAGACCTTCGTGCCGGGCTTCGCCAGCTTTGACTTTGCCCAGACCGAGGCGATGCCGAGCGAATAGGCCACGTGCAGGGAAGGACAGACGCCTGTGCTGGTATCGAAGGCGTAGATGAAGCCCATGATCCGCGTGAGCAGGTTGTCGCGCGTAAAATGGTCCGGGCGCAGGTCCTGACGCGAGGGATAAAGGACGTAGACGATCACTGCGACGAGCTGGGTGATGATGATGAACTTCTGCAGATTCCGGAAGCTGTCCACCTCATAGAGCAGGAACCGGAGCAGGGAGATCACGATCAGCGCGTACCAGAACGTGTAGGGGATCACAAACAGCTCATGGAAGGGGATCAGATCGTCCAGGGCCGAGTGGATCGGGTGGCAGCGCTCCGGCGGGATCAGGTTCTCCGTCAGGAAGTAGGCGATGAAATAGACGATCCAGCCCAGCAGAAGCAGCAGATGGCGGTATTCCGGGGAGGTGAGATTGCCCGGGCGCAGCTTGCGGTAATCCCGCTCCGGCTGCCGGGCCGCCGGACGGCCCTTGCTCGTCACGTAGTGCTTCGAGGACATATTGGGATAGGGAACGACCACGTGCTCTGGCTGGGACTCGGCCAGGGCGGTCACGCCGTCCATCATGGCGGCGGCGATCCGCACGCGCTCGGCAGCGATCGGCTGAGCGGGATCATAGGCGACCGGCTCGCCGAAGAACATCTTTTTGAGGTTCGGGGCGACGTAGGTCGGAACGAAGCTGACGATCTTTCCCGTGCGCTTGTAGTAGTGCTTGGCGACGTCGATGAAACGGTCCTGGAACTTGTAGACGATCTGGTTATGCGGCTCGTAGCACTCCGGGAAGATCATCACGCGAGACCCCGCCTCCAGCTCGGCCACGGTCTGCTTCATCGTCGTGATCAGGCGCTGGTCGTGATAGACCGGGATCGTGTAGGCGTGATTGAAGATCAGGACCGAAAGCGGCGCGATCAGATAGGACAGCAGACGGTAGAACCAGCGGAAGGCCTTTGGCTTTCCGCTCCAGAAATCCTGATAGGCGTAGGGCGGGACCTCCTTGAGCTCCATCATCTGCGCGGCGCACCAGGTCGTATGCCGCCCGGGCACGTAGAGCTCGGAGGTGATGGGGCCGTGCATATGGCAGTGGTTGCCGACCAGAATGCAGCCGTCCTCCGGCAGATGCTCCGCGCCCTCCACGGAGATCTTCGGATAAATGATCTGGACAGCCCTGCGGATGAACCGGTAGAGCAGAGGCTTTCTGCGTTTCTTCGTAGAATCGTTCGTTGTACTCACTCCCGAAATAGGGTTTCTTATCATTATAGCGTTTGAATTTGAAAAAGAGAGAATAATCTGTAAATTTTTACGCCGGATGGGAAGAATCGCCGGATTCCTCCGCCGAACCCACGCCCCGTTCGCGGAAATCCGTGGGGAGCATCCCGGTCTCGCGCTGGAAGACCTGGGCAAACCGGCTCTGGCTTTCGTAGCCGACCGCAGCGGCGACGTCCGCGATCCGGTCGGAGGTCGTGCGAAGCAGCCGCTTGGCCTTCTCCATCCGGTGCATCCGCAGATGGGCGGCGATGGAGGTCCCATAGACCAGCTTGAATTCCTTTTTCAGCGTCGTGGTGTTGACGTGGAAGCGCTGGGCAAGGGCGTCGATCGTGATCTTCTCATCCAGATGGGTGCTCATATAGTCGTGGATCTGCTCCATCAGATCGCGCGAGCTGCCTGAGTCCGTCAGGATCGGGCAGGCAATGTTGAGCACGTGGTCGAGCGTCCCGTGCAGCAGGCGGGACAGCTCGGTGTCGGCGGCGCGGTAGTAGGTCTCCTTGCCGTCGCGCCGGTATTCCACGAGACCTGCCGCCTTGAGCTGCTGCAGATGGTGGCTGACCGCCGGGCCGGACATCTTCGTCAGGGCGGCGACGTTGACGACGCACTCCTCCGAATGGAGCAGAAGCCAGAAGATCCGGACCCGGCTGGGATCGTCCAGCAGGCGGAACACCTCCGCGGCCGCAGTAAAGCGGTTCTCTGCGGACAACAGATCAAAAAACAGCTTTGCCCGTCCGCCGTTGCCGTGGTCGTGGGGCAAAATCCAGTTGTTCATGCTCCGGCCTCCTTCGCTGTGCTTCGTCTGCGATTATAGCAGAGACATAACAAAAAAGCAACCGTTGATTCGTTTCGGAAACGATTTTCTCCCGTTCGGAAGCATTCGACCCGCCCGGATTGACAGGAAAAGCAGAGGGGTCTATAATGGAACCGTACAGATAAACAACTGTAAAATTTATATGAAAGAGGGCGTGTTCATGGAAAGGGAACAGAAGGTCAAGCTGATCCGGATCCTGATCGCCGGGGCTATGCTGATTGCCTTGCAGTTTCTCCCCGTCACCGGCTGGGTTCGCATGGGGCTGTATCTGGCTGCCTATTTGATCATCGGCTATGATATTTTGCTGGAGGCCTTCGAGGGCATCCGCGAGGGAGAGATTTTTGACGAGGACTTTTTGATGGCTGTCGCCTCCATCGGCGCCATCGTCCTTGCCGTCATCACGAAAAGCGGAGACTTCAACGAAGCCGTTGCGGTCCTCCTCTTCTTCCAGATCGGCGAGCTGTTTGAAGACTACGCCGTGGACAAGAGCCGCGATAACATCGCAGATCTGATGGACGTCCGTCCGGACTACGCCAATTTAGAGCGCGAGGGCAGATTGGAGCGGGTCGATCCCGCGGAGGTTGCCGTGGGCACGGTCATCACGGTTCAGCCCGGCGAGCGCATCCCCATCGACGGTGTGATTCTCGACGGCGAATCCAGCCTGAACACCGCCGCGCTGACCGGCGAGAGCCTGCCGCGTGACGTTTCTCCCGGCGACGAGGTCGCAAGCGGCTGCATCAATCTCAGCGGCGTGCTCCGCGTCCGCACCACCAAGGCCTTCGGTGAATCCACGGCCTCCAAAATTCTGGATCTGGTGGAGAACGCCGCCGAAAAGAAGGCCAAACCGGAGGCCTTTATCACCCGCTTTGCCAAGGTCTATACCCCCATCGTCTGCTTCGCGGCGCTGGCGCTTGCGATCCTTCCGCCGCTCGTCTCCCAGCTCGTGCTGCATACCGCGCCGCAGTGGACGACCTGGATCTATCGCGCGCTGACCTTCCTGGTCATCAGTTGTCCCTGCGCCCTGGTCATCAGCGTGCCGCTGACCTTCTTCGCAGGTCTGGGCGGAGCCAGCCGCGCCGGTATCCTGGTGAAGGGCTCGAACTACATGGAAACGCTTTCCAGAACCCGCACCGTCGTCTTTGACAAGACGGGCACGCTGACCAAGGGCGTGTTCGAGGTCGAGGATATCCACCATGCCATCCGGAACGAGGCCGAGCTGCTGGAGCTCGCAGCCCTGGCTGAGAGCGCGTCCGCCCATCCGATCTCTCTGAGCCTCCAGCGCGCCCACGGCAAGTGTTTGGACCGCAGCCGCGTGACCGACGTCCGGGAGGACAGCGGCAAGGGCGTGGTCGCCCGCGTGGACGGGATCGAGGTCGCCGTCGGAAATGAGAAGCTGATGAACGAGCTTGGGATCCCGTTCCAGAGCTGCCACAGCGCCGGTACCATCGTCCACGTCGCCGTCAACGGCGTCTACGAGGGACATATCGTCGTGACCGACGTGATCAAGCCCAACGCTGCCGAAGCCGTCTCCGCCCTGCGGAAGCTCGGCGTGACGAAAACGGTGATGCTGACCGGCGACAACGAGCAGGTCGCAAAACAGGTCTCCGGTCAGATTGGCATCGACGAGGTCCACAGCGGCCTGATGCCGGATGAGAAGGTCGCTCAGGTGGAACGCCTGCTGGAGCGCCGGACGAACGGGAGCCTGGTCTTCGTGGGCGACGGCGTGAACGACGCGCCGGTTCTCTCCCGCGCCGACCTCGGCGTCGCCATGGGTGCACTCGGCTCCGACGCCGCCATCGAGGCCGCCGACGTCGTGCTGATGGACGACGACCCGATGAAGCTCCGCAAGGCGATCCGGATCGCCCGCAAATGTCTGCGGATCGTCCATCAGAATATCTGGTTTGCCATCGGCGTCAAGCTGGTCTGTCTGGTGCTCGGCGCCCTCGGCATTGCAAATATGTGGCTTGCGGTCTTCGCAGACGTGGGCGTGATGGTACTTGCCGTCCTCAACGCCATCCGCGCCCTGCGCGTGAAGAATCTGTAAGTCAGCCGATCCAGCCCCTGTCAAACGCCCTGCTCCGTGTCATACTGCGGAACGGGGCGTCTTTTGCAACACTTTCGGCACTTCCATCGTCTTGATAGACGTCAGCGCTGATAAATAAAGGAGCAAACACAGTATGGAAGAGAAACAACTCCTCCGGTCCCTGCGGGCCAAAGACCCGCTGGCGTTGGAGGAAGCGATCCACCGCTACAGCGCCTACGTCTATGCGGTGATCTCCGGCAGAGGAGGGGGTCAGCTCTCTCACGAGGATGTGGAAGAACTGTCGTCAGACGTTTTTCTCGCGCTCTGGCAGCGGTCGGACTGCATCCGAACGCAGAGCTTAAAGTCCTGGCTTGGCGCGGTTGCAAGAAATCGGACGGTTGATTTTCTGCGCTTGCATAAGCTGCTTCTCCCGCTCGACGAGCTGACTGTTTCGGTCCCGGACGACCTCTGGAAGCGGTTGGACGAGGCCGAGCGCACCGCCCTCGTTCGCAGCGCGATCTCACAGCTCGACCCGACAGACCGGGAAATCTTCTTCCGTCGCTACGATCTCTGCCAGAATGCCGCGCAGATCGCTTTGGCCATGCAGATCCCTTCCGGTACTGTGCGCAGCCGCCTTTCGCGTGGGCGGCAGCAGCTCAAGGATTATTTGACACAAGGTGGAATTGACGATGGAACTGAAGCTTGAGGAAATCCTGTCCCGTACGGAGCCTGTGAACCTTTCGGTGGAACCGCTTCCCCGTGACAGGGAGGAAAGGATCCGTGCATTAACCATGAAGAAAACAAAACAAACGACCCGCGCAGGGAACGCAGGACGTCGCATCCGATCTCTGATTGCGGCTGTGGCTGCCGTGCTGCTACTCAGTGTTCCGGTATTTGCTGCATACCGTTATAACTGGTTCGGCTTTGCGGACCTCTTCGGTGAGAAGTCCGGGGTCATAGAATCGGACGTGGTAAAATACAATGCGGACCATCCTGAAAACGGCATCGTTCCGTCCGCGCCTGCTCAGCCGTTTACGGACGTATATGCCGAGCGGGACGGTCGGAACCAGGCAGCGGTCAATGCGACGGCGTATACCGCCGAGACGCCGGACTACCGTGTCACACTGGAGGAACTGATCGCTACGCCGGATTCGGTATTTGCGATCATCCGCATGGAGGCAAAGAATGAAGCGGCTGCTGACTTGGCGGAAGCTGTCACCGGCAATACTAAGGAGGACAGACTGATTCTGAATCTGACCGAGCCGGAAGGCGGTCACGCCTGGGGCAATCACGGCGGATCGGGCGATACGTTCCCGCTTGCACGGGAAGGAAACGTGACCCACTTTATGGTCGCAAACATTGGCGGCAGTTATGCGGTCGGGGAAAGAATGCTCCTCACCTACGACATCTGGCTGCCGGATGGAAGCCTCGGCGATTCCCAAAGCCTGTTTGAGGTTCCCATTGAACATGTGACGGAGGAAACCGTGATCTCCATCGAACCGGTCTCAGATGCCGAAGGCTCCATTCTCTGGAATACGGTGAAGCTGAACCCGATGACGATTACCCTCGTTGGAAACGGTGAGTCCTACGATGGCACACCTGAGATGCAGCTTGTCCGCAAGGATGGTACGGTCATTGAGATCCCTGTTTTCGACGAGACTTACACACACGACGGCTTTGTCCAGTTCGCGGGCGGCAGCGAGCAGGGGAAAACGATCAAGGCCACATGGCGGTTTACCGAACCGATCGACCTGGCGGAGATTACTGCCATTACGGTCGAAGGCGTATCCTATCCCATTCCGTAAACCGATTTGAAACAATAATGGTGTATTTCGATCCTTTCAGAATCGAAATACACCATATTAAATTAAAACAGGAAGGAGCAAATCAAAAGATGAAACGAATCACAAGACTGACGGCTCTGCTGCTGGCGCTGGCCCTGCTCGGCGGCTGCACGGGCGGCCCGGCGGAGAGCCAGGCCGGATCGGGCAAGCCCGCGCAGTCGGGGAACGAGACGGCGGAGCCGGTTCAGACAGGGGCGGATCAGCCCGCGCAGACGGGGAACGAAACGGCGGAGCCAGGCCGGACCGGCCCGGTCACGACCCACATCCGGGAGGACTTGGGCGAGGGTTTGACGGTCGATCTGGAGCTCACCGTTCCCGCGCCGGATGCTCAGCCGAAGGTTTACGCAGCTCAGTTTCCCGTACTCGACGAGGAGACCGTCGCGGACTTCTGGGAAGCGCTGGGACGGACAGAGACGGAGGTCGTCCCCTGTGAGGACTGGGTCGGCAAAAAGGTGTACAAATCGCTTTCTGACACAGACGGTGTTCTTATGTACATGTATTCGGTTTCGGATGATCACGGGAACCCGGTCTACGAGCTCTCCTACGTCGAACATACCGTTCACGACTACAACTTTGCAGTTCGGGATTATAATGTGAACCGGTTTGAGTATCCGGAAGACAACACCGCCTTCTACACGGAGGAGCGGGACTTTTCATTTATGAGCTGTAAGGATGCCCTGGCCTGGGCGGAGCGGCTGCTGCAGTCTCTCGGTATTTCCAACGTATCGCTGCGGGAGTCGTTTTATCTGGACCATACAAAGCTGAATGAAATGCTGGCGAACGAAAGCTCGGCGTGGTACATCGAAATGAACCACGGACAGGAATTTGCAAAGACCGGCTACGACGAAGCAGACGATGCCTACGTGTTCCACTTCGACGTGACGATCGACGGCATTCCGGTGATCGCGGACAACTTTGAGCTGACGACGCTGTATTATGAAGCTCCTTCCGTTCATATCAAAATCAACCGGCAGGGTGTATATGAGCTCTGGGCCATGAAGCCCTGGCAGGTGGGGGAAGCGCTGCCGACGACGGGGACGCTGATCGACGGGAACGAGATTCTTGCCAGGGTGAAAACGCTTGCACAGAACCAGCTCTCCGCCTGCGACCGGGTGATCGACACGGCGGCGCTGCGGTATCTGCCCTGGCAGGACGGAGACCGCTGGATCCTGAAGCCGGTGTGGTACGTATCCATTCTGAACCGGAAC
>OMZQ01000048.1 GCA_900315595.1 uncultured Eubacteriales bacterium | reverse complement strand
CTCCCTGCGGGAGGATTGAAATTGGCTGCGCCAACGTTCCGAAACGCAGCGCCTCGTAGGGGCGCGTATCCACGCGCCCGCACGGATCGACAACAGAGCTCCGCCGAAAAAACCGAAAACGGTCATTCTCTGCCGTAGGGACAAGCATCGCTTGTCCGGCATTCGGAACGAATGCACTTTGCCGGAGGCAAATCCCAATCGACACGTTGCTTGATTGCCCTGCGGGCAATTGTTTGCTTCGCAAACGCGGACGAGCGATGCTCGTCCCTACGTCTCACGATGCAACGGAGTCGCACGGCGGCCAGAGGTCAGACCGCCCTACGGTTCCTGTTGCCGAATCCCGATTGCCTTGTCGGAACGCCCCCTCATCTGCCTCGCTGCGCTCGGCACCTTCCCCCCAAGGGGGGAAGGCTCTGTCGGAGCCCCGTCTCCTATTGCCTATTGCCTGCTGCCTATTGCCTGTTTCATGCTTCCCCCGCCGGGGCTTCCTCGCTGCGGCGGCCTGGGGTCAGGCCGCCCTACGGATCGGTCTCCTATTGCCTATTGCCCGATGCCTATTGCCTGCTGCCTATTGCCTAATCATTGCCGAATGCCTGCTGCCTATTGCCTAATCTCCCGCGGCGGGCTTATTCCTCCGCGCCTGCGAGCTTCAGGAACTGCTCGACGCGGTCCTTGAAGATCTCCAGACTGGAGCGCCAGAAGTTGACGTCGCCGAGGTCGATGTCCGCCATCCTTGCCACGTCCTCCACCGAGGAGACCGTGGTCGCCTTGAGCAGGGCGCGGTACTTGGGCAGGAAGGCCTCGCCCTCGCGGCGGTACTGGGCGTAGAGACCGGCGGCAAAGAGACCGCCGAAGGCGTACGGGAAGTTGTAGAAGCTCAGCCCGGCGGAGTAGTAGTGGCTCTTGCAGACCCACATATAGGGATTCAGGGTGTCCAGATCCAGACCGTCGCCGTAGCCGCGCTTCTGGGCCTGCTTCATCATCTCGCAGAGCTCGTCGGGGAAGGCGAAGCCCTGCTTGGCCTTTTCAAACACGGCGGTCTCGAACCAATAGCGGCTCATGATGTCGCACATGATCTGCGTGGTGTCCTGGAGCTGGCTTTCCAGCAGGCCCAGCTTGACCTCGGGATCGGTCGCCTCGTCCAGAGCCGCGTTCATGACCACGGTCTCGTTGAAGGTGGAGGCCGTCTCCGCCACGGGCATCGAGTAATCCAGATTCAGCGGGCGGTGCTCCTCAATCATCATGCCGTGGTAGGCGTGGCCCAGCTCGTGGGCGAGGGTGACGATGTCGCCGAAGGCGCCGTCGAAGTTCGTCAGCACGCGGCTCTGGCGGATCATCGGAAGGTTCGCGCAGAACGCGCCGCCCACCTTGCCCGCGTGGGGATAGAAGTCGATCCAGGCCTCGTCGAAGGCCTGCGCCATCATGTCTGCCATGTCGGGGGCGAAGGGGCGGAAGTGGTCGAGCAGATACTGCTTCGCGTCCTCGACGGTGTAGGTCGCGGTGTTCTTGCCCATCGGGGCGAAGAGATCCCACCATTTCAGACCGCCCTCGTAGCCCAGGAGCTTCGCCTTGGCGCGGAGGTACTTCCAGAACACGGGCAGATATTCCTCAATGGCCCGGATCATCGCGTCCAGGGTGGTCTTCTTCATCCGGCTGGCGCGGAGGGTCATCTCCAGCGGGGAGCCGCCCTTGCGGAGCTCACATTCCGTGGTGACCTGCTGCTTGAGGGAGTTCAGCGCGAAGCAGACGCCGTCGCGGATCTTGTCGTAGCAGGCGACCTCGGCCTCATAGGCGTCCTTTCGGACGGCGGGATCGGGGTCGTAGGCCAGGTTGCGGACCGCGCTCAGGGTCAGCTTCTCACCCCGGTAGTCGGCGGTGACGGTGGAGGTCAGATAGGCCTGCAGGTTCTCCCAGGCGGAGCCGCCGGAGAGGTTCATCTTGGCCAGAGCCTCCTCGACCTTCTCGTCCAGGGTGTACTTCGCGTCGTCCTGCATGGTGCGCAGCAGGTAGGCGTATTCGCCCAGGAAGGGGTCTGCGGCGATCAGGTCGTCCAGGTTTTCGGTCTTGCCCACGTAGGTGCGGAAGGCGGCCTCAGCCGCGCTGGAATCGGAGAGCAGCTTCTGGAGCTTTGCCGTTGCGTTGACCGCGCCCTCGTCGCCGGTGTTGACCGCGCTGCGCAGCTCGGCGTAGGAGTACAGACGGTGCGCCTTTTCCGCGATTTTCTCCTGAAGCGTCAGGACCTTGCGGATGGCCTCGCCGCGGTTTTCGGCGGGCAGGTCGGCGCACAGCGCGTTGAATTCAGCGGACAGGGCCTCCAGAGCGGCGAAATCCGCCAGAAATTCCGGGCTTTCCAGTCCCGTGTAGAGCGGGGAGAGATCCCATTCCTTGTTCATAACGTATCCTCCTTGTGAGTTGGTCTATTTCAGACGGCGCAGAACGGCCTGCGCCGCGATGCCTGTGAACAGGCCCGTCACCATGCCGCTGAGCAGCAGAACGGGCAGATAGCCGAAGATCCCCGGGGTTTGGCTGATCCAGACCGCCACGGTGAGCTGGCCCAGATTGTGGAGCATGGCCCCGATCACGCTCCCGACGAAGAGCTGCCGGTCGGTCAGCAAAGGCTTGAGCAGGCACATCCCGCCCAGGCTCAGAAGCCCGCCCGCGAGGGCGTAGGCCACCGCGCCGAGATTCCCGGTCAGCGCCGAGCCGAGCAGGACCTTGACCAGCAGCACGGCAAGGGCCTCCTTCCAGCCGAAGCGGAACAGGACGCAGAGCACGATGATATTCCCCAGACCCAGCTTGACGCCGGGCACCGGAACGGGGGCCGAGATCTGATTCTCCACCAGATAGAGGATCAGGGAGACGGCGGTCAGCAGGGCCAGCCGGAGCAGCTTCTTCAGATCCATCTCAGTCGCTCATGTCGTTGTCCATCGTGACGCGGAGCTCGTAGGCGGGGTAGGCGGCCCGGACCTCGGCAATAATTTGGTCGCAGAGGGCGCGCCGGTCGGCGGCGTCGAAGCCGATCACGACGTCAAACTGGATCAGATTCTCATGCAGGTAGAAGCCGTGCATCTGCAGAACGTGGTCGTGGGCCATCACGAGCTTGCGGACGTTTTCACGGATCGCGGCGGCCTCGTCGTCGGTGGTGTTGTGGGAGTAGATGCTCACGCCGGTCAGAATGACCCCGTGCTCGTGCAGGACGGCGTCCACCACCTGCCGCTCCAGGGTGTCGATCTCGGCAGCGGTCAGATAGTCCGGGACCTCGACGTGGATCGAGCCCATCGTCATCTCCGGACCGTAGCTGTGCAGGATCAGATCGTAGGCCCCGCCCACGCCGGGCACGGCGGCAGCGGTCTGCTTGATCGCCAGGGCCAGCTCGTTGTCCACGCGCTCGCCGAGGATCAGGGAGAGGGTCTCGCGCAGCAGGTCCAGACCGGATTTCACGATGACGACCGAGATCACCGCGCCGAGCCACGCCTCCAGCGAGACGTGCCAGAGCAGATAGACCGCGGCGGCGACCAGGGTCGCGGCGGAGATGATCGAATCGTTCAGGGCGTCCTTGCCCGAGGCGATCAGGGATTCGGAGTGGACCTTCTCGCCGGTCTTGCCGACGAAGCGGCCCAATACCACCTTGACCAGGACCGCCACGCCGACGATCACAAGGGCCGGTACGCCGTAGTCGGGGGTCTCGGGGCGGATGATCTTCTTGATCGACTCCACGAGGGAGGTCACGCCCGCGTAGAGGACGATGACCGAAATGACCATCGCCGTGATGTATTCGATCCGCCCGTGCCCGTAGGGGTGCTTTTTGTCGGGCTTCTTCCCGGCGAGCTTCGTGCCCACGATCGTGATGACCGAGGACAGCGCGTCCGAGAGATTGTTCACTGCGTCCAGCACGATGGCGATCGAGTGGGAGATCGTCCCCACCGCAGCCTTGAACGCAGCCAGAAACACGTTCGCCAGAATGCCGATCACGCTGGTCCGAACGATGACTTTTTGCCGATTCATGAAAAACCTTCCCTTCCGGCCGCCGCTTGCCGAACCCCGTTCGGAGCCGGCGGAATCAAACCTTGTTTTTTCATTATAACAGAAATCTCGAAAATGACAAGCAGGAATTGTAGGGATCAGGGATCAGGGATTATAGGCAATAGGCATCAGGCAATAGCCAATAGGAGACGGGGAACTGGAGCCGTAGGGCGGCCAGACTCTGGCCGACGCAGCGCCTTGTAGGGGCGCGTATCCACGCGCCCGCCGACGCAGCGCCCCTACGTATGCCGATGCAAATAACGATACGGGATTGTGTAATTCGCACGGGCAACATCGCCCTTGCGGGCGATTCGTTCCGCTTCGCGGAACCGGGCGCGTGGATACGCGCCCCTACGGCTCCTAGTCCCTAGCCCCTAGTCCCACCGGGTGGCAGACAGCGCGGCGGCCTGGGGTCAGGCCGCCCTACGGCCCTGTTGCCGAATCACGATTGCCTTGTCGGAACGCCCCCTCATCCGCCTCGCTGCGCTCGGCACCTTCCCCCCAAGGGGGGAAGGCTCTGTCGGAGCCCCGTCTCCTATTGCCGATTGCCTAATGCCTGATCCCTGTTCCCTAGTCCCTATTCCCTGGTCCCTGAATTAAAACACTTGCATTCCCGCCGCAAACATGGTATGATAATTTAGATTCTGTATGACCATCCGTGCGGGAAAGGGGGCGGCGCTTTGGAAGCGCGTGTGACTTCGCGGACCAACGCAACGCTGCAGACCGTCAAAAAGCTGATCTCCAGCCGCAAATTCCGATATGAACGCCGCGCCTTCGTCGCCGACGGGACGAAGCTCGTGGCGGAGGCGCTTGCCTGGGGCGTTGAAGTGGAGACGCTGATCCTGGCCGACGGGGCGGATTTCCCCGCTCCGGCGAACGCCCGCGTCCTCCGCGTGCCGGAGGCGCTGATGCGCGAGGTCTCCCGGATGGAGACACCCCAGGGCGTGATCGCCCTGTGCCGGATGCCGGAGCCGGAGCCGGTCACGCTCACGCCCGGCTGCCTGATCCTGGACGGCATCCAGGACCCCGGCAACCTCGGCACGATCCTCCGCACCGCCGACGCCTTTGAGATCCCGGTGATCCTCGCCGACGGCTGCGCCGATCCCTGGTCGGAGAAGACCGTTCGCGCCTCGATGGGCGCGGTCTTCCGCAGCCTGCCCCACTCGCTTTCGTCCGAAGCCGTCCTTTCCCAGTGCCGGGAACGGGCGATCCCCCTCTGCGTCACGGCCCTGACCGACCGCGCGGAGGATATCCGCAGGGTCCCCCTGCAAAGCTGCGCCGTCGTGATCGGCAGCGAGGGCCGGGGCGTCAGCCCGGCCTTTCTGGAGGCGGCGGACCGCACCGCCGTCATCCCGATGTCCCCGCGCTGTGAATCCCTGAACGCCGCCGTGGCGGCAACCGTCGTGCTCTGGCGGCTCCGGGAGGCGAGCGGCCTATGATCGAGCATTGGCTCTGGCTGGCCGACCGGCCCCGCCTCGGCGCGATCCGCGCCGGCGAGCTTCTGGCCCGCTTCGGCTCGGCGGAGGCGATCTATCAGACCTCCGACGAGGCCCTTGCCCGCGCCGGGGTCAAGTCCTCCGTCCGCGCCGCCCTGGCTGACCGCAGCCTTGCCGCCGCGCAGAAGCGCCTTGCCGACTGCCGCGCCGCGGGCGTCCGCGTCCTGATCCCCGGCGACGGGGAGTACCCGGACCGTCTGCGTCAGCAGGCGGACGCCCCCGTGGTCCTCTACGCCGTTGGCCGGATGCCGGATCTCGAGCAGGCGCCCTGCGTCGGCCTGGTCGGTGCGCGGGATGCGGACGGGCGCGGTCTGGAGCTGGCCCGCCGTCTGGGCTGGCAGATCGCCGGCTGCGGCGGGACCGTCGTCACCGGCATGGCCCGCGGGATCGACGCGATGAGCGCCCTCGGCGCCCTGGACCGGGGCGGCCCGGTGATCGGCGTCCTCGGCTGCGGGGTGGACGTGGTCTACCCGAAGGAAAACGCAGCCGTGCTTGCCCGCGTGGCGGAATCCGGCTGTCTCGTCAGCGAATACCCGCCCGGCGCCGCGCCGCTTGCCCGCCGCTTCCCGGCCCGCAACCGCATCATCTCCGCTCTTTCGGACGGGGTCGTGGTGGTCCAGGCCGCAGAGAACAGCGGCGCCATGATCACGGCCCGCTGGGCCGCCGAACAGGGCCGCGACGTCTTTGCCGTGCCCGGCCCCGCCGGAGACCCCCGCAGCCGGGGCTGCAGCGAGCTGCTGCGAAACGGAGCGCTGCTGGCGGAATGCGGCTGGGACGTCCTGCGCGAATATGAATACCGCTACCCCGCAGCCGTCCGCGAATACCACGGCAGACCCCCTGCTGCGGAGCTTCCCGCTCCGGCAGAGCGGGACCGTCCGGTCCGGCCCGCTTCCGTGCCGGAAAAGCAGACCCCTGCGGAACGAAATCCGGTTCCCGGCGTCCAAAGCCGGGACTTCTCCGGTCTGACCGAGCCGCAGCGCCGGATCGTGCAGACCCTTCTGTGCGGGCCGATGCAGCTCGACGCGCTGATCGACCGCGCCGGCCTGCCTGCCGGACAGGTCCTTTCCCAGCTCACCCTGCTGGAGCTTCGCGGCGTCGTCCGCCGCGACCCCGGTAAATTCTATGCCCTGAACTGAATTCTATGCTGACAGCAACGGAGGAACAGCTTTCATGTCGAACCGAAATCCCGATCTTGTGATTGTGGAGTCCCCATCCAAGGCGAAAACCATCGGAAAATACCTCGGCCCGGACTATATCGTCAAGGCCAGCATGGGTCATCTGCGCGATCTGCCGAAGAGCACGATGGGCGTGGATCTGGACCATGATTTCCGTCCTGAATATATCCCGATGAAGGAGAAATCCGACCTCATCAAGGAGCTCAAGAAGGCCGCCGACCAGGCGCAGACCGTCTATCTCGCAACCGACCCGGACCGCGAGGGCGAGGCGATCTCCTGGCACATCAAGGAGCTGCTCAAGCTCCCGGACGAAAAGACCCGCCGCGTGACCTTCAACGAGATCACCCGCAGCGTCGTCACCCAGGCCATCTCCCACCCGCGCGAGATCGACCGCGACCTCGTGGACGCCCAGCAGGCGCGCCGGATTCTGGACCGCATCGTCGGCTACCAGCTCTCGCCCCTGCTCTGGCGGAAGATCCGCCGCGGCCTGTCCGCGGGCCGCGTCCAGTCCGTTGCAACGCGGATGGTCGTGGAGCGGGAGCAGGAGATCCGCGCCTTCGTGCCGGAGGAATACTGGTCCCTGGACGTGACCCTGCGCTGCATCGACAAGCCCGGCTCCTTCGAGGCCCACTACTACGGCGACGGCAAAAAGCGC
The DNA here is from genome assembly GCA_900315595.1 of uncultured Eubacteriales bacterium. Classification (GTDB taxonomy): domain Bacteria; phylum Bacillota; class Clostridia; order Oscillospirales; family Oscillospiraceae; genus JAFRPC01. The sequence continues at coordinate 3,269 of OMZQ01000048.1, read as the reverse complement.
ACGCTGAAGACCGAAGCCGAGGTCGAGGCCGTCAAGCGCGACGTGGAGGGTCAGCGCTTCACCGTGCAGACCATCAAGAAGGCCGAAAAGCACCGCTCGCCCGCGCCCCCCTTCATCACCTCCACCCTCCAGCAGGAGGCCTCCCGCAAGCTCAACATGACCCCGCGCCGCACCATGACCATCGCCCAGCAGCTCTATGAGGGCGTGGACGTGACCGGACACGGCACCGTGGGTCTGATCACCTATATGCGTACCGACTCCCTCCGTCTCTCGGAGGAGGCCGTCGCCGCCGCGCGCGGCCTGATCGCGGAGCGCTACGGCAAGCCCTTCTGCCCCGCCCAGGCCCGCCATTACCGGACGAAGGCCGGAGCCCAGGACGCGCACGAGGCCATCCGGCCCAGCGACGTCCGTCTGGACCCCGAGACCCTGCAGAAGGATCTCAGCCGCGACCAGTACCGCCTCTACCGCCTGATCTGGAGCCGCTTCGTGGCCTGCCAGATGTCCAACGCGGTCTACGATACCGCCTCGATCGACAGCGAATGCGCCGGTCACGTCTTCCGCTCCACCCACCAGAACCTCCGCTTCCCCGGCTTCCTGGCCGTCTATGAGGAGGGCCGGGACGACGAGAGCGAGGAGAAGCTGGACGCCCTGCCCGAGCTGAGCGAGGGCGAGCAGGTCCTGCACGTCTCCAGCCACGGCGACCAGCACTTCACCCAGCCGCCCGCCCGCTATACCGAGGCCACGCTGGTCAAGGCGATGGAGGAAAAGGGCGTGGGCCGTCCGTCCACCTACGCGACCATCGTCTCCACGATCCAGGACCGCGAATACGTGGTCAAGCGCGAAAAGCATCTGGAGCCGACGCCTCTGGGCGAGGTCGTGACCCAGCTCATGCTCGACCGCTTCAACGACGTGATCGACGTGGAGTTCACCGCCGGGATGGAAAACAAGCTCGACGACGTCGAGGCCGGCAAGCGCAGCTATCAGCAGGTCCTCCGCGATTTCTATTCCGGCTTCCACGCCGAGATGGAGGCTGCCGAGGAGGCGCTGAAGGACACCCGCATCAAGGTCCCCGAGGAGGTCACGGACGAGGTCTGCGAGTTCTGCGGGCGCAGGATGGTCGTCCGTCTGGGCCGCTTCGGCAAATTCCTGGCCTGTCCGGGCTACCCCGAATGCAAAAACGCCAAGCCCATCGTGGAGCATATGCCGGGCCGCTGCCCCAAGTGCGGGGGCGGTATGCTCAAGCGCAAGTCCAAGAAGGGCCACGCCTACTATACCTGCGAAACCGGAGCCGAATGCGGCTTCATGACCTGGGACGTGCCCACGGATCAGGACTGCCCGGTCTGCGGCAAGACGATGTTCAAGCGCTCCGGCAAGGGCCGGATGAAGCCCTTCTGCATCAACGAAGCCTGCTCCAACTTCCTGCCCGAGGATAAGCGCGGCTACTATAAGAAGCCGCAAAGCGACGAAGCAGGGACCGGGGATCAGGGATCCGGGACCGGGGAACAGGAAGCTGCGAAAAAGACGACCGCGAAGAAGACCGCAGCCAAAAAACCCGCCGCAAAGAAAACGACGGCGAAAAAGCCCGCCGCGAAAAAGACGGCAGCCAAAAAGCCCGCCGCAAAGAAGACCGCCAAGAAGGAGACCGAGGCATGACGACCGTCAAGGTGATCGGCGCAGGTCTCGCCGGCTCCGAGGCCGCCTGGCAGCTTGCCGAACGCGGCCTCCGGGTCGAGCTGTATGAGATGAAGCCGCAGAAGCGGACCCCCGCCCACAGCAGCCCGGACTTTGCCGAGCTGGTCTGCTCCAACTCCCTGCGCGGCGACCGGCTGGAAAACGCGGTCGGTCTGCTCAAGGAGGAGCTGCGCCGCCTGGGCAGTCTGATCCTGCGCTGCGCCGACGCGACCCGCGTCCAGGCGGGCGGCTGTCTGGCTGTGGACCGCCACGCCTTCTCCGGCATGGTCACGCAGCAGATCCGCACCCACCCGAATATCACGGTGATCGAGGAGGAGGTCACTGCCGTTCCTGCCGGTCCCGTGATCGTTGCCACAGGCCCGCTGACCTCCGACGCCCTCTCCGCCGCCATCGCGGACTACTTCGGCGGAGATACCTACCTGAATTTCTACGACGCCGCCGCGCCCCTCGTGCGCTTTGATTCCATCGACATGGACAAGGCGTGGTTCGCCTCCCGTTACGACCGGGGGACGCCGGATTACGTCAACTGCGCGATGGACGAGGCACAGTATAAGGCCTTCGTGCAGGCCCTTGCCGCCGCCGAGGAGGCCCCGGTCCACGGCTTTGAGGACAGCAAGGTCTTCGAGGGCTGCATGCCCGTGGAGGTCATGGCCAGAAGGGGAGAGGACACCCTCCGCTTCGGCCCGCTCAAGCCCGTGGGTCTGAACGACCCCAAAACCGGGAAGGAGCCCTACGCCGTCGTCCAGCTCCGCCGCGACAACGCCGCCGGGACGATCTACAATCTGGTCGGCTTCCAGACGCACCTGCGCTTCCCCGAGCAGAAGCGGGTCTTTTCGATGATCCCCGGTCTGGAGAACGCCGACTTCGTCCGCTGGGGGGTCATGCACCGCAATACCTTCCTCGATTCTCCCCGGCTGCTGGACGAGACCTACGCCGACCGGCGCGACCCGCTGGTGGCCTTTGCCGGACAGATGACCGGCGTGGAGGGCTACGTGGAATCCACGGCCTCCGGCTTCGTGGCTGCGGTCTGCATGGCCGCCCGCGTCCTGGGCGAGCCGGTCCCGTCCTTCCCGGCGGAGACCGCCGTCGGCGCCCTGGCCCGCTACATCTCCGATCCCTCCGTGGTCAAATTCCAGCCGATGAACGTGAACTTCGGCATCCTGCCGCCCCTCGGCCGCCGCGTCAGGGGCAAGGCGAATAAGAATCTTGCCATCGCCCAGCGCGCGTTGGAGGCGTTGGCGTTAGGGACTAGGGACTAGGGACTAGGGAATAGGGACTAGGGAATAGGGATTAGGCAATAGGAGCCGTAGGGGCGCGTATCTACGCGCCCGGTTCCGCGAAGCGGAACGAATCGCCCGCAAGGGCGATGCTGCCCGGTTGAATAACGCGATCCCGTACCGTCATTTGCCTCCGGCAAATTGCATTCGTTCCGAATGCCGGACAAGCGATGCTTGTCCCTACGGCAGAGAATGACCGTTTTCGGTTTTTTCGGCGGGGGTCTGTTGTCGATCCGTGCGGGCGCGTGGATACGCGCCCCTACGAGGCGCTGCGTTTCGGAACGTTGGCGCAGCCAATTT
>OMZQ01000050.1 GCA_900315595.1 uncultured Eubacteriales bacterium | reverse complement strand
CAATGAAGAGAATCCTTGTCATTTACACCGGCGGAACGATTGGGATGGTCGGTACACCCAACGGCTACGCGCCGGAGAAGGAACTCTGCTGAAATCTGATTTCATGTCATGTTGCAGTTCAAATATCTCACGATTCATTTTCCCTCATCCTGTGGTATGAATATTGTTACCCTTGTTCCACCCGCTTCGCGCTCTTCGATTTCCAGCGTCCCGCCGCACATCGTTTTCAGCCGCTCTCGGATGTTTTTGAGCGCGTAGTTCGGCTCATCGTCGTCCGTCGGCGCGAAGCCGGGGCCGGTGTCCTCCACGGTGATCTTCACGCCCCGAGCCGTGTCCCGGGTGACAACAGAGACGTACAGCGGCTCCAGATCCGGGTCCATGCCGTGCTTGACGGCATTTTCCACGATGGGCTGAAGCGTCAGGGGCGGTATGCGGAAGAAGGTGTCCGGCGTGTCAAACTCCACGAACAGGCGGCCTTCAAAGCATGCTTGCTCCACCGCGAGATACGCCCGGGTGTGCTCCAGCTCCTTTTCAAAGGAAATCGTGTCCTCCTGCGCGATGGCCGTGAAGTTGTTTTGCAGATAACGGGTAAAATCCCGTATGACCCGCTGAGCCTTGGGCGGATCCTTTGTGCAGAGGTAATAGACGTTCATCAACGTGTTGTAGATGAAATGCGGCCGCATCTGGGCCACGGCGGCGCGCGTCTTCTGCCGCGCCGCTTCATCCCGCTGCATCAGGTAGCGCTTGACCAGCTCCACCATCAGGTACAGCTCCACGAGGATGATCTGTATGACGTCCACGGCGAAAAAGCAAACCAGAAACATGACGAACTGCGCGCCCGTTACCCTCTTGCGTCTCAGAAACAGAGCGATCAGACAGTTGACCGTGAGCGCCGAAATGATGACGACATACACATAAGACCAGCGCCCGGCGCGCGTCGCATAGTCCGGCGTGATGCTGACCGCGCCGGTGAGATGCGCCAGCCACTGCGCCGCGATCAACGCCGCCGTCAGCGCACACTGGATGCGCATGGCCGCGCTTTTGAGGTAGTTTTCGCCGCAGCATTGGAGGAAATAGGCGAACACCAGCAGCGACGGAAGCGGGGTGATCAGCGCCTCGGCACAGAGCAGCGCCCGAAACAGGGAATGCGAAACCTGATTCTGCGCGGCAGCGCGTTTCAACAGGGCGAGCGCCGCGCTGAGAAGGGCCGAGGACAGTATGGCAATGCACAGGCGCGCGGGCCATCGGTCGATGTCGCGGGCAAGGAAGACCAGAATCAACCCGAATATGCCAAACAGAACCGCCGACGCCTCCGCCGCTGCCCAAAAATCAAACCCCAACATCATATCAGCCCCCTCACGGGATACCGCAGCTTGGGAATCTGCCGAAGGATCTCCTCCGCGTCCAACGGCTTGAGCAGAAAGCCGCAGGCGCCGGTGTCCCAGGCGTCGAAGGCGTATTCCCTATAGCCGGTCAGATAGATCACGTTGGTGCGCGGGCGGATGCGCAGCAGCTCCCGGCACAGGTCAAGACCGCTGCTCCTGCCCAGCTCAATGTCCAGGAACGCCAGCGATACCGGGTTCTGCGTAAAATACTCCACGGCCTCCTGCCGCCTTGTAAAGCCGACGATATTCGCGCCTGGCAGTGCTTGGCGCAGAATGGGGAGCCCTCCTTCAAGAACGATGGGGCTGTCGTCCACCAGCAGTACGTTGGGCGCTCCGTCAGATTCCTCCGCAGCCGCCAGCAGCGCCGCGGTATCCACGCCCAGGGTCTCCGCAATCAGGGCAACCGTAGCAACGTCGGGCATGCGGCGGCCCACCTCCCAGTTTGCGACACTGGGGCGGCCTACATGCAGACGATCCGCCAGCTGCTGCTGGGAAAGCCCGCTTTCAATGCGGAGACGGCGCACCGTATCTCCGAAGGATTTCGTCATGGCGATTCTGCCCCCTTCTCATAGAGTGTGTTTCTAAGTGCCGGGAGATGCAGTTTCGAGTGGATTTGGGTGCATTTCAAGGCGCTTTTCCGCAGGCTTACTGATTGCAAGTCAAGGAAAAGCAACGCAGAAATGCAGTCAAAGACGCCGAAAATGCGCTTCAGGCATTTTAGAAACACACTCTAATAATAGCATACAGAATATGGATTGAAAATACAAGCGCAAGCGCCTTAATCGTTGTGTCTTTCTGAAACGTCCCTTTTCTGACGCTGCTCATTTGGATATAATAGAAATGGGTGCACAATGACAAAGGTGTTATTGTGAAAGCACATCCACACAAAGGAGGAACGAACAAAATGAGCCTTGACAACGCAAAGAAGTCGATCACCATCCTCGGCGTGCTGAACATCATCCTCGGTATCTTCGGAATTGTTCTGGGCGTCGCTTTCCTTTCGGGCGGCAACATGCTCGGCAAGAACGTCATTGAAACGGCCGCGCCTGCTGCTGAAGGCGCGGCGGAGGCGCTCACCATGTCGGGAATCATGCTCGTCCTGGGCGTCTTCGTGCTGGTCGCGGCCGTCGTCGACCTGCTGCTGGGCATTTTTTCGATCATCGGCGGGAAGAACCCGGTCAAGATCATGCCCGCCTATGTGCTCTCTATAATCGCGATTATCCTGTCGGTCGTTACCATGATCCTCGATTTCGCGAATGGCGTGAATGTCTCCACCATACTTGACGGTATCGTGGGCATCGTCTTCAGCGTGACTTCGTTCGCCTGCGCGAGGGCCATCCGCAAGAGTCTTTGAGCCTGGAGACGCATGTGTTTGCAGGACAGCCGCTCGACATAATGTCTGTATATCGACAACCACACCCGGCATCAAGACGGGCTGTGGTTGTCTTTCTTGAAGCACCCACTTTTCGGGAGATGTACGATGCGAAGGCCGCGTATTATCGAAAAAAAGGCAATGACCGTAGAAGGTCACAATGCCGATAAACGACAGGAGGTATCACCATGAAAAAGAGGATTGTGGCATGGATTCTCACATTGCTCATGATCGCGGGCGCGCTGAATACCTGCGCGGCGGAGCCGGTGGATTCCGGGGATCCAATCGCGCTGGTGTCCGAATACTGGACGGAGGGCTCCCCGGCGGCGGCGAGCCTGAACGACTATCTGACGGCGGTGACCGACTCGGCCTCCCCCGACTACATCCCCGTGGAGGACAGGATCGCCGTGTTCGACCTGGACGGCACGCTGATGTGCGAGACCTATCCCTTCTGCTTCGAGTACATGCTGTTCGCGGACTACGCGCTGAACAGCGGCAGCGACACGATCACCGACGAGGTTCGCGCGGTGGCGCAGGAGATCGTGGACGCCGCGGGCGGCGAGAAGCCCGGCGGCATGAGCACAAGGCAGGCCGCCGCGGGGGCCATTGCCTATCGGGGCATGAGCATGGACGGGCTTTCACAGATCGTGCGCGACTTCAAGGACAGCGAGGCCTGGGGCTTCACCGGAATGAAGCGCGGCGAGGCGTACTACAGGCCGATGGTGGCGCTGTTCGACGCGCTGCTGGCTGACGACTTCACCGTCTATATCGTGACGGCCACCGAGCGCAACATCGTCCGGGCGGTGATCGAGGGCACGCTTAACATCCCGCCGTCCCATGTGATCGGCACGGAGTACGGCTACACCGCCACGAACCAGGGCGACGCGGCGGATGCCGAATACACCTTCCAGCCGTCGGATCAGGTCGTCTTCGACGGGAACTACTACGGTGAAAACGCAAAGATGAGCAAGGTGGACGCCATCGTGCGCGAGATCGGGAAGCAGCCGGTGCTGGCGTTCGGCAATTCCTCCGGCGACCTGGCGATGGAGGTCTATACCATCACCAATAATCCCTATCGGAGCGCAGCTTACATGGTGCTTGCGGACGACGAGGCGCGGGAATACGGCGATGCCGGGAGCGCCGCGCAGAAGAAGGCCGACTATGCGGCGCAGGGGATCGGCGTCATCTCCATGCGCGACGACTTCGCGACCATCTACGGCGACGGCGTGGCGAAGGCGGGCGAGCCGCAGGAATCCGCCGAGGTCGTTCCCTTCCCCGAAACGCCCGTGGTCGGCATCGCCTGGCGGGCGGATACCGATTCCGAGTTCTTCACCAACGTCTGCCGGGCCGTGGAGGAGGCGGGCGGCACATGGGTGCTGCTGGATCAGGTCACATCCGCCGATCTGGCCTATGACGGCGCGGGCAAACTGACCGAGGGCGTGACGGCGCTGGGCTCTTTGGACGCGGACGCGGCGAAATACGTGCGCTTGAATACATGGCATGGTTCCAACGCCGCCGAGGCCGTGGGCGACGTGAGCATCGTGCTGTTCACCGGCGGCGAGGACATCAGTTCCACGCTGTTCTTCGACCCCGAGCCCTGGCACGGCATCGTGGCGGAGATCGACTACAACGCCGAGCGCGACGTCTCCGACTACCTGACGATGAGCTACTGCCTGGATAACGACATTCCCGTGATGGGCTTTTGCCGCGGGATGCAGATGCTGGGCGTGATCTCCGGGGCTGAGATGATCCAGGACATACCGGCCCGCTTTGCCGAACTCGGCGTGGAATACGACGATACGCACCGCAACCAAAAGGCCGCGCCCGAAGCCTATCGGGATTACGCGGCGCACGACGTGGAGGTGGCGGAGGGCTCGCGGCTTCATGACATCGTGGGCGGGACGACGCTCACCGGTTGCCCCTCCTGGCACCACCAGGCGATCGGGAACGTGGACAATACCCGGCTCATCGTCACCGGCACGACCGACACCAACGGCATCCGGATGATCGAGGCCGTGGAGCGCACGGACAAGACCTTCGCCGTGGGGCTGCAATTCCACCCGGAAGCCGCGCTGGTGAAGCATCTGGACGGGGCGGAGAATCAGGCGGAGTACATGGATTACGATACCGCGCTGGCGTTCTTCAGGGCCATCGTCGAAGCCCTGCCCGCGCTGTCGGAAGCCGCCTGAGAGGCGCTGTGAACCGGCGAAAAAGGCTGTAAACAATAGCAAAACCGGAAGGGTGACGATGATGAAGAAGATTCTGTGCCTGATATTGGCTCTGGCGATGGTTCTCTCAGCCGCGGCGTTCGCGGAGAACGCGCAGGGCGATTCCTCGGAGGCGATTCTCTCCGGGATGACATTGCGGGACAAGGTCGCGCAGATGATGATCGCGTCCTTCCGCGTGTGGCAGGAGGTCCCGCCGGAGGGCGAGGAGATGCCGGAGGAGGAGCCGCCCAGGGAGAACATCACCCGGCTGAACGACGAAATACGCGACATGGTTTCCCGGAACCACTTCGGCGGGATACTGCTCTACGGCCAGAACTTCGTGGACGCCGGGCAGACGCTTCGGCTGATTGCGGATTATCAGGCATCCAACCGGGCGGGCGGCGGACTGCCCCAGATCGTGTTCACGGACCAGGAGGGCGGCAACGTCAACCGCATCCCCTACGGCACCCAGGGCATCGGCAACATGGCCCTCGGCGCGACCGGCGATCCGCAGAACGCTCAGGCCGCGGCGGCGATCTTCGGCGAGGAGCTCGGCCTGCTGGGCATCCAGGCGGATTTCGCGCCGGTGGTGGACATCAACAACAACGCGCTCAATCCCATTATCGGCATACGGTCCTTCTCGGACGACCCGCAGACCGTCGCGGCGTTCGGGAGCGCTTACATCCAGGGCCTGCACGACGCGGGGATCATCTCGACCGCGAAGCACTTCCCCGGTCACGGCGACACGGACACGGACAGCCATACGGGCGCGCCCGTGATCGACAGGACCTATGAAGAATTGAAGGAACGCGAGCTCGTACCGTTCCAGGCCGCGATCGACGCGGGCACGGACATGATCATGACCGCGCACATCCAGTATCCGCAAATCGAGAAGGGGACCTATACCTCGATCTCCACCGGGGAATCCATCTACCTCCCGGCGACCATGAGCAAAACGATCCTGACGGACATCCTTCGGGGAGACATGGGCTTTGACGGCGTCGTCGTGACCGACGCGCTGGACATGGCGGCCATCGCCGATCATTTCGCCGTGGAGGACACCATCAAACTGACGATCGCCGCGGGCGCGGATATGCTGATCCTGCCGGCCGTGATGGACACCAACGCATTCCGGCTGGTCCAGACCTATGTGGATACCGCGGTCGGGCTGGTGGAAAGCGGCGAGATCGACGAGGCGCGGATCGACGAATCCGTCCTTAGGGTCTTGAAGCTGAAGCAGAAATACGGTATACTGGACCTGACGGACTTTGCCGTGACAGAGGAGAAGATCGCTGCGGCGCAGGCGGGCATTGGCTCCGCCGCCCACCGGGAGGCGGAATGGCGGATGGCCGAAAAGGCGCTGACGGTCTATAAGAATGAAAACGGCGCATTCCCGCTGGATGTGAAGGCCGGGGAAAAGACACTGATACTGTTCGCGGATTCCTGCGCCAGCCGCGCGGGGGCGGGCGAACTGGTCCGGCAGCTGCTGGAGGAAAAGCAGGCGCTGCCGGAAGGCGCGGAGATCGCCGTCATGACGAGTACAAGGGACAACGAGGAGGAGTGTGTCCGGGCCGTGGTGGACGCGGATCACGTGATCCTCGTTCACCGGGTCTACAACCTGGCGTGCCTGAATCCGGAGACGGACGACGGCTTCTCCTCCGGAACCTTCGATAAGATCATTCCCGCCGTGCACGGCGCGGGCAGGACGGTGATCGTCGTCAGCTGCCAGCTGCCCTACGACGCGACCCGCTTTCCGGACGCGGACGCGGTGCTGCTGACCTGGTGGGGCAGCGCGATGCGCGCGCTTCCCGTGGAGGGCGCCGGATGGTCCACCAACCTGCCCGCGGGCCTGCTGGCCTGCTTTGGACAGTGCGGCGCGGAGGGGACTTCCCCGGTCGAGCTTCCCGCACTGGACGATCGGTACATGCCCGCGAAAGAATAATTGCCGATGGAGGATAGAGAGATGAACAGGAAAACCATCATGGCCGTCCCAATGGCCTGCTTCTGGGCAGTCGTCGCAGCCTGCCTGCTGGGCATCGTCATCGGATCGTTCTGTGATTTTTCGATCAACGCTGCGCTGGCCAACAAGCGGGCTCCGGAAGAAGGGCAGCCGCTACAACGCCCTCGCGTGGACGCTCTTGGTCGTGGGCTGGTTCATGGCGGTCTATTATTCCAACAGCTACAACGGCTCCAAAGTTCGTGAACTGTTCGGATACGTTGCCGGGGAGTCCGCGCCGATCAAGAGCGTGTTGAGCTGGTTGTTCTGGGTGGCCCTTTATGCCTGGGTCGCTCCAGTGGTCGTGAAGCTGGCGGACGATTCCGACCCCGACAGATTGATCGCCGTCGGTGCGGCTATTCTGGTGGCGGGCATCGTGGCGGACAACGTGAACCTGTGGCTCAAGCAGGTGGGTTCCCGTCCGCGGTACAAATACCTGATCACACTGGAAGACCCGAAGTCGGAATATCGCAACTGGTGGCAGATGACACCGAATCTGGCGGGCAGCAACGACAATTTCAAGAGCTGGCCAAGCGGCAACATGACCATCGCCAGCATGATGTTTGCCCTGCCGATGCTGACCGATTGCCTCAAGAGCCGGAGCGAGGGTAAAAACCGAGCCTCATTTATCGCCGCCTGTGCGTTTGTACTGCTATACGGCTACAACCGCATCCACATGACCAACCACTTCCTTACCGACGTATGCTTCGGTACGCTGATTACCTATCTCATCTATGCAGGAATCAGCACATCCTTCCTCCGCGCGGCAGAGAAGAAATAAAAAACGATCCGCGACGTGTTGTCCGTTTCCTTCCACAGGTGACTATCCAGGTTTA
>OMZQ01000052.1 GCA_900315595.1 uncultured Eubacteriales bacterium | reverse complement strand
ACGAATCGGTCATCGATACGCCCCCTCATCCGTCATCCGGCTTCCGTGAGACGCCGGATGCCACCTTCCCCCCGAGGGGGGAAGGCTCTGTCGGAGCCCTGGCAAGCTGGCCGCCCCATCCCTCGTCCCCTATTACCTATTGCCTGTTGCCTATTGCCTGACCGACAAATCCCGATTTCCTCCAGGGGCTGAACTGTTACTCCTGCTGCGCCTTCAGTGCAGCCATCGACGCTGCAATCTTTTCGTTCATTCCGCCGAGCTGCATGCTGTAGGCCTGCTCCACGCACCGGGCAAAGGCGTCCGGGCCGCTGGAGCCGTGGCCCTTGACCACGGTCTTCACGGTGCCGAGCATCACCGAGCCGCCGTAGTTTTGATAGTTGAAGAATTCCTTTTCCTCCCGGAACATCTCCTTCATCAGCAGAGCGCCGGCCTTGTAGCGGTTCTTCCGGCAGATGTCCCGCTTGAGCTTCTTCATCAGCTCCAGGGCCACGCCCTCGGCGGTCTTGATCAGCACGTTGCCCGCAAAGCCGTCGCAGACGATCAGATCGTAGCTTCCGCTCAGCAGGTCGCGGCTCTCCATGTTGCCCACGAAGTTGATCCCCGGCGTGCTTTCCAGCAGGGGATAGGCGGTCTTGCGCAGATTGTCGCCCTTCTCGGTCTCCACGCCGATGTTCAGCAGGGCCACGCGGGGGTTTTCGATCCCAAAGGCACATTCCAGATACCGGCTGCCCATGATGGCGAACTGCTGGAGCTGTTCGGGCAGAATGTCCACGTTCGCGCCGCTGTCGCACACACCCACGATGCCGCCGGTCATGGCGGGCAGGATCGGGCAGAAGGCGGGACGGCGGATGCCGGGCAGACGACCGATGCGGAGCGTCGCCCCGGCGACCAGCGCGCCGGTGGAGCCGTTGGAAACCAGAGCGGAGACGGCGGGATCGTCCCGCAGGACCTGGAAGGCGCGCACCATCGAGCTGTCCTTTTTGAGCCGGATGGCGTCGGTCGGCTTATCCTCGCCGGAGATTGCGTCCGGCGCGTGGAGGATCTCAATGCGCTCGCGCATGGTCTCCTGCGCGCCGGCGGCGCGGAGCTCCTCCACGATGGCGGGCTTGTCGCCCGCAAAGATCACGCTCAGATCAGCGTGCTGCTCCATCGTGCGCAGCGCGCCGAGTACGTTCGCGCGGGGGCTGTTGTCCCCGCCCAGGCAGTCGATCACAAATTTCATGGCTCAATCCCCCAGATACTTGATATAGGCGCGGCGGCGCTTGTGCTGAACGGCCTTGAAGCGCTTCCACATATTGATGATCGCATGGTTGTCCTCTAAGTTCAGATTCGTTTCGGCGTACTCGATGCCCGGCTCGCGCAGCAGATGCAGGATATGGGCGGAGGCGATCGTCGCCACGCCGCGGTTGGCCCATTCGGGATCGACGGCGATCAGTCCGAAGTCGAGCAGCTTCGGACGCCGCGCCGCATAGAGCACGCGCGCGATTGCTGCCGGCGTCAGCTTGCCCCCGGAGGGCTGAAGGGCCTTGGAAAGCGAGGGGAAGAGGATGCCGAGCATGACCAGCCTGTCGTTTTCGTCCAGTACCACGCCCACGTATTTGAGCTCGATGATCAGCATAAAGTTGTCGATCAGCATTTTTCGCATCCCGTCGGTGAAGGGAACGGTGCCGTAGATGTCCTTGTAGCCCTTGTCCAGCAGCTCAAAGAACTCCTTGCCGTAGCGGCGGATGAAGTCCTTCTTGTTTTTGGCCTGCCCGATGTGGAGATTGTAGCGCTTCATCACGAAGTCCGCCATCTTGTCCAGCGTGCCGTCGTCCTGGTCGGGAGGGTAGATCTTCCGCTCCTCCCAATCGACCTCCTTGCCGTAGCCGCAGCCCTCGATCAGCCTGCCGTAGTATTCGTAGTTGTACTGCTCCTCAAAGGTAGCCAGCTCGTCAAAGCCCTCGATCAGCAGACCCTCGCGTTCCAGATCGGAAAAGCCGAGCGGGCCGCAGACGACGTTCATCCCCTTCTGCACGGCCCAGCTTTCTACGGCGGCAAAGAGGGCGTTTGCCACCTCCTGATCGTCGATGGCGTCAAAGCGGGTGAAGCGGACGCGCTTCTCTCCGGTCTTCTCGTTGCTGGCCTTCTGCAAAATGCCCTGGATGCGTCCGACCGTCTCCCCGTCGCGGTAGGCGTTGAAGCAGATCGCCTCGCAGGTGTCGTAATAGACGTAGTCCGCACGGAACATCTTCTTCTCGTCCCCATAGAGGGGCGGGACGAAATACGGGCAGCCCTTGTAGAGCCGCAGGGGAAAATCCAGAAAATCCTTCTGCTGTTTTTTGGTCTTGACCTCAACAACGGAGAGCATGGGACCAACTCCTTACTGATAGATAGATAAGATTGGATCAGATCGCCGTTCGGACCGGTCCCGGTACGTCACCGCAGACGCTCGGCTGCCGCGTCCGAATGCGCGGCGAGCGTAATATAGAATATTATATCATAAATCCCGGATTTGCCAAGCCCCTATTTCCCAAAATTAGACGGGATTCGACAAAAGCCGGAGCGCCTGCCCCGGAAACGGACGAACCCCGGCTGCGCGGCAGGCGCAGCCGGGGTTCGGGTATGATTCTGTCTGCGGAGCTGCGGGATCAGCCCTTCATATCCCGCCAAAGGAAGGTGACGACCTGATCGCGTCTGCACGGATCGGTGCGTCCGGACAGGGCGGCAGCCTTGCCCTTGTAGATGCCGTTATGAAAGGCCCAGATCAGCGGAGCGGTGGAGTAGAAGCCGTCCGCGGCGTCGGTGTAGGGATTCTCCAGACCGGTCACGTCGGGCTCGCCCTCGAAGCGGTAGAGGAAGGTGACGATCTGCTCGATGCTGCAGGTATCGTAGGGGCTGAACTTGGTCTTGGTCGTGCCGGTGGTGATGCCTTCCTCCACGGCCCAGAGAACGGCCTCGTAGTAGTATTCGCCCGCCGCGACGTCCTTGAAGGGGTTTTCGGCGTTCTTGGGCGTCGGCTTGCCGGCGGCGCGCCACAGGAAGGTCATTGCCTGGGCGCGGGTCACGGTCTGCGCGGGACCGAATTTGGTCTTGGAGACGCCGTTCGTGATTTGCGGGTCATGGGTGTAGGCCCAGTCGATGGCGGAATGCTCGTCGCTGGGGTAGTCGGGCATATCGGTGAAATTGGCGCAGGGGCAATTGTGCGCGCCGACACAGGTTTCCCCGGTTTCCCAGCCGAGGACGTTCTTGATGAAGCGGTAGCTTCTGGAGCGGGCGCAGTTGCAGCTTGCATAGCGGTCCTCGGAGCAGTAACCGGTCAGCGTGACGCCGTGGTGGAACAGGTCGAGCGAGGTGATCAGCGCGTCCTCGTCCAGACCGAGGGCAGCGCGGACCTTCGTCATAAAGGTCTTGACCCCGCCGGCGCCGTAGTGGTTCTCGGCGTAGGAATAGTAGAGCAGGGAGGCGTTGCCGCGGACGCCCCGCTTCCAGCCGTTTTTCAACTGAACGGAAATGTCCGCCCGCGCCTGGGCGTTCTGGGCGGCAATGCCGACGTCGGTGGAGATCAGCGACTTCGCTGCGGCGATCTCGTCGGCGGTGAACAGGCGGTAATGCCAGCCGTAATCGATCCATCTTCCGTTGGCGTCGTAGACGGCCAGTCCGGTATCCAGAACCTCCTGGTACAGGGCGCTGCCGAGCTTCTCCCGACTGAGCGCGGGGGCCGCCGCGCAGATCCGCTTCAGCAGCTCCAGGGCCTTGACAGCCCGCCAGGCCATGATTCCCATGCCGATCGCACCGGTATCGTTCATGACCGTGTCGTAATGGGCTTCGACGTTCTGATACATCTGAATCCCCGCAGCCACGAGCAGGTCGAGATCGACGCTGTCCTCGAAGCTCTCCTCCGCCGATCCCGTGCCGACCATCCCCAGGGAAAGGCAGAGCACCAGCAGCAGGGCAATCCATCTGTGCTTCATAAATAACCTCCGATCGTGTTGAAAAACGAACGACTGCCGCGCGGCGAAACGGAACGATCGACGATTCCGCCGCGGGGAGAATTTGACATAATTCGTATCATTTCGTAACCATTGTATCATATACAGTCGGAATATGCAAGCATAATTTTCAAAATAATGTGAAAAATTGGCGAAAATTGCCGGAAATCCTGCATTTTAGGGCTTTCCGGCGGGAAACAAATCGGTAACAAAAATGAAAAAATCGAAGATCATATACAAGATATGGTGTGGCAGGTCGGCAAAATTCGCCAAATCTTGTGAAGCCCGGCTCGGAACGCGGGCAGGAATCTTTTTCCGTTTCTTTGCAAAAAATGGAGCGAAAGACTGCATGGATTTCCCTGTTTCGGCGCAAAATAGCGATAACATCCAATCAGAACGCGGAGGAACCATGAGAAAAGTCGTTCGTTTTCTGCTGCTTGCCGCAGCGCTTGCCGCCCTGGGCCTCCTGCCCTTCCGCGCCACAGACGCCGCGAAGCTGATCCCGGTCCGTGCCGTGATCGTCACCCGGGACGGCGGTTCGTACACCGTGGACGTCGGTCAGGCCGTGCGCGGCGTCGGACGGACGCTGTCCGAGGCCCTGGAAGATCTGCGCGCAGGCGTGAGCGGGGAGATCTTCTTTCCCACCGCCGAGGAGATCGTCGTGACCGATACCGGGGACGACTTTGCCGGGACCGTGTCCGCCGTCACGGAGGAATCTGCCTTTCAGCCCGCGGCCGGGCTCTACCGGACCGAGGAACGCGGCCTGGACGCTTCGGCTGTCGCGGCCTATCTTGCCGCCCATCCGTCCGAGGTGACCCTGGTCCGGGTCCGCGGCGCGCTCCACGCAGGCGAGCCCGTCGCGCTGCCGACGCTCCGCGTCGAAGGGGGAGGCTTCGCGGTCGATGCGCCGTAGAGAACGCGCCCTCTGCTTCACGGCGGCGGCAGTCCCGGTGCTCCAGCTCTGCCCCGGTCTGGGCTGGCTCCCGGCGGTCGCGGGCGGGGCGTGCGCCGCACTCCTATTATATATATGTACGCGCCTGCTCGGACCGAAGGGCCTGTCCGAAGCGGCGCGTTGGCCGGCGGGGCGGGTCGCTTCCGCGCTTCTGGCGGCGGCGCTGGCCGGTCTCGCGGTCTGGTCCGCCCGTCAGGGGGAATACGCCTTTCCGCAGACGGCGGGTAAGCCCCTTCCGGCTGTCCTGCTGCTGATCCTTGCCTGGGCTGCCGTTCGGCGGGGCAGGGAGGTTCCGGCCCGGTGCGCCGGCGTGCTGCTGCCGATCCTCGCCGCCCTCTGCGGTTTCGTCCTGGCGTTCAGTCTGCCGCAGATCCGCCTCGCCTGGCTTCGTCCGACCTGGAGCACGCCGAAGGCGCTCCGCGCCTGCGGCGCACTGCTTCTGCCGGGAGCCGTTCTCTGCCTGCCGTCGTCGGAAGAGCGGAAAGGCGTCCCGGTCTCAGCCCTTGCCGCCGCCCTTGCGGCGGCGGTGACGGCTGCCGTCACGGCAGGGACCCTCTCCCCGGCGCTTGCGCAGGGTCCGGCTGCCTTCTGGAGCCTGTCGCGGAGCGTTTCCGTCCTCGGCGTGGTCCGCCGCTTCGAGGCCCTGGTCTCCGCCGCCCTGCTGATCGGCAGCTTCAGTCTCAGCGCTCTGCTTCTGAACGCGGCCCGCTGCATGCTGGACAGACTTGCGCCGAAGAAGGCGAAACAGCTCAGCGAGCTTGCGCTCCCGATCCTGCTTGCGCTTGTCTGTCTGCCCGGCGCGGACCTGCTCTCCGCATGCGGCACGGCGGGGATGATCGGCGGCGTTTTCTGCGTCCTGATCCAACGCGCAGGCGGCAAAAAACAGAGCCAAAAAATAATTTGAAAAATCGCAAAAAAATGCTTGACATTTGGAACCTTTGGTGCTAATATATGCGAGCGCGCTGCGGAAGGGACTTGGTTCCGACCACCGGCAAAAAGATTTTTCGGGAAATCGAAAAAAACACTTGACAAACCGGATGCAACGTGCTAATATATAAAGGTCGCTGCGGTTGAGGGAAACCGATGAAACCAAGCGAGTTTATATAGGCTGCAAGGCCGATGTACCTTGAAAATTAAAGTGAGCGATATCAAATCGCCCACGAACGTTGTCAAAATATGTCAACGTAAATTTCTTGAGTAGTCAAGACAAATTCTAAAGTGATTTGCGCGGGCGATTTGATATTGCTCGTTCAGATACCATTTTATAGAGAGTTTGATCCTGGCTCAGGACGAACGCTGGCGGCGTGCCTAACACATGCAAGTCGAACGGAGTTATGTCACGAAGTTCTTCGGAGCGGACGACATAGCTTAGTGGCGGACGGGTGAGTAACGCGTGAGCAACCTGCCTTTCAGAGGGGGACAACGGTTGGAAACGACCGCTAATACCGCATGACATGACTGGACCGCATGATCCGGTCATCAAAGATTTTATCAGTAGCCGGACTGAGAGGTTGAACGGCCACATTGGGACTGAGATACGGCCCAGACTCCTACGGGAGGCAGCAGTGGGGAATATTGGGCAATGGGGGCAACCCTGACCCAGCAACGCCGCGTGAAGGAAGAAGGCTTTCGGGTTGTAAACTTCTTTTACCGAGGACGAAGAACGTGACGGTACTCGGAGAAAAAGCCACGGCTAACTACGTGCCAGCAGCCGCGGTAATACGTAGGTGGCAAGCGTTGTCCGGAATTACTGGGTGTAAAGGGCGTGTAGGCGGAGCGGCAAGTCAGAAGTGAAATCTCTGGGCTCAACCCGGAAACTGCTTTTGAAACTGTCGCCCTTGAGTATCGGAGAGGCAGGCGGAATTCCTAGTGTAGCGGTGAAATGCGTAGATATTAGGAGGAACACCAGTGGCGAAGGCGGCCTGCTGGACGACAACTGACGCTGAGGCGCGAAAGCGTGGGGAGCAAACAGGATTAGATACCCTGGTAGTCCACGCCGTAAACGATG
>OMZQ01000051.1 GCA_900315595.1 uncultured Eubacteriales bacterium | reverse complement strand
TTGTCGATCCGTGCGGGCGCGTGGATACGCGCCCCTACGAGGCGCTGCGTTTCGGAACGTTGGCGCAGCCAATTTCAATTCTCCCGCAGGGAGACCGCAAATTCTCAATTCTCCATTCTCAATTCTCAATTCAGCCGCAGGACGGCGGCCAGAGTCTGGCCGCCCTACGCTGATCCCTGGCCCCTAGTCCCTGATCCCTAGTCCCTAGTCCCTGGTCACTGGTTTCCCCGAAAGAAACAAAAGGGAGGTCCATCACATGAAAATCATCGTTGACGCAATGGGCGGCGATCATGCGCCGCAGGCGTTTCTGGAGGGCTCGTTCCGGGCCGCGCAGACGCTGGGCGTGGACGTCGTCCTCGTGGGGCGCGTCCCGGAGCTGCTGGAGCTGATGAAGCAGTCCGGCATCGACACCCTGCCCCGCGGCGTGGAGCTCATGGACGCAGAGGACGTCGTGGATATGCACGACGATCCCGCCGCCGTGGTCAAGACCCGGCGCAATTCCTCCATGATCCTCGGTCTCAAGCTGCTGGCGGACGGCGGCGGCGACGCCTTCGTCTCCGCAGGCTCCACCGGGGCCCTGCTCTCCGGCGCGACCCTGCTGGTCAAGCGCGTGCGCGGCATCCGCCGCGCGGCCTTCGGCCCCACGATCCCCACCAAAACCGGGCGCATGATCCTGATCGACTCCGGCGCGAACGCAGAATGCACCCCGGAATTCCTCCTGCAATTCGGCTGCATGGGCTCGTTCTACGCCCAGCGGACGCTGAAGCTCGAATCGCCCCGCGTGGCCCTGCTGAACAACGGCGCGGAGGACTCCAAGGGCGATCCCCTCCACCGGGAGGCCTACGCCCTGCTCAAGGACGCGGACGCGCGCGGCGTGATCCGCTTCGTCGGCAACGTCGAGGGCCGCGAGGCCATGCTCGGCGCCTGCGACGTCCTGGTGGCGGACGGGTTTTCGGGCAACGTCTTTCTCAAGGGGATCGAGGGCACGGCAATGTTCATGGGCTCGATGCTCAAGGACGCGTTCCGGACGAACCTCCGCACCAAGCTCGGCTACCTGCTCTGCAAGGGCAGCATGAAGGAGATGGCCGGCGCGCTCGACTACCGGAAGGTCGGCGGGACGACCCTGCTCGGCATCACGAAGCCGGTCGTCAAGGCCCACGGCTCGTCCGACGCCGAGGCCGTCGCCAGCGCGATCCGGCAGGCTGTGGAGGCCGTCAACTCCGGCTTCTGCGACGCCATCCGTGAAAACGTTGACCGCATCACGCTTCCGAGGGAGAACTGAAATGCGAGACCTGCAAAACGCCATCGGCTACCACTTCCAAAACCCGGACCTGCTGCAGCAGGCCCTGACCCACACCTCCTACGCCAACGAGGTCTGCCAGAACGGCCTGTACAGCTATGAGCGTCTGGAATTCCTGGGCGACTCCATCCTGGGCTTCACCGCGGCGGACTATCTGCTGTCCGCCTTTCCCCAGCTTCACGAGGGCGATCTGAGCAAGCTCCGCGCCGATCTGGTCTGCGAGACCAGTCTGGCCCAGACCGCCCGGAAGCTGAACCTCGGTCAATACCTCCGCCTCGGCCGGGGCGAGGAGGCCTGCGGCGGGCGGGAGAAGCCCTCCATCATCGCGGACGTCGTGGAGTCCGTCATCGCCGCCATCTACCTTGACGGCGGTCTGGCGGCTGCCCAGCGCTTTATCTATGCCTTCGTCCTGGTGGATACCCGCCAGCGCATCCGCCTGAATACCGACTGGAAAACCAAGCTCCAGGAGCTGATCCAGCGCAAAAAGGATCAGAGCCTCGTCTATGAGCTGACCGGCGAGACCGGCCCGGACCATGACAAGACCTTCTCCGTCCGCGTCCTGCTCAATGGCAGCGAGGTCGGGCAGGGGACCGGGACCAGCAAGAAGCGCGCCGAGCAGGCCGCCGCCCGCGAGGCCGTGGAGCGCCTGTTCCCCCAGGAGGCCTGAACGCCGCGCAGAATCCCTCCCCTTGAGGGGCGCAGAATCCCTCCCCTTGAGGGGCGCAGAATCCCTCCCCTTGAGGGGAGGGTGGCATCCGGCGTCTCCCGCAAGCCGGATGACGGAAGAGGTGATATTCGTTCCGTTATTGCATCCGACGGAATGGAATGCTTTTTGGTACGACACCTCTTCCGTCGCCTGCGGCGACACCTTCCTCTCGAGGGGAAGGACTGGGGGGGTGGAACTCGTTCCGCTTCTGCATCCGTCGAAACAAACTGCGATCCGGTACGACACCTCTTCTGTCGCCTGCGGCGACACCTTCCCCTCGAGGGGAAGGACTTGGGAGCGGAACTCGTTCCGTTTTTGCGCCCGTCGAAACGGGCTGCGCGCAAAATCCCTCCCCTTGAGGGGAGGGTGGCATCCGGCGTCCCCCGCAAGCCGGATGACGGAAGAGGTGATCTTCGTTCCGCTTCTGCAACCGTCGAAACAAACTGCGATCCGGTACGACACCTCTTCCGTCGCCTGCGGCGACACCTTCCCCTCGAGGGGAAGGACTTGGGAGCGGAACTCGTTCCGTTTTTGCGTCCGTCGAAAGAACCTGCGATCCGATATGACACCTCTTCCGTCGCCTGCGGCGACACCTTCCCCTCAAGGGGAAGGACTTGGGAGCGGACCGCTGCACCTGGACCGCCGGCGCTAACGCAGGGTACCGGGCGGGCTCTGAGGCACGAAGCTGCGGAAGCTCCGGCTTTGGGTGGTGATCGCCTGCTCCACCGCTGCGATCCGATCCCAGGGCGGCGTCAGGCGGAGCTGGTCGGAGAGGATCTCCTGCTCCCGCAGGCCGATCGGCCTGCCCTCCGCCCGCCAGAACTCCAGATAGGCCCGCACCGCGGCGGACAGACCGTAATCCCCCCGGATCAACTGCTCCAGACGGGGGCTGATCTGCGTCGTCGAGCCTGCTTCCGCAGCGTCAAGGTCGGCCTCCGCGTCCGCTTCCGTCGCGGCAATCTCCGCGTCCTCGGAACAATCCGTCCCGTCTTCCTCCGGCAGGGAGAGCTCTGCGCGGCCCGCGTCTGCGGCGCCGCCCTTTTTCTTTCCCTGAAAATTCAAATTCATATTTTCTTTTTTCTCGGACTTATTCTCTGTCTTATTCTTTGTCTTGGTCTTGTTCTTGTCGCGGACAGTGGGAAGAACGGGGCAGCCGTCCTCTGCCGCGCCGCTCCAGTCGCCGGGATCGGTGCAGTCCGTCCTGGCCCGGGCTTCGGACTTGGCCCGACCTGCGTCCAGGATCGGGCGGATCGAGGTGAAGACCGCAGCGCCAGCCCCGTGCAGACCCTCCGGCTCCGCGCCGTAGATCCCATAGCAGAGCAGGGAAAACAGGAAGTCTCCCCGGTGCGATTTCGGGAGCTGGCAGGCCGCCTCCAGAAAGGAACGGTAGAAGGTGAATTGATTTCTCGCATACAGCGTGTCAGACATACCAAAGCCTCCATTCAAGAGAAATAAGCTGTTTCAAGATACCTGAATTATACCACAAAACCGCAGGAAAGTCAAGACGAGATTCCACAAAATATCTTGCAAGAATTCTTCAGAATCTTTTTCAGGATTTTGCAAAAAAACAAGCGCTTTTTCCGCAAAGGCCTCCCGAAAACCTGCTCTTTCCGGATAAAAGAATTTTGGCCTTATCCCGAACGAACGAGCAAAAATTTTTTGGGAAAAACGGAAAAACACCGAAAAAATGTTCAAAAAAACTAAAATAGTGCTTTACAATTTTGGGAGACCTTGGTATAATGAAGAAAAATGAAGGAAGCGAAGCAGCATGGACGTTTTAGACCGGAAAATTCTCGCCTGTCTCAAGGAAAATGCCCGTGTGAACGCCACTGACATCGGCGCGCGGGTGGAGCTCTCCACCTCCGCCGTGATCGAGCGCATCCGTAAGATGGAGACCTCCGGTCTGATCCGGCAGTACACCGTTCTGCTCGATCAGAGCCAGCTCGACCAGGAGCTGACGGCCTTCATCTATGTCCGTCTGGAGCACCCCAAGTTCAACGAGCCCTTCATCGCCGGCGTGCGCGCCATGAACGCGGTCACGGAGTGCTATTACGTGGCAGGGGAGTACGACTTCCTGCTCAAGGTCGTCACCACGCGGGGCAACACCCTCGAAACCGTGCTGACCGAGATCAAGTCCATCCCCGGCGTCAGCCTCACGCGGACGAACGTCGTCCTCTCCACGAGCAAGCAGGAGCTCTGCCTGCTGCCCGAGGAGCCGAATCTGTAATCTTTTTGCCGATTGGCAATTGGATATATCATTTGAAAAAATTTCAAACTGAAAGGATCTGTATCTTATGGTGATCGGTATTCCCAAGGAAATTATGCACGACGAGGGTCGTGTCTCCGCCATCCCCGAAACTGTCAAGAAGCTCGTTGCCGACGGCAACAAAGTCCTGGTCGAGAAAGGCGCCGGCCTCGGCTCCTTCTTCCCCGATGCCGACTACGCCGCTGCCGGTGCTGAGCTCATCGACGACGTTGCGGACCTCTACAAGCGTTCCGACCTCATCCTGAAGGTCAAGGAGCCCCTGTACAACGAAGCCAAGAAGTGCCACGAGATCGACATGATGCACAAGGGCCAGTACCTCATCACCTTCATCCATCCCGCTTCCCCGGTCAACCATGAGATGGTCAAGAAGATGGCCAAGCAGGGCGTGATCGGCCTGACCCTGGACGGCGTGCCCCGTATCTCCCGCGCTCAGAACATGGACGCTCTGACCTCCATGTCCACCTGCGCCGGCTATAAGGGCATCCTGATGGCCGCCTCCGATCTGCCCAAGTTCATGCCCCAGATCTTCTGCGCCGTCGGCATGATCAAGCCCGTCAACGCCCTCGTCATCGGCGTCGGCGTCGCCGGCCTGCAGGCTCTGGCGACCGCCAAGCGTCTGGGCGCTGTGACCTACGCGATGGACATCCGTCCCGCCGCGCTGGAGCAGGCCACCTCTCTGGGCGCCAAGCCCATTGACCCCGGCGTTCCCGCTGAGCTCGCGATGGCTCCCGGCGGCTATGCCCAGCGTCTGCCCGACGAGTGGCTGGAGAAGGAGCGTCAGCTCCTGGCCGAGAAGATCAAGGATATGGACGTTGTGTTCTGCTCCGCTCTGATCCCCGGCAAGCTGGCCCCCGTCATTGTGACCGAGGAAATGGTCAAGTCCATGAAGCCCGGCTCCGTCATCGTTGACATCGCCATCGACCAGGGCGGCAACTGCGAGATCACCCCGGCCGGCACCCGCGAGGTCAAGCACGGCGTCGTCCTCGAAGGCATCAAGAACATCCCCGGCATGCTGCCCACCAGCTCCACCTGGATGTTCGCCCACAACATCTACAACCTGACCAAGTTCCTGACCAAGAACGGCAAGATCGAGCTCGACTTCAACGACGAGATCGTCAAGTCCATCCTGGTCACCTGGGACGGCGAGATCGTTCACGCGGGCGCCCGCGAGGCGATGGGTCTGTAATCTGACCGCAACCGAATAACCATTCAGCACCGCACAAGCCAAGGCGCTTCCGCACACCGGGTTGTGCGGTGCTGTCCGATTATGGGAGAAGCAAATGAATCCGATTATTCTTCTGGTCAT
This sequence comes from uncultured Eubacteriales bacterium, assembly GCA_900315595.1. Taxonomy (GTDB): domain Bacteria; phylum Bacillota; class Clostridia; order Oscillospirales; family Oscillospiraceae; genus JAFRPC01. The sequence goes on along the minus strand of OMZQ01000051.1, from coordinate 1,464 downwards.
CTTTGTCGTGGCCACCCTGGTCGGCTATAAGCTGATCAACAACGTGCCGAGTCTGCTGCATACGCCGCTGATGTCCGGCATGAACGCCCTGTCCGGCGTGACGGTCCTCGGCGCCCTGACGGCGACGGCGGCTTCCGTCGCCACCGGCAATAAGATCCTCGGCGTGCTGGCCATCTTCCTGGCCATGCTGAACGTGGCGGGCGGCTTCGGCGTCACCCACCGTATGCTTCGGATGTTCCACCATCGCAGAGACGGAGCCAAGACCCCGTCCGCGAAGCAGTAAGGAGGGCCTGTCATGTCACCTGTTGTGTATTATATCCTCTGCGGCGTCCTGACCCTCGGCGTCCTGGTCGGCATCGCCCTGATGAGCAAGGTCAGGACCGCCGTCACCGGCAACCTGCTCTCCGCCCTCTGCATGGCGGCGGCCATCGTTCTGACGCTGATCCACGCCGGCATCTTCAGCAAGCCCTCCGACCTCTGGCTCTGCCTGATCGTCACGGCAATCGGTCTGGTGGTCGGCCTGATCTGGGCCGCCCGGATCAAGATGATCGAAATGCCCGAGATCGTCGCCCTGTTCAACGGCTTCGGCGGCGCAGCCTCCGCCCTGGTCGCCCTGGCGACCCTGATCTTCCTCCCGCGGGAGAGCATGAACCTCTTTGCCCTGATCACCGGCGCCATCGCCCTGGCCGTGGGCATGATCACCCTCACCGGCTCCCTGATCGCCGGCGGCAAGCTGCATAAGATCATCAACGGTCGCCCCGTGATCTGGAAGGGCCACAAGCTCATCCTCAACACCACGATGGTCCTCGTGGTCGTCACGATGGCGCTGATCGTCTTCGTCTCCGCGATCCCGATGTGGCTGAGCTGCCTGCTCTGCACCCTCCTGTCCGCCTTCTTCGGCGTGGCCTTCGCCCTGCGCGTCGGCGGTGCGGATATGCCCATCACGATCTCCCTGCTGAACTCCCTCTCCGGCGTCGCCGGCTCGATCGCCGGTATGGCCATCGGTGACCCGCTGCTGGTCGCCGTGGGCGGCGTGGTCGGCGCGTCCGGCCTCCTGCTGACCCAGATCATGTGCAAGGCCATGAACCGCCATCTGGGCGACATCCTCCTCGGCAAGACCTCCGCGCCCGCCAAGAAGACTGCTGCTCCCGCCAAGAAGAACGCCGCTCCCGCGCCCAAGCCCGAAGCCAAGCCCGCTCCGGCGCCCAAGGCCGAGAAGACCCCCGGCGAGATCCTGGCTGCCGCCAAGCGCGTCATCATCGTCCCCGGCTACGGCATGGCGCTGGCTCAGGCGCAGCATCAGGTCAAGAAGCTGGCCGACACCCTCGAGGCCGACGGCATCGACGTCGAGTTCGCCATCCATCCGGTCGCGGGCCGTATGCCCGGTCACATGAACGTGCTTCTGGCCGAGGCCGACGTGCCGTATGAGAAGCTGCATGAGATGGAGGAGATCAACCCCCGCTT
>OMZQ01000054.1 GCA_900315595.1 uncultured Eubacteriales bacterium | reverse complement strand
ACCGTCTGCCTGTCGGAACGTCCCCCTCATCCGTCTCGCTGCGCTCGACACCTTCTCCCCAAAGGGGCGAAGGCTTTGCGTTCGGCAAATCGGGATTTGCCTGTTGCCTCGATTCGCCCACCACGGAACCCTTACAGTTTACGTGGTTGACGCGGCGGGGCGCAGGGTGACCTCCCCGGCGTTCACGGCTTCTATCCTTCCGTCTGAAAAGCGGACCAGCAGCTCCGCCTGGCTGCCCAGGTCCACAGCCACGCCCTCGCGCGGTTCCCGACCCGGAGCCAGCAGACGCACCGGCTGGCCCAGATTGACGCAGGCGGCCCGGTATTCATCCAGCCAGTCTGGCTGCGGGAGGGCGGACAGCGCCCGGATCAGGGCGGCGGTGAGCCTGCATCGGTCCACGCGCTTCCCGGTCTGGCTGAGGATCGACCCGGCGATTTCCGCCAGCTCGGGCGGAAACTCGGTCCGGTTGCAGTTGATCCCGATGCCCACCACCGCGTAGGCCACAAGCCCGCTTTCCGCTTCCAGCGAGAGCTCAGTCAGGATGCCGCAGATCTTTTTGCCGCCCAGCAGCAGGTCGTTGACCCACTTGATCCCGGGCCGGACCCCGCAGGCGGCATGGATCGCCCGCCGGACCGCCACGGCGGCCTGGGCGGTCAGCGTCATCAGCTCTGCAGCCGGACAGGCCGGACGCAGCAGGACGGAGAGATAGACACCGCTCCCCGCCGCGGAATCGAAGCGTCGGCCCAGGCGGCCCCGCCCCCCGGTCTGGCAGTCGGCGACCGCGACGGTCCCGTGCGGCGCGCCTTCTGCGGCGGCGGCCTTGAGCCAGTCGTTCGTGGAATCGACGACCGGAAACACGCGCAGATGCTCCGCCCAGGGATGGTCCCCGAGGTCGGCCAGAATGCCGCTCCGGGAGAGAGCGTCGGTCTCGCTGACCAGACGGTAGCCGCGATTGGGCGTGGAGGAAATCTCATAGCCCTCCCGCCGCAGGGCTGCTACGGCCTTGGATACCGCCGCCCGGCTGACGCCGAAGCGCCGCCCCAGCGTCTCGCCGGAGCTTTCCCCCTCCTGCCGCAGGATCCGCAGCAGCTCTTCTTTTTGCATGTCGATCGCCTCCGTCTTTATCTTGGCACAGAGCGTCGGGAATGTCAATCCCTTTTTTCCGGTCTGATTTGCAACTTTACCCTTGTATTTTTCTTCTCCAAGGAGTATATTATTTTTATACAGAGAACGGCTGCGTTTTCACCCGGTATTTGTCAGATTTGTCAAGAAGGAGGCGAAGCGTTTCCCAAACTGCCTGCGCCTGCCGCGCAGGATGCCGTCTGATCCCCGCCGCTCCACTGTGAGAGTTATGAAAGGAGATTTCAAATGAAGCAAGTACGAATCCTTCTGTCTGTTGTGCTCGTGATCTGCATGCTCCTGTCCGCGTTCCCGGTCTTCGCGTTTGAGGCCGGACCTGCGCTGGAGGAGCCTGTCCGCGCAGTCAACAGCACGATCATCATTGACGACGACGCCTCCGGCGGCTACGAGGGCGACTACGTGGTGATCTACAACCCCTCCACCTCCTCCTCCACGAGCTATTCCACCGGCACGATGACCGGCCTGATCGAAACCAGCGTCGGCACCAGCTCCTACGCCCAGACCAGACAGCCCGCGAATCCCGACCGTCCCTACAAGATCGACGTGGATTCCAGGCTCGCCGAATATGCCAAGACTGCGGAGATTGAGCCTGCCCCGGAAGGCACCAGAGCATCCTACAACGTTGGTTCCACGAAGACGTTCTCTCTGATCAATGCGCAAACCAACGCTTCCTACAGCCTGCAGTTCAAGTGCCTGTACGTCGGCCAGCATTGCTACATCTGGACCCCGACCTCCACGACGGGCACCTATTACCCCCTGGATCAGATCGATTCCTCCTTTGCGCAGATGGCTGCCAATGAGTTCGACTCCAAGTTCGACCTGATGCAGTCCTCCTTCGGCAACCACACCAACGGCAGCTCCGGCGACGGAAAGCTGCACATGCTGTACTACAACATCGAAGACGGCTGGCAGCCCGGCCAGGGCTATATCGCCGGCTTCTTCTATCAGGGTGATATCAGCAGCAACGGCCTGCCCATTCTGAACATCGACACCTACCCCGGCGTCTACTATAAGAATTCCTCCGGCACCGAATACAAGCGGATGGATACCACCTACGGCACGATGGTCCATGAGTATCAGCATCTGATCAACTACTCCAACACCTCCGGCATGGGCACCTGGCTCAACGAGTGCTTCTCCGCCGCCGCCGAGGAGATCTGCTACCCCGGCAGCTCTCTGGTGGGCCGCATCCAGTCCTGGGAGAACTACTACTACTCCGACAACGGCGACTGGCTGAATCCTCCCGCTGAGTTCCAGTACCAGTCCTCCAACTCGCTCCACACCGGCTACAGTATGTATGCCTGGAGCAACAGCCTGGACAACACCTCCCTGCTGACCCTCTATTCCCAGGTCTCCTTCTTTGCCCAGTATCTGTACAGCAGATTCGGCAATTCCATTTATAAGCAGATCTCCAACAAGTACTCCTCCAGCGAGACGTCCGCGATCACCAGCGCCACCGGCGTGAGCTGCGCCGACCTGGTCCGGGACTTCCGCGTGGCTGTCACCGCCAACGCAACGCAGGATCAGTATAACGGCATCTACGGCTTCAAGGTCCAGAACGGCTACGATCCGAGCCAGTATAACGACGTGCAGAGCCCCTACGATCTGCTGGGACCGGTCGTGTTCACCGGAACGAGCTGCTCGATCAAGGGCGGCGGCGCCATCACCGTCAAGCCCGTCAACGGCGTCTACAATCCTCCCTCCGGCGCAAGCTCCAGCCTGAAGTACATCGGCATCAAGCTCAACCCGCACACGGTCACGGCTGTCTCCAATAACGACGCCTGGGGCACCGTCTCCGTCAACGGCAGCGGCACCGTCATCACCGCCACCCCGGCTGCGGGCTACTACGCCGCCGGCTATGAGGTTATCAGCGGCAGCGCCGCTGTGACCCAGAACGGCAACGTCTTCACCGTCTCCGCAACCGAGGACTGCACGATCCGCATCAACTTCGCGGCGAAGGAGCAGATCACCGTCACCTACGTGGCCAACGGCTCCGTGATCGATACCGCCACCGCCTACACCGGCGACGCGATCACCCTGCCCGCCACTGCTCCCGCGTTCGACGGCTGGACCTTCGCAGGCTGGATCGCCCAGCAGCTCGACGAGACCGCCGAGAAGCCCGCGTACTACGCGCCCGGCGCTTCCTACACCGCCGCCGGCAACACTACCCTCTACGCCCTCTATACCCGCCTGGAGGAAGGCACCGGCGAAACCAGCTACAAGCTGATCGAGTCCGCGCCTGCCGACTGGTCCGGCAACTACGTCATCACCTATGGCAGCAACAACAGCCTTGTCGCGTTCAAGTCTGTCCCGAGCATCACCGCCACGACTGCGATCGAGAGCGCGGCCAACGCCTCCACTCTCTCCGCCTCCGGCATGACCCTGGCGGACGGCATGCTGACGAACGTTGCCGCTTCCTACGTCTTCGCGGTTGAGCCCAACGGCAATTCCTACACGATCCGAAGCAAGGATCAGGGCTACTTCGTCGGCATGAACAATGCCTCGACCAACGCGATCAGCGCCTATCCGACCTACACGGCTTCCTACTGCGACTGGACCATCGGCGCGATCAGCAGCGTCCACTCCGCGCAGATCGCCGCGTCTGTCACCTATCCGTACCTGAGCTACTCCACGCAGAACAGCTATTTCTGGTCCGGCAGCGCCAACGGCTCCGCGAACGCCAGCGTGAACTGGTGGAAGGAACAGGTGAACGGCACTTACTACTCCACCAACCCCGTGAACGCGGCGCATGAGCATACCATGGAGTATGTGGCTGCTGTTGCGCCCACCTGCGGCGCGGAAGGCCATACCGCCTACTATCGCTGCACCGTCTGCGGCAAGTACTT
>OMZQ01000055.1 GCA_900315595.1 uncultured Eubacteriales bacterium | reverse complement strand
ACCCACGATGAAGCGGTAAGTGACCACGGCTTCGACGGTTGACGGAACCAGTGATTCGCCCGGCTCGGGGATGTTTTCGCCCGATTCCGCCTCGGCCGGCGCTTCGTCCTCGCCCAGCGACAGCTCGCCCCCCTCGGGGACGGCCGCGTCGATGTCGCCGGCGCTGAGGGTCTCGTCCTCCGCCTCGCCGGTTCCCACGTCCGGGTCGGCCTGCGACGGAACGTCCGCTCCAAGCGGATCCTCCGCCTCAAACACATCGTTCTATTCGAAAACCGCATTTTCGACCTGCGCCGGCGCGGCGTCGTACTCGATGCTCAGGCCCTCCGCAATGGTCTCCGCCGGCAGCGCCAGCGCAAGCAGCATCGCAATCAGCAGGGATAAGGTTTTTTTTGATGTTTTTCATGGGTCATCCTCCTCCGGATGGTAGGCTCTGTCTATCTCTACGTCCTGTATGCGTTTTCTTCTATGATCCGTTCTGTCTGATCTGAAATCTATTGTACTGTTCATACTAATCCACATGCCGGCGCGGCAGCCGGCACAAATAGAGATGAAAACGAGTGCCGCAGGATTTCCCGTTTTCTGGTATAGTGTACTTGAGAGAGACACACTACAAAGCACGGAGGAGAGAGTTGCACGCAACTCTTCAGTCGCAAAGGCAGTATACTAATCAGTGTGAGCGTCGCCTTTCAAGCACAAATAAGTGTGTCGTTTGAGTCCGTACACTAAGAATTGTATAAACTCTTAGGTTTATTGTGTGGTGGCGCAGTCACCGTCTCTCTCTTCCAAATGCAGGAAGGAGGATGGATATGCGTCTGGTTTACCCCGTCTGTTGCGGCGTCGATGTGCACAAGACCTTTCTCGTCGCCACAATCATCACTACGACCAACAGCATCTTCCCCAAGTACCGGCAAAAGCGCTTCTCCACCTATTACAGTGGCCTGCTTGACTTCAAGCAGTGGCTCCTTGACAACAACTGCAAGGATGTCTGTATGGAGAGCACCGGCAAGTACTGGGTTCCAGTCTGGAATGTTCTTGAGGCGGCTTCCATCAATGTCGTTATTGCCAATCCCAAGTGGGTTTCCGCCGTAAAGGGCAACAAGGACGACAAGAAGGATTCCAAGTGGATCGGCGACCTGTTCCGCATGGGATTGGTCCCCGGAAGCTACATCCCCATCAAGGATATCCGTATCCTCCGTGAGTTCACCCGCTATCGGAGCAAGCTCGTGTCCATGCGTTCCAGTGAAAAGAATCGCTTTCAAAACGCTTTCACTGTGTGCAACCTGACGCTGGACGCTGTCGTCTCCGATATGTTTGGCGTGTCCGCCACGGCTATCGAAAACTACCTGCTGGATACGGACACTGTCGATCCCAACTATTGCGTTTTCCTGCTCCGCGGTTCTCTGAAGAAGAAAGCTTCAGATGTGGTTGAGGCCGTCAAGGGCTTCAATATGACCGCTGAGCAGAAGGAGCGCGTCCGCATCGTTCAAGGGCACTTTGACGATATCGACAAGCGTATTGCGCAAATCGATAATGTCATCGCAGGACTTGTTGCCGACTACGAAGGTCAGATTGCCCTGCTTTGTACCATTCCCGGTATTGATCGCCGTCTTGCCATTACGATCATTTCGGAGATTGGCACAGACATGTCCGAATTCGGCTCCTCCAGGCGCCTGTGTCGTTGGGCTGGCCTGACGCCTGGCAACAACGAGTCCGCCGGTAAGAAGAAATCTGTCAGGATTTGCCGCGCTGGCGTTTACCTCAAGCCTGCTTTGGTTGAGGCTGCTCACGCTGCCGTCAAGGCTACCCAGAAAAGTCCCTACTTCAGAACAAAGTACGAACGTATTATGAAGCGTCGCGGTAAGAAACGCGCTATCATTGCCATTGCCCGCATGATGTTGACTGCCATCTTCGCCATGCTGCAATCCGGCGAGGTGTTCAATCCCTGCGACCTTCATAAGTTCGATATGCCCGAGGAATTGAGAAAAAAACAGACTCTGTCCTCTGCCAAGGACGCGGTTAAACTTCTCGTTTCTCTTGGTCTTGTCCCCGAAGGTTTTATCTCCTTGGAACCTCTAGCTGGGTAGCCTCTCTCCCTTTCTGCGCTCGCTTTTCGCGGGCTTGTTTGCTGTGCCATTCAGACTGGCTCGGCTTGTGCCTAGTGTTTTCACACTATC
>OMZQ01000056.1 GCA_900315595.1 uncultured Eubacteriales bacterium | reverse complement strand
ACAACAACGCCTCCGCGCCGCAGAACCTGAAGGACCTGATGGTCGCGATGGTCAACTACGGCGACGCCGCCGAGGTCCTGCTGAAGAACAAGTAAGCAGTTCATCGTTTCAATGAAAAATTTCACCCGGAGGCAGACATTTTTGAATGAATTGTCTATTGTGTTTTTTTCCGAAATCGTGTAAAATCTTACTGACTGAAAATCTAAGATTTTGGAGGAAACCGATATGAAAAAACCCGTTGTTCTGGTCATCATGGACGGCGTCGGCCGCGGCGACGGCGGAGAAGGCGATTGCGTTGCCCGCGCCGATACCCCGAATCTCGACCGCCTCTTTGCAACCTGTCCCTATACCTGGCTGAAGGCCCACGGCACAGCCGTCGGACTGCCCACGGACGACGATATGGGCAATTCCGAGGTCGGTCACAACGCCCTCGGCTGCGGCCAGATCTATTCCCAGGGCGCGAAGCTGGTGCAGGAATCCATTGAGAACGGACAGATCTTCCGATCCGCCGCCTGGACCGAGCTTGCCGCCAACTGCCTGCAAAACGGCAGGACCCTGCATTTCCTCGGCCTGCTCTCCGACGGCAACGTCCATTCCAACATCTCCCATTTGATCGCCCTGCTCCGCCGCGCAAGGGAGGAGGGCATCCGGAACGTGCGCTGCCACGTCCTGCTCGACGGACGCGACGTGCCTGCGACCTCCGCGCTCGAATACGTGGATCAGCTTGAGACCGTTCTGGCTGAGCTCCGCGACGCGGAGCACGACTACCGCATTGCCTCCGGCGGCGGCAGAATGCAGATCACGATGGACCGTTATCAGGCCAACTGGGGCATGGTCGAAGCCGGGTGGAAGACCCACGTCCTCGGCGAAGGCCGCAAGTTTACCTCCGCGCGCGAGGCCATCGAGACCTACCGCGCCGAGACCGGCTGCATCGACCAGGACCTGCCCGCCTTCGTGATCGCCGAGAATGACAAGCCTGTCGGCAAGATCGAGAACGGCGACAGCGTGATCCTCTATAACTTCCGCGGCGACCGTGCGCAGGAGATCTCCCTGGCCTTCGACCGCGCAGACTTTGACAAGTTCGACCGCCCGGGCTACACCGGCGTCAAGTTCGCCGGAATGCTCCAGTACGACGGCGATCTCAAGATCCCGACCTCCTATCTGGTCGAGCCGCCCATGATCCGGGATACGCTGACCGAGGTGCTCTGCAAGGCGGGCGTCCGTGAATACGCCCTGTCCGAAACGCAGAAGTACGGACACGTGACCTACTTCTGGAACGGCAACCGCTCCGGCAAGGTAGACGAGAGCCTTGAGGTCTACGAGGAGATCCCCTCCGACGTCATCCCCTTTGAGCAGGCGCCCGTCATGAAGGCGAAGGAGATCACCGACCGGATGGTGGAAAACATGGCCTCCCATTCCTTCGACTTCCTGCGCTGCAACTTCCCGAACGGCGACATGGTGGGCCACACCGGGGTGCTGGAAGCCGTCATCACCGCGATGGAGGCCGTGGACGAGGGCGTCGGCAGGATCATCGAGGCCGCCGACCGGTACGGCTACGTGGTCTGCGTGACCGCCGACCACGGCAACGCCGACCAGATGCTTGAGACCAAGAAGGGCAAGACCTCCGTCCGCACGGCCCACAGCCTGAACCCGGTTCCCTTCATCATCTACGACCCGGACAACCGGCACGAATTCAAGGACGGGAGCTTTGGCCTGGCAAACGTCGCCCCGACCCTCCTTTCGCTGATGGACCTGGAGGCCCCCGCATCCTGGGAACCCAGCATGATCTGACGCGAAGCCCGTCCCGATCATCACCCGCAGCCCCAAAGGGGAGAAACCGCAGCCCAAAAGGGGAGAAACCGCAGCCCAAAAGGGGAGAAAAGCACTTGACTTTTCTCCCCTTCGTGATTACAATAACAAGGCAAACGCCCACGTAGCTCAGCCGGATAGAGCGGCCGCCTCCTAAGCGGTCGGCTCACCTACCGCCAAATTTTTAAAGAAAAAATTGTGCGGAGTTCGAACTGAGACTGGGCTGTATGAAAAGCAGGTTCACC